>NZ_CP112866.1:656500-1313000 GCF_026410085.1 Pseudomonas quebecensis
TCGATCTCCAACAACGCCGAATACGGCGAGTACGTGACTGGCCCGGAAGTCATCAACGCCGAGTCCCGTCAGGCCATGCGTAACGCCCTGAAACGCATTCAGGACGGCGAGTACGCCAAAATGTTCATCAGCGAAGGCGCTACCGGCTACCCTTCGATGACCGCCAAGCGTCGTAACAATGCTGCTCACGGTATCGAAGTCATCGGCGAGCAACTGCGCTCGATGATGCCGTGGATCGGTGCCAACAAGATCGTCGACAAAGCCAAGAACTAAGTCGTACGCATCAGCGAAAAACGCGGCTTAGGCCGCGTTTTTTCGTTTGGGTCGCCGGTTCTGGTATAAAGCTGCATCGTTTGCTGGCGAACACTCGCCGCACGTCTTTGTTGAATTTTTCAAACTGTTGCAAGGTAAAGTCCATGAGCGAACGTCCCGAAGAGCCAAGCCAGGCTTCTGACGCCGAAAGCCTGCTGCCGATCGATGAACATGTCGAAGAAGGGCATGACGCGGAAGGTCGCAAGGTCCGGCATCGTGGCATCTATCTTCTGCCCAACCTGTTTACGACTGCGAACCTGTTTGCTGGGTTCTACTCCATCATCAACTCCATGAGCGCGCAAAGCGCGTTGGCGGCGGGTGATGCCGTAAGCGCCAGCAAATATTTCGGCTTTGCCGCCATCGCGATTTTCGTGGCCATGGTGCTCGACGGCCTGGATGGTCGTGTGGCGCGAATGACGAATACGCAAAGCGCTTTCGGGGCCGAATACGACTCGCTGTCGGATATGGTCGCGTTTGGTGTTGCCCCGGCCTTGCTGGCATTTGCCTGGGCGTTGGGTGATATGGGCAAGGTCGGCTGGATGGTCGCCTTCATTTATGTCGCGGGTGCCGCGCTGCGTCTGGCGCGCTTCAATACTCAAGTGGGCACCGCCGACAAGCGTTATTTCATTGGATTGGCCAGCCCTGCCGCTGCGGGTGTGGTAGCGGGCATCGTCTGGGCGTTCAGTGACTACGGCATCCAGGGGTCGAAAATGTCGTTCCTGGTGGCACTGATGGTTGCCGCTGCTGGGATGCTGATGGTGAGTAACATCAAGTACAACAGCTTCAAGGAGCTGGATCTCAAGGGGCGGGTGCCTTTCGTGGCGATTCTTGTGGTGGTGTTGGTGTTCGCTGTGGTGTTCAGCGACCCGCCGCGTATTCTGCTGCTGGCGTTCCTGGCTTATGCAGCGTCGGGGCCGATTCAATATCTGCTGCGTCTGCGTCGGGACAAAACGCTGCCTTAATGTAATTTCGCCCATACTCCGCAGTCTATTGGTGCATCAGTTCTCCAACGCTGCGGAGTTGCCATGTTAATTAAATCGCCTAAAGCGTCCGATTGCCACGAATCGGATGTCACCCCCGAGTCCTTCTACCTCTCTCGCCGCAGCTTGCTCGGTGGTGCGCTTGCCAGCATTGCCACCAGCAGCTTGCCACGCTGGGCGAGCGCGGATGAAGCTGCCCGTTATGCCGACGTCGAGCCGGGCAGGGCGCCTGGCTGGTTTGCCGAGAAGCTGCCTGCTACAAAGTGGCAAGCGATAACGGTCAAGGATGAGGCCATCACGCCATTCAAAGACGCAACGCACTACAACAACTTCTACGAGTTCGGTACCGACAAGGGGGATCCGGCGAAAAACGCCGGTTCGCTCAAGACTGAGCCCTGGAGTGTTGTGATTGATGGTGAGGTTGCAAAGCCTGGGCGTTATGCCCTGGAAGATTTCATTAAGCCTTATCAATTGGAAGAGCGCATCTACCGGCTGCGGTGTGTCGAAGCGTGGTCGATGGTTATTCCATGGATAGGGTTTCCGATTGCAGCCCTGCTCAAGCAGGTCGAGCCGACTTCCAAGGCCAAGTACATCCGTTTCGAAACCCTGCAGGATCCTAAGAGCATGCCGGGTCAACGTTCCAGCTTCGCGTTGATTGATTGGCCATATGTAGAAGGTTTGCGTCTGGACGAGGCAATGAACCCTTTGGCGATTCTTGCCGTGGGCATGTATGGGCGGGAGCTGCCTAACCAGAATGGCGCACCCTTGCGTCTTGTTGTGCCTTGGAAGTATGGCTTCAAGAGTGTGAAGTCAATTGTCCGCATCAGTCTTGTCAGTGAGCAACCGAAAACCACCTGGCAAAGCATCGCTGCGGATGAGTATGGGTTTTATGCGAATGTGAATCCTACGGTCGATCATCCTCGTTGGACACAGGCCCGTGAGCGTCGGCTGCCGAGCGGCCTATTCAGTCCCAATGTGCGTGAAACGCAAATGTTCAATGGGTACTCGCAAGAGGTGGCGTCTCTTTATACGGGCCTCGATCTGCGGAAGAACTATTGATGCGTCAACTTATCTGGCGTGTTGCCGTCTTTATAGCCGTGGCGATATGGCCGTTGTATTGGCTATACCAGGCATGGAGTTCTGCACTTGGCCCCGATCCGGGCAAGGTGTTGGTTGATCGGTTGGGTCTGGGGACCTTGATCCTGCTACTGATCACTCTGGCAATGACCCCGATGCAGAAGCTCACTGGATGGTCGGGATGGATAGCGGTGCGCCGGCAGTTGGGGTTGTGGTGCTTTGCTTATGTGGTGCTGCACTTGGCGGCCTATGGTGTCTTTGTTCTGGGGCTGGATTGGTCGCAACTGGGAGTGGAGCTGCGCAAGCGCCCGTACATTATTGTCGGAGCGTTGGGTTTCCTGGGTTTGTCAGCGTTGGCAGTGACATCGAATCGCTATAGTCAGCGCCGGCTGGGTAAGCGTTGGAAGAAGCTGCATCGTCTTGTGTACGTAATTCTTGGGCTTGGCTTGTTGCATATGCTGTGGATCGTGAGGGCGGATCTTAAAGAATGGGCCGTCTACGCCTCTCTAGGTGCGGCGCTTCTGGTCTTGCGAATTCCCCCGGTTATGCGGCGTATCCCGCGGGTTATCGCGAAAAAATCATCTTTCGCGACAAAAGCATAATTAACGCTTGACGGCAGATTCCAGAAGTCTATAATTCGCCCCACTTCCGGCGCAGTCGAAACGGAAAACTCCTTGGTAAACAGAGAGTTACGCAGAATTCGAAAGCGGATCGCTTCAGTTCATCGAAGCTCAGAAGGAGTTGGTAGAGCAAGGTTGTTTGGCTCTATTAATGTTTCGATCTTCTCGGTCGAAAGCGGAGGAAAAGAGGTGTTGACAGCAGCGTGTAACGCTGTAGAATTCGCCTCCCGCTAACGAGAGATCGGAAGCGCAAGTGGTTGAAGTTGTTGAAGAAATCTTCGAAAACTTCTGAAAATAATCACTTGACAGCAAATGAGGCTGCTGTAGAATGCGCGCCTCGGTTGAGGCGAAAGATCTTAACCAACCGCTCTTTAACAACTGAATCAAGCAATTCGTGTGGGTGCTTGTGGAGTCAGACTGATAGTCAACAAGATTATCAGCATCACAAGTTACTCCGCGAGAAATCAAAGATGTAACCAACGATTGCTGAGCCAAGTTTAGGGTTTCTTAAAAACCCAAAGATGTTTGAACTGAAGAGTTTGATCATGGCTCAGATTGAACGCTGGCGGCAGGCCTAACACATGCAAGTCGAGCGGTAGAGAGAAGCTTGCTTCTCTTGAGAGCGGCGGACGGGTGAGTAATGCCTAGGAATCTGCCTGGTAGTGGGGGATAACGTCCGGAAACGGACGCTAATACCGCATACGTCCTACGGGAGAAAGCAGGGGATCTTCGGGCCTTGCGCTATCAGATGAGCCTAGGTCGGATTAGCTAGTTGGTGGGGTAATGGCTCACCAAGGCGACGATCCGTAACTGGTCTGAGAGGATGATCAGTCACACTGGAACTGAGACACGGTCCAGACTCCTACGGGAGGCAGCAGTGGGGAATATTGGACAATGGGCGAAAGCCTGATCCAGCCATGCCGCGTGTGTGAAGAAGGTCTTCGGATTGTAAAGCACTTTAAGTTGGGAGGAAGGGCCATTACCTAATACGTGATGGTTTTGACGTTACCGACAGAATAAGCACCGGCTAACTCTGTGCCAGCAGCCGCGGTAATACAGAGGGTGCAAGCGTTAATCGGAATTACTGGGCGTAAAGCGCGCGTAGGTGGTTTGTTAAGTTGGATGTGAAATCCCCGGGCTCAACCTGGGAACTGCATTCAAAACTGACTGACTAGAGTATGGTAGAGGGTGGTGGAATTTCCTGTGTAGCGGTGAAATGCGTAGATATAGGAAGGAACACCAGTGGCGAAGGCGACCACCTGGACTGATACTGACACTGAGGTGCGAAAGCGTGGGGAGCAAACAGGATTAGATACCCTGGTAGTCCACGCCGTAAACGATGTCAACTAGCCGTTGGGAGCCTTGAGCTCTTAGTGGCGCAGCTAACGCATTAAGTTGACCGCCTGGGGAGTACGGCCGCAAGGTTAAAACTCAAATGAATTGACGGGGGCCCGCACAAGCGGTGGAGCATGTGGTTTAATTCGAAGCAACGCGAAGAACCTTACCAGGCCTTGACATCCAATGAACTTTCTAGAGATAGATTGGTGCTTCGGGAACATTGAGACAGGTGCTGCATGGCTGTCGTCAGCTCGTGTCGTGAGATGTTGGGTTAAGTCCCGTAACGAGCGCAACCCTTGTCCTTAGTTACCAGCACGTTATGGTGGGCACTCTAAGGAGACTGCCGGTGACAAACCGGAGGAAGGTGGGGATGACGTCAAGTCATCATGGCCCTTACGGCCTGGGCTACACACGTGCTACAATGGTCGGTACAAAGGGTTGCCAAGCCGCGAGGTGGAGCTAATCCCATAAAACCGATCGTAGTCCGGATCGCAGTCTGCAACTCGACTGCGTGAAGTCGGAATCGCTAGTAATCGCGAATCAGAATGTCGCGGTGAATACGTTCCCGGGCCTTGTACACACCGCCCGTCACACCATGGGAGTGGGTTGCACCAGAAGTAGCTAGTCTAACCTTCGGGGGGACGGTTACCACGGTGTGATTCATGACTGGGGTGAAGTCGTAACAAGGTAGCCGTAGGGGAACCTGCGGCTGGATCACCTCCTTAATCGACGACATCAGCTGCTCCATAAGTTCCCACACGAATTGCTTGATTCATTGAAGAAGACGATAAGAAGCAGCCCGAAATTGGGTCTGTAGCTCAGTTGGTTAGAGCGCACCCCTGATAAGGGTGAGGTCGGCAGTTCGAATCTGCCCAGACCCACCAATTTTGTGTGGGAAACGCCTGTAGAAATACGGGGCCATAGCTCAGCTGGGAGAGCGCCTGCCTTGCACGCAGGAGGTCAACGGTTCGATCCCGTTTGGCTCCACCACTACTGCTTCTGACGTTTGAAAGCTTAGAAATGAGCATTCCATCGCTGCGATGGTGAATGTTGATTTCTAGTCTTTGACTAGTTCGTTCTTTAAAAATTTGGGTATGTGATAGAAAGATAGACTGAACGTTACTTTCACTGGTAACGGATCAGGCTAAGGTAAAATTTGTGAGTTCTCTTAATTGAGAAATTCGAATTTTCGGCGAATGTCGTCTTCACAGTATAACCAGATTGCTTGGGGTTATATGGTCAAGTGAAGAAGCGCATACGGTGGATGCCTTGGCAGTCAGAGGCGATGAAAGACGTGGTAGCCTGCGAAAAGCTTCGGGGAGTCGGCAAACAGACTTTGATCCGGAGATGTCTGAATGGGGGAACCCAGCCATCATAAGATGGTTATCTTGTACTGAATACATAGGTGCAAGAGGCGAACCAGGGGAACTGAAACATCTAAGTACCCTGAGGAAAAGAAATCAACCGAGATTCCCTTAGTAGTGGCGAGCGAACGGGGACTAGCCCTTAAGTGGCTTTGAGATTAGCGGAACGCTCTGGAAAGTGCGGCCATAGTGGGTGATAGCCCTGTACGCGAAAATCTCTTAGTCATGAAATCGAGTAGGACGGAGCACGAGAAACTTTGTCTGAATATGGGGGGACCATCCTCCAAGGCTAAATACTACTGACTGACCGATAGTGAACTAGTACCGTGAGGGAAAGGCGAAAAGAACCCCGGAGAGGGGAGTGAAATAGATCCTGAAACCGTATGCGTACAAGCAGTGGGAGCCCACTTTGTTGGGTGACTGCGTACCTTTTGTATAATGGGTCAGCGACTTATTTTCAGTGGCGAGCTTAACCGAATAGGGGAGGCGTAGCGAAAGCGAGTCTTAATAGGGCGTCTAGTCGCTGGGAATAGACCCGAAACCGGGCGATCTATCCATGGGCAGGTTGAAGGTTGGGTAACACTAACTGGAGGACCGAACCGACTACCGTTGAAAAGTTAGCGGATGACCTGTGGATCGGAGTGAAAGGCTAATCAAGCTCGGAGATAGCTGGTTCTCCTCGAAAGCTATTTAGGTAGCGCCTCATGTATCACTGTAGGGGGTAGAGCACTGTTTCGGCTAGGGGGTCATCCCGACTTACCAAACCGATGCAAACTCCGAATACCTACAAGTGCCGAGCATGGGAGACACACGGCGGGTGCTAACGTCCGTCGTGAAAAGGGAAACAACCCAGACCGTCAGCTAAGGTCCCAAAGTTATGGTTAAGTGGGAAACGATGTGGGAAGGCTTAGACAGCTAGGAGGTTGGCTTAGAAGCAGCCACCCTTTAAAGAAAGCGTAATAGCTCACTAGTCGAGTCGGCCTGCGCGGAAGATGTAACGGGGCTCAAACCATACACCGAAGCTACGGGTATCACGTAAGTGATGCGGTAGAGGAGCGTTCTGTAAGCCTGTGAAGGTGAGTTGAGAAGCTTGCTGGAGGTATCAGAAGTGCGAATGCTGACATGAGTAACGACAATGGGTGTGAAAAACACCCACGCCGAAAGACCAAGGTTTCCTGCGCAACGTTAATCGACGCAGGGTTAGTCGGTCCCTAAGGCGAGGCTGAAAAGCGTAGTCGATGGAAAACAGGTTAATATTCCTGTACTTCTGGTTATTGCGATGGAGGGACGGAGAAGGCTAGGCCAGCTTGGCGTTGGTTGTCCAAGTTTAAGGTGGTAGGCTGAGATCTTAGGTAAATCCGGGATCTTAAGGCCGAGAGCTGATGACGAGTCATCTTTTAGATGACGAAGTGGTTGATGCCATGCTTCCAAGAAAAGCTTCTAAGCTTCAGGTAACCAGGAACCGTACCCCAAACCGACACAGGTGGTTGGGTAGAGAATACCAAGGCGCTTGAGAGAACTCGGGTGAAGGAACTAGGCAAAATGGCACCGTAACTTCGGGAGAAGGTGCGCCGGTGAGGGTGAAGGACTTGCTCCGTAAGCTCATGCCGGTCGAAGATACCAGGCCGCTGCGACTGTTTATTAAAAACACAGCACTCTGCAAACACGAAAGTGGACGTATAGGGTGTGACGCCTGCCCGGTGCCGGAAGGTTAATTGATGGGGTTAGCTAACGCGAAGCTCTTGATCGAAGCCCCGGTAAACGGCGGCCGTAACTATAACGGTCCTAAGGTAGCGAAATTCCTTGTCGGGTAAGTTCCGACCTGCACGAATGGCGTAACGATGGCGGCGCTGTCTCCACCCGAGACTCAGTGAAATTGAAATCGCTGTGAAGATGCAGTGTATCCGCGGCTAGACGGAAAGACCCCGTGAACCTTTACTATAGCTTTGCACTGGACTTTGAATTTGCTTGTGTAGGATAGGTGGGAGGCTTTGAAGCGTGGACGCCAGTCTGCGTGGAGCCATCCTTGAAATACCACCCTGGCAACTTTGAGGTTCTAACTCAGGTCCGTTATCCGGATCGAGGACAGTGTATGGTGGGTAGTTTGACTGGGGCGGTCTCCTCCTAAAGAGTAACGGAGGAGTACGAAGGTGCGCTCAGACCGGTCGGAAATCGGTCGTAGAGTATAAAGGCAAAAGCGCGCTTGACTGCGAGACAGACACGTCGAGCAGGTACGAAAGTAGGTCTTAGTGATCCGGTGGTTCTGTATGGAAGGGCCATCGCTCAACGGATAAAAGGTACTCCGGGGATAACAGGCTGATACCGCCCAAGAGTTCATATCGACGGCGGTGTTTGGCACCTCGATGTCGGCTCATCACATCCTGGGGCTGAAGCCGGTCCCAAGGGTATGGCTGTTCGCCATTTAAAGTGGTACGCGAGCTGGGTTTAGAACGTCGTGAGACAGTTCGGTCCCTATCTGCCGTGGACGTTTGAGATTTGAGAGGGGCTGCTCCTAGTACGAGAGGACCGGAGTGGACGAACCTCTGGTGTTCCGGTTGTCACGCCAGTGGCATTGCCGGGTAGCTATGTTCGGAATAGATAACCGCTGAAAGCATCTAAGCGGGAAACTAGCCTCAAGATGAGATCTCACTGGAACCTTGAGTTCCCTGAAGGGCCGTCGAAGACTACGACGTTGATAGGTTGGGTGTGTAAGCGCTGTGAGGCGTTGAGCTAACCAATACTAATTGCCCGTGAGGCTTGACCATATAACACCCAAGCAATTTGAGTCGAAAGGCCAGATTGCGGTGTGTGAAGACGCAATGAACCGAAAGTTCGACGCTCACAAAACACCGACAGCTGTCACATACCCAATTTGCTGAAGCGAGGCCATCTGGTCACGACTCAGTACCCGAATTTCTTGACGACCATAGAGCATTGGAACCACCTGATCCCATCCCGAACTCAGCAGTGAAACGATGCATCGCCGATGGTAGTGTGGGGTTTCCCCATGTGAGAGTAGGTCATCGTCAAGATTAAATTCCGAAACCCCAATTGCGAGAGCAGTTGGGGTTTTGTTTTGGGCGCTCGAAAAGCGCCACGGGCGTCAGCGTCGTCATCAATGCTAAAGTCCATACCCCCGATTTTGCTTTCCCAAGGAAGCTGTTATGCCGGATGCGGAGTCCCTCAGCGCTGGATTCATGGTGGTTCACGGTAACCGCTTGGATGAGCTGCGCAGCCTGGTGGTGAGCTGGATGCGCCGGTATCCCCTCGCGCCCCTGGAAAACGAAATTGCGTTGGTACAAAGCAACGGTATCGCCCAGTGGCTCAAACTGGCGCTGGCTGAAGATCCAGAAGATGACGACATGGGCGGCTGCGGCATTGCCGCCGCCATTGATGTGCAACTTCCTGGCAGTTTTATGTGGCAGCTCTATCGCATGGTTCTGGGCCGCGATGAAATCCCGCCCAAATCCCTGCTCGACAAAGCCCCACTCACTTGGCGCCTTATGCGCCTGCTGCCGGAACTGATCAACCAACCACACTTCGAACCGTTGCAGCGCTTCCTCACCCACGACACCGACCTGCGTAAGCGCTATCAATTGGCTGAGCGCCTGGCTGACCTGTTTGACCAATATCAGGTTTACCGTGCTGACTGGCTGGAGGATTGGGCCGCCGGCCGCCATCAACTTCGCAACGGGCGAGGTGAAACCAAACCCCTGAACCCGGCGAACTGCTGGCAAGCAGAATTGTGGCGTGCATTGCTGGTGGACGTTGGGGAAGAGGGTATGTCTGAAAGCCGTGCCGGCGTGCACCAGCGCTTCATCGAGCGGATCAATTCGCTTGAGCAGGCCCCGTCCGGCCTGCCTTCACGAGTCATTGTTTTCGGCATCTCTTCCTTGCCGGCCCAGGCTCTTGAAGCACTCGCCGGGTTGGCTCGTTTCAGTCAGGTCCTGCTGTGCGTACACAACCCCTGTCGCCATCATTGGTCCGACATCGTCGCCGACAAAGACCTGCTTCGTAACGAATACAAAAGGCAGGCGCGCAAGACCGGCATGCCCATCAGTATCGACCCGCAAACCCTGCACCAGCACGCCCATCCGTTGTTGGCCGCCTGGGGCAAACAGGGGCGCGACTACATAAGCCTGCTGGACAGTTACGACGACCCTAACAGCTACCGCGCCGCATTCCGCGATGGACGCATAGACCTGTTCAGCGACAGTGAGCCCACCACGCTGCTCAATCAGTTGCAGGACGATATCCTCGAACTGCGCCCGCTCAATGAAACCCGCGCTCTATGGCCCGCTGTCGACCTGCAGCGTGACACGTCAATCCGCTTCCACATCGCCCACAGCGCTCAACGCGAAGTCGAAGTGCTCCACGACCAACTGCTGCACCGCTTCAGTGCCGACGCCACGCTGCGACCTCGGGACATCATCGTCATGGTCCCGGATGTCGACAGCTACGCGCCGCACATTCGCGCCGTGTTCGGCCAACTCGAGCGCAATGATCCGCGCTTCATCCCATTCACCTTGACCGACCAGGGACAACGTGGACGCGACCCTCTGCTGATCGCCGTGGAGCACTTGCTCAAACTCCCCGACAGCCGCTTTCCTGTCAGCGAAATTCTTGATCTGCTCGACGTGCCCGCCCTGCGCGAACGCTTTGCGATCAAAGAGCGCGACTTGCCGACGCTGCACCGCTGGATCGAAGGCGCCGGCATTCGCTGGGGGCTCAACGCGCAACAACGTGCCAGCCTGGGCCTGCCCGCTGAGCTTGAGCAGAACAGCTGGCGATTCGGGCTGCGCCGCATGTTGCTGGGATACGCAGTCGGTAGCGGTGCGGCCTGCGAAGGTATTGAGCCCTACGATGAGATCGGCGGTCTTGATGCCGCGCTGATCGGCCCGCTGGTCGCGTTGCTCGATGCACTGAGTGATGCTCACCAGGCCTTGTCCGAACCGACTACTCCCCAACAATGGGGCGAACGCCTGCAACGCTTGATGCAGCGGTTCTTCCTGGCCAGCAGCGAACATGATGACTTTCTCCTGAGCCAACTTGAGCAACTGCGGGAAACCTGGCTCGAAACCTGCGAGTCCGTCGGTCTGCAGGATGAGTTACCACTCACCGTGGTCCGTGAAGCCTGGCTGGCCGGTCTGGACCAGGGCCGGTTGTCTCAGCGTTTTCTTGCCGGCGCTGTCAATTTCTGCACCCTGATGCCGATGCGCGCTATCCCCTTCAAACTCGTCTGTCTGCTGGGTATGAACGATGGCGATTACCCCCGTGCGCAGCCGCCACTGGACTTCGACCTGATGGGCAGCGATTACCGCCCTGGCGACCGATCGCGCCGCGAAGATGACCGTTACCTGCTGCTCGAGGCCCTGCTCTCGGCCCGCGACCAGCTCTACATCAGTTGGGTCGGCCGTAGCATCCGAGACAATAGTGAGCGTCCGGCTTCGGTGCTGATCGGCCAGCTGCGCGATCATCTCGCCAGCGGTTGGAAGCACGCAACAAGTGACGAACCGCTCATCGACGCCCTGACTCAGGAACACCCCTTGCAGCCCTTCAGCGCCCGCTATTTCCACGCGGGCGATCCATTGTTCAGCTACGCCCGTGAATGGCAGCTGCTGCACGAGGCCACATCCACTGCCGCGCCGGAGCCCGAGCTGACGCAACACCAGCAAGAAGAACCGCTAAGCCTCGGTCAGTTGCAGGATTTCCTGCGCAACCCGGTCAAGCACTTCTTCAGTCAGCGCCTGAAAGTATTCTTTGAGGCCGCCGAAGTTCCGCTCGCCGATGAAGAACCTTTTGTCCTGGACGCCCTGCAACGCTACAACCTGAGCGACAGCCTGCTCAATGCTGCACTGAGCCAGCCGGATCACCTCGACCAGGCGCTCAAGGCCCAGGCCCAGCGTCTGCAGGGCAGTGGTCTGTTGCCCATGGTTGGTTTCGGCGAGTGCCTGCGCAACGAACTGATCGAGCCCTTGCCCGATCTGCTGCAACGCTACCAGCAATTGCTGGCCCTATGGCCAACTCCTCACACCGCTGCCGAACCGGTCAGTTTTGAGCATCAAGGGATCAGGCTCGAAGGCTGGGTCAGCGGCCTGCATCGGCGCAGTGATGGCGGATTGCTCAGCGTGAGCACCATCCCGAACAGCATCGGCTCGATCAAGACGCGCAAGTGGCATCGTCTGATCCGCCCTTGGGTCAATCACGTGGTGGGCTGCGCCTGCGGACTGCCCTTGAGTACTGGCCTGGTGGCCAGCGACGACACCTTACTCCTGGCTCCGCTGGCCCCGGCGCTCGCCCAGGACATCCTCGGCAACCTGCTCCTGGCCTGGCACAGCGGTATGCGCAAGCCACTGCCGGTGGCCGTCAAGACCGCATTTGCGTGGCTGGGCCAAACCGATCCGGCCAAAGCCCATGCCGCGGCGAGCAAGGCCTATGAAGGCGACGGCCTGACCACCGACGGCGAACGGAGAGAGAGCCCTGCGCTCACGCGCCAATTCCCGGACTACGCAGCGCTAACGGCCAGCGAAGAATTCGAGGGTTGGTGCGAAGCGCTCTATCGACCGATGATCAATGCGCCGTGGCGATCACTCACTGGCGAGGAGGCCGGCGCATGAGCAGTAAACCCTTGGCGCTGGCCTTCCCACTTAAGGGCAGCCAGCTGATTGAGGCCAGCGCCGGCACCGGCAAGACCTTCACCATCTCCGCCTTGTACCTGCGCCTGGTGCTTGGCCACGGCGGCGATGAGTGGGGCTTTGGGCGGGAATTGCTGCCGCCGCAGATCCTGGTAGTGACGTTTACCGACGCCGCCACCAAAGAACTGCGTGAACGCATTCGCATTCGTCTGGCCGAAGCCGCGCGGTTCTTCCGCGACGAGATCCCGTCACCCGACGCATTAATCACCGACCTGCGCGCGCACTATGCGCCGCAACAGTGGCATGCCTGCGCCAACCGCCTGGACATCGCGGCCCAGTGGATGGACGAAGCGGCCGTCTCCACCATCCACAGTTGGTGCCAGCGCATGCTGCGCGAGCACGCGTTCGACAGCGGCAGCCTGTTTACCCAGACGTTGGAAACCGATCACAGCGACCTGCTCGGCGAGGTGCTGCGCGATTACTGGCGACTGTTCTGCTACCCGATGCACGACGATGCGCTCAACTGGGTGCGCACCCACTGGGGCGGTCCCGCTGCGTTGATGCCGCGCGTGCGCGCGCTGTTCGGCAGTGAACGGCCCGGCGACGACACACGCGCCCCCGCCGAATTGATCAACGCTTGTCTGCAGGAGCGTCGCGAGGCGCTGGTCGCCCTCAAAGCGCCCTGGCAACAGTGGGCCGCCGAACTGCGCGATCTCTGCCTGCAAGCCGTGGCCGCCAAAGCCGTCGACGGTCGTAAGATGCAGGCACGGTATTTCGAGCCCTGGTTTGAAAAAATCAGCGCCTGGGCGAACGATGAAACCCTGGAGCAACTGGATATCGGCACCGGTTTCAGTCGCCTCACGCCCGAGGGTATGGCCGAAGCCTGGAAAGACGAACCGCCCCGGCATCCCGGCATTGAGGCCATGGCCACTCTCAAGGCCAGCCTCGACGCGTTGCCGAGCCCCGACGCCGCCGTGCTACAACACGCGGCCGCCTGGGTGAGCAAACGGTTCGAAGAAGAAAAACGCCGCCGCGCCGAAATGGGCTTCGACGACATGCTGATCCGCCTTAACGCCGCCCTTCAAGCAGAGGGCGGCGAGCGCCTGGCCAGTGTGATCCGCGAGCAGTTCCCGGTAGCGCTGATTGATGAATTCCAGGACACCGATCCGGTGCAGTACAGCATCTTCGACAGTATCTACCGCATCGAAGAAAACCACCTCGACAGTGGCCTGTTCCTGATTGGCGACCCCAAACAAGCGATCTACGCTTTTCGCGGCGCCGACATCTACACCTACCTGCGCGCGCGCAAGTCCACCCTCGGCCGTCATCACACCCTGGGCACCAACTTTCGCTCCAGCCATGCAATGGTCGAGGCGGTGAACCACGTATTCCAGCGCGCAGAAACCGGGCGCGGCGCGTTTTTGTTCCGCGCACCGAATGGCGACAATCCGGTGCCGTTCCAGCCGGTATTGTCCCAGGGGCGCAAAGAAACCCTGCTGGTCGACGGCCAACGGGTGCCGGCGATGAACCTCTGGCACCTGCCCACCGATCAACCGATTTCCAATGCGGTTTACCGCCAGCACCTGGCCGCTGCCTGCGCCACGCAGATTGTCGAGTTGCTCAACGCCGGGCAGCAAGGCAAGGCCGGCTTTCTACAGCCGGACGCCAGCCTCAAAGGCGTAATGCCGTCGGACATCGCCATCCTGGTGCGCGATGGCAAGGAAGCCCAAGCCGTGCGTGGCGAATTGGCCGCCCGAGGCGTGCGCAGTGTGTACCTGTCCGATAAGGACTCCGTATTCGCCGCCCAGGAAGCCCACGACCTGCTGGCCTGGCTCAAAGCCTGCGCCGAGCCGGATGTGGAGCGCCCACTGCGCGCCGCCCTGGCGTGCGTCACCCTGAACCTGACACTGCCTGAACTGGAACGTCTGAATCAGGACGAACTGGCGTGGGAAAGCCGCGTGATGCAGTTCCGGGGCTACCGTGCGATCTGGCGCACCCAAGGCGTGTTGCCGATGCTGCGGCGTTTGCTGCATGACTTCAAATTGCCGCAAACCCTGATCGCCCGCAGCGACGGCGAGCGGGTGTTGACCAACCTGCTGCACCTGAGCGAATTACTGCAACAGGCCGCCTCGGAGCTGGACGGCGAACAGGCGCTGATCCGCCACCTGGCCGAGCATCTGGCACTGTCGGGGCAAGCCGGTGAAGAGCAGATCCTGCGCCTGGAAAGCGATGAGCAATTGGTCAAAGTGGTCACCATCCACAAGTCCAAAGGCCTGGAGTACGACCTGGTGTTCCTGCCGTTCATCTGCTCGGCCAAGCCGGTGGACGGCAGTCGCCTGCCGCTGCATTACCACGATGAACACGGCACTTCTCACATCAGCCTGCGCCCGACTGCCGAACTGATTGCCCAGGCTGACGACGAGCGGCTGGCCGAGGACCTGCGTTTGTTCTATGTCGCCCTGACCCGCGCCAAGCATGCGTGCTGGCTGGGCGTTGCCGACCTCAAACGCGGCAATAACAGCCGTTCGGTCCTGCACCTGTGTGCGCTGGGCTATTTGCTCGGCGGCGGCGCAGCGCTCGGCGAGTCCGCGGGCCTGGCGCGTTGGCTATTGAACTTGCAGGACGGTTGCCCAGCCATCCATTACGCCCAGGTGCCCGAGGCGCGGGACGTGTTGTTCCATCCGCCACGCAACCCGGCCACGTTGCTGGCGCCGTTATTGCCCGCTCGCAAGGCGGCGGAAAACTGGTGGATTGCGTCCTACAGCGCTCTACGCATTGGCGACAGCTTGAGCACCGCTACCCTCGAAGCGCCTGAAAGCCCACAAGCGCAAAAGCTGTTCGATGACGAACGCCTCGACCCTGACGCACCGCGCGAAATGGCGGCATCTGGGGGCGATATTCACCGTTTCCCACGCGGGCCCAATCCCGGCACCTTTCTGCATGGCCTGCTGGAATGGGCCGGTGAAGACGGCTTCAACGTAACGCCTGAGGCTATCGAAAAAGCCGTTGGCGCGCGCTGCAATCGGCGTAACTGGGAAGGCTGGATCGTCACCCTCAGCGCCTGGCTGGGCCACCTGTTGCACACACCACTGCCTGTGGATAACGGCCATGTCACCTTGAACAGCCTGCAGCAGTACCAGATCGAAATGGAGTTCTGGTTCGCCAGCCATAAAGTCGATGTACTTGCTCTGGATAAACTGGTGTGTCAGCACACTCACAACGGCGTCGCCCGCGTAGCTGCCGAACCGGTGCTGCTCAACGGCATGTTCAAGGGGTTCATCGACCTGACGTTTGAACACCACGGTCGCTACTACGTGGCCGACTATAAATCCAACTGGCTCGGCCCCGACGATTCGGCCTACACCCGGCAAGCCATGGAACAGTCGATCCTCGAGCATCGCTACGACCTGCAATACGTTCTTTACCTGCTGGCCCTGCATCGCCAGCTCAAGGCGCGCTTGCCCGACTACGATTACGACCGTCACGTGGGTGGTGCGCTGTATCTGTTCCTGCGCGGCACCCAGTCGGCCAGCCAAGGCGCCTATTTCACCCGACCGCCACGAGCGTTGATCGAGGGCCTCGATCTGCTGTTCCAAGGCAAACCGCTGCCGCCGAAGGCTGAGCCCGCCTGGGAACAAGGAGTGTTGTTATGAGCCTGTCGCCGCTCCCGCTGGAGGCGTTGGAACCGTTGGAACGTGCCGTCGACCTGGTGCAACTGCTGGAGCGCTGGGTCGAGCGCGGCTGGTTGCGAGCGCTGGACAAAGCCTTCGTCGGCTTCCTGCACGAACTCGATCCCCTGGCCGATCCTCTGTTATTGCTTGCCGCTGCATTGACCAGCCATCAACTGGGCCACGGCCATGTCTGCCTGGATTTGTTCGAAACCCTCAAAGCGCCGGATTTCGCTCTGTCCCTGCCTCCCGAAGGTGACCTGCAGACGGGCGCGATGCTCCTCCCGTCGCAGTTGCTCGATGGCCTCGACGGCGCTCACTGGTGCCATGTACTGGCCGCCAGTCCCTTGGTCGCCCTGGCGCTGGACGGCAGCGAGGCGGCGCAGAGCCGGCCCTTGGTGTTGTCAGGTAAACGTCTGTACCTGCGGCGTTATTGGACTTACGAGCGGCGTATCGACACTGCATTGCGCCTGCGCCTGGCGACCCGCGAAAACGTTGCCGACGATTTGCCCGAGCGCTTGAACGGTCTGTTCGACCAACCTGCGCCCGACGGCGTGGTGGATTGGCAGAAACTCGCCTGTGCACTGGCCACGCGAGGTGCGTTCAGCATCGTCACCGGCGGGCCCGGCACCGGCAAGACCACCACTGTGGTGCGTCTGCTTGCGTTGCTGCAGGCGCCTGCCGTGGAAATCGGCACCCCGTTGCGTATTCGCCTGGCGGCGCCCACCGGCAAAGCGGCTGCGCGGCTCACCGAGTCCATCAGCCAGCAAGTGCTGTCGCTGAGCGTGCCCGAGGCCGTGCGCGAAAAAATTCCTACTCAGGTCACCACGGTTCACCGCTTGCTGGGCAGTCGTCCAGGCACCCGACACTTCCGGCACCATGCGGGCAACCCATTGCCGTTGGATGTGCTGGTGGTGGACGAGGCCTCGATGATCGACCTGGAAATGATGGCCAACCTGCTGGATGCCCTGCCGCCCCATGCCCGTCTGGTGCTGCTGGGCGACAAGGATCAATTGGCGTCCGTGGAAGCCGGCGCGGTGCTCGGTGACCTGTGCCGCGACGCCGAGGCCGGTTGGTACAACCCCGACACGCGCCAGTGGCTGCAAGCCGTCAGCGGCGAAGACCTCAGCACCAGCGGCCTGAGCGAAGACCTCGACCACAGCCATCCCCTGGCCCAGCAAGTGGTGATGCTGCGCTACTCGCGCCGGTTCGGCGAAGGCAGCGGCATCGGGCAACTGGCGCGCTGGGTCAATCAACAGAACGCGGAAGAAGCGCGCAGGCTGCTGGCTGCGCGCAGTCACCGCGACCTGTTCTGTGTCAGCCTCAAGGGCGAACACGACCACGCCCTGGAGCGCCTGGTGCTGGACGGGCAGGGCGGCGGTGCCGAGGGCTATCGTTATTACTTGAACCTGCTGCAATCGGCGCGTCCGTCACCTGCCGCCCCGCGTGACGACCCCGCCTGGACGGCCTGGGCCCAGCAACTGTTGCAAGCCTTCGACGCGTTCCAATTGCTCTGCGCCGTGCGCAAGGGCCCGTGGGGCGTGGAGGGGCTGAACGCGCGTATCACTGCGGCGTTACGCAAGGTGAGGCTGATCGAAGGCGATGAGCAATGGTATGAAGGTCGCCCCGTGCTGATGACCCGCAACGACTATGGCCTGGGTTTGATGAATGGCGACATCGGCATCGCCCTCAAACTGCCCGAAAGCGACGGCGGCCCGCAGGTGCTGCGCGTCGCGTTCCCACGTAACGATGGTCAGGGTGGTGTGCGTTTTGTACTGCCCAGTCGTCTGAATGATGTGGAAACCGTGTACGCCATGACCGTGCACAAATCCCAGGGCTCGGAATTCACCCACACCGCGCTGATCCTGCCGGACGCCTTGAATCCGGTATTGACCAAGGAGTTGATCTACACCGGCATCACCCGCGCCAAACGCTGGTTCAGCTTGATCGAGCCGCGCGGCGGTGTATTTGAGGAAGCGGTGCGACGCAAGGTCAAGCGTTTGAGCGGGCTGATGCTGGAATTGGATAGCGGCGCCTGAAAAGCTGACTGACAGGTCATCTAATATTTCTTATTTCGCTGTGTGAATTTTCTGAAAAAATAGCGGCCCTCGCGATGGCACTGCCTCGCGGGGTTTTTCGCCGCTGTGCTATCGTTGCGGCATCACCCCACGAAAACACCCGAGAGAATCGCAGCATGAACGTGGCTGTCTCGCCCACAGAGTGCCGTTGGAGCTGGAGACGCCTGCTGCTGATCGCGCTGCTGTGTGTGCTGGCACCGCGCGTGTTCGCTGAAGCCTCAGGCGGCGACCGCATGGCTGATCAGCGTGCCGAGGCCGTCACTCAGGTGGTCCTGGGCATCCTCAGTTATGCGCGCTGGCCGGTCGAGCCGGCGCAATTGCGTTTGTGCATCGTCGGGCCTACCCAATACACCGACGACCTGATCAAGGGCACCACTCAGGCCACCGGCCGTCCGGTAGTGGTGCAGCGCCTGCTGGTCAACCATCCCGATATCGTCAATGCCTGCGATGCGGTGTACATCGGCAAGCTTTCCGCCGACGAGCGCAGCCAGTTGTTTGCCTCGTTGATCGGTCACCCGGTGCTCAGCATCAGCGAAGGCGGCGACCCATGCACCGTGGGCAGTCTGTTCTGCCTGCGTGTGGGCAATGAGCAGGTGTCGTTCGAGGTCAACCTCGACTCGGTGGCACGCAGCGGCGTGCGCATTCACCCCAGCGTGCTGCAACTGTCCCGCCGCCGGTCGCCGGGGCCATGACCGACGTGAAAGTGCGACCTACCCTGCGCTCCGTCATCGGCCGTGGTCACTTGATCCTGGCGCTGGTAGCGGTGACCCTGGCCAGTGTGTCCCTGACCCTGCTCGGTGTGTTGGCGCTGCGCGTATATGCCGAACATAACCTGCAACTGATCGCGCGCTCGATCACCTATACGGTGGAAGCGGCGGTGGTGTTCAACGACAGCGCCGCAGCCACCGAAGCACTGAGCCTGATTGCTTCCACCGAAGAAGTGGCCGAGGCCGAAGTATTCGAGGCTGATGGCAATCTATTAGCCTATTGGGCGCGACCCGAAACCGGCCTGCTTTCGCGGGTTGAATTGGCGCTGGCGCACACCCTGCTCGAACAGCCGATCAACCAACCGATCCTGCACCAGGGCCGCACGGTCGGCAGCATTCACCTGACTGGCCACGGCGGCAGCCTGCTGCGCTTCCTGCTCAGCGGCCTGGCCGGGATTCTGATCTGCACCGCCCTCAGCGCCTGGGTGGCGTTGCACCTGGCCCGGCGTCTGCTGCGTGGGATCACCGTGCCCCTGCAAAGCCTGGCCGCGGTAGCCCACGCCGCTCGCAGCGAGCGCGATTTTGACCGGCGAGTGCCACCGGCGCGCATCGCCGAACTCGACAGCCTCGGCAGTGACTTCAATGCCTTGCTCGGCGAAATGGAAGCCTGGCATAGCCACCTGCAAAGTGAAAATGAAACCCTGGCCCACCAGGCCAGCCACGACAGCCTGACCGGGTTGCCCAACCGCGCGTTCTTCGAGGGGCGGCTGATCCGAGCCCTGCGCGGCGCGGCCAAGGTCAACGAGCGGGTCGCGGTGCTGTTTCTCGACAGTGACCGTTTCAAGGACATCAACGACACCTTCGGCCACGCCGCCGGCGATGCGGTGCTGGTGGCCGTTGCCGCACGTGTGCGCGCGCAACTGCGGGACGGTGACCTGGTGGCACGCCTGGGCGGTGATGAATTCGCCATCCTGCTCGCGCCGTTGCACAAGGCCGAGGATGCACAACGCATCGCCGATAAAATCATCGCCAGTATGGACCTGCCGATTGACGTACCGGGTGGTACCCAGGTGGTCACTTCTCTGAGCATCGGGATTGCCCTTTACCCCGAACATGGCGCCACGCCCGGCACCTTGCTCAACGCCGCCGATGCGGCAATGTACCAGGCCAAACGCCTGTCCCAGGGCGGCCAGCACACGGCGGAGTCGGAGCACTCCGCTGTCAACGTTCAACACAGGAGTTGATCCCTTGTTCTCGACTGCACGCGTTATGTTTCTTACCTTGCTGGTGGCCCTGTCGGCCCTCGGTGGCTGTCAGACCCAACCCCCCAAGGGCCTGACCCCGGCGCAAGTCGCGGTGCTCAAGCAACAGGGGTTCGAACTCACCGACGACGGCTGGGCGTTCGGCCTGTCGGGCAAAGTGCTGTTCGGCAGCGACATCGAAACCCTCAACCCGCCCAGCACTGTAATCGTTCAACGCATCGGTAAAGCCTTGCTCGGCGTAGGTATTGAGCGCGTGCGCGTCGACGGCCACACCGATGCCTCCGGTAAGGAAACCTACAACCAGCAACTCTCCCTGCGCCGCGCCAAAAGCGTGGCCACGGTGTTGACTGGCGTGGGCATGAAAGACGAAAACATCCAACTACGCGGCTTGGGCAGCAGCCAGCCAGTCGCGTCGAACGACACCGCAGCGGGGCGCACCGAGAATCGGCGAGTGTCGATTGTAGTGATTGCCGACTGAGCGGCTTCAATCTGAAAGACCATCAAGTACGTGAAGGGGCTCGCCCGGCTGACCCATTGCTTTAATCCGCAAACCGCATCTGCCGGGTTTCCCCCATCAACAACCCCCGGTTCTGCTCCGTCACTTCCCGGATGTAGTCCCACAACAATGTAATGCGCTTCAACTTGCGCAGATCCTCCCGGCAGTACATCCAGAATTGGCGCGTAATCGTGATCTGCTCCCCCAGCACCGGCAGCAGGCGCGGGTCCTGTGCCGCCAGGAAACACGGCAAAATCGCCATCGAACGGCCCTGCTGCGCGGCCACGTATTGTGCAATGACGCTGGTGCTGCGCAGGCTGGCGCTGGCGCCGGGCACCACGTTGGCCAGGTAGAGCAGCTCGGAGCTGAAGGCCAGGTCGTCGACATAGCTGATAAATGGGTGCGTGGCCAGGTCCGACGGGCGTTGGATCGGTGGGTGTTGGTCGAGATAATCCTGGGTGGCATACAACTGCAAGGTGTAGTCGCACAGTTTGCAGCACACGTAAGGCCCGTGTTCCGGGCGTTCCAGGGCGATGACGATGTCGGCTTCGCGTTTGGACAGGCTGATGAAGTGGGGCAGGGGCAGGATGTCCACCGAGATCGCCGGGTAGGTGTCGACGAAGTGGCTCAACTGCGGCGTGACGAAGAAGCTGCCGAAGCCTTCGGTGCAGCCCATGCGCACATGCCCCGACAACGCCACGCCGGAGCCGGACACCTGCTCGCAGGCCATATGCAAAGTGCTTTCGATGGACTCGGCGTAGCCCAGCAGCCGCTGGCCTTCGGGGGTGAGCACAAAACCGTTGGTGCGGGATTTCTCGAACAGCAGCGTGCCCAGTGACACTTCCAGCGAACTGATGCGCCGCGACACCGTGGTGTAGTCCACCGCCAGGCGCTTGGCGGCGACGCTGGCCTTGCGGGTGCGGGCCACTTCGAGGAAAAACTTCAGGTCATCCCAGTTCAGGGAGCCCAGCGACGTGATGTTTTTTTGCATATTGGTCCGGCTTTTATGTGCGTTCTTATTAGAGATTTGCACATCTATACTCCAAAAACAGTCCGAGCGCCTCATTCTTCAGGGCGGTTCAACGCCTTGGTTCTCTGCATATAAATAAGAATTGGAGACCCCATGAACGCATCTGCCGAAATTTCCGTACAACCGGTCAAGCTACTGATCGACGGTGAATGGGTCGAGTCCAAGACCACCCAGTGGCAGGACATCGTCAACCCCGCCACTCAGCAAGTGCTGGCCAGAGTGCCGTTTGCCACCGCCGATGAAGTCAACGCCGCCATCGATGCCGCCCATCGCGCCTTCCAAACCTGGAAACTGACGCCGATCGGCGCGCGCATGCGCATCATGCTCAAACTGCAGGCCTTGATTCGCGAACACTCCAAGCGCATCGCCGTGGTCCTCAGCGCCGAGCAGGGTAAGACCATTGCCGATGCCGAAGGCGATATCTTCCGTGGCCTGGAAGTGGTGGAGCACGCCTGTTCCATCGGCACCCTGCAAATGGGTGAGTTCGCCGAGAACGTCGCCGGTGGCGTCGATACCTACACCCTGCGCCAACCTATCGGCGTGTGTGCGGGTATCACCCCGTTTAACTTCCCGGCGATGATTCCGCTGTGGATGTTCCCGATGGCCATCGCCTGCGGTAATACCTTCGTCCTCAAACCGTCCGAACAGGACCCACTATCGACCATGCTGCTGGTGGAGCTGGCGCTGGAAGCCGGCGTACCCGCGGGTGTGCTCAACGTGGTGCATGGCGGCAAGGACGTGGTGGATGCGCTGTGCACCCACAAAGACATCAAGGCCGTGTCCTTCGTCGGCTCGACGGCGGTGGGCACGCACGTCTACGACCTGGCCGGCAAACACGGCAAGCGTGTGCAATCGATGATGGGCGCCAAGAACCACGCGGTGGTGCTGCCGGATGCCAATCGCGAACACACCCTCAATGCCTTAGTCGGCGCCGGTTTCGGTGCGGCCGGCCAGCGCTGCATGGCCACCTCCGTGGTGGTGCTGGTGGGGGCGTCCAAACAATGGCTGCCAGACCTGAAGGCGCTGGCGCAGAAGCTCAAGGTCAACGCTGGCAGCGAAGCCGGCACCGATGTCGGCCCGGTGATTTCCAAGCGCGCCAAGGCACGCATCCTGGAGCTGATCGAAAGTGGCGTGCAGCAAGGCGCCAAGCTCGAATTGGACGGTCGCGACATCCAGGTGCCGGGTTTCGAGCAAGGCAACTTCGTTGGTCCGACCCTGTTCTCGGGCGTGACCACCGACATGCGCATTTACACCGAAGAAATCTTCGGCCCGGTGCTGGTGGTGATCGAAGTCGACACCCTCGACGAGGCCATCGCCCTGGTCAACGCCAACCCGTTCGGCAACGGCACCGGCCTGTTCACCCAGAGCGGCGCCGCGGCGCGTAAGTTCCAGAGCGAAATCGACGTGGGCCAGGTCGGCATCAACATCCCGATTCCGGTGCCGGTGCCGTTCTTCAGCTTCACCGGCTCCCGGGGTTCCAAGCTTGGCGACCTCGGCCCGTACGGCAAGCAAGTGGTGCAGTTCTATACCCAGACCAAAACCGTGACGAGCCGCTGGTTCGACGACGACACGGTCAACGATGGCGTCAACACCACCATCAACCTGCGCTGATTCCGGGAGACCACCATGAAGATCGCATTTATCGGTTTGGGCAACATGGGCGCGCCCATGGCCCGCAACCTGATCAAGGCCGGCCACGCGCTGAACCTGTTCGACCTCAACCAGACGGTGCTCAAGGAACTCGCCGAACTGGGCGGCACCATCAGCGACTCGCCGCGCCATGCCGCCCAAGGCGCTGAGCTGGTGATTACCATGCTGCCGGCCGCTGCCCACGTGCGCAGCGTGTGGCTGAATGACGATGGCGTGCTCGCCGGTATCGGCAGTGGCGTGCCGGCGGTGGACTGCAGCACCATCGATCCGCAGACCGCACGCGACGTGGCCGCAGCGGCAGCCAAGCACGGCGTGGCGATGGCCGACGCGCCCGTCTCCGGCGGTACCGGCGGCGCCCAGGCGGGCACATTGACCTTTATGGTCGGCGCTACCCCGGAACTGTTCGCCACCCTGCACCCGGTGCTGGCGCAAATGGGCCGCAACATCGTGCATTGCGGTGAAGTCGGCACCGGGCAGATCGCCAAGATCTGCAACAACCTGCTGCTGGGTATCAGCATGGTGGGCGTCAGCGAAGCCATGGCCCTGGGCGATGCGCTGGGGATCGACACCCAAGTGCTGGCGGGCATCATCAACAGCTCTACTGGGCGCTGCTGGAGCTCCGACACCTACAACCCATGGCCTGGCGTGATCGAAACCGCCCCGGCGTCCCGTGGCTACACCGGCGGTTTCGGTGCCGACCTGATGCTCAAGGATCTGGGCCTGGCCACCGAAGCTGCCCGCCAGGCCAGGCAGCCGGTGATTCTGGGCGCTGTGGCTCAACAGTTGTATCAATCCATGAGCCAGCGCGGGGAGGGCGGCCAGGACTTCTCGGCGATCGTTAACAGCTATCGCAAGCCCAAATAGGTCCTGCGCAAAGGAAACTGCGTGGTGAGCAGGACCGGCCCGCTCACCACCCACCTGCTCAATCCCTCATAAGCGGAGCGATTACTCAGGCGAACACAAAATACTTACGCACAGTCTCGACCACTTCCCACGTCCCCTTCATCCCTGGCTCCACCACAAAGATATCCCCGGCCCGCAAGTGAATCGGCGCCATCCCCTCAGGCGTGATCACGCAGTAGCCTTCCTGGAAATGGCAGTATTCCCACTTCACGTACTCCACGTACCACTTGCCCGGCGTGCAGATCCAGGTGCCCATGATCTTGCTGCCGTCTTCGCTGGTGTAGGCGTTGAGGTTGACGGTGTGCGGATCGCCTTCGAGCTTCTCCCATTTGCAGGCATCCAGGACCGGCAAGGGATGGGTGTCGCGCAGTACGGTAATGGGCTTGGGCATGATGACTCCGAGGCAAGTAAACGAGAGTCGAACCCTATAGCGTCGCCAGCACCCTCAGTGGTCTGAACTCGACATCGGGATGTCCAGAAGCGCAGATGAATAGGGTGTTATTTGCACGGCGAGGTCAATGTGGGAGGGGGCTTGCCCCCGATGGCGGCGTCACAGCGGGCACCTGGATCAACTGGCTCACTGAATCGGGGGGCATCCCCCCCTCCCACATTAATTCTTGGTGTCCAGTCAAACGTTGCCAGGCGACATATTCGAGCGTGAGTAAGCCTGTTTCTCGCAGTAAGTGCGAAAGATCTCCCATCTCACGCCAGAATTCGCAAGAAAATTCACAGCAGGCCCTCGTATCATTCACCCCAGTAACGACCGAGAGCCTTGAGCATGAACCCAATAAAAACGTGGTGGGACATCAGCCCGCCCTTGAGCGCAGCCACGCCCACCTGGCCGGGCGATACGCCGTTTCAGGAAGAGCGCGTATGGCAGTTCGGCCCCGAGTGCCCGGTGAACGTCGGGCGCGTAACCTTCTCGCCGCACACCGGCGCCCATGTCGATGCGCCGCTGCATTACAGCGCGGACGGCGCGCCGATCGGTGAGGTGTCGCTGGAGGTGTACATGGGCCCCTGCCGGGTGCTGCATTGCCTGGGCAGCGGTGCGCTGGTGCAGCCTCATCAGCTCGATGGCCGTGTGGATAACTTGCCAGAGCGCGTGCTGCTGCGCACTTATCCACAAGCGCCTTTGACTGAATGGGACGCGAACTTCACCGCGATTGCCCCGCAAACCATCGAACGGCTCGCCGGCCTGGGTGTGCGGCTGATCGGTATCGATACGCCGTCTCTGGACCCGCAGCAGTCCAAGACCATGGATTCTCACAACGCCGTGGCCCGGCATGGCATGGCGATTCTCGAAGGCATCGTGCTTGACGACGTACCGGAGGGCGACTACGAACTGATCGCCTTGCCGCTGCGCTTTGCCAACCTCGACGCTAGTCCGGTCCGCGCAATCCTGCGCCCGCTCAAGGAGCCCACGCGATGAGCCAATGTCCTTTCTCTGCTGACTACCAACCGCCGGAAGAATGGCATAACGCCGAGCTGAATTTTTCCGAGTCCATGAGCTACGGCGATTATCTGGACCTGGGCAAAGTCCTCAGCGCTCAGCACCCGCTGTCGCCGGACCACAATGAAATGCTCTTTATCATCCAGCACCAGACCTCCGAGCTGTGGATGAAGCTGATGCTCCACGAGCTCAAGGCCGCCCGCGAACATGTGCGCCTGGGCGAGCTGCCGCCGGCGTTCAAGATGCTCGCGCGGGTGTCGCGGATCTTCGACCAGCTGGTGCATGCCTGGGCGGTACTGGCGACCATGACGCCCTCGGAATACAAGGCCATTCGCCCGTTCCTGGGACAGTCGTCGGGGTTCCAGTCGTTTCAGTACCGTGAGATCGAATTTATCCTTGGCAACAAGAGCCCGGCATTGTTGCGGCCCCATGCCCATCGCCCGGAATTGTTGCAGCAACTGCAAGTGGCGATTGCCACGCCGTCGCTGTATGACGAGGCGATCAACCTGATGACCAAGGCCGGCTTGGCGATTGACCCGCAACGCACCCAACGCGACCCAACGGCAGCGACCGTTCACGATGACTCGGTGGAAGCGGCGTGGCGCGAGGTGTATCGCGATCCGAGCCGTTACTGGGACTTGTATCAGTTGGCCGAGAAGTTTATCGACCTGGAGGATTCGTTCCGTCAGTGGCGCTTTCGCCATGTGACCACGGTGGAGCGCATCATCGGCTTCCAACCGGGCACCGGCGGCACCGAGGGCGTGGGTTACCTGCGCAAGATGCTCGACACGGTGTTGTTCCCCGAGTTATGGCGAGTGCGTTCCACGCTCTAAACACATATGGGAGGGGCTTGCCCCTCCCATATGCCTATCACTGCGTAGCGGCGATTGCTTTCGCCTTACTCATTCGCAACCGGTAGGCCACATAGATCACCCCCACCCACACCGGCATCGCATACACCGACTCACGAATCCCCGGAATGGCCAGCATCACGCTGACAATCATCAGCATGAACGCCAGGCACAGGTAGTTGCTGAAGGGGAACCAAAACGTCTTGAACGACGGCACCACGCCTTGCTCGCCCATGGCCTTGCGAAACTTGATATGGGTGATGCTGATCAGCGCCCAGTTGATCATCAGCGAGGCAACCACCAGGGCGAACAGCAACTCCAGGGCGCTCTGCGGCGCGACATAGTTGACCACCACGCACAGCATCGTCACCAGCGCCGAGATCGCCAGGGCCCGCAGCGGCACGCCTTGCTTATTGAGCTTCATCAGCGCTTTGGGCGCATCGCCTTGCTCGGCCAGGCCGAACAGCATGCGGCTGTTGCAGTACACGCCGCTGTTGTACACCGACAACGCCGCGGTCAGCACCACGAAGTTGAGGATGTGCGCGGCGGTATCGTTGCCGATCAGTGAAAAGATCTGCACGAACGGACTGCCGCTGTAGGCATCGCCCGATGCGCCGAGGGTCTGCAGCAGTTGGTCCCACGGATACAGCGACAGCAGCACAGTCAGCGCACCCACGTAGAAAATCAGGATGCGGTACACCACCTGGTTGATCGCCTTGGGGATCACCTTGCGCGGTTCGCTGGCCTCGGCGGCGGTGATGCCCACCAGCTCCAGGCCACCAAACGAGAACATGATGAACGCCATGGACATCAGCAGCCCCATGCCGCCATTGGGGAAGAACCCACCGTGGCTCCACAGGTTGCTGATGGACGCCTGCGAACCGCCGGTGCCGCTGAACAGCAGGTAGCAACCGAGCACGATCATGCCGACAATCGCCACCACCTTGATGATCGCGAACCAGAACTCGGCCTCACCAAAGAACTTCACGTTCAGCGTGTTGATCAGGTTCACCGCGACAAAAAACACCAGCGCGCTGACCCAGGTCGGAATCTCCGGCCACCAGAACTGGATGTACTTGCCCACCGCCGTCAGTTCGGCCATGCCCACCAGTACATACAGCACCCAGTAGTTCCAGCCCGCCAGGAAACCCGCGTAACCGCCCCAGTATTTGTGCGCGAAGTGGCTGAAAGAACCGGCCACCGGCTCTTCGACGATCATCTCGCCGAGCTGGCGCATGATCAGGAAGGCGATAAAACCGGCGATCGCGTAGCCGAGGATCATCGACGGCCCGGCGGACTTGAGCACACCGGCCGAACCGAGGAACAACCCCGTACCGATGGCGCCGCCCAAAGCGATCAGCTGAATATGCCGGTTCTTCAAGCCGCGCTTGAGGCCCACCGGGTTAACCATGTCATCCGCCATTAACGTTCCCTTCTACTTGTTTTTCTTAAGGGTGAGTGCAGGCCGCATCAGCCCCTCAGAAGTGCTGAGGGTCAGATATTACTCTGCGTGAACTTTTCGTAATACAGCTGAACGCCATCAAGTGCCTGATCCAACAGCCATTGTTGGATGGATTCGACCATCGGCGGCGGGCCACACACGTACATATCCGCCGAAACATCCCGCCATTGCGCCACCTCGAAATGTTCGGTGAGGTAGCCGCGCTTGCCGGGCCACTCGGGCGACGGGTTGCTGAGCACTTCGGTGTAGCGAAAACCCGCGAGGCGCCTCGCGTACGCCTTGATACGCTCGGCCTCGCACAAATCCTCTGCACTGCGCACACCATAGTAAAGATGCACGGGCTGCTCGCAGCCGTTGTCGACCAGCTGATCGAGCATGCCCAGCAGTGCCGATAAGCCCGTGCCACCGGCCACCAGCACCAGCGGTTGGCTGACGTGGCGCAGGTAGAACGCCCCCAGCGGCGCTTCCAACTGCAGCCGGTCACCTACCTGGCAACGCTCGCGCAGGTAATTGCTCATCACCCCGTCAGGCAGCAGGCGAATCAGAAATTGCAGCTGCTCGCCTGGCCGATTGGCGAACGAATACGAACGCCAGCTATCGGTGCCGGGCACTTGCAGGCGGGCGTACTGGCCGGGCAGAAAATCCAGCGGTGCGTCCAGTCGCAGGGTGAGCATTGCGGTACTGGCCGACACCTGCTGAACATGGCTCACGCTGGCGCCGACCAGCACCGGGCCCGGCGCGTTGCACAGGCTGGAGTCGAAATCGAAATAAAACGCCGCATCGGAGTTCACCCGCGTCTGGCAACTGAGCATTTTGCGTTGCTGCAGGTCGAGGCTGGAGAGTGCTTCGTCGTCGACATAATCCTGGGTGTAATCCCCCGACTCGCAACGGCCCTGACACGTGCCGCACACACCTTCGCGGCAATCGAGGGGGATCTTGATGCCATTGCGCAGTGCGGCATCCAACAGGATTTCACCCGCGCCCACCGGAAAAAACAGGGTCTTGCCGTCGGCAAAACTGAAGGCCACTTTGTGATTCATTCGCGAAACTCCACAGGTGATGCGCGTCACAGGTGATAGAAATCCAACACCGAGTTGATGGTGTCGTTAAGCAGCAGCGCATGCTTGCGGGTGATCAGCCAACTGTCGCCGTCGGGTTTGAGGCGGTAAGTGGCGTGCCCGTAGAACTGCTCCGAGGTGGCCAGCCGGTAAAACAGCGTGTGCCAGTTCAGGTGCACTTGCAGGGTGCCGTCGGCCTGTTCGGCAATACGCACGTTGTTGATCAGGTGCAGGGTGCGCGGCATCGGCGTGGCGGAGGCGGCCTTGCCGGTGCGCAGGCGGAACACGCGGTCTTCAAGCCCCGAACGGTTGGCGTAGTAGATCAGCGACAGTTCGCGCTTGGGATCGCGGGTATAGACGTGTTCCGAATCCCACTGCGGCAAGTGGAATTCGCTCTGTGGGTCGAACAGCTGCACATAGGCGTCCCAGTCCTGGGCGTCGCACAGCTCGCACTTGCGGTAGAAGAACTGTTCGATGCGGTACTGCAGTTGCGCATTCATCATTGCACCTCCCGCAGTGTCAGCGCGCGTTGCTCCAGCCCCTTGAGCAGAAATTGCTGCCAGTTGCGGTGCTGGTTGACGTACAGCCCTTCGTGGGTGAACTCGGTACCGGTCATCGCCGGCTGGATGCCGAGGGCTTCGCTGTTGGGGGTGGCCCCGGTTTGCCAGCGGTGGCTGCCACGGGAGATATCGCTCCAGCGTTCCAGGCGGCCCTGGAACCCGCGTTGGGCTTCGCGAAATTCCACCAGGTCGTCCGGTGTGCCCATGCCCGACACGTTGAAGAAATCCTCGAACTGGCGAATGCGATTTTCGCGGTCGGCGTCGGATTCACCCTTCACGCCCAGGCATTGGCTGATGATCTCGGTCTTGTTCCATGCCACCGGGCGGATGATGCGCAGCTGCGAGCTGATCTGGTCGAGAAAAAACAGGCTGGGGTATATGTTCAGGTTGCGCAGGCGGTGCATCATCCATTCGGCTTTTTGCTGGCCGTGTTCGGCGACCAGGCGCGGCATGATCGTGGCATAGCCGGAACGCACGCTCGGGTTGGGCATGTCGCTGAACAACACGCTATGGCCATTGTTGAAGGCGAACCAGCCGTCATCGGTATTCGCGTCGCCTGCGCCGAGCTTGCTGTAGTCCAGCGTGCTGCCGGCGGCGCTGCCGTTTTCGCTGTTCACTTGCTGGCGGTGCTGCACCGTGGCCACGTAGTTGTAGTGCACAGTACTGACGTGATAACCGTCCAGGCCGTTTTCGTTTTGCAGCTTCCAGTTGCCGTCGTAGGTGTAGGCGGATTTACCCGGCAGCACCTCCAACTCACCGGTAGCCGACTGCGCGACCATCATGTCGAAAAACACTTTTGCATCGCCGAGAAAATCCTCCAGGCTGTCGCCGCCGCTCACGTCCAGGCTGATGAACACGAAGCCTTTGTAGCTTTCGATGCGCGCCTTTTTCAGGCCGCGTGTCGCCTTGTCGAAACCCTCCGGGTATTCCCCCGGCGCCTTGACCTTCACCAGTCGGCCATCGCTCTTGTAGCACCAGGCATGGAACGGGCAGGTGAAGGTGGACTGGTTGCCCTTGCCCACGCGGGTAAGCGTGGTGCCGCGATGCTGGCAGGCATTGACCAGAGCATTGAGGCGGCCTTCGCCGTCGCGGGTGATGATCATTGGCTGGCGCCCGGCGCGCATCGTCACGAAGTCATGGAGGTTGGCCAGTTCGCTTTCGTGGCAGGCGTAGATCCAGTTCTTTTCGAAGATCAGTTCCATCTCCAGATCGAACAGCTGCGGCTCGGTGAACATGTCGCGGGCGATGCGGAACACATCGTCGACGGGGCGAAAATCCAGGCAGCTTTCGATAAAGCTTTTCCATTGCTCGACGCTTCTTGCACCACTCATGGGAGGCACCTTTTATTAATGGCTGAACACGTCGGCCATTAAGCGGTTGAGCGTCGGCCGTGGGCTATCCGCTTAATGGGGGAAGGTGCGCCGGATAATTGGGCAGCAACTACCCACGTCGGTGCAGCGCGGTGACGTAATGCGCTACTGTCCTGCCGGGCGATGTGCGCAAAAGCGTGGGACTTATCCACATAGTCGACGCTTGTTATCCAGCCAGTGGCAAACCGGCCGGCGTGGCGCAGAACTTGCCTTCAGCTCAGATGACGCGCCGCCAGAGCGCGCAAATGCCTAACCGCCGTGGGTGCACCCTGATGAGTAGCCAGACACGCGATATCCGTATTCAACGTTTCGACCTGGAGGGCGCCCGCAGTTGGATGTCCGGCATCTGCGGGCCGCACCGCCTGGCGACGGCAACGCCCGAGCGCCTGCGCTTCCACCACAGTGCCAATGTGTTCAAGTCCCGCGCTACCACCCTCGGCGTGATCGAATACGGCACCGACGTGACTATCGATATCGAAGACGCCGAACACTTCAGCAGCTACAGCCTGAGCCTGCCGCTGGTGGGCGAGCAGGAGTTGAGCAAGAACGGCGAGCGCTTGAGTTCCAACTGCGATCAAGGCGTGATCATCTCGCCCAACGAGCATCAGGTGCTGGCGATTTCCGGCGACTGTCGCAAGCTGCAAGTGGTGATCACCCGCGCCGCCATGAGCGAAACCCTCGAGGGCCTGCTGCAGCGCCCGATCGAAGCACCGTTGTGCTTCGAACCGGTGATGGACGCCGTGGACGGCGCGCCGGCGTCGTGGTGGCGCATGGCGCGTTATTTCATTGCCGAGCTGGAACACAGCAGCGAGTTGTACGAGCACGCGGCGTTTACCCGCGACCTGGAGAGTTCGCTGATCAAGGGCCTGATCCTCGCTCAGCCGAATAACTATTCCGAAGAACTGCGCGACGTACTCGGCGTGAAACTGCCGCACTACCTGATCCGCGCGCGCCAGTACCTCCACGTCAACGCACGCGAAGCCGTGCACCTGGAAGACCTGGAAGCCGCCGCCGGGGTGTCGCGGTTCAAGCTGTTCGATGCGTTTCGCAAGTACTTCGCCCTGTCGCCCATGGCCTACCTGAAAAAGCATCGCCTGGGCGGTGTACGCCAGGAGATCCTCGAGCACGGCTCGACCCGCACCATCTCCGAAATCGCCCTGGGCTGGGGCTTTACTCACCTGGGGCGGTTTTCGGCGGAGTACCGAAAACTGTTCGATGAGTCCCCCAGCCAGACCTTGCAGCGCAAGCGCCTGCGCAATCTCTAAAAGCAATGACATCCTATGTGGGAGGGGCGGGGTGGGGATCAGATCAACTCTTCCAGCAGTTGCAGGCAATGACTCAGCCCCGGCGATTGATCGTTCACCCGTCGGCTCAAGATGATCGGCGAAGTCGCCGTCGCCTCCACAATCGGCGTATAGCCGATGTCCGCCCGATGCAGCACCTGTACCGACGCCGGCACCAGCGTCATGCCCATCCCGGCACCGACCAGGCCGATGGCGGTCTGCAGCTCGTTGGTCCACTGCGCCACCTTCAGGCTCAAACCGTGGGCGTCGAAGAGTGCGATTACATGGTCGGCATAACTGGGCCGTGGGTTGCCGGGGTAAAGCACCACCGGCTCGGCGGCCAGTTGCGCGAGGGTAACGGGTGCGGCCAGCAGCGGATGCCCGGCGGGCAGCACGGCCACCAGGCGATCCTCCACCAGCACGCGCTGCACGATGGCCGGGTCGTCGATACGAATGCGCCCGAAGCCCACGTCGATACGCCCGGTCTTGAGCGCTTCGACCTGCTGCAAGGTGGTCATCTCCGCCAAGCCCAGCTCCAGTTCCAGCGTGTCGTGGCTACGCAGGCGCCGGATCAGCTCCGGCAACACGCCATACAACGTCGAGGGCGCGAAGCCGATGCCCAGCCAGGTCTTCTCGCCCTGGCCGATGCGGCGGGTGACGTCGCGGATCTTGTCCAACTGCTCGAGCAACAATTGGGCGTGCTCATAGAAAAACCGTCCGGCCTCGGTCAACCGCAATGGGCGGCTGCGTTCGAGCAGCAGCACCCCCAGTTCATCCTCCAATTGCTGGATCTGCCGGCTCAACGGCGGCTGGGCGATGTGCAGGCGTTCGGCCGCGCGAGTGAAGTTGAGGGTTTCTCCCAGCACCTGGAAATAGCGCAGATGACGCAGTTCCATGACGACTCCTTTCATACTTATGAGGTATCAAGCCAGACCCATTCTATATTGGAAGCCTTGAAATCTGGGGTGCAGAATCGATCGAAACTTATACGCAACCCAGCGGGTATTGCCATGCCGATTTGCATCATCACCTCGATCGAGGCCCTTATCGTCGATCTGCCAACCATTCGCCCGCACAAGTTGGCCATGCACACCTTGCAGAACCAGACCCTGGTGATCATCCGAGTGCGCAGCAGCGATGGCATCGAGGGCATCGGTGAGGCCACCACCATCGGCGGCCTGAGTTACGGCAACGAAAGCCCCGACAGCATCAAGGTCAACATTGATCGCCACATCGCGCCGTTGCTTATCGGCCAGGACGCCAGCAACATCAACGCCGCCATGTTGCGCGTGGCGCGCAGCGTACGCGGCAACACCTTTGCCAAATCCGGCGTGGAGAGCGCGTTGCTCGACGCCCTTGGCAAGCGCCTGGGCCTGCCCGTCAGCGAGTTGCTCGGCGGGCGCGTGCGCGATGCGCTACCGGTGGCCTGGACATTGGCCAGCGGCAATACCGCGCAGGACATCGACGAAGCGCAGAAGATGCTCGACCTGCGCCGCCATCGCCTGTTCAAGCTGAAGATCGGCGCAGGGCAGGTCGACCATGACCTGGCCCATGTGATCGCGATCAAAAAAGCCCTGGGCGATCGCGCCAGTGTGCGGGTCGACGTCAACCAGGCGTGGGACGAAGCCGTGGCCCTGCGCGCGTGCCGGGTGCTGGGCGACAACGGCATCGACCTGATCGAGCAGCCGATCTCGCGCAACAACCGTGCCGGCATGGCGCGGCTCAATCTGTCGAGCCCGACGCCGATCATGGCCGACGAGTCCATCGAATGTGTCGAGGATGCCTTCAACCTGGCCCGCGAAGGTGCGGCGTCGGTGTTTGCCCTCAAGATCGCCAAGAGCGGCGGCCCGCGCGCAGTGTTGCGCACGGCGGCTATTGCCGAAGCGGCCGGTATCGGCCTGTACGGCGGCACGATGCTGGAGGGCGGTATCGGCACCCTGGCGTCGGCCCATGCCTTCCTGACCCTGGACACACTGGCGTGGGGCACCGAACTGTTCGGCCCGCTGTTGCTCACCGAAGACATCCTTGTCGAGCCGCCGCTGTACCGCGATTTCCAGCTGCATGTCTCCACCGCACCGGGCCTTGGCCTGGTCATCGATGAAGAGCGCCTGGCGTTCTTGCGTCGCGATAAACCCTAAGAGGCACCTGCCATGTTGTTCCACGTAAAAATGACCGTGAACCTGCCCGTCGACATGCACCCCGAACGCGCCGCCAGCCTCAAGGCCGAAGAAAAAGCCTTGGCGCAGCGCCTGCAGGAGTCCGGCCAGTGGCGCCACCTGTGGCGCATCGCCGGGCACTACGCCAACTACAGCGTGTTCGACGTCGACAGCGTGCAGCAACTGCACGACCTGCTGATGCAACTGCCGCTGTATCCCTACATGGCCATCGAGGTGAATGCCCTGTGCCGACACCCGTCGTCGATCCATGAAGACGACCGCTGAGTCTGATTTGCGCCCGATAATTACAAGATGAGGATTGCACCATGTCCATTCGACTGTCCCAGACCGCCCACGCCCAGCAGTTTCTCGAAGAAGCCAGCGGCAACTGCAACGCCGGCGGCAACCCGCGCGCCAAAGCGCTGATCTACCGGATTTTGCGCGACACCGTGAACATCATCGAAGACCTGGAGGTGACCCCGGAAGAATTCTGGAAAGCGGTCAACTACCTCAACGAGTTGGGCAAACAGCAGGAAGCCGGGCTGCTCGCCGCCGGGCTTGGCCTGGAGCATTACTTGGACATGCTGATGGACGCTGCCGACGAAGAGGCCGGCAAGACCGGCGGCACCCCGCGCACCATCGAAGGCCCGTTGTACGTGGCCGGCGCGCCGCTGTGCCAGTACGAAGCCCGCCTGGACGACGGCAGCGACGATGCCGTGCCGCTGTTCATGCGCGGCCAGGTACGCGACACCCATGGCAAGCCACTGGCCGGAGCGATTGTGGATGTGTGGCAGGCCAATACCGGTGGCACCTACTCGTGGTTCGACGCGACGCAGTCGGACTTCAACCTGCGCCGCCGCATCGAGACCGACGCCCAGGGCAACTACCGTTTTCGCAGCATCGTGCCGTCGGGCTACGGCTGCCCGCCGAGCGGGCCGACCCAGCAGTTGCTCGATCAACTGGGGCGCCACGGGCAGCGCCCGGCGCATATCCATTTCTTTATCTCTGCGCCTGGACATCGGCACCTGACCACGCAGATCAACCTGTCGGACGACCCCTATCTGCATGATGACTTCGCCTATGCCACCCGTGACGAACTGATCGCCCAGATCCGCTTCAGCGACGATCCGCAACTGGCGCGCGAGTTTGGTGTGCAAGGGCGCTTTGCACAGATTGATTTTGACTTTGAGTTGCAGGCGGCCGACGCGCCGGTAGAACAGAAACGCATGCAGCGGGTGCGCGCCCTCGAAGACTGAATGCGGTCAAACATGTGGGAGGGGGCAAGTCGAATGGTCGCACCGCCCCTCCCACATTTGATCTGTGTCGTGCCTGACTATTTGCGCACGACCAGATCCAGCACTTCATCCCGATCCTTGATCTTCTGCAGCACAATCTCCGAACGGATATCCATCACTCCCGCCGTGCGGTTCAGGTGGTTCACGATAAAGTCAGAAAAATGCTTGAGGTTGCGCGCCTGCACCCGCAGCACGTAGTTGCTCGCGCCGGTGATCACATAGGCGCTGGCCACTTCCGGCCAGCCTTGCACCTTCTTGATGAAGGTCTCGTGCCAATCCTCTACGTCCTGACGCAAGGACAGGTGGACGATGGCTTCCAGTTCGATCCCCAATTGCTCGGCATTCAGCACCGCACGGTAGCCGCTGATCACACCCTCGCTTTCCAGCAGGCGCAAACGGCGCAGGCAGGCGGAGGGCGACAGGGCGACTTTTTCCGCCAGTTCCTGATTACTGATACGGCCGTCCTGTTGCAGGAAATGCAGGAGGCGCAGGTCGGTGGCGTCAAGAATCATGCTTAGAATAAATCCGCGTGTTTGAGGGTTTAATTCGAATTTCCTACAGCTTAATTAGCCTGTCGCCCAGCACTTTGCACGAAAATTCTTTAAAACTTCGTTAATAATTTGGTTCATCTTCTCTTATAAGAATCAGGACCTGCCATGACCTCCCGAAGCCATTGCCAAACCCTGGATGCCCAGGACCCGCTGGCACCGCTGCGTGCATGCTTTGCCTTGCCCCAAGGCGTGATCTACCTGGACGGCAACTCCCTCGGCGCACGCCCGGTGGCATCGCTGGCGCGGGCGCAACAGGTGATTGCCCAGGAGTGGGGCGAGGGCTTGATTCGCAGTTGGAACAGCGCGGGCTGGGCAGACCTGTCCCTGCGCCTTGGCAACCGCCTGGCCCCACTGATCGGCGCACGCGACGGCGAAGTCGCAATCACCGATACCACTTCGATCAACCTGTTCAAAGTGCTCAGCGCCGCACTGAGCGTGCAGCGCCAGCGGGCGCCGACGCGCAGGATCATCGTCAGCGAGGCCAGCAACTTCCCCACCGACCTGTACATCGCCGAAGGCCTGGCCGAGTTGCTGCAACAGGGCTATTCACTGCGCCTGGTGGACGGCCCGGACGAGCTGACCCAGGCCATCGACGCCGACGTGGCGGTGGTGATGCTCACTCATGTCAACTACAAAACCGGCTACATGTATGACATGCGGGGCATGACCGCCCTGAGCCATGAGTGCGGTGCGCTGACGATCTGGGACCTGGCGCATTCGGCGGGCGCGGTGCCGCTGGACCTGCATCAGGCCGGCGCCGATTACGCGATTGGCTGTACCTACAAATACCTCAACGGCGGCCCCGGCTCCCAGGCATTCGTGTGGGTCAACCCGGCGCTGGTGGACCTGGTGCGCCAGCCGTTGTCGGGCTGGTTCGGGCATACGCGGCAGTTCGCCATGGAATCCAGCTATGCGCCGAGCGCCGGCATCGCTCGCTACCTGTGCGGCACCCAGCCGATCACTTCGTTGGCGATGGTGGAATGCGGTCTGGAGATTTTTGAACAGACCGACATGGCCAGCCTGCGCCGCAAATCCCTCGCGTTGACCGACCTGTTTATTGCCTTGGTGCAGACCCGCTGCGCCGCCCATGGCCTGCAACTGATTACCCCGCGTGAACACGCCAAGCGCGGCAGTCATGTGAGCTTCGAGCATCCTGAAGGCTATGCGGTGATCCAAGCGCTGATCGCCCGTGGCGTGATCGGCGACTACCGCGAACCGCGCATCATGCGCTTTGGGTTTACGCCGCTGTACACGAGCTTTACCGAGGTGTGGGATGCGGTGGAAATCCTTGGTGAGATTCTAGATAACAACACCTGGGACCAACCCCAATTCAAGGTCCGCCACAGCGTTACCTGAATAAACGCCGGAGAATGTGGGAGGGGCCTGCCGCCTCCCACAGGGGATCTGTGACAACGGTTAGACAGTACAACCACAATAATAAAGAGGCACACCACAGTGACCACACCAGACAACGGCTTTGCCGAAATCACCCATCGCGAACTGGGCCTGAGGCGCCAGCTCACCTCCGGCCAGATGAGCATGATCGCCATCGGTGGCGCCATCGGCACCGGACTGTTCATGGGCAGCGCCTACGCCATCGGCTATGCCGGGCCCAGCGTACTGGTGAGCTACGCCATCGGTGCGTTGATCACCTTGCTGCTGATGGGCTGCCTGGCGGAGATGACGGTGGCCCATTCCACCTCCGGTTCCTTCGGCGCCTATGCCGAGTTCTATATCAGCCCGCTGGCCGGGTTCCTGGTGCGCTATGCCTATTGGGCCGCGATTGTGCTGGCGGTGGGCGCCGAGGTTACGGCGGTGGCGATTTACATGAAGTACTGGTTCGCCAACGTGCCGGAGTGGGTGTGGATCGTGTCGTTTTCCAGCGTGCTGATTGTGCTCAATGCCATCAGCGTGAAAACCTTCGGCAACTTCGAGTACTGGTTTTCAACGATCAAGATCAGCGCCATCGTCGGCTTCATTCTCCTCGCGGTGTACGTGGTGTTCGGTTCCGCCAACCCGGACTACGGTGTGCAGAACTACACGGCTCATGGCGGTTTCTTTCCCCACGGTGTGAGCGGTATGTGGATCGCGGTGATCGTGTCGATCTTCAGTTACCTGAGTGTGGAGATGATCGCCGTGGCCGCCGGTGAAGCGGCCGACCCGGAGCGTGCGGTCAAGCAAGCCTTTCGCGCGACCATCGTGCGCCTGGTGGTGTTCTACCTGCTGACCCTGGCGCTGATGCTCGCCATCGTGCCGTGGAACCAGGCCGGCCAGGCCCAGAGCCCGTTCGTCACGGTGATGCAGACCCTCGGTATCCCCGGCGCCACCGGGGTGATGAATTTCGTCATCCTGATCGCGGCGCTGTCGGCGATGAACAGCCAGCTCTACATCACCACGCGCATGATGTTCAGCCTCTCGCGCGCCGGCTTTGCGCCCAAGGCCATGGGCACGTTGAGCAAGAGCGGGATACCGCTGAACGCGCTGGTGCTGTCCAGCTCGGGCATCGCCCTGGCGACCTTGCTCAACGTGGTGTACCCGCAAAGCTCGTTCACCTTGATGATGGCGATCTCGATGTTCGGTGCGATTTTCACCTGGTTCATGATCTTCCTCACCCACCTGTTTTTCCGTCGCTATCGCAAGCGCCACGGTGGGCCGAACCTGTCGTTCCAGTTACGCCTGTTTCCCTGCAGCACCCTGCTGGGGTTGGTGCTGATGGGCGCGGTGATGATCACCACCTACTTCACCGAGGCGTTCAAGCTGACTCTGGTGTTTGGCGTGCCGTTTCTGCTGATACTGTCGGCGGTGTACTACGGGTTTTTCCGCAAGGGCAGGGCCAGCGCTTCGAACAAGGCCTTGGCGTAACCCGGCAGTTGTTCGAACGAGCGCGCACATAGCAGCAATCGCCGAGAGGCCCATTCTTCGCGCAGCGGCTGGGCTTTGAAGCGGTGTTTTCCTGACCAGCGTTCCAACGCGGCCTGGGGCACGATCCCCAGGCCGGCGCCGCGCGCGACCATGCGCATCAGCCCATCAAAGCTCTCGGCGCGAATTCGCGTGTGCAAACGAAAGCCGGCGTGCAGCGCCTGTTCTTCCAGGTACACCGCCAGCGCACTGTGGGCCGCCAGGCCGACGAAGTCGTGTTGCAGGCTATCGATAAAACTGGCCGGTCCTGCCGCCAGTGCATGCGTCGCCGGCATGATCAGCACCAGCGGGTCGTCGCGAAAGGGCAGGGTCTGCAAACCGTGGGTATCCACCGCGTCGGAGATGATCCCCAGGTCGGCCGTGCCTTGGCGCAGCGCCTGGGTGATGCGCAGGCTGGGCAGCTCCTGCAGGTCGATATCCAGGTAGGGATTGTCACGCAGCACATCCGCCAGCAGTTCCGGCAGGTATTCGCTCAGCGCCGTGGTGTTGCACAGCAGGCGCACCTGGCCTTTGACGCCATTGGCATACGCCGCCAGGTCTTGTTGCAGGTGGTCGGCCTGTTGCAACAGCAGGCGCGCGTGGCGGGCCAGGGCCTTGCCCGCGGGCGTCGGGCTGACACCACGGCGACCGCGTTGCAGCAACTCGATCCCCAGCGACGCTTCCATGGCCCGGATGCGCGCGCTGGCGGCGGCCAGAGACAAATGGCTGCGGGCTGCGCCAGCGGTGATATTGCCGGCGTCCAGCGTGTGCAGGTAGAGGCGCAGGTCGATCAGGTCAAAGTGCATGGCCGGTTTCTCGGGTGGCTGGACGGGCCTTATCGGGCCTTGCTCCGGATGAAGCTTCAAGCCTCAAGTAAAACAAGAGGCTGCCTAAGTATATGGCGAATTTTCGCGCTCATCGAAAATCGTCACAATCGGCCCATGACGACCTTCCTCACGTTCTATCAAAATATCGGCTTGGCCTTGTCCTTGCTGGTGATCGCCACCTTTATGCTGGCGGGCACCGTCAAAGGGGTGATCGGTTTGGGCTTGCCCACCGTGGCCATGGGGCTGCTCGGTCTGGCTATGTTGCCGGCGCAGGCTGCGGCGTTGCTGATCATTCCGTCGACCGTCACCAACCTCTGGCAACTGGCATTCGGCGGCCATCTGAGTGCGCTGGTCAGACGTCTGTGGCCGATGCTGTTGCTGATTTTTCTCGGCACCGGGCTGGGTACGGCGTGGCTGGGCATCGACGGCGGCGGCTGGGTGGCGCACGCCTTGGGCGCAGCGTTGCTGGCGTACGCCTTGAGCGGGTTGTTTTTGCCCACGTTCAAGGTCGGCTCGGCGGCGGAGCGCTGGCTGGGCCCGCTATGCGGATTGCTCACCGGCGTCGTCACCGCAGCCACCGGGGTGTTTGTGATTCCCTCCGTGCCATATCTGCAGGCGCTGGGCTTGCAGCGCGATCAACTGGTGCAGGCGCTGGGGCTGTCGTTCAGCGTGTCCACCCTGGCCTTGGCTGGCGGGCTGGCCTGGCGCGGTGGGCTGGGCGGCGCTGAACTGAATGCTTCATTGCTGGCGCTGGTGCCGGCGCTGTTGGGCATGTGGCTGGGCCAGTGGGTACGCCAGCGCATCAGTGCCGTGGTGTTCAAACGGGTATTTTTTGTCGGCATGGCGCTGTTGGGCGGGCATCTGCTGATCAGTGGTTAATAATGGCCGCCTATTCGTGCTTGCAGATCAAATGTATTTTGCCGGTTCATGGCTTATTCGAAGGGGTCTGGGCGGATAGTCTGCGTCCAGACCTTTCAACCTTCTGGAATCTCCCATGAAAAAAGTCCTGTTGCTCAACGGCGGTAAACAATTCGCCCACTCCGATGGCCGCTACAACGTTACCCTGCATGACACCGCAGCGGCGGTGCTGGACCGTGCCGGTATCGACGTCAAGGTCACCCATATCGACGCCGGCTACGACGTGGCCGAAGAGGTCGCCAAGTTCCTGTGGGCCGACGTGATCATCTACCAGATGCCCGGCTGGTGGATGGGCGCGCCGTGGATCGTCAAGAAGTACATCGACGAAGTCTTCACCGAAGGCCACGGCAGCCTGTATGCCAGCGATGGTCGCACCCGGTCCGATGCATCGCAGAAATACGGCAGCGGCGGCCTGATCCAGGGCAAGCAGTACATGTTGTCGCTGACCTGGAACGCACCGCAGCAAGCCTTCGACGACCCCAGCGATTTCTTCGAAGCCAAGGGCGTGGACGCGGTGTACTTCCCGTTTCACAAGGCCAATCAATTCCTCGGCATGACCGGCCTGCCGACTTTCCTTTGCGTGGATGTGATGAAACGCCCGGCCATCGACGCGGATGTGGCGCGCTATGAGCAGCATCTGGCGCAGGTGTTCAACCTCTCGGTGTAAGCTGCGCCTCACGATGAGAGAGGAGCGCCCGTGAAAGCCCGATCCGATGAGCTACAGATTTTTGTCAGCGTGATCGAGTGCGGCTCGATTTCCGCAGCGGCGGAGCAGGCCGGGCAGACGCCGTCGGCGGTCAGCCGGACCTTGTCGCGCCTGGAAGCCAAGCTCGACACCACGCTGATCAACCGCACCACGCGGCGCATGGACCTGACCGAGGAAGGCAAATACTTCTTCGAGCAGGCCAAGGCGATTCTGGCGCAGATGGATGAGCTGGAAGAACGCCTCAGCTCGCGCCAGCAAACACCGGCCGGGCGCCTGCGCATCAATGCGGCGGTGCCGTTCATGCTGCACGGGATCATTCCGTACATCGCCGAATTTCGCCGCCTGTATCCGCAGATCCAACTGGAGCTCAACAGCGATGACCTGATCATCGACCTGCTGGAACAGAGCACCGACATTGCGATTCGCATCGGTGCGTTGGCCGATTCGAGCCTGCATGCGCGGTCCCTGGGCTGCACCCCGCTGCATATCCTTGCCAGCCCCGACTATCTTGAGCGCCACGGCACGCCACGCACGGTCGCTGACCTGGCGGATCACACCTTGCTGGGTTTCACCCAGACCGAAACCCTCAACCATTGGCCGCTGCGCCATGCGGCAGGCGACCGCTGGCTGATCCAGCCGAGCATCGGCGCTTCCAGCGGCGAAACCCTGCGTCACCTGGCATTGGAAGGACAGGGCATTGCTTGCCTGTCGAACTTCATGACCTTCGACGACATCGACGCCGGGCGCCTGGTGCCGCTGCTGGAAACGTTTTACAGCGGCTACCGCCAACCGATCCACGCGGTGTTCTATCGCAACTCGCAGTTGGCGCTGCGCATCCAGTGCTTCCTGGACTTTATCCAGGCCAAGCTGGCGCGGTATGCCTGCTGATTCGACGGTCATGTGAGAGCGGGCTTGCACCCCGATGGCGCCCACTCGGCCTTCAAGACTAGCCCCGCCCCGCTCAATTCCGTACCATTCCCGGCCTTATTCCCCGCAATACCCTGGTACCTCATGAACCTCACCCGTCTGCGCGCCGATGCCCTGGCCGGCCTCACCACGTCCTTTGCGTTGCTGCCCGAATGCATCGCCTTCGCCCTGGTCGCTCACCTCAACCCACTGATGGGCCTGTACGGCGCCTTTATCATCTGTACCCTCACCGCGCTGTTCGGCGGGCGGCCGGGGATGGTGTCCGGGGCGGCCGGTTCGATGGCGGTGGTGATCGTCGCGCTGGTGGTGCAGCACGGGGTGGAGTATCTGCTCGCCACCGTGCTGCTGGGCGGGTTGATCATGGTTGCGTTCGGCCTGCTGCGCCTGGGCAAGCTGGTGCGCATGGTGCCGCACCCGGTGATGCTGGGGTTCGTCAACGGCCTGGCGATCATCATTGCCCTGGCGCAGTTGGAGCATTTCAAGAACGGCGAGGCCTGGCTCAGTGGCACGCCGCTCTACGTAATGAGCGGCCTGGTGCTGGTGACCATGGCGATTGTCTATGGGCTGCCGCGCATCACGCGCGCAGTGCCGCCTGCGCTGGTGGCGATCCTCGGCGTGGGTCTGGCGGTGTACCTGCTGGGCTTGCCGACGCGCACCCTGGGCGACATGGCTCACATCGCCGGTGGCCTGCCCGGCTTTGCGCTGCCGCAGGTTCCATGGACCTTGGAAACCCTCGGCATCATTGCGCCCTACGCGTTCCTGATGGCGATGGTCGGCCTGCTGGAGACCCTGCTGACCCTCAACCTCACCGACGAAATCACCGAGACCCGTGGCTACCCCGACCGTGAGAGCGTGGCCCTGGGCGCCGCGAACATGGTCTCGGGCCTGTTCGGTGGCATGGGCGGTTGCGCGATGATCGGGCAAACCGTGATCAACCTCAGCTCCGGCGGACGCGGGCGTTTCTCCGGGGTGTTTGCCGGGGTGATGATCCTGTTGTTCATTCTGTTTTTGTCGCCGCTGATCGAGCGGATTCCACTGGCGGCGCTGGTGGGGGTGATGTTCGTGGTGTCTCAACAGACCTTCGCGTGGGCGTCGTTGCGGGTGATCAACAAGGTGCCGCTCAATGATGTGCTGGTGATTATCGCAGTGACAGCCATCACCGTGTTCACCGACCTGGCCACCGCGGTGCTATGCGGGATCGTGATTGCGGCACTGAATTTTGCCTGGCAGCAGGCCCGCGAGCTGTACGCCGATGAACACGTGGAAGCCGACGGCAGCAAGCTCTATCGCCTGCATGGCACTTTGTTCTTCGCCTCAACCACGCCGTTCCTGAACCAGTTCGATCCGGCCAACGACCCGGCCCAGGTGACGCTGGACTGTCGCCACCTCAGCTTCGTCGATTATTCGGCGATTGCCGCGCTGATGACCCTGCGCGAGCGCTACAACAAGGCCGGCAAGCATTTGCGGGTGCTGCATTTGTCTGAGCGCTGCAAAAAACTGCTCAAACGCGCGCGGGTGCATCACGACTGACTCCCGCCCTGAGAGGAGTTATGGCCCCATCAGGTCTTCGAGTTCCTGGGCGCGGGTCTGGGTCATGTCCAGCACGCAGCCGGAGCCGTTGACCCGATCGATGGAACCACCGGTCGCCGAGCCGGCAAAGGCGCAATTGGCGTCGCGATACTTTATCCACAGGCGCTGCACGTCCTGCAGTTGCTGTTTACGTGGGCCTTCCTGGGCGGCGAGGGCGGTTTTGTAGGCGCGGTTCAGGCGATCGTCCTGAACCTTGGCCTCTTTGGTGTTGCAGGTGACCATGTCGAGCGTGGTGTTGGCGCTGTCCATGCACTTTGTCAGCGCGGCGTTATCGGCGGCCGTTGCGTGGCCGCACAAGGCCAGAAGCACGGCGGTGGCGGCGAAAGAGCTACGAGTCATCATCGATTTTCCTGAGCGTGAGTGGGTGCGCATTCTAAGACCCAGCGGCGCGGTCTGAGTTTCCGCCAGCGTCCGATCCTCATGTAAGAACACCTTCCTGATTTTCATCCGATGGCGCCGAACATGTCCGACGGCGACAGCGCTTATCCGTGGACGAAAGTTACTTTCATGCAGTTTGAAAATCCCGTGGGGAAATGATTTATGAATTTCACAACCAATTCGACGTGACCCTTTCCGAGGAGTACCGCATGGCCGCATCACCGGGCTTTGGGCTGTTGGCATACGCTGCCATCGCCATCATTGCATTGATCGTGCTGATTGCACGTTACCGACTCAACCCGTTTATCGTCATCACCCTGGTGTCTATCGGCCTGGCGCTGATGGCCGGGATGCCGGCCGACACCATCATGGGCTCCTACGAGGCGGGCGTCGGCAAGACCCTGGGACACATCGCCCTGGTGGTGGCGCTGGGCACCATGCTCGGCAAAATGATGGCCGAGTCCGGCGGTGCCGAGCAGGTGGCGCGCACCTTGATCCATCGCTTCGGCGAGCGCAATGCGCACTGGGCCATGGTGTGCATTGCCTTTCTGGTGGGGCTGCCGCTGTTTTTCGAGGTGGGCTTTGTGTTGCTGGTGCCCATCGCGTTTACCGTGGCGCGGCGCGTGGGGGTGTCGATCCTGATGGTTGGTTTACCGATGGTCGCCGGCTTGTCGGTGGTGCATGCGCTGGTGCCGCCGCACCCGGCGGCGATGATGGCGGTGCTGGCGTACAACGCGTCGGTGGGGCAGACCGTGCTGTATGCGATTCTGATCGGCATTCCGACGGCAATCATCGCCGGCCCCGTCTACGCCAAATACATCGTGCCGCGTATTCACCTGCCGGCGGAAAACCCGCTGGAGCGCCAGTTTATCGAGCGCGAGCCGCGTAGCCGTCTCCCGAGTTTTGCCCTGACCATGGCCACCATTCTGTTGCCAGTGGTGCTGATGATGATCGGCGGCTGGGCCAATGTGTTGTCCACGCCGGGCACGGGGTTCAACCAGTTCCTGTTATTTATCGGCAACTCGGTGATTGCGCTGCTGGTGGCGACGCTGGTCAGTTTCTGGACCCTGGGCCTGGCTCAAGGCTTCAACCGCGAATCGATCCTCAAATTTACCAACGAATGCCTGGCGCCGACTGCCAGCATCACGCTGCTGGTGGGGGCGGGTGGCGGTTTGAATCGCATCCTGGTGGATGCCGGCGTGACCAACGAGATTCTGGGGCTGGCCCATGCCTTCCACCTGTCGCCGCTGGTGATGGGCTGGTTGTTCGCCGCACTGATGCGCATCGCTACCGGCTCGGCCACGGTGGCCATGACCACTGCCTCCGGTGTGGTGGCGCCGGTGGCCCTGGGCCTGGGTTATCCACATCCGGAATTGCTGGTGCTGGCCACCGGTGCGGGCTCGGTGATCTTTTCCCACGTCAACGACGGCGGCTTCTGGCTGATCAAGGAATACTTCAATATGACGGTGATCCAGACCTTCAAGACCTGGACCGTGCTGGAAACCCTGATTTCCGTGGTTGCCTTCGGTCTGACCTATGGTCTGTCCTGCCTGCTTTGACCCGGAGCCCTTATGGACATCCTCTACCAGATCCGCGCCCGCCAGGCGTCCTTCAGCGCCGGCGAAGGGCGCATCGCCCGGCTGATGCTGGACGACGTAGGCTTTGCCGCGTCGGCCAGTCTGGAGGCACTGTCCCAGCGTGCCGAGGTCAGCACTGCGACCTTGTCACGTTTTGCCCGCAGTGTCGGTTGCCGCGACTTGCGCGATCTACGCCTGCAGCTGGCCCAGGCCAGCGGCGTCGGCAGCCGCTTCCTGGACCCGGTGGGCACACCCGAGCAGTCGGCGTTTCACCGGCAGATCCTGGGGGATATCGAAGCCACGCTGCGCCAGCACCTGGCGGGCTTCGATCAGGCAAGTTTCGCCGACGCGGTCGGCCTGTTGAGCAAGGCGCGCATGGTGCATGCGTTCGGCATGGGCGGCCCGTCCAGTCTGTGCAGCGATGAGTTGCAAGTGCGCCTGGTGCGCCTGGGCTATCCGATTGCCGCTTGCCATGACCCACTGATGATGCGCGTCACCGCCGCCACGCTGGGCCCGCAGCACGTGCTGATCGTCTGCTCGCTGACCGGCCTGACGCCCGAGTTGCTCGACGTGGTGGAACTGGCGCGCAACTACGACGCACGCGTTATCGCCCTCACGCTCGCCGACTCACCGTTGGCGCGCCTGGCCGACGTGGTGCTACCGCTGCAACCGGCCGAAACCAGTTTTATCTACAAACCCACGGCGGCGCGCTACGGCATGCTGCTGGCCATCGACCTGCTCGCCACCGAGCTGGCGCTGGCCATGCCGGACGATAATCAGGAACGCCTGCGCCGCATCAAGCTGGCCCTGGACGACTACCGCGGCGGCCCCGATGCCTTGCCGCTCGGAGATTGAAATGAAGTACGACACGTTGATTCGCCAGGCTCTGATTATCGATGGCAGCAACACCCCGGGATATGTCGCCGATGTAGGCGTGCGTGCGGGGCATATTGAGGCCATCGGCGAGCTGTCGAGCGGCTCGGCCGCGCAAACAATCGAGGCCAGTGGCCGGGTGCTGGCGCCGGGCTTTATCGACGTGCACACCCACGACGACACAGTGGTGATACGCCAGCCGCAGATGCTGCCCAAACTCAGTCAGGGTGTGACCACGGTGATCGTCGGCAACTGCGGTATCAGCGCGGCGCCGGTCAGCCTGCGTGGCGATCCGCCGGACCCGATGAACCTGCTGGGGCGGCGTGATGCCTTTGCCTACCCGCGCTTTGCCGACTACCGCCAAGCGGTGGAAAACGCCCACCCGGCGGTCAACGTTGCTGCGTTGATCGGCCATACGGCGCTGCGCAGCAACCACTTGGACGACCTCTACCGCACGGCCACCCAGGCAGAAATAACGGCCATGCGCGCGCAGTTGAAGGAAAGCCTTGAGGCGGGCGCCCTGGGTTTGTCCACCGGTTTGGCCTACGCCAGTGCGTTCAACGCCGAGACCGATGAAGTGCTGCAACTGAGCGAAGAGCTGACCGCTTTCGGCGCGGTGTACACCACCCATTTGCGCAGCGAATTCGAGCCGGTGCTGGAGGCCATGGACGAAGCGTTCCTGATCGGCCGGCATGCCCAGGCGCCGGTGATCATTTCCCACCTCAAATGTGCCGGCGCGGGTAACTGGGGGCGTAGTCCGCAGTTGCTGGCGTCCTTGGAACTGGCCGCGAAAACCCACCCGGTGGGTTGTGATTGCTACCCCTACGCGGCCAGTTCCTCGACGCTGGACCTCAAGCAAGTCACCGATGCCTTCCCCATCACCATCACCTGGTCGACGCCGTACCCCTCCATGGGCGGGCGCGACTTGCAGGACATTGCGGCCGAGTGGGACGTTTCCCTGCTCGACGCGGCCCGTCGCCTGCAACCGGCGGGGGCGGTGTACTACGGCATGGACGAGGCGGATGTGCGGCGCATCCTTGCGCATCCGTTGTCGATGGTGGGCTCCGACGGGTTGCCGGAAGACCCGTTCCCGCACCCGCGCCTGTGGGGCGCGTTCCCACGGGTGCTAGGACATTTCAGCCGGGATGTGGGGTTGTTCCCGCTGCACACGGCGGTGCACAAAATGACCGGCTTGTCGGCGGCGCGGTTTGGCTTGTCGGAGCGCGGTGAAATCCGTGAAGGGCACTGGGCCGATCTGGTGTTGTTCGACCCCTTGCGAGTGCGTGACGTCGCGGACTTCAAGGCACCGCAGCGGGCGGCGGAAGGCATCGAGGGGGTATGGGTCAACGGAGTGTTGAGCTACCACAATGGGCACGCCAACGGTGAACGGCCGGGCCGCTTCCTGGCGCGCAGCGGGGATTTGCGCGGTGGGTTTTGGTCTTTATAGTGGGCGCCTTCACACACGGAGCGATCGCCATGCACTTAGGAAAAGTCACCCCCATCCTGCGAATTTTCGACGAAGCCAAAACCTTGGAATTCTACGTCGACTTCCTGGGTTTCAAGGTGGATTGGCAGCACCGTTTCGAGGCCAATTATCCGGTGTACCTGCAGGTGTCTTTGGGCGAGTGCGTGCTGCATTTGTCCGAGCACCATGGCGATGCGTCGCCGGGCGCCGCCGTGCGCATTCAGGCGCAAGGCGTGGACGGGTACCAACGGCAATTGCTGGCCAAGGATTATCGTTACGCCAAGCCGGACGTTGAGGAAACTCCGTGGGGCTCGCGGGAGATGAGCATCAAGGATCCGTTCGGGAATCGGCTGGTGTTTGTGGAGGAGGGCGAGGGCTGAGCGGTAAATCGCGGGCAATAAAAAACCGTCTTGGTTAAGACGGTTTTTTTGCGATCCCAGTTAGTGGCTGGGATTGCGAGCTCACTGAAAGCGCTGACCCACCCTGCCGATATTAATGGCGACTATCCTTTCGTGCAAGGCCTGACCACGCTCGGCCTGGTTTGTTTATGTACAAAAACGGCGGCAAAATTTTGCAATGAATCGGTTGGTTTTGACTGCTGATTTATCGTCACCTGTCACACCTTCGGTCAGGATGTTGGTTAGTATCACCCCCGTTCCAAATATGTCGTTTTGTAGGTGGCTGGGTATGCGCGCGGAATTATGGACCGAACGCCACGGGCTAGTAATCCGTGCCGGATTCATGCGGGAGGAACCAAAGCCCGGCCGCCTCACTGGAAGCGCTGACCCGCGTCCGAAGGCTCACATGTTCCGGTAAGTGCGCTGGAGGTAAGGCCCAACTCATGGAGGGCCGAGTATGTCTAAGTTTGCACGACGTATGTGGAACCTCGTAGTGAACTGCCTGCGTGCTTATCACGTATGGAAGTTCCTGCGAGACAGCTTCGATGACCGCTAAGGTCTGAAAAGCGGAGCCGCCTCGGTGTATGCCGAGGCGGCTTTTTGCTTTCCTACACCCGGAAGTGGCTTACCATCTGCTGCAACTGGCTGCCCAGTCGGGCCAGTTCCACGCTGGATTTGGCGGTCTCTTCACTGGCGCTGGCGGTCTGTTCCGACACATCGCGCACGTTGACGATGCTGCGGCTGATCTCTTCGGCCACGGCGCTCTGCTCTTCGGCGGCAGCGGCGATCTGCTGGTTCATCGACTGGATGTTGGACACCGTCCGGGTGATGTTCTCCAGCGACACGCCGGCCTTGCGGGTCAGTTCCACGCTGCTGTCGGTGAGGCTGCGGCTGTTGTTCATCACGTTGGCCACTTGCTGGGTGCCGTTCTGCAAGCCGGCGACCAGGCCTTCGATTTCTTCGGTGGATTTCTGCGTGCGCTGGGCCAGGCCGCGCACTTCGTCCGCCACGACGGCAAAGCCACGGCCGGCTTCACCTGCACGTGCCGCTTCGATCGCTGCGTTGAGAGCCAGCAGGTTGGTCTGTTCGGCCACGGCCTTGATCACATCCATCACGCTGCCGATCTTGTTGCTCTCTTGCTGCAGATGCGTCATGGCGTCGGTGGAGCGCGCCACTTCAGCGGCGAGCCGCTCGATCTGAGCGATGGCCTCGGCCACCACCTTGTCGCCTTCACGGGCCTGGCCATCGGCGTCGGACGCAGCCTGGGAAGCCTGCTCGGCATTGCGCGCCACTTCCTGCACGGTGGCGGTCATTTCATGCATCGCGGTGGCGACCTGGTCGGTTTCTATTTTCTGGCTGTTCACGCCGGCGCTGGTCTGCTCGGTCACGGCCGACAACTCTTCGGCGGCGCTGGCGATTTGAGTCACGCCATCACGAATCCCGCTGATCAGTTCGCGCAAAGTGGTGCCCATGCGCTGGATGCCTTGTTGCAGCACGCCCAACTCGTCGCGGCGGGTGACCTGAATGTTGTGGCTCAGATCGCCGGAGGCAATGCGCTCCACCACGGCCAGGGTGTCCTGGATCGGACGGGTGATCTGGCGGGTAATCACCAGCGCGGCGATGATGCCGACCAGCAGTGCCAGCAAGGTGCTGATCAACTGCAGGCTACGGGCCTGGGCGCTTTCGGCGTCGCGGCGGTCAAGCTGAATATCGTAGAGCTTGTCGCTGATGGTGACGATATCGGCTCCCTGGGTGGTCATCTCGGCCCGGGCGGCGACGATGTTGGCGTTGGCAGCCTTATAGTTCTGCACGGCGTTGCGATAGGCATTCAGGGCGGTTTCAAGCGCGGTCAGTGCGCTTTGCTGGCTGCTGCCGAACACGGCGCTCAAACCTTTCAAGCCGTTGATGGCTTTCTCGATTTGTGCCGCGGCGCGGGCTTCGGTGTCAGGGTTGACGTTGTTGGTGTAGCCACGCACTTCGTAGCGGGCCAACTGGAATTCCTGCTTGGCATTGGTCAATGCCTGGAACTGTGTGAAGCGTTCCGGGCTGTCCGGCATCTGCTGCACACTGGTGTCCAGGGCCTCGATCTGAGCGTTGGCGATGTCAGCCTTGTCGCCCATGACCTGGCGCGACGCGTTGCCGTTACGGTAAGCCTCACGCATTTTGTTCAGGGACTGCTGATAGGCGGTGATCACGGCCTTCTGGTCGGTCAGCAGCTTGACGTTTTCCGGGCTCTTGAAACTGTCCAGCAGCTTCTGCTGTTGTGCGGCGAACGCATCCAGGCTGGTCTGTACGTTCTGCGCCACGGCTTCGTCGCCGTTGGCCAGCATGTACTGCAAACGCACGATGCGCAGTTTGGTCAGCGACGCGTTGAGCTGGGTGATATCGCTCATCCAGTTACTGCGATCGATCAGGCTGCCGAGGCTGGTCCAGCCGGTGAGGGCCAGGATCGAGGTGAGGACCAGCACCAGGCCGAAGCCCAGGCCGAGTTTGAGGTTGACGCTGATGTTACCGAACCAGCTGTTCATCGAATGCTCCGCAAAAGTGATTTGTCTGCTGGACGGTGTTGTTGTTTGAGCCAGCCAAGGTGAGTAGACCTGTATCGGCAGGCGGACGAGAATCTGAAACGTTTATTCGTAAAACCCCGGCGCACACTCTTGTACAGCGACCTGCGGCGCCATATCGGTACTCCGCGAAGGCTCATCGGGGGCACATATTCTGTGCTAGTCTGCGGGCCCTTTTAGTTTTGGGCGGTGCGGGAGACAGTGTTTTCAGTACCGTCCTACAGCGGAGCCTATTCATGTCCGAAGTTAATCTGTCCACCGACGAAACCCGCGTCAGCTACGGTATCGGCCGTCAGTTGGGCGACCAACTGCGCGACAACCCGCCGCCGGGCGTGAGCCTGGACGCGATCCTGGCCGGCCTGACCGACGCTTTTGCGGGCAAGCCAAGCCGTGTTGACCAGGAACAAATGGCCGCCAGCTTCAAGGTGATCCGCGAAGTCATGCAGGCCGAAGCCGCTGCCAAGGCTGAAGCCGCAGCCGGTGCCGGCCTGGCTTTCCTGGCTGAAAACGCCAAGCGCGAGGGCATCACCACCCTGGCTTCCGGTCTGCAGTTTGAAGTGCTGACTCAGGGCGACGGCGCCAAGCCGACCCGTGAAGACCAGGTGCGTACCCACTACCACGGCACCCTGATCGACGGCACTGTGTTCGACAGCTCCTACGAGCGTGGCCAGCCAGCCGAATTCCCGGTAGGTGGTGTGATCGCCGGTTGGACCGAAGCCCTGCAACTGATGAATGCCGGCAGCAAATGGCGCCTGTACGTGCCGAGCGAGTTGGCTTACGGCGCTCAAGGCGTTGGCAGCATCCCGCCACACAGCGTTCTGGTGTTCGACGTCGAGCTGCTCGACGTTCTGTAAGACCTGCTGCTGATTACCTGTAGGGGCGAGCCAGCCCGCTCCTACAGGGTTCTTCAGCATGGCTCATGGATGAAACTTGCCATTGATTTCCGTGGCCGGGCGCAACGCTCGGGCATAGCAGAACAGAAACAAATTACGCACCACCTCCTTCAGCACACCGGGTTCGCTCGAACTCAGGCCATTGACGTCCAGGTCGCCCTGGTCCTGCAGTTCACTCAATGCTTCTTCTTCAAGCACTGCACAGACTTCGCCGGTTTCCCGATGCAGGATTCGCAGGTAAGGGTGTGGGCGATCCAGCCAGGCGTCTATCAAATAAGTCATGGTCAATTCTCCTTGATGGGTTTCAATGAGAATAATTCTTATTCGCTGAATAGCAAGTGCCTATTGGCGGTTTTTGGTTTTTTCTGAAGGGGTGTTGCGTTCGATCAACGCAGAGGGCGAAACGCCATCCCGCGACGGGCGCGGGATGGAAGCAGCATATTCAGACTTTGCGCACGAACTCTGATTTGAGTTTCATCGGGCCGATACCGTCGATCTTGCAATCGATATCGTGGTCGCCGTCGCACAGGCGGATGTTTTTCACCTTGGTACCGACTTTCACCACCAGGGAGGTGCCCTTGACCTTGAGGTCTTTGATCACGGTGATGGTGTCGCCGTCCTGCAGCACGTTACCCACGGAGTCTTTCTTCACGGTTTCATCGCCGGCCGCTTCGGTCTCACCGTTAGCGGACCATTCATGGGCGCATTCCGGGCAGACCAGTTGGGTGCCGTCTTCATAGGTGTATTCGGAATTGCATTTCGGGCAGGGTGGCAAAGTGCTCACTTGCGCTCCTTAAAGGTCAGGATGGCTAAAGTCGCACATTGTATAGGGATTTACGGTCTTGCAGGTTGAATGAAATCTAAATGTGGGAGGAGGTACGCTCCTCCCGCATCAATGTGATTTAGTGCGTGCGTGCCACCGCAAACTCACTCAGCTCAACCAGGGCGTCCCTGTATTCGCTGGCCGGGAGGGCTTCCAGGCATTTGATTGCACGGGCCACGTAGTCACGGGCCAGTTGCGCGGTGTAGTCCAGCGAGCCCGAGGCCTCGACGGCCGCACGGATGCTTTCCAGGTCTTCGATCCCACCTTTCTGAATCGCCTTGCGCACCAGCGCAGCCTGTTCCGGCGTGCCTTCGCGCATGGTGTAGATCAGCGGCAGGGTCGGCTTGCCTTCGGCCAGGTCGTCGCCGACGTTCTTGCCCAGGGTTTCGGCGTCGCCACGGTAGTCGAGCAGGTCGTCCACCAATTGGAATGCCACGCCCAGGTGATCACCGAAGGTGCGTAGGGCTTCGGCCTGTTCGGCGGTCGCGCCACACAGCGCGGCGGCACTATGGGTGGAGGCTTCGAAGAGCATCGCGGTTTTGCCGCGAATCACTTCCATATAGGTTTCTTCGGTGGTGCTGGCGTCACGTACCTTGGACAACTGCAGCACTTCGCCTTCGGCGATGATGCGCGTGGCTTGCGACAGGATCTTCATGACCGGCATCGAGCCCAGCTCGACCATCATTTCGAACGAGCGCGAATACAGGAAATCACCCACCAGCACACTGGGCGCGTTGCCCCACATGGCATTGGCGGTTTCGCGGCCACGGCGCATGCCGGACATGTCGACCACGTCGTCATGCAGCAGGGTCGCGGTATGCAGGAATTCAATCGTGGCAGCCAGCAGGCGCAGATCGTCGCCTTCGCGGCCCAGGGCCTTGCCGCACAGCAACACTAATAAAGGACGCAGGCGTTTGCCACCCGCCGACGTAATGTAGTCGCCAATTTTGGAGACCAGCGGCACTTTAGATGTGAGCTGCTGCTTGATGATGCCGTCGACGGCGCTAAAATCGTCCGCGACCGCGCGGTAGAAAGCTTGGGGTTGCATCAGCGACAGTCGCTCCAGAAGGGTTGCGCGGCATGCTAGGACCCAGGCCCCCGAGTGTCAAGGCGCGATGGACGGCCACTTGCAACACCTATTTACCTTGCGTACAATCGCGCACCCTGAACTTCCTGGGCAGCACCTGCCTTACGCAATTGCATTCGGGACGTCCATCCCATGCAGCCATGCCAGCCAATACCTCTTCTTATAAAGCGCTGGGTGAGCAGGATTATCGGAGAAATACCATGTCGTACGCAGTAATTGTTACTGGTGGCAAGCAATACAAGGTCGCCCCAGGTGAATACCTGAAGATCGAAAAACTGGAAATCGCTACCGGCGAATCCGTTACCTTTGATCGCGTTCTGTTGGTCGCCAATGGCGATGACGTGAACATTGGCGCTCCAGTTGTTGCTGGCGCTACCGTTGTGGCTGAAGTGATCTCCCAAGGTCGTCACGATAAAGTCCGCATCATCAAGTTCCGTCGTCGTAAGCACCACATGAAGCGTATGGGCCACCGCCAGTGGTACACCGAGATCAAAATCACCGGTATTCAGGCTTAATTTCAGCCTAATTCCTCACTAGGAGAATTGACTCATGGCACACAAAAAAGCTGGTGGTAGTACCCGTAACGGTCGCGACTCAGAAGCCAAACGCCTTGGCGTGAAGATGTATGGCGGCCAGAAAATCATTCCGGGCAACATCATCGTGCGTCAGCGCGGCACCCAATTCCACGCCGGTTACGGTGTTGGCATGGGTAAAGATCACACCCTCTTCGCGAAAATCGAAGGCGTGATCAAGTTTGAAGTAAAAGGCGCGTTCAACCGCCGTTACGTGAGCGTTGTCGCCGCTTAATTGCGCGATCGCTGGAAAAGCCCTGTCTTGCGACGGGGCTTTTTCGTTTGTGGAATGAGTCTCTTGCAAAGCTGTTTGTGATGGGCAAAAGCAGCGGATTTTGCGGATGTTGCTTGAGGTCGCTGCGCTCATTTTTGCAAGAGTCTTATGTCTTGGTTTCTTAAGCTCGTCCATGCGACGAGAGGCGTTTTGTTATGAAGTTCGTTGATGAAGTTTCCATCCGAGTAAAAGCAGGCGACGGCGGTAACGGTTGCATGAGTTTCCGTCGCGAAAAATTCATCGAAAACGGTGGCCCCAACGGTGGCGACGGCGGTGACGGCGGTTCCATCTACATGATGGCCGACGAAAACCTCAACACCCTGGTCGACTACCGCTATACACGGCACTTCGATGCCGAGCGCGGCTCCAACGGTGGCAGCACTGACTGCACCGGTAAGAAAGGTGAAGATCTGGTCCTGCGGGTACCGGTCGGCACCACGATCATCGATTCCGCGACCCAGGAAGTGATCGGCGACCTGACCAAGGCCGGCCAGAAGCTGATGGTCGTGCAGGGCGGCTGGCACGGTCTGGGGAACACCCGATTCAAGTCCAGTACCAACCGTGCGCCGCGCCAGACCACGCCGGGCAAGCCGGGCGAGCAGCGCGACCTCAAGCTGGAAATGAAAGTGCTGGCGGATGTGGGCCTGCTGGGCCTGCCGAACGCCGGCAAGAGCACCTTTATCCGTTCGGTATCGGCCGCCAAGCCGAAAGTTGCCGACTATCCGTTCACCACCCTGGTACCCAACCTGGGCGTGGTCAGCGTCGATCGCTGGAAAAGCTTCGTAATCGCCGACATTCCCGGCTTGATCGAAGGCGCTTCCGACGGTGCGGGCCTGGGTATCCGCTTCCTCAAGCACTTGTCCCGCACCCGTTTGCTGCTGCACCTCGTCGACATGGCGCCGCTGGATGACACCAGCGCACCGGACGCCGCCGAAGTGATCGTCAGCGAGCTGACCAAATTCAGCCCGTCGCTGGCCGAGCGTGATCGTTGGCTGGTGCTGAACAAGTGCGACCAGATTCTCGAAGAAGAGCATGAAGAGCGCGTCAAGGAAATCGTCGACCGCCTGGAGTGGGAAGGTCCGGTCTACGTGATCTCGGCCATTGCCAAAGAAGGCACCGAGCGCCTGACGCGCGACATCATGCGCTACCTGGAAGACCGTGCCGACCGCCTGGCCGCCGATCCGGTGTTCAAGGCCGAACTGGCCGAACTCGACCAGCGCATCGAAGACGAGGCCCGCGCCCAGCTGCAGGCCCTGGACGACCAGCGTGCCCTGCGTCGCAGCGGCGTGAAGTCGGTTCATGACATCGGTGACGATGATTGGGACGAAGAAGACGTGGATGACGAAGACGGTCCGGAAATCATTTACGTGCGCGACTGATTCGTTGCAGTAAACTTAAGCGCCGCTCACTCGAGCGGCGTTTTGGTATCTGTAGTCTTTAAAGCAGTCACGAATAACGTTATGGGCGGCGCTGGGTCGCGCGGCCCTCACTCTAAGGTTGAAGATGATGCGGAGCAAAGTGACAGGTGCGCAGCGCTGGGTCGTAAAGATCGGCAGTGCGTTGCTGACGGCCGATGGCAAGGGTCTGGATCGCGCAGCCATGAGCGTCTGGGTCGAGCAAATGGTGGCCTTGCATGAAGCGGGCGTGGAGTTGGTGCTGGTGTCGTCCGGAGCGGTTGCCGCCGGGATGAGCCGCCTCGGCTGGACCGCGCGACCCAGCGCGATGCACGAGCTGCAGGCCGCGGCCGCCATCGGTCAGATGGGCCTGGTGCAGGCCTGGGAATCGAGCTTTGCCGAGCATGGTCGCCACACCGCGCAGATCCTGCTGACCCACGACGACCTGTCCGACCGCAAGCGCTACCTCAATGCCCGCAGCACCTTGCGCGCGCTGGTGGAGCTTAAGGTGATCCCGGTGATCAACGAGAACGACACGGTGGTCACCGACGAAATCCGCTTCGGCGACAACGACACCCTGGCCGCGCTGGTGGCCAACCTGGTGGAAGCCGACCTGCTGGTGATCCTCACCGACCGTGACGGCATGTTCGACGCCGACCCGCGCAACAACCCCGATGCGCAGCTCATTTATGAAGCGCGTGCCGACGACCCGGCGCTCGATGCCGTGGCCGGCAGCGTCGGCGGCGCCCTGGGCCGCGGTGGCATGCAGACCAAGCTGCGTGCCGCGCGCCTGGCCGCCCGTTCCGGCGCGCACACGATCATTGTCGGTGGGCGCCTGGAGCGCGTGCTGGACCGTCTCAAGGCCGGCGAACGCATCGGCACGCTGCTGTCGCCGGAGCGCGGCATGCTGGCGGCACGCAAGCAGTGGCTGGCGGGGCATCTGCAAACCCGTGGCACCCTGGTGCTGGACGACGGCGCGGTTTCGGCGTTGTCCCAAGGCAACAAAAGCCTGCTGCCGGTCGGCGTCAAGTTGGTGCAGGGCAGTTTCCGCCGTGGCGAGATGGTGGTGTGCGTGGCGCCGGATGGTCGCGAGATCGCCCGTGGTCTGGCCAATTACAGTGCCCTGGAAGCGCAGAAGATCATCGGGCAGCCGTCCGACGCGATTGTCGGTCTATTGGGTTACATGGCGGAACCGGAACTGGTGCACCGCGATAACCTGATCCTGGTTTAACCAAAGGAATACACAATGCGCGTACTGAAAGGATTGCTCGGCCTGCTGATGGCCATGCCCCTGCTGGCCTCGGCCGAAGAGGTCGGCCAAGTGTCGACGGTGTTCAAGTTCGTCGGCCCCAACGATCGAATCGTGGTCGAAGCGTTCGATGACCCCAAGGTCGACGGTGTGACCTGCTACCTCTCGCGCGCCAAGACCGGCGGCGTGAAGGGCGGGCTGGGCCTGGCCGAAGACCGCGCCGAAGCCTCTATCGCCTGCCGCCAGGTAGGGCCGATTCGCTTCAAGGGCGAACTCAAGGACGGCGACGAAGTCTTCAAGGAACGCACCTCGCTGGTGTTCAAAACCATGCAGGTGGTGCGCTTCCTCGACAAGAAGCGCAATACCCTGGTGTACCTGGTCTACAGCGACCGCCTGATCGAAGGCAGCCCGCAGAACGCGGTGACGGCCATTCCGATTTTGCCGTGGCCGACCGCTCAGTAACCGGCGGGCGAGTTTTGTCATCGGCGTCTATGATTCCAAGCTTGCGGTCTGTAATCTCGAAACGCCGCAATGCAAAGAATATGGGATATCTGGAGTTCGTCATGAGTGTTTTCCACGACCTGAAACTCAAAGCTCTGGACGGGCAAGAGCTGCCGCTGGCGCGTTTCAAGGGGCAAGTTGTGCTGGTGGTCAACGTCGCATCCAAGTGCGGTTTAACCCCGCAATACGCGGCGTTGGAAAACCTTTATCAGCAATACAAGGCCAAGGGGTTCACCGTGCTCGGCCTGCCTTGCAACCAGTTTGCGGGCCAGGAGCCGGGCACCGAACGGGAAATCCAGGACTTCTGCAGCCTGAACTATGGGGTGACTTTCCCACTGGCCAGCAAGATTGAAGCCAATGGCCCGGAGCGTCACCAGCTGTACCGTATCCTCGCGGGGGAGGGCGCTGAGTTTCCGGGCGATATCACCTGGAACTTCGAGAAATTCCTGTTGGGCAAGGATGGTCGCGTGCTTGCGCGCTTCTCGCCGCGCACGGCACCGGATGATCCCACCGTCGTTCAGGCCATCGAAAAAGCCTTGGCCTGATTCCCTGACCTGCAGGCGCCAATGCGCTCCTGCAGGTGTCCGTCATTTCTAAGCTTTAATCACCCAGATCAATAGTGCTACTCAGCGCGCAACGCCGCCCATATTATCCACGTCATAATTCAGACCTTCGTGGAGTGCTCCCATGCCTGCCCAAGCCTTGTTCAAACCTTTCCAGCTCGGTGCACTGCAACTGTCGACCCGCGTGGTCATGGCGCCAATGACCCGTTCGTTCTCGCCCGGTGGCGTGCCCAATGCCAAGGTCGTCGAGTACTACCGTCGACGCGCGGCCGCCGGTGTGGGCCTGATCATCACCGAGGGCACAGTGGTCGGGCATCAAGCGTCCAATGGCTACCCCAACGTCCCACACTTCTACGGCGAAGCCGCCCTGGCCGGCTGGAAGACCGTGGTCGATGCAGTGCACGCCGAGGGCGGCAAGATCGTTCCGCAGTTATGGCATGTGGGCAGCGTGCGTCGCCTTGGCACCGAACCTGACGCCAGCGTGCCGGCCTACGGGCCGATGGAAAAACTTAAGGATGGCAATGTGGTTGTCCACGGCATGACCGTCCAGGACATCAAGGAGGTGATCGGTGCCTTCGCCCAAGCGGCCAAAGATGCCCAGCGCATCGGCATGGACGGCGTGGAAATCCACGGTGCCCACGGCTATTTAGTGGACCAGTTCTTCTGGGACGGCAGCAACCAGCGCACCGACGAATACGGCGGCAGCTTGGCCAACCGCTCGCGTTTTGCCATCGAACTGATCCAGGCCACCCGCGCAGCCGTCGGCCCGGACTTTCCGATCATCTTCCGGTTTTCGCAATGGAAGCAGCAGGACTACACCGCGCGGCTGGTGCACACCCCTGAAGCATTGGGTGAATTTATCAAGCCTTTGTCGGACGCGGGTGTGGATATTTTCCACTGCTCCACTCGGCGTTTCTGGGAGCCGGAGTTTGAAGGTTCAGATCTCAACCTGGCCGGCTGGACCCGTCAGCTCACCGGTAAACCGACTATCACCGTAGGCAGCGTCGGCCTGGATGGCGAGTTCCTGCAGTTTATGGTCAATACCGATAAGGTCGCTCAACCTGCAAGCCTGGAAAAATTGCTGGAGCGTCTGAATAACGATGAATTCGACTTGGTCGCCGTGGGTCGCGCACTGTTGGTGGATCCGGACTGGGCGTCGAAAGTGCGTGAAGGGCGCGAAGGCGACATCCTGCCGTTCAGTCGTGAGGCGTTGACGACACTGGTGTAGGGACTCAACAGAGCTGCGCTTGAGGATCACGTCAGTGGCAGTCTTAAACGGGGGGGCGGGTATTGAATATCCGCCCCCCGCTTCTCGTCAGGCCGACTGGCCTTGCGGCCTAAGGTCTTGTGTTAAGCCTTTATTGGTTAAGCCCAATAAGTGTCGTCGGGTTGGTTGGAATACGCCCTTTGATAGTAAGGCGTGTGGTCATGCAGTGAAGGTCTGTCAGCTTGCCGCAAGTGATAGCCACCGTCGTAGGGTGGGCGTTGTCCGCCGTTATGCTCAGGTTGCCAGGTGTTTTCAGGGCGCACGGCATAGGGGCGATAGCCGCCGTTGTGGGGTGGGCGTTGCCCGCCGTTGTGCTCTGGTTGCCAGGTGTTTTCAGGGCGTACGGCATAGGGGCGATAGCCACCGTTGTGAGGTGGGCGTTGCCCGCCGTTGTGCTCGGGCTGCCAGGTGTTTTCAGGGCGCACGGCATAGGGACGATAGCCGCCGTTGTGGGGTGGACGTTGCCCGCCGTTGTGCTCAGGCTGCCAAGTGTTTTCAGGGCGCACGGTGTAGGGGCGATAGCCACCGTTGTGGGGCGGGCGTTGCCTGTCGTCATGCGCAGTTTGCCAAGCATTGGCGGGGCGTTGCGGTTGCGGGCGGTTCCAGCCATGGCTTGCGCCGTGGGAAGGGTTCGAGCCGTTCGGGGACGGGCGTATCTGCAACTCCCCTTGAGTGTGGGAGGGCTGAGGATGCAGCGTGAATGACCCATTTATCAGTGTCGACATAGCGCTCTCTATCAATGTCCAGTATCGATGGCCTGCCTGGTTCGAGCGTGTTCCGCTGGGAAACACCATCGGATGGCAGGTGTCATCTAGGTGGCGCTGATTCGCACACCGTTCCAGAAATATCCTGTTGTGGTGCGCCGATTCGTGCGGCCTCAAGGCGAGATTCCCCGTGCAGAGGCCAGAACCCAGGCGCAGCAGAGGCAGGAGGGCGAACGGGCTTACGTCATTTGCGGAGCGTTCAACGAACGTAGGGCAGCGTTGGCACCGTCAAATGCTCCCCGCACACATCGCGTAACTGGTTCTCGAATTGCTCGATGATCGCCGGCCAGCCTTGGCGGCTGGCATGCTGGCGTGCATTCAGACGCGCCCTGCGCAAGTGTTCGCTTTCTTCAAGCAGCCAGTTGGCCGCGTCGCAAAAGGCATCTTCATCCCCTGGCATCGCCAATGCGCCGCTGTAACCGTGGCGAATGTGCTGGGTTGCGGCCGCCTGGTCGTATGCCACTACGCCCAAGCCAGAGGCCATGGCCTCCAGCACCACATTGCCGAAGGTTTCGGTCAGGCTGGGAAACAGGAACAGGTCGCCGCACGCGTAATGCTGTGCCAGGCTTTCTCCGCGCTGGCTGCCGCAAAAGATCGCGTCGGGAAGATCGCGCTCCAACTGGGCCCGTTGCGGGCCATCGCCGACGATGATCAATTTCAGTCGGCGCTGTGGATAAGTTGCGCGCAATGACTCAAAACAGCGCTTGAGCAGGCCCAGGTTTTTTTCCTGGGCCAACCGACCGACGTGCAGCACCGCCACGTCATCATTGGCCAGCCCCCAGCTTTCCCGCAGGGCATTGTCGCGCTTGGCAGGGTGGAACAGCTGGCTGTCGACCCCGCGCGACAACATGCCCAGGCGTTCGAAATGCCGGCGCTCCAGCTCCAGGCGTTGGCTGGCACTGGGCACCAGCGTCAAGTCAGAGCGGTTATGAAACCAGCGCAGGTAGTGCGTGACCATCCGGCTCAACAGGCTCAGACCGTACTGGTTCGAGTACTGCTGGAAATTGGTGTGGAAGCCGCTCACCACACTGATCCCCAGGCGCCGCGCGGCCCGCAGCGCCGACAGCCCCAGCGGGCCTTCCGTGGCGATGTACAGCACATCAGGGCGTTGGCGCGTCCAGCGTCGCAGCAACTTGTGCATCGACGACTGACCCCACTGCAAACCCGGATAGCCGGGCAGAGGCCAGCCGCGGCACAGCAGCAATTGGTCGTCGCTGGGACGGCTCTGATCAACGCCCTGTCGCGGACGCACCAGTTCGATTAGATGGCCGCGGGCGCGCAAGCCATCACACAGGCGGCCAAGGGTATTGGCCACCCCGTTGATCTCTGGCGGGAAGGTTTCGGTAATCAGGGTGATGTGAAGCGAAGCTGTCGTCATGACCCCCAGTCTCGCTGTGGGCCATGTCGTCAATGTGTCATCGGTATGATGGATTTATGACCGGGTCACTTTTGCTTGGCGCACCATCGTTTCGGCGCCTTGTTCACGCACCCAGAATAACGTGGCGCCGGCCACCGCCGCCGGCATCATCAGCAAATTGACCACCGGCACCAGCAGCACCAGGTAGACGACGCCGCCGAAGCTCAAGCTCTGCCAGCGCTTCTGACGCAGCCAGGCGAGCATTTCGTTCCAGCCCAGTTTGTGGTTGTCCGCCGGGTAGTCGATGTACTGGATCGCCATCATCCACACGCCGAACAACAGCCACAGCGGCGCGGCAATCAAGTTGACCACCGGGATAAACGACAGAATAAACAGGCCGATGGCGCGTGGCAGAAAGTAGCCCAGCTTGCGCATTTCACGGGCCAGGGTGCGGGGGATCATGGCGACCAGCTCGCTCCAGCTGAACGGCGGGAAGTCATCGGTGCCACGCACCACCACTTCGACCTTTTCCGCCAGGAAACCATTGAACGGCGCTGCGATGATGTTGGCGAGCAGGGTGAAGGTGAAAAACACCATCAGCACAACCAGCACCATAAACAGCGGCCACAGCAGGTAATTAAGAAAACTCAGCCAGCCGGGCAGGGTCGGCATCAACTGGTCGACCCACAGGCTGAACTGATGGCCGGCAAAATAAATCAGCCCGACGAACAGCACGAGGTTGATCGCCAGCGGCAGCAGCACAAACAGCCGCAGGCCGGGGCTCAGCACCAGTTTGAGGCCTTCTCGCAGGTATTGCGGGCCGGAAAGAGCAGGGGCGGGCATGAGGTACTCCGAGCAGAATGACGAACGCGCCGACCTTACCGGCTTTGTCGGCATGGCGAAAGCACGGTCAGTGTGACGACATCATAGGTAACAAAGGCGTCGATCAAGGGTGTCGACTGCATAGAGACCGCCTATGAGCTGGATTGTTATTGCGTATTTCCTTAATCTTGCCCCCCTCTATACGCTGCACCCATTATTTTTCAGGATCCGCGAGTTCAAGCCTTCCCCAAGTGCTTCGCGGTCCTTTTTTATTCCAGCCGTCTTGTTGTCCGGGCGGTCGATAGGAGCGAGTCATGTCTGATACCCGTCATTCGCGAGTGATTATTCTCGGTTCCGGCCCTGCCGGTTACAGCGCTGCCGTCTATGCCGCCCGTGCCAACCTCAAGCCGTTGCTGATCACCGGCATGCAGGCGGGCGGTCAGCTGACCACCACCACCGAAGTCGACAACTGGCCTGGCGATGTCCACGGTCTGACCGGCCCGGCGTTGATGGAACGTATGAAAGAGCACGCCGAGCGCTTTGAAACCGAGATCGTGTTTGATCACATCAACAAAGTCGACTTCTCCAAGAAACCTTACAGCCTGACCGGCGACAGCGGCGTGTACACCTGTGACGCGCTGATCATTGCTACCGGCGCCAGCGCCCGCTACCTGGGCCTGCCGTCGGAAGAAGCGTTCATGGGCAAGGGCGTGTCCGCCTGCGCCACCTGTGACGGTTTCTTCTACCGCAACAAGCCGGTCGCCGTGGTCGGTGGCGGCAACACTGCCGTGGAGGAGGCGCTGTACCTGGCCAACATCGCCAGCACTGTGACCCTGGTCCACCGCCGTGAGACGTTCCGCGCCGAGAAGATCCTGATCGACAAGCTGCACGCCCGTGTCGCCGAAGGCAAGATCATCCTCAAGCTCAACGCCACCCTGGACGAAGTCCTGGGCGACAACATGGGCGTGACCGGTGCTCGCTTGAAAAACAACGACGGCAGCTTCGATGAGCTGAAAGTCGACGGTGTGTTCATCGCTATCGGCCACACCCCGAACACCTCGCTGTTCGAAGGCGTGCTGGAAGCCAAGGACGGTTACCTGGTGGTGAAGGGCGGTCGTGAAGGCAATGCCACCGCCACCAACATCGAAGGCATCTTTGCTGCCGGCGATGTGGCCGACCACGTGTACCGCCAGGCCATCACCTCGGCCGGCGCCGGTTGCATGGCGGCTCTGGATGCCGAGCGTTACCTCGACGGTTTGAAGGATGCTGCGTTCTAAACCGTTGAAATAAGAAAACCGGCTGCGAGGCCGGTTTTTTTATGGGTGCCATTTAGAGGTGGGAGAGACTTGCCCAATGGCAGTGGTTCGGTCAATGCATCGGTGACTGACATACCGCTATCGGGGGCAAGCTAACTCATTTTCACCTGCAACTGACTCAGGATTTGCGGGTCAGGGGTTGTGCGGCAAATTTCACGCCTGCCAACCCATGGGTAATCAACGCGCGAATATTGGCATGGTCACTGCCCTCAGGCGTCGCCAGCACCGAGCGGTAGTGCTCCCCAAACGCCAGCAGCGCTTGCTGGTCGCTCAAGCCTTCCAGCAATGCCAAACCCAAGGTTTTGCACGAGCCTTCGTTCTGCCCGGCAGCATTTTCTACCTCGCCATTGGTGAAGGCCTGCGGCTGGTAATCGTAACCGGCCGCGATGAACGCCAGGGTATCGGCAAAAACGTGCTCGCCGCTGTTCAAGCTGGCGCGCAGGGTATTGAGATCAGTCATGGGAGTTTCCTTTGGCGAACGCCGCCTGTTGTTCGGCGCTGGCTTCTTTCTGGTATTGAGCTTTCCACTCGGCGTACGGCATGCCGTACACCACTTCACGGGCGTCATCGAGGCTCAGCTCGATCTGGCGCTCATCGGCCTCGGCCTTGTACCACTTGGACAGGCAGTTGCGGCAGAAGCCGGCGAGGTTCATCAGGTCGATATTCTGCACATCCTTGCGGCTGTCCAGGTGCGCTACCAAGCGGCGGAAGGCGGCGGCTTCGAGTTCGAGGCGTTGTTGATCGTTCATAGGGGGCTCTTCGAGGCAGCTTCAAGCGGGTAAGCTTCAAGCTGCAAGTTGGAATAGGGTTGGCCTTTAGCCTGCAGCTTGTAGCTAGCGGCTTGCAGCTAATGTTATCGACACCGATTCGGCAAAGCGCAGCGCATGGGGCTTGTCCACTTCGACCTCGGCGTACAACACCGATTCGTTGCTCATCACCAGGTCCAGCAGTTCCTGGGTCAGGCGCTCGAGCAGGGCAAAGCGGTTGCCCTCGACGTGGGCAATGATTGCCTTGGTGATGGTGCGGTAGTTCAAGGCATGGTCGATGTCATTGTCGCGCACCGCTTCCTGGGCCGCATACAGGATGGTCAGGTTGATCAGCACGTCCTGCTTGTTGAGGATTTCGTCCTCATTGATGCCGATATAGGTGCGCAGGCACAGGTCCTTGACCCGGATGCGCGCCATGCCTGGTTGAAGTTGTGGCATTGCTACTTGCTCCGTCCAATCAGTTGCAGGAACTCCGTGCGCGTGGTGTTCGACTCGCGGAACGCGCCGAGCATCACCGAGGTGTTCATGGTTGAATTCTGTTTTTCCACGCCGCGCATCATCATGCACATATGCTTGGCCTCGATCACCACGGCCACGCCGGCGGCCTGGGTTACCTCCTGGATCGCATCGGCGATTTGCCGCGTGAGGTTTTCCTGGATCTGCAGGCGCCGGGCGAACATGTCGACGATGCGCGCCAGCTTTGACAGGCCCAGCACCCGGCCGGTCGGGATATACGCCACATGGGCCTTACCGATAAAGGGCAGCAGGTGATGCTCGCACAGCGAATACAATTCGATGTCCTTGAGGATCACCATTTCGTCGTTGTCGGAGGCGAAGAGCGCGCCGTTGACGATTTCTTCCAGGTTCTGCTCGTAGCCATGACACAGGTATTGCATGGCTTTGGCGGCGCGCTTGGGGGTGTCGAGCAAGCCTTCGCGCTCCGGGTCTTCGCCCAGGCCCTTGAGGATCTCGCGGTAATGGTGGGGCAGGGAAAAGGTCATACAACATCCTCAAAACGGCTTACTTGATATGCCGCCCGCCGTTGACGGTCAGGGTGGTACCGGTGACATAAGGGTTATCCAGCAGGTAACGCACGCTCTGGTAGATCACGTCGGGGCCGGGTTCGATGCCCAGCGCCGACTTGGCGAGCACCCTGGCACGGTAGGCCGCATCGTCACCTTCGTTGAACATGACCATCGCCGGCGCAATGCCGTTGACCTTGATCAGCGGCGCGAGCTGCGCGGCGAACGACAGCGTGAGGCTGTCGAGCCCGGCCTTGGTGGCGCAATAGGCAATATGCTGGCGGCTGCCCTTGCGCACCACATCATCGCTGATATGCACGATATCGGCCGGTGAAGAACGTTGCAGCAAAGGTGAACAATGCAGGTTGATCAAGTACGGCGCAAGCATGTGCACGTTGAACATGTCGATAAACGCGCGGCTCTCGTCACCCGGCGTCTCGGCGACCCAGGCCGAGGCGTTGTGAATGATCGCGCGCAGGCTTTGGGTGTGGGTGTTCACCTGCGCGATAAACGCCAGCACCCCGGCCTCGCTGGAGAAATCAGCGAACAGGCCGATCGCACCGCGGTCACGAAGGGCTTGAACGCCGGGGCGTTCGCTGCGGTAACTGAATATCACTGGCTGGCCCTCGTCCAGCAGGCGATGGGCACAATGCAGGCCGACACGCTGGCCGGCACCGGTGATCAGGATCGGGGCGTTCGTTGCAGACATGGGAGGCTCGCGTCGCTGGCAGGCTCGAATCATACCAGCGACGCGGCGCCCCTGTACCTACGCCGCCGCTTCGGTAGGCTTGCCCGGCGGTGGGCTGGGGTGCAGCCAGTTCGCCAGCATGTGGGTCGACAAGGGAATGAACAGGTAAACCATCAAGGGCGTGAGTGCCAGGGTACTGACCAGCACGCGCGGCACCAGGGCCAGCTCGTTGAGCAGCGGCCCCAGGACAAAGTTGAACAACAGCGACACCGGAAAAAACGCCAGCCAGATAGCCACTGCCTGCTTCCAGCGCGGTGGGCGCGCACCTGCTGCGCCGAACCAGCCGTCGATGCCGCGCACGCGATGCTCCGACGGGTCGGCAAACAGCTCGCTGCCGCGGCCCAGCCAGGCACTGCGCGAGGCGGAAAACTCCCAGGCGTGCAGGGTTTGCTCATCGGCAAAGCGGAAAATGATCTGGAACTCATCGTCATTGGGCGGCGGCGCCAGTACGCCGGAGCCCAGGTAACCGGGAAAATCGGTGGCCAATTGCTCGCCTTCGCGCAGCCAGGCCATCAGTTCTTCATAGCGTCCCTTGGCCACGCGGCGCGCAACCATCAGGGTAACGGGGGAGGTAGACATTGTGTATCTCCAAATGAACGGGCGCGGTTGGCCGGGTAGGCGGCGCGCAGACGAGGCTGCGGGGTGAGGCAGCGACGTAGAAAAAACAGGCAAGGATTATTCCCGAATCCACCGAATACACCAGCGGCGTTGGTCCGAAAATCGCGGACCTTGAAAAGGACAGCTTTAAAGGCGTTAAATGCGCGTTCAATTACCGTTGGTTTTATGGTCGTCAATGCCCGTGATCCATGCTCCCGTTGATAGTGTTTCGCAACCAGACTCGATAGATTTCAACGAGCTGTTTCCGATCCGTGAAGTGTCCAGAATGACAGGTATCAACCCGGTCACCCTGCGTGCCTGGGAGCGACGCTACGGCTTGATCGAGCCCAAGCGCACCGAAAGTGGGCATCGGCTGTACACCCGCGACGATATCCAGACGGTCAGTCGCATCCTCGAGTGGATCGAGCGCGGGGTGGCCGTCAGCAAAGTGGGCAGGATCCTCGCCCGCGAACAGCAGCAGGCCGATGCAGTGCGTGCCGAGGGCGATGCGCTGCAGGCCTTTGAGTGGTCACAATTGCAGGCGCGCCTGAGGCAAGCGGTCAGTGCCTTCGATGATCGGCAACTGGAAAGCCTGTACGGCCAGGTGCTAGCCACCTATCCGATCAGTGTGGCGTTCCAGGACATCTTCATGCCGCTGTGGAACGAACTGTTGCGCCATCAGGGCCGCTTCGGCCAGGCCAGCGAATGGCTGTTCTTCGATGTATTCCTTAGGACCCATGTGCTGCAGCGCCTGCAGTTGGCAAGCCTTGGCGCGGCTCCCCGTGTCTTGATGGCGGCGTTGCCGGGCGAGTGCCGTAAGTTGGAGCTGCTGGTGGCGGCCGCCCTGTTGGCGCGCGATGACCTGGTCGTAAAGGTGCTGGGCATGGGCCAGCCGTTCGATGAGTTGACGCTGGTGTGCCAGAAGACCCGTCCCCAGGCGCTGGTGCTGTTCTCCAACCACTCACATAACCAAGACCTGGCGGTGCGTTTGAATCGCCTCGCGCAGACCCTGGACTGCCCGTTGTTCATCGCCGGCGCTGCGTCGGACCTGGCCGAGCACGACCTGGCAGGCTCCTCCATCGGTTGCCTGGGCAATGACGGGCCCGTGATGCAACGCCGCTTGCAGCAGTATCTGAGCGGCACGCTCGATACCTGACCTCAAGCGTGAACGTGCGGATGCGCCAGGCGGTGCTGATGCAGGATGAAATGGCGCAGTCGCTCGGTTTCGTCCGCATCGCTCTGGCTCAAGCGATACGCAAACAGGCCACGCGCCGTTACCCGCTGCAACGTGCCACGCAAGGCGATGCGTTCGTAGCCCGAAGGGCTGAACCACAGCGCGAAGGTTTTCGGCGGCTTGAAGCGGCCACGACCCTCGACCAGCACACCCTTGAACGACACTTCATGCACCCACAGCGCGCCGGGGTTGCCTCGGATATTTTCCAAGGCCACCAGCGTCTCCAGCACCAGGCGCCACGGGCGGATCATAGGGCCGTCTTCGAAAATGCTCGGCACCCCCAGGCGCAGATGCACCGCGTTGAACTCGTCCTCCACCAAGTGCAGGGGAAACGTCAGTTGCTGGTTGTCGAACTGGGCCTGGATGGTGACATGGTCGTGGGCGGCGAGTCGGGTGAGCAAGTCGCGGATCTGCGCACCGCCGTTGACCGTCAGGCTCGACGAAGCGTCCCGCAGGTTCAACTGCGGGTTATGCTGCATGTTCTGAATGAAGTCCAGTTCATCCTGGGTCAGAAGCGCGTTGCGTGGCATCGCCGTTTGCTCAGTAGAAGTGCTAAAAGGCCATTATCCCCCTTAGTGACCGATGTTTCTAAATTTTGTTTGAGCCACTTGTCGCGCGAAGCGTCGCAAGTTCGGCCTTGACCTCAGCCAGTTCGGCCTCCAGTTGGGCCACGCGCTGCTGGGCCTTGACCTGCAGGGTCACATCTTTTTGCACGCCGACAAAATAGGTCTGCCGGTCAGCCTCGTTGTACACCGTCGACAGCGATAATTCATTCCAGAAATGGCTGCCGTCCTTGCGGTAATTGCGCAGGATCTCACGGCACACCCCGCCGCTTTCCAGAGCGTCGCGAATGGCCATCAGCGCCGGCTGGTCGCGGTCGCCGGATTGCAGGAAACGGCAGTCCTGATAGAGGATTTCATCCAGCGTGTAGCCGGTCAGCCGTTCGAACGCCGGGTTGACGTAGATCAGCGGCTTGTCCTTGCCTTCGCGTTCGGCGACGACGATGCCGTCGTTGGAAGCGTTGATCACCAGTTGCATCAGCTTGGCATTAATCATTGAGCGGTCCATGGCTTGTGGTGGGAAAGAGAAGTGTATGGCACCCGTTGAATCTTGCACCAGGCGCCGCGAAATAGTTGCGTCAGCTGTTAATATCCCACGCTTTCGCTCAACTACAGGATCAGATTGATGAAAGTCGCCATCCTTTCCGGCTCGGTGTACGGCACCGCAGAAGAAGTGGCTCGCCACGCTGTCGTCATCCTCGAGGCCGCAGGTTTACAAGCCTGGCACAACCCTCGCGCCACAATGGCGGACGTGCAGGCTTATGCACCTGACGCACTGGTGGCGGTAACGTCCACCACCGGCATGGGAGAACTGCCCGACAACCTCCAGCCCCTGTATTGCGCGCTGCGCGAGCAACTGCCCGGCGCCTTGCGCGGTTTGCCCGGCGCGGTCATCGCCCTGGGCGACGCCAGCTACGGCGATACCTTCTGCGCCGGTGGCGAGCAGATGCGTGAGTTGTTCGTCGAGCTGGGCGTGCGCGAAGTGCTGCCGATGCTGCCCCTGGACGCCAGCGAAAGCGTGACGCCCGAAAGCGACGCCGAACCCTGGCTGGCCGAGTTGGTCGCTGCCCTGCGCGGTTGATCGGGTCGACACCCAAGCGCCCATCGTTCCGGGGGCGCTTGTATGGATTTCTACTATTCTCAGTACGTGACTCGTACAGTCATCAAGCTGGCTGCCAAGGCGACTCCGCCGGCCAGGGTGTCTGACTAGACTGGCCCAACCCTTAGAACAATAAGAACGTGCGTCCAGGAGGTCATCACCGTGAGCCTAGCCCCGGTTGTATCCCCACAGAATGTCCAGGCCCAGGTCAGCACTGCCGAGTGGCAGGCACGCGTCGACCTCGCCGCGTGCTATCGCCTGGTGGCGATGCATGGATGGGACGATCTGATCTTCACCCATATCTCAGCCAAAGTGCCCGGCACCGACGATTTCCTGATCAACCCCTACGGCCTGATGTTCCATGAGATCACCGCGTCGAGCCTGGTCAAGGTCGACCAGGCCGGCAACAAACTGATGGACAGCCCCCATGAGATCAACCCGGCCGGCTACACCATCCACAGCGCCATCCATGAAGTGCGCCATGATGTGACCTGCGTGCTGCACACTCACACTGCCGCCGGGGTCGCGGTGGCCGCGCAGAAGCAGGGTGTGCTGCCCATCAGCCAGCAATCGATCTTTGTGCTCTCCAGCCTGGCCTGCCACGCTTACGAGGGCGTCGCGCTGAACCACGAGGAAAAGGCCCGCCTGCAGGCCGACCTGGGCGACAACCAGTTCCTCCTGCTGCACAACCATGGCCTGCTCACCTGCGGTGCCAGCATCGCCGACACTTTTCTGATGATGTTTATCTTCCAGCGCGCCTGTGAAATCCAGGTGCTGGCGCAAACCGGCGGTGCCGAGTTGATCAGCATCGAGCCGCAGATTCTCGCCGGAGCCAAGGCCATGGGCGCGGCTGTTACCAAAAGTGCCCAAGGCATGGGCGGCGCGCTGGCCTGGCCGGCGTTGCTGCGTAAGTTGGACCACCAAAACCCTGGGTATGAAACCTGATGCCAATCGCCGAGATCCCGCTTCGAGCCTGGCGCAAGCGTGGCCAGGATTTCGACTTTCATGGCCACACCATCCGTTACTGGGTAGCGGGCCAGGGTGAACCGCTGTTGCTGCTCCACGGTTTCCCCACGGCCAGCTGGGACTGGCATTACCTGTGGCAAGCCCTGACCCAGCGCTATCTGGTGATTGCCTGCGACATGCTCGGTTTCGGCGATTCGGCCAAGCCCCTGGACCATGGCTACTGCCTGCTGGAACAGGCGGACTTGCAGCAGGCCCTGCTTGAACACCTGCGTGTGCAGCCGCCGGTGCATGTGTTGGCCCACGACTATGGCGACAGCGTCGCTCAGGAATTGTTGGCGCGGCACTATGAAGGCCGGTTCCAGATGGCCAGCTGTGTGTTTCTCAACGGCGGCCTGTTCCCGGAAACCCATCGCCCGGCGCTGGTGCAAAAACTGTTGCTCAGCCCCCTGGGCTGGATGATCGGGCGGGCCTTCGGGCGCAATGCCTTGTCCAAAAGCTTCAGCCAGATTTTCGGGCCTGCCACCCGCCCCAGCGAAAGCGCCCTGGATGACTTCTGGAGCCTGATCAGTTGCAACGACGGCCCGCGCATCCTGCACAAGTTGATTTCCTACATCCCCCAGCGCCGACGCCTGCGCGAGCGCTGGGTGCAGGCCATGCAGCGCGGTGACGTGCCGCTGCGGGTGATCGATGGCGAGATCGACCCGATTTCCGGGGCCCATATGGTGGCGCGCTACCAGCAGTTGGTGCCGAATGCCGACACGGTGCTGCTGGCCAATATCGGCCATTACCCGCAGATCGAAGCGCCGGTGCAGGTGCTCAAGCACTACCTGGCGTTTCGCGATCGAATCGGGCGGCCGGCGTCGCAGGTGGCTTATTCCTGAGCGGCATCGCTTGTTGCCGCAGGCGCGCGGCGATTATCCCCGTGCCTTATCGCGCACCATTCAGCCGCGACCGTAGTTATTGTGACCAAAGGCGCTGTGCCTGACACTCCAGCCATCCCCATTGTCGCCCTAGGAGTTCGGTATGAGTGAGTCAGTGCAGTTCCAGGATAAGGTCGTGATCGTCACCGGTGCCGGCGGCGGCTTGGGCCGTGCCCATGCGCTGTTATTCGCCCGGCATGGCGCCAAGGTACTGGTCAACGATCTCGGCGGCTCCACCCAGGGCGAGGGCGCCAGCGCGTCGGCCGCTGACCGCGTAGTGGCCGAGATCCGGGCGGCCGGCGGAATCGCCGAGGCCAACCATGATTCTGTCACCGACGGTGACAAGATCGTGCACAACGCTCTCGATGCGTTCGGCCGTATCGACGTGGTGGTCAACAACGCCGGCATCCTGCGGGACAAGACCTTTCATAAAATGGACGACAGCGACTGGGACATGGTTTACCGGGTGCATGTCGAAGGTGCCTACAAAGTCACCCGCGCCGCCTGGCCTCATCTGCGTGAGCAAAGTTATGGCCGGGTGATCTTCACCGCGTCCACCTCGGGCATCTACGGCAATTTCGGCCAGTCCAACTACGGCATGGCCAAGCTTGGCCTCTACGGCCTGACCCGCACCCTGGCGCTGGAAGGCCGCAAGAACAACATCCTGGTCAACGCCATCGCCCCCACCGGCGCCACACGCATGACCGAAGGCCTGATTCCGCCGCAAGTATTCGAGCGCCTCAAGCCGGAGCTGGTCAGTCCGCTGGTGGTGTACCTGGGCAGTGAAGCCTGCCAGGAAACCTCGGGGCTGTTCGAAGTCGGCGGCGGCTGGATCGGCAAGACCCGCTGGGAGCGCAGCCTGGGCGTGGGCTTCGACCCCGAGGTCGGGTTTTCGCCGGACGACGTGGCGGCGCATTGGGCGCAGATCTGCGACTTCGAAGGCGCCGCCCACCCCAAGGACACTATCGAGGCGTTGAAGGAGATGATGGCTAACTTGCAGAAATACAGCCTGTGATCGTTGTCTGAACGCGGGTCAATCCTACGGGGCGCTGATGGCGCCCCGTTTTATTTCAGGCATAAAAAAGGCCGCTGCAAAGGCAGCGGCCGAAGTAAGACGTTTGATCAAGGAGCAACAAATCAACGTCAGTGAACACCGGTAACGGATTGAAAAAACACATCAATCCATTGAAGCTCAGCTTGTCTTCCAAACTTGGAAGCGGGCGGTTTGCCCTGAAAGCCCGACAAGAATAGCTGGTTGTAACAAGATGAGTAATAGCGCTTCAGGACAAGGACTGTTACCGATCCGGCAACAGTCCATGGCGCCATCCATGCTCCTGATAACCCTCCATCCACCCTGCGCATGCCCCCGCCCGCACCCCAGCCAGAGCGGCCTGTCATCCTTTCGAGCGACAGCACGAATCCCTCCTTGGTGCGCTTATCGCTCCTGACGCGCGGCAGTAGGGTGGGGCCTTCTGTCACTCACCGGGGAAGACGCATGACAAAAACAACAATGCGCGCCATCTTCACGCCACAGGCGCTGGCCGCTGCGGTTGCGTTGGGTTGCTGTGCCCACGCGCAGGCTGTTTCGTTCAACATTGGCGAGATCGAAGGGCAATTCGATTCGTCGTTGTCGGTGGGGTCGAGCTGGGGTATGCGCGACGCCGACAAGAAACTGGTCGGCACCGTCAACGGCGGTACGGGCCAGGCTTCCACGGGGGATGACGGACGCCTCAATTTCAAGAAGGGCGAGACCTTCTCCAAAATCTTCAAAGGGCTGCACGACCTCGAACTGAAGTACGGCGATACCGGCGTGTTCGTGCGCGGCAAGTACTGGTATGACTTCGAGCTCAAGGACGAAGACCGCGAATTCAAGCCAATCAGCGACCACAACCGTAAGGAAGGCGCCAAATCCAGCGGCGCAGAGATCCTCGACGCGTTCGTCTACCACAACTATTCCCTGGGCGACCTGCCGGGCACCGTGCGCGCCGGCAAGCAGGTGGTCAGCTGGGGCGAAAGCACTTTCATCGGCAACTCCATCAACAGCATCAACCCGATCGACGTCTCGGCATTCCGTCGGCCGGGCGCCGAGATCAAGGAAGGCCTGATCCCGGTGAATATGCTGTTCGCTTCCCAGAGCCTGACCAATCAACTCACGGTGGAAGGCTTCTATCAGCTGGAATGGGACCAGACCGTGCTGGATAACTGCGGCACCTTCTTCGGCGGCGACGTGGCGGCGGACGGTTGCACCAATAATTACACCGTCGGCAACCCCGCCATTCGCCCGTTGCAACCTGTTGCGGCGGCGTTCGGGCAAGGCTTTGGCGTGGTCAACGAAGGCGTGATCGTGCGGCGTGCCGGCGACCGCGATGCGCGGGATTCCGGCCAGTTCGGCGCCGCGTTGCGCTGGCTGGGCGACGACACCGAGTACGGCCTGTACTTCATGAACTACCACAGTCGTACGCCGACCGTGGGCACTATCACCAACAACACCAGCCTGGCCACCCTCGGCGCCATCGCCGGCGCCGCCAATCGCCTGGCCCCCGGCTCAGGCGCAGGCCTGGTGCAGAGCGTGATGCTCGGTCGTGGCCAGTACTACCTCGACTACCCGGAAGACATCCGCCTGTTCGGTGCCAGTTTCTCCACGACCTTGCCCACCGGCACGGCCTGGACCGGGGAAATCAGCTACCGACCGAATGCGCCGGTGCAACTGAACACCACCGATCTGACCCTGGCCTTGATCAATCCGGTCGCCGGGCAAGCGGCCTCGCCGATACGCAGCAACTTCGGGGATGACAATACCGGCTACCGTCGCAAGGAAATCACCCAGATCCAGAGCTCCATGACTCAGTTCTTCGACCAGGTGCTGGGCGCCGAACGGTTGACCGTAGTGGGCGAAGCCGCTGTCGTCCACGTGGCTGGCCTGGAAGATAAATCCAAGCTGCGTTACGGCCGCGACTCGGTGTACGGCGCTTACGGATTCCAGGGCGATACCGACGGTTTCGTTACATCCACGTCCTGGGGTTATCGCGCGCGGGCAATCCTGGACTACAACAACGCGATCGCCGGGGTGAACCTCAAGCCCAACCTGTCCTGGTCCCATGACGTTGCCGGCTACGGCCCCAACGGGCTGTTCAACAAAGGCGCCAAGGCCATCAGCGTGGGCGTCGATGCCGACTACCGCAGCACCTACACCGCCAGCCTCAGTTACACCGACTTCTTCGGCGGCGACTACAACACCCTGACCGACCGTGACTTCCTCGCCCTCAGCTTCGGCGTGAACTTCTGATTTGGCTTAAAGAAGGACAAGAACGTATGCGTAAGACAATTGCAGTGTTGGCCCTCAGCCTGTTGGCCGCCAACGTATGGGCAGCGGTTTCCCCGGAAGAGGCCGCCAAGCTTGGTACCACCCTCACCCCGGTGGGTGCCGAGAAGGCCGGTAACGCCGATGGCTCTATCCCCGCCTGGACCGGCGGCATCCCTAAAAACGCCGGCGCGGTGGACAGCAAAGGCTTCCTCGCCGACCCATTCGCCAGTGAAAAACCGCTGTTCGTGATCACCGCCGCCACGGTGGACAAGTACAAGGACAAACTCTCCGACGGCCAGGTGGCGATGTTCAAGCGCTACCCCGAGACCTACAAGATCCCGGTCTACCCCAGCCACCGTACGGTCAACCTGCCGCCGGATATCTACGAGTCAATCAAGCGCAGCGCGCTGAACGTCAAGGCGATCAACGACGGCAATGGCCTGGAGAACTTCACCGGCAATCGCTACTACGCATTCCCGATTCCCAAGAACGGCGTGGAAGTGCTGTGGAACCACATCACCCGCTACCACGGCGGCAACCTGCGCCGCATCATCACCCAGGCCACCCCACAGACCAACGGCAGCTACACGCCGATCCGCTTCGAGGAAGAAGTGGCGGTGCCCCAGGCCATCCCGGATATCGACCCGGCCAAGGCGGCCAACGTGTTGAGTTACTTCAAGCAATCGGTCACCGCGCCGGCGCGCCTGGCGGGCAACGTGCTGCTGGTGCACGAAACCCTCGACCAGGTGAAGGAGCCGCGCCTGGCATGGATCTACAACGCCGGTCAGCGCCGCGTACGGCGTGCCCCGCAGGTGTCCTATGACGGGCCGGGCACCGCGTCGGACGGCCTGCGCACCACCGACAACTTCGACATGTTCTCCGGTGCGCCCGACCGTTATGACTGGAAGCTGGTGGGCAAGAAAGAGATGTACATCCCCTATAACAGCTACAAGCTCGACTCGCCGTCGCTCAAGTACGACGACATCATCAAGGCCGGCCACATTAATCAGGATTTGACCCGCTACGAGCTGCACCGCGTGTGGGAAGTGGTCGGCACGGTCAAACCGAGCGAGCGGCACATCTATGCCAAGCGCCACATGTACATCGACGAGGACAGCTGGCAAGTCGCGCTGGTGGATCACTATGACGGTCGTGGCCAACTGTGGCGGGTCGCCGAAGGCCATTCACAGTTCTACTACGACCATCAGGTGCCGGCGTACACCGTGGAGACCCTGTATGACTTGATCGCCGGGCGTTATATCGCGCTGGGGATGAAAAACGAGGAGAAGAGCAGCTTCGTGTTCGGGTTTGCGGCCAAGGCGGCGGACTACACGCCGGCGGCGTTGCGGGCGGAAGGCGTGCGCTGATCCCGGATCGAAGGTGGGAGGAGGCTAGCCCCCTCCCACATTGGGTTTTGTGCATGGCCTTCAATCACCCTGCTGAATACTTCTTCAACTATCGCCCGTCACAGGTCTAGGGTAAGCGTCAGGTTGCATAACAATAAAAACGCAGGATGCAGCAATGACCGCCATGACTCGCTGCCTGGACCGTCCTGGATTCATGCCTCGGCTGTCCGCCCATCATCTGCTGCGCCCACGCCTGGCCGAGCCGTTGCTGGCGTCTGTGGCGCGGGTCAGGTTGTTGTGTGCGCCTGGCGGCAGCGGCAAGAGCGCGTTGCTCGCCGAATGTGCGTTGCAGGCGCCCGTGGGGTATCAGGTGTACTGGCTGCCCCTCAATGGCGTGGCCCTCAGCCCCTTCCAATTGTGCCAGCGCCTGGCGCATACCCTTGGCATGCCCTTTACCGATGAAGCCACACTGCTGCAGGACTTGAGCCGCTGGCAAGCTCCGGCGTGGTTGTTCCTTGATGATTTCTGCCGCTGGCCCATGCCCGAGACCGATGCCTTGCTCGACCGCCTGCTCACCGCCGGCAGCCCGGCGCTGACCTGGTGGCTGGGCGCGCGGCGGCGGCCGGCGTGCAACTGGCCGCGGTTGCTGCTCGACGATGAATTGCTCGAATGCGGTGCGGAACTGGCGTTGCGCGCCGGGGAAATCCAGGCGCTGCTCTGCCATGCGCCAGGGCAGTCCGTCGAGGACGTGCTGCAGTTCAGCGCCGGCTGGTGCGCCGGTGTACGCATCGCGCTGCTGGGCGACGGGCACCCCGACAAAACCCTGCTCGACTACCTGCAACACGAACTGTTCAGCGTGCTGCCGCCCGAACTGGCCGACGCCTGGCGCGTGCTGGCCCATCTGCCGCGCTTCAATACAGGGCTGTGCGAACACCTGTTCGGGGCCGGCGACGGTGATCAGTACCTGCGCGATCTGCTGGCCCTTGGCGCCTTTATCCAGCCGTGGGAAGACACCGACTGGCTGCAGGTTTTTCCGCCCCTGGCGCGTCTGATGCGCGACGAACCCTGGCCGACCAAGCGCTCGTGGCACCGTCGCGCCTGCCAATGGTTCACCGCCGAGCAGGACTGGCAAGCCGCCTTCGAACAGGCGCTGTTGGCCGAAGAATATGAGGTGGCGGTCAGCCTGTTGCAGCACTTCAGCTTCGAAGATCTGTTCCGCCAGCAGAACGCGTTGCTGCTGTTGCGCCTGCACGCGGAGCATGGCGATGACCTGATGCTCGGTTCGGCCCAGTTGGTGGGGCTGGTGACGGCGGCCCTGCTGTTTGCCGGGCGCTTCGAGCAGGCCGCCGTGTGCATCGACCAACTCGCACGCTTCGCTCCGCAACCGACGGCGGCCCGGCAGCGGCACTTGTTGGCACGCTGGCAGGCCCAGTGGGGCTGGTTGCTGCACTTGGGAGGGGACGCCGAGCGTTCGCGCGCGCATTTCCTCGAAGCGTTACAAGCCTTGCCCGACAGTGCCTGGACTTCGCGCCTGATGTGCCTGTCAGGGCTCACCCAGCAAGCCCTGTTGCGTGGTGAGCTGAACGTGGCGCAAACCCTGAACCGCGAAGCATTGTGCCTGGCGCGTGCCCATGGCTCATTGCTGCTGGAGGCGCTGCTGGAACTGGATCACGCCCAATTGCTCGAACAGCGCGGCGCGCCGCACCGGGCCCAGAGCCTGCTCGAACATATGCAGGCGATGCTGCTCAAGCAGCGGCTCAAGGCCGGCCCGCTGGTCGGGCGCATTGCCCTGCGGCGCGGGCACCTGGCGCTGCGGCAGGGGCAGGACGCGCTGGCCGCCGAGTGTTTCGAGACAGGCTTGCCGATGTGCCTGCACAGTCAGGACAAGCGCGTGCTTTATGGGTTTCTGGGCCTGGCGCTGCTGGCGGCCAACCGTGGCGATTACGCCCAGGCGTTCATTCAACTGCGCGAGGCCGAACGGCTGATGCAGCAACGCCAGGTGCCGGACACCGTGTACCGCGCGGTGTTGCTGCTGGTCAGCGGGCATTTCTGGTTGCAGCAGGGGCGTGCCGAGTTGACCGTCGAAGCGCTGCGCCGCGTGTTGCGTCACTTTCGCGGGCCCCAGGCCAAACAAGCGCCGCCGGCCACCCTGGAACTGATCCCGCGTCTTGAATATCTGTTGGTGTTGGCCGAGGTGAAACTGGGTTGCGCCGAACAGCCGCTGGCGCGCCTGCAAGCGCTGCTGGAGGCCACCCATCAGCGCGGCATGCTGTGCCTGGAAACCGAGTTGCACTTGGTGCTGGGTGAAGTCGCCTGGCAACTGGGCGACGCCGGGCTGGCGCGTCGTTCACTGCAGACCGGATTGGAACTGGCCGCGCGCTGCCAGGTGCAGCAAGCCATTCGCGAACTGCGCCTGCGTTCGCCGGGGCTGCTGAGCGAGTTGGGGTTGGAGCCGCAGGCGTCGACGCCGGGCACGGTGCAAAACCCACTCAGCCAGCGCGAGTTGGAAGTGCTGCAGTTGATAGCCCTGGGCAATTCCAACCTGGAAATCGCCGATCGCCTGTTTATCTCCCTGCACACCGTCAAAACCCACGCGCGACGCATCCACAGCAAGCTCGGGGTGGAGCGGCGCACCCAGGCCGTGGCCAAGGCCAAAACCCTGGGGTTGATGACTTAGGTGCGGAAGGCCTGGCGATACTCTCCAGGCGTGGCGCCCATGGCCTGGCCGAAGCGGCGGGTAAAATGGCTGGCGCTGCAGAAACCGCACATCAGCGCAATCTCGCCGAGGGGCAGGGTGCCGCCACGCAACAGGCTTTGCGCTCGGGCCAGGCGGCGCGCCAGCAGGTATTGATGGGGCGGCAGACCGAAGCTTTGGCGGAACATTCGCGCGAAGTGGTATTCCGACAGTGCACACAGCCCGGCCAATTGCCCCAGGCTCAGCGGCGCCTCCAGGTGGTAGTCGATGTAGTCCACCAACAAGCGGCGCTGATGCGGCGCCAGCCCACCTTTCAAGCGCAGACCGTCGCGCAGGCCCACTTGGTTGAGCAAAGTGTGGCTGAGCAGCTCATGGGCCAGGCTGCTGGTCAGCAGACGCTCGGCGGGCTCCTGCCAATCGAGAGCGATCAACTGGTGGAAGCGGCGCGCCTGGCTGGGGTCCTCCAGGAACGTACCCTCCTGCAACTGCAAGGTGCGCGGTTCGCGGTCGAGCAGGGTCACGCAGCCGAGGGCGAATTGTTCCGGGCTGAAGTACACATGGGCCAGGCGGATCTCGCCGTTGATCACCCACCCGGACTGATGCTCGGCGGGCAGGATGCACAGCTTGTCGGGGCCGCCCTTGGTGTCGGGTCGGTCGCGCCGAAACGTGCCGGTGCCGCCGCCCACATAGCACGACAGGGTGTGATGGCCTGGCGCCTGGTAATCCTGGGAATCGTGGTGGTTGCTCCACAAGGCCGCGGCAAGGCCGTCACCCAGCTCGGCGCAGGCCTCCAGGCGCGCGTGGGGCGAACGGTGAAGGGCTTGGAAGACTTGCAGCGATTGCAGATCCGGCATGGCGTGTACTCTCCGACGCCCTGCATCGTACTCCGCGATGCCGGTGCTGTGCGCGGCTCGCCCGACAAAAGCGCAAGAATGTGCAAGAGCGCAGCGTGGTTTGGGGAGGACACTGGGGCTCAATCGATGGAGCCTGTTATGAACCTTTTTCTGTATTTACTCACCGTGCTGATCTGGGGTACCACCTGGATCGCCCTCAAATGGCAACTGGGCGTGGTAGCGATTCCCGTGTCCATCGTTTATCGCTTCGGCCTGGCGGCGTTGGTGTTGTTTGCGTTGCTGCTGCTCAGCCGCAAGCTGCAGGTGATGAACCGGCGCGGGCACTTGATCTGCCTGGCCCAGGGGCTGTGCCTGTTTTGCGTCAACTTCATGTGCTTTCTCACGGCCAGCCAATGGATCCCCAGCGGGCTGGTGGCGGTGGTGTTTTCCACGGCGACGCTGTGGAACGCGTTGAACGCGCGGGTATTTTTCGGCCAGCGCGTGGCGCGCAATGTGCTGATGGGCGGTGGCCTTGGGTTGGCGGGTTTGGGGTTATTGTTCTGGCCGGAGCTGGTGGGGCACACCGCCAGCCCGCAGACCCTGCTGGGCTTGGGGTTGGCCTTGCTGGGGACGATGTGTTTCTCGGCCGGCAATCTGTTGTCGAGCCTGCAGCAGAAGGCCGGGCTCAGGCCGCTGACGACTAACGCCTGGGGCATGGCGTATGGCGCGGCGATGCTGGCGACCTGGTGCGTAGTCCGAGGGGTTCCGTTCGAGATGGATTGGAGTGCGCGATATATCGGTGCCTTGGCTTACCTGGTGATTCCGGGGTCGGTGATTGGGTTTACGGCGTATTTGACGTTGGTCGGGCGTATGGGGCCGGAGCGCGCGGCGTATTGCACGGTGCTGTTTCCGGTGGTGGCGTTGAATGTGTCGGCGTTTGCCGAGGGCTATCAGTGGACCGCGCCGGCGTTGGTGGGGTTGGGCTTGGTGATGGCGGGGAATGTGTTGGTGTTTCGTAAGCCTAAGGGTGTAAGCCCGGTATTGAAGGCGAGAACAGTCTGACCAGGTGGCAGGCGGCAAGTCCTAATGCCCGTCAGTGAAGGAATCAGTGAGTGAATTTCTGCCCTGGACCGGACCAAAATGTGGGAGGGGGCTTGCCCCCTCCCACTTTTGATAGTCATTGCCTGGGGTGGATCTGACTGGCATCAAGACTTGCCCCCTCATTTCACCGAGTTATTTTATTCCAAGGCGCTTGGCCAGGCGGGCGAGGTTGGCGCGGTTGAGGCCCAGTTCGCGGGCGGTGCTGGCCCAGTTGTGCTGGTGGCGTTCCAGGCAGGCGCTGATGAGGTGGCGCTGATAGTCTTCGGTGGCGTGGCGCAGGTCGCCGGTCAGGGGCGCCAGTGCGGGCGGGGTTTCAATCGGTGGTGCGCTGACGGTGGGCAGGTCGAGGTCGGTGGCGCTCAGGCTGAGAATTTTCGGACGCTCGCGACAGTTTCCAAGCGCTTTCAGTGCGCTGCGTCCGATCAAATGTTCCAGCTCCCGTACGTTGCCTGGCCAGTTATAGGCCAGCAGGGCCGCCTGGGCATCGCTGGTCAGGCGCAGGCTGCCCAGGCCCATGCGTGACCGGTTCTGTTCAAGGAAGAAACCGGCCAGCAGCAGTACATCGCGGCCGCGCTCGCGTAACGCCGGCACTTGCAGCGGGTAAACGCTCAGGCGATGGTAGAAGTCGGCGCGGTAGCGGCCGTTGCGCACCTCATCGGCGAGGTCGCGGTTAGTAGCGGCGATCAGGCGCACATCCACTTGGTGTTCCTTGTCCGACCCCAGGCGCTGCAACTGGCCGCTTTGCAGCACGCGCAGCAGTTTGGCCTGCACCGTCAGCGACAGTTCGCCCACTTCATCGAGAAACAAGGTGCCGCCGTCGGCCAGCTCGAACTTGCCCCGGCGCTCGTTCAGCGCGCCGGTGAAGGCGCCGCGTATGTGGCCGAACAGCTCGCTTTCCACCAGCGTTTCCGGCAGGGCCGCGCAGTTGAGGCTGATCAGCGGTTTGTCGGCGCGCGGCGAGGCGGCGTGAATCGCCTGGGCCACCAATTCCTTGCCCACCCCGGTTTCGCCGGTGATCAGCACCGTCAGGTCGCTGCCGCCCACCAGCTTGATTTCTTCCACCAGACGCTTGTGGCTTTTGCTCTGGCCGATCATTTCCTTGTGCTGCTGGCCGCTGGCCTGGCGATAGATTTCGGCGCGCTGGTGTGCGTCTTCGGCGCGCAGGGCCAGGCGTTCGATACGTTCGGCCACGTTGACCGTGGCGGCGGCCAGGCTGGCGAAGGCTTGCAGAGCGTCCAGTTCGACGCGTTCGAAGCGCTCGGTGTCCAGCGCGTCAAGGGTCAACAGGCCCCAGGGGCGGTCGTCGACAAACAACGGGCAGCCCATGCAGTCATGCACCTGCAGGTGCCCGTGCAGACCTTCCACCAGGCCGTCGTAAGGGTCGGGCAACTCGCTGTCACTGTCGAAGCGGGTCGGGCCGGGGCTGGCGAGCAGCGCCGCGAAACGCGGGTGTTCGCTGACCTTGAAACGTCGGCCCAGGGTGTCGGTGCTCAGGCCGTCCACCGCCAGCGGCACCAGCGCTTCACCGTCCAGGCGCAATAAGGCGGCGGCGTCGCAGGGCAGCAGGGCGCGCATGGCTTGCAGCAGGCGCCGGTAGCGCTCGCCCTCGGGCAGATCGCGGGACAGATCGGCCACCAGGGGCAGGAGGGTGGTGAGCAGCGAGTGTGCAGTCATAATGACTCCTTGTAGTCCTTATAACTTTATCCTGTAAGAAGTCATACTGACTACTTGAGTTCTAAGTCATTGAAAATTAACGATTTTAAAGTTGGCATGAATGCTGACTGTCTAAGGCTAACTTTAAAGAAGCCCTGGAGGCTCTCATGCTTAGCGCCCAAGACCGTGCCATCGTCAAATCCACCGTGCCCCTGCTGGAAAGTGGCGGTGAAGCGCTGATCACCCATTTCTACCGCATGATGCTGTCCGAATACCCGGAAGTTCGCCCGTTGTTCAACCAGGCCCACCAGGCCAGCGGCGATCAGCCACGTGCCCTGGCCAATGGGGTATTGATGTACGCGCGGCATATCGACCAGTTGGATCAACTGGGCGATCTGGTGGCCAGGATCATCAATAAACACGTGGCCTTGCAGATCCTGCCGGAGCATTACCCGATCGTAGGCGCCTGCCTGTTGCGGGCGATTTCCGAAGTGCTGGGCAGTGAGATCGCCACGCCACAGGTGATGAATGCCTGGGGCGCGGCCTACGGCCAACTGGCGGATATCCTGATCGGCGCCGAAGCGGCCATCTATGACGAGAAAGCCCAGGCCCCTGGCGGCTGGCGCGGTGCGCGGCCGTTCACGCTGGTCAAGCGGGCGGAGGAGAGCGCCGAGATCACGTCCTTTTATTTCGCCCCGGTGGATAACGGCCCGATCCTGGCGGCGGCGCCCGGCCAATACATCGGTATGACGCTGGTGCTGGACGGCGAAGAGGTACGCCGCAACTATTCCCTTTCGGCACTGAGCGATGGCGGCCAGTACCGCATCAGTGTCAAGCGCGAAGCCGGCGGCCGGGTGTCCAATTACCTGCACGATCAATTGCAGGTGGGTGCCACCATCGACCTGTTCCCGCCGGCGGGCGAGTTCACCCTGGCCGCCAGCGCCAAGCCGCTGGTGCTGATCAGCGGCGGCGTCGGTATCACGCCGACCTTGCCGATGCTCGAAGCGGCCCTGGCCACCGAGCGCCCGGTGCACTTCATTCACTGCGCGCGCAACGGCGGCGTGCACGCGTTTCGCGAGTGGGTGGATGCCCTGGCGGCCAGGCACCCGCAGCTCAAGCGCTTCTATTGCTATGCCGAAGACGACGGCGTGAGCCCGGCAGCGGACAACGTTGGTCTGCTCAGTCAGGACCAACTGGCGGCGTGGTTGCCCGAGCAACGTGATATCGACGCCTACTTCCTCGGCCCGAAAGGCTTCATGGCCGCGATCAAGCGTCACCTCAAGGCCCTGGGTGTGCCCGAAAAACAAAGCCGCTACGAATTCTTCGGCCCGGCCGCTGCCTTGGAATAGGACCTAAAGGTCAACAGTGTGGGAGGGGCCTGCCGTGGTGAGCGGGCTTGCCCCGCGCTGGGCTGCGAAGCGGCCCCAAACCCAGGCACCTCGGTGTGTCAGGTGAAATTACATCGCCTGGAGTGGGGCCGCTTCGCGCCCCAGCGCGGGGCAAGCCCGCTCACTACAAGAACGTCACTTTCTGTTTACAGCGAAGATGTGAAGATATCTCTGCCGATACCTCTGCGCCCGATAGCGGTGCATCAGCCAGCTGACACACCCTCATCGGGGCCAGCCCCCTTCCCACATTTGGTTTTCCATTTCTCGCGATTAATCCGCCGTTAACCCGTCTCTGTTTAAACCACTCCCTGTGTGTAAACTTGCGGCCAGAGCCACAACCAAACAAAGGGAAAACCGGGATGAGTGACGAATTGCGTTTAGGCAGGGAGCGGCGCTTTCTGGTGTTGCTGGGCATCATCTGCCTGGCGTTGATCGGCGGGGCGCTGTACATGCAGGTGGTGCTCGGCGAGGCGCCGTGCCCGCTGTGCATTCTGCAGCGCTACGCTTTGCTGTTGATCGCGATCTTTGCCTTTATCGGCGCCGCCATGCGCACCAAGGGCGCCATCACGTTTTTCGAAGGCCTGGTGGTCCTCAGCGCCTTGGGTGGGGTGGCCGCCGCCGGGCATCATGTGTACACCCAGTTCTTCCCGCAGGTCAGTTGCGGCGTCGATGTGCTGCAACCGATTGTCGACGATCTGCCGCTGGCCAAGGTTTTCCCCTTGGGCTTCCAGGTCGATGGCTTCTGCAGCACGCCTTACCCGCCGATCCTGGGTCTGTCCCTGGCCCAATGGGCGCTGGTGGCATTTGTGCTGACCGTGATCCTGGTGCCGCTGGGCATCTATCGCAATCGTCGACGCAACGCCTGAACCGATGGTTGAAAACGCCCCGTTCTTCTTCACCGAAGGCCGGGGCTTTTTTTGCAGCTGGCCTTTTGTGAAGACGACGTGACGTCGGACAATTTTAGGTGCGCACAGTGTGCGACATGTTGTCACACGGAAGTCGCCGCAGGACGTTTCTGACCCGCCACAGCCTCGCTTAAATTTGCACCAAACCGCCAAAATGTGCTGTCACTTCATCGTTTGGCCGACGCCAAGAATCACGCGCGGCGCGCAGCATTGGGTGATGTCCGAATGCCTTGTTTTATGGGGACTTGCAACGGTTTACCAAACCCTTGCACAGGGTAAGGGCTGTGGCGGTTTGCCCTATAACACGGCAATTTTTGTGGTTTTTGTGGCGAATTGAACGCGATAAGATCCCCGACCTTTGCAATTTTGGTGAAGGATTATTGCTGCTTTCGATAAAAATTATTTCTTTATAAGACATGGTTTATACATCGCTAGCTAACTACAATCGCCCGCACTGAATGTCCGGTGCTGTTCAATATTTGAGCATTGGAGCGGTCGAGGGGCAGATGGATGGCTCTGTGCGACCCCAGGTTCCGGCAGCCTTTCAACTATCCGCACCAAATGGAATTGGTCTGTAACAAGGCCTTTAGCCACGAAATCGAATAAGAACTCACCGCAGGTTCGCAAATCGTCCAGTGATGGCGTGCGAGCAGGCTCTTATTCAATCGAAGAGAAATGCCAACCCTTGGCAGGGTGAAGTGTTGGCGATCAAAACCCAACTGCATTGCGCAAGCTGCTTTAGAGGTCGTGAGATGAGTAAAAACAGGTACCCCCGATTACTAGGCTTTTTGCCGCTGCTTGGCATGATGTTAATGCTGGGAGGCTGCAAGTGGACCTTGCTCGACCCAAAAGGACAGGTCGGTCTGGATGAACGAAACCTGATCATCACCGCCACCCTGCTGATGCTGCTGGTCGTGGTCCCTGTGATCATCATGACCTTCGCCTTCGCCTGGAAATACCGCGCGTCGAACACCAGCGCCACCTACGCGCCGAAGTGGTCGCACTCCACCAAGATCGAAATCGCGGTGTGGCTGGTTCCGATCCTCATCATCATTGCCCTGGGTTATGTGACCTACAAGTCCACCCACGCGCTGGACCCGTACCGTCCGCTGGAATCGGATGCCAAGCCGATCAATATCGAAGTGGTCGCGCTGGACTGGAAGTGGCTGTTCATCTACCCGGACCTGGGTATCGCCACGGTTAACCAGATCCGCTTCCCGGAGCACACTCCGCTGAACTTCAAGATCACCTCCGACGCCGTGATGAACTCGTTCTTCATCCCAGCCCTGGGCGGCCAGATCTACGCGATGGCAGGCATGCAGACCAAGCTGCACCTGATCGCCAACCAGAAAGCTGAAATGGAAGGCATCTCCGCCAACTACAGCGGCGCTGGCTTTACCGGCATGAAATTCAAAGCGATCTCGACGAGCCAGGAAGACTTCAACGCCTGGGTAGCCGAAGTCAAGGCCGCACCTAAACAGCTTGATCAAGCTGAATACGACGCCCTGGCCAAACCAAGCCAGAACAACCCTGTCGCGCTGTACTCCTCGTACGAGCCGAACCTGTTTCAGAAAATCGTCGACAAGTACGAAGGTATGAAGCCAGGCAAGCCGGTCAAGCACGAGAAGAAAGAAGTGGCCGTGGTTGAAGGTTCTGAGACGGGCGCGCATTCAACTGCTGGGGCAGAGGAGTAAACGATGTTTGGTAAATTAAGTTGGGATGCGGTCCCGTTCCACGAGCCGATCGTAATGGTGACCATCGCCATGATCGCGTTGGGTGGTCTGGCACTGTTCGCGGGTATCACTTACTTCAAGAAGTGGACCTACCTGTGGACCGAGTGGTTGACCTCGGTCGACCACAAGAAAATCGGCGTGATGTACATCATCGTCGCCATGGTCATGCTGCTGCGCGGTTTTGCCGACGCCATTATGATGCGTACCCAGTTGGCCATGGCCACCGAGGGTTCGCCTGGCTACCTGCCACCTGAACACTATGACCAGATCTTCACCGCCCACGGTGTGATCATGATCATCTTCATGGCGATGCCATTCTTCACCGGCCTGATGAACCTGGCAGTGCCGCTGCAGATCGGCGCGCGTGACGTGGCCTACCCGTTCCTGAACTCCCTGAGCTTCTGGCTGCTGGTTTCCGGCGTGGTGCTGATCAACGTGTCCCTGGGCGTCGGCGAATTCGCCAAGACCGGTTGGGTTGCTTATCCGCCGCTGTCGGGCATTCAGTACAGCCCTGGCGTGGGGGTGGACTACTACATCTGGGCTCTACAGTTATCAGGGCTCGGGACGACGCTTACGGGGGTCAACTTCCTGGCCACCGTCCTGAAAATGCGCGCCCCTGGCATGAAACTGATGGACATGCCGATCTTCACCTGGACCTGCACCTGGGCCAACGTCCTGATCGTGGCTTCGTTCCCGATCCTGGCCGCTACCATGGCGCTGCTGTCGCTTGACCGTTACCTGGATTTCCACATTTTCACCAATGAACTTGGTGGCAATCCAATGATGTACGTGAACCTGTTCTGGGCATGGGGTCACCCTGAGGTGTACATCCTGATCCTGCCAGCGTTCGGTATCTTCTCCGAAGTGATCTCGACCTTTACCGGCAAGCGCCTGTTCGGTCACCACTCGATGGTCTACGCATCGGGCGCAATTTCGGTACTGGGCTTCATGGTGTGGCTGCACCACTTCTTCACCATGGGTTCGGGGGCCAGCGTCAACGCCTTCTTCGGCCTGGCGACGATGCTGATTTCCATCCCGACGGGGGTGAAGCTATTCAACTGGCTGTTCACCATCTACCACGGTCGTCTGCGCATGACCAGCCAGGTTCTGTGGACCCTGGGCTTTATGGTGACCTTCGCCATCGGCGGCATGACCGGCGTACTGCTGGCCATCCCGGGTGCTGACTTCGTGCTGCACAACAGCCTGTTCGTGATCGCGCACTTCCACAACGTGATCATCGGTGGTGCGGTATTCGGTTACATCGCCGGTTTCAGCTTCTACTTCCCGAAAGCGTTCGGCTTCAAGCTGCACGAAGGTTGGGGCAAGGCTGCATTCTGGTTCTGGATCTCGGGCTTCTTCGTCGCGTTCATGCCGCTCTATGCACTGGGCTTCATGGGCATGACCCGTCGTCTGAACGCCACCACCAACCCTGAGTGGGTGCCGTACCTGTACGTCGCCATGTTCGGTGCGGTGATGATTGCGGTGGGTATCGCCTGCCAGCTGATCCAGCTGTATGTCAGCGTGCGTGATCGCAAGCAGAACATGTGCGAATCCGGCGACCCATGGAACGGCCACACCCTGGAATGGTCGACCTCGTCGCCACCACCGTTCTACAACTTCGCCGTGATCCCGACTGCGAACACCATCGATGCGTTCACCGAAGCCAAGGAAGACGGTACTGCGTACCAGAAGCCTAAGCACTACGAACCGATCCACATGCCAAGCAACACCGCCACTGGCGTGGTGATGGGTGGGCTGTTGACCGTATTCGGTTTCGCGATGATCTGGCACATCTGGTGGCTGGCGATCGTGAGCCTGGTGGGTACCATCGGTTACTTCATCGTCCACGCCGCACGTGATGATCAAGGCTACATGGTGCCGGTCGAAACGATCGAACGCATCGAAGCCGAGCAGCACGCTCGCCTGGTCGCCGAGAAGAAAATCCCGGCCAACCGTGTAGAAACCTCGTTGGAACAGGCTTAAACCATGTCGAACTTAGTGACCAATGCTGGACACGCCCATGTCGATGACCATGGGCACGATGACCATCACCACGACTCGGGGCCAATGACCGTCTTCGGTTTCTGGCTCTACCTGATGACCGACTGCATCTTGTTTGCGTCGATCTTCGCGGTGTACGCGGTACTGGTAAACAACGTAGCGGGTGGCCCGTCGGGCCACGACATCTTCGAACTGCCTTACGTGCTCGGCGAAACCGCCTTGCTGTTGTTCAGTTCGATCACCTACGGCTTCGCCATGTTGGCCTTCTACAAGGGCAACAAGAAAGGCGTACTGAGCTGGTTGGCCCTGACCTTCCTGTTCGGCCTGGGCTTTATCGGCATGGAGATCAACGAGTTCCACCTGCTGATCTCCGAAGGCTACGGTCCGCACCGCAGCGGTTTCCTGTCGGCGTTCTTCACGCTGGTCGGCACCCACGGTCTGCACGTCTCGGCCGGTCTGCTGTGGATGGCGGTGATGATGTATCAGGTCAATAAGCACGGCCTGACCAACACCAACAAGACTCGCCTGAGCTGCCTGAGCCTGTTCTGGCACTTCCTGGATGTGGTCTGGATCTGCGTATTCACCGTCGTCTACTTGATGGGGACTCTGTAATGGCTAATGCACACTCCCATGACAGCCACGATGCAAGCCACGGCAGCGTAAAGTCTTACGCGATCGGCTTCATCCTGTCGGTCATCCTGACCCTGATCCCGTTCGGCCTGGTGATGTACCCCACCCTGCCGAAGTCGATCACGTTGATGATTGTCCTGGCGTTCGCGGTTATCCAGGTGCTGGTGCACCTGGTGTACTTCCTGCACCTGGACCGCTCCGAAGCCCAGCGCGAGAACGTGATTGCGTTCGTGTTCGCCGGCCTGGTGATCGTTCTGCTGGTTGGCCTGTCGCTGTGGATCATGTTCAGCATCCACACCTACATGATGGCGAAGTGAGGTAAGACCCGATGTCGCTTAAGCACTTTATCCAAATCACCAAACCGGGGATCATTTTCGGTAACGTGCTTTCTGTGGCGGGCGGTTTCTTCCTGGCCTCCAAGGGACATGTCGATCTGGCCATCTTCCTGGCTGCAATGATCGGCACGTCCCTGGTGGTAGCTTCCGGTTGTGTGTTCAACAACTGCATCGACCGTGACATCGATATCAAGATGGAACGCACCAAGAATCGCGTGCTGGTCCAGGGCCTTATCTCCCTGAAGCTGGCGCTGATTTTCGCGACCGTCCTGGGTGTTGCGGGCGTGGTGTTGCTGTACAAGGTGGCCAACCCGTTGGCGGCGCTGTTTGCCGTGATCGGCTTTGTCATCTACGTCGGCCTCTACAGCCTGTACCTCAAGCGCAAGTCGGTTCACGGCACGCTGGTGGGCAGTCTATCGGGGGCGATGCCGCCGGTGATTGGTTATGTGGCTGTAACCAATAGCTTCGACATGGCCGCGCTGGTGCTGCTGGTGATGTTCAGCCTGTGGCAGATGCCGCATTCCTACGCCATCGCGATTTTCCGCTTCAATGACTACCTGGCTGCGTCGATTCCGGTCCTGCCGGTAAAACGCGGCATCCAGGTGGCCAAGAAACACATCCTGCTCTACATCCTGGCCTTCCTTGTGGCGACCTTGATGTTGACCTTCAGTGGCTACGCCGGCATGAGCTACCTCGCCGTCGCCGCCGCCATGGGCATGTACTGGTTGTACATGGCCTGGACCGGCTACAAGGCGGTGGATGACACCGTCTGGGCGCGTAAGCTGTTCGTGTTCTCGATCTTCACCATCACCGCGCTGAGCGTGATGATGTCCCTGGATTTCCAAGTGCCGAAAGAGCTGTTGCTGACCTACGCCCACTGAGTGGTCCGAGCAGTAAAAGGCCCCGCCTTCGCAAGAAGCGCGGGGTTTTTTATGGCATGGCCTTTAAACTATCCCCCATTCCACGCATCCAGGAAGCACAGCGATGAGTAAAAAAGCCGTAATGGTGTTCAGCGGCGGGCAGGACTCGACGACCTGCCTGATCCAGGCACTGGCGCTGTATGACGAAGTGCACTGCATTACGTTCGATTATGGCCAGCGCCATGTCGCCGAAATCGAAGTGGCCCGCCGGCTCGCCACGCAATTGGGCGCCACGGTGCACAAAGTGATGGATGTGTCCTTGCTCAACGAGTTGGCCATCAGCAGCCTGACTCGCGACAACATTCCGGTGCCCAGCGTGAACAGCTCCGGCGATGGCCTGCCGAGCACTTTTGTGCCAGGGCGCAATATTCTGTTCCTGACTTTGGCGGCGATTTACGCGTATCAGGTCAAGGCCGAGACCGTCATTACCGGGGTGTGCGAAACCGACTTCTCGGGCTACCCCGACTGTCGCGATGAGTTCGTCAAAGCCCTGAATCAGGCGCTCAAGCTGGGCATGGAGTACGACGTACGCCTGGACACCCCGCTGATGTGGCTGAACAAAGCCGAAACCTGGGCGCTGGCCGATTACCACCACCAACTCGAGCTGGTGCGCGAACAGACGCTGACCTGCTACAACGGCGTGATCGGCACGGGCTGCGGCCAATGCGATGCCTGCAATCTGCGCGCCCGAGGCTTGAATGACTACCTGCAGAACAAGGCGCAGGTCATGCACAGCCTCAAGCACAAGTTACAGCTCCAATAGGCCCGATCCGGCTCCGTTGCGGGAGAGGGCGCCCACGGCTCCCTCGACCGGCGCCCCCCAGTGATGCGCGGTTATCGCGCGCCGGGTTAAATCTGCCCACGCTTATCTCGTCATACCCCTCTGTACGCACTGTGCGAATCCATCACCCGCCTACAAGGAGTAGTCACCATGGTCAGCGTGAGTCGTCGATCCCTTCTCGCCTTGAGCGCCGCCCTGCCATTGCTGGGACGCCTGGACTGGGCGCTCGCCGCGACGCCGCAGGCCAAGGCCGATAAGGTCCGGCTCAACTACAACGAAAGCCCCTACGGTCCGGCCCTGGCCGCCCGCGAAGCCATGCAGCGTGGCATCGCCACTACCGGGCGCTACCCCTACAACCACATGTACGCCCTGGCGGCGCTGTTCGCACGGCAGCAGGGCATTGCCGAAGAACAGGTGGCGGTGTTCTCAGGTTCCATGGCGGCGTTGCGTTATGCGGTGCTGGCGTTCACCGGCGATACCCGTGGGTTGGTGATGGCCACGCCGTCCTATGAAGTACCACGCCAGGCCGCCGAAGCGCACAAGGCGCCGGTGCGGGAGGTGAGCCTCGACGCCCATCATGCCCACGATATCCGCGCCATGCTCGCCGCCGACCCTCAGGCCGGCATGCTTTATCTGTGCAACCCCAACAACCCTACCGGCACCCTCACCCCGACCCAGGCCATCCGCGACGCGTTGGCGAATAAACCCAAAGGCAGCGTGCTGGTAGTGGACGAAGCCTATATCGACTTCGCCGACGCCCCCAGCGTGGTCAGCTGGGTCAAGGACCACGACGACCTGCTGGTGCTGCGCACCTTCTCGAAGATCTACGGCATGGCCGGCGCACGCCTGGGCCTGGCCATCGGCCACCCGGCGCTGCTGGAGCGGCTGGCGGTGTTTGGCGGCGACAATGTGCCGGCGGGTCCCTCGCTGCTTGGCGGCCTTGCCAGCCTGGAAGACGTCAAAGTGCTGCCCCAGCGCAAGGCGCTCAATGCGCGGTTGCGCGATGAAACCGTGGCTTGGCTCAAGGGCCGTGGCTACACCTGCACCGCCTCGCAGAGCAACTGCTTCATGATCGACGTCAGGCAGCCCGCGCAGCAGGTGATCGAAAAGCTCGCCGCCGAGGGCGTGCTGATCGGCCGGGTGTGGCAGAACTGGCCGCAATGGGTGCGGGTGACGGTGGGGAGCAAGCAGGAGATGGCGCGCTTTCGCGAGGTGTTTGCCGCGCGGGTCTAGCGCAAGCCCCACGAGGGAAGGGCGGTGCTCCTTCCCTCACTGAGGTGAAGGGTTATTGCTGCGCGATGCTGTACCCATCAAACGCCGTCTTCTGCTGCAGGGCGCTCACCACGTTTTTGCGGGTGACCGGCAACTCGGCGCCGTTGTTGTCGGTGAACGACTCGCTTTGCAGCTCGGCCTCGTCCCCTTCCCCCACAAAGCTGAACCCCAGGAACTCGAACGCTTCACGGTCCACGTTCAGTCTGGAGCGGGGCGTGCGCAGTGGCAGGGTGACGCTGGCGCCGTCCTTGCTGATCACGAACACGTCGGCGTCTTTCTTGGCGCGTGCCGCCTTGCCCTTGCCGGCGCTCGGGTTGCTGATGGCCTGGTGCGTCTGGTTCAACACCTTGAGGGCCAGGCCGTAGACCAGCTCCTGGAACTCGGGATCGTCCTTGAAGCTGGACAGGATGCGGCTGATGGAGAATTTGCTGCTCAAGTCTTCCAAGGCCAGGTTGTCGGCGGCTTCGGCGTCCTTGAGTTGTTTGAGCTGGCCCATCAGGTCGTAGGCCTTGTCGTCGTCGAACGCGTCGTGGGCCTGGCGGATGGCGACGCGCAGTTCGCGGATCTGGTCGCTCTCCTTGGAGGTGTGGAACGCATCCAGCACCATCTCGCTGATGGATTTGGCCGCTGGCACATGCTGTGAAAGATTGATGGCGTTTTCGTATTCAGCTTTGGAGGCCAAGGCGGCCACGGATTCTGCGGTGTAGGAATCGGACATTAAAATTTCACTACTTCAATAAACGAGGACAAAAAAGCGTCGCGCATTTTCAAGGGGTGGGGGAGTCAGGTCAAGGCAGCACAACGCCGTTATCGCGACGAAAGGCTGCCGACCGTGTGGGATCAATCCAATTGCTTGAAGCAGGCTTCAAGGACAGTCAGCCCTTCCTCCAGCACGTGCGGCTCAGTGGTCAGCGGTGCCAGCAGGCGGATGATGTGCCGCGCTTTGCCGCTGGGCATCAGCAGCAGCCCGGCGTCCCGCGCCAGGCCGAGCAGTTGCGTCAATTGCCGGGGCGCCGGTGTGCCGTCGACGTTGGCCAGTTCGATACCGCGCATGGCGCCGATGCCGGTCAGGCGCCCGAGGTAGGGCGACAGCGCTTGCGCACGCCAGGCGCTGTAGCGGCTCACAATCGCCGCCTCCTGCTGCGCGCCCCAGGCCTGCAGATGTGCGTCCGTCATCACCTCCAGGGTGGCGAGCGCCGCCGCGCAGGCGATGGGGTTGCCGGAGTACGTGCCGCCCAGGCCGCCCTTGGGCAGGTTGTCCATCAGTGCCTTGCGTCCGACCACCGCCCCCAGCGGCACGCCACCGGCGATGCTTTTACCCAGCAGAATCAGGTCCGGTTCGATGCCCAGGCGCGTAAAGGCAAAGCGCTGGCCGGTGCGGCCAAACCCGGATTGGATTTCGTCAGCGATCAACAGAATCCGCTTCTCATCGCAGAAACGTCGCAGGGCCTGGGCGAACTCGCGGTCCAGAGCCAGGAAACCACCCTCGCCCTGCACCGGCTCGATGATGAAACAGGCGACATCATCCACGTCGATTTCCACGCTGAACAGGCGGTCCATGGCCTTCAGCGCTTCGGCGCAGGTCACGCCGTTGTCGGCGCTGGGGTAGGGCAGGTGATACACAGGGCCAGGCAATACGCCGACTTTTTGCTTGTAGGGCGCCACCTTGCCATTGAGGTTCAAAGTCGCCAGCGTGCGGCCGTGGAATGCCCCGTCGAATGCGATCACGGCGCTGCGGCCGGTGGCTCCGCGCACGATCTTCAAGGCGTTCTCCGCAGCTTCCGCACCGCTGTTGGTGAGCATGCCGCTGACCGGGTAGCTCACCGGGATGAACTCACTCAGGCGCGCCATCAGCTCAATGTAAGGCGTGTGCGGCGCGGCGTTGAAGGCGTAGTGCGTGAGTCTGGTCGCCTGCTCGCGAATCGCCTCCACCACGTGCGGGTGGCAATGGCCGAGGTTAAGCACGCCGATACCGCCGACAAAGTCGATATAGCGTTTGCCCGTGGTGTCCCACACTTCGGCGTTCCTGCCGTGGCTGAGGCTGATGGGGTGGACGATGGAAATCGACTGGCTGATGCTGGCGTGGCTCATGAATCCGGGACTCGACAAAGGCGGGTGTTTTTTATCTAAGCCGCCAGCCCGGGTCTGTCGCAAACGAAATAAAGTCTTCGGGTCATTCCAAATCGGAAGGAGCCCTGCCGCGCGGCGGCGTTAGGTCGATACCCCGTCCTTCCCTGCAGCCTTGGCGCGATACAACGCCTGGTCGGCACGCTCCATCAGCGCCGCAGGCGACTCATCCAGCTGACGCTCGGCCACGCCCAGGCTCAGGGTGATGACGAAGTCGGCGGGTGCCGTGATCGCACGCACCTGGCGGCGGATCTGCTCGGCCTGTGCCGTGGCGGTGACCAGCGTGCTGTCGGGCAGGGTCATCATGAACTCATCGCCGCCCCAGCGAGCCAGCAGGTCGCCGGGGCGGGTGCAGCGTTCCAGGCATTGCGCTACGCGCACCAGCGTCTGGTCGCCCACGCTGTGGCCATAGCGATCGTTGATCGGTTTGAAACCGTCGATGTCCATTGCGATCAGGCACAGCGGCCGGCGAAAACGCTGGGCGCGCTCGCATTCGCGCAGCAGGGTTTTTTCCAGGCGATAGCGGTTGGCGACCAGGGTCAGGGCATCGCGTTCGGCCAGGGCGCGGTTTTCATCCAACTGCAATTGCAGTTGCTGATTGACCCGCGACAGCTCCTGCGTGCGCTCGGCCACCAGCGCTTCCAGAGACTGGTTGCGCTGTTGCAGTTGAACGACTGAATACTTGCGTGCCTGAATGTCCCGATGCGCCCCGATCATCCGTGCCACCGAGCCGTCGTCGTTACGGGCGATGACATAGCCGCGGTCTTCGATCCACAGGTAGCTGCCATCTTTTCGACGGCAGCGGTATTCGGCCTGGTAGTAGGGAGCCCGGCGGTTGATGTAGTCATCGAACAGGGTCATCACCTGGGCGTAATCATCCGGGTGGATCACGTTTTCCCACGTGAACAGCGTATTTTCCAAGGCGTTGCGTGGGTGACCGAGCATTTCGTACCAGCCTGGGCTGCGGTAGACGAACCCGGTGTTGGCATTCCAGTCCCATATCCCGTCGCTGACCAGTTCCAGAATGGTGTGCAGCATATCGGCGTTGAGGTGTGAGAAATCCTGATGCTGGGGGTTGCCGCCTGACCTGTCGTCCACGTGCTGCTCCTTGCCTGGGGCCGCGCGCTACTGCTCAGGCGCCACCATCCTGGTGCGAGGCTTACCATTCGCGTTGTGTTGAAAGATCGCGTCCGGTTGGCCCTGTTCGTTGAAAAATACCTGCCCTATGCCCGCCGAATTCCATAACCGTTCGCCGGCCTCGGCATGTTCCGGAATATAGGGCACCACCTGCATGGTGCGCCGACGAGTGAACCCGTTGAGCGGCGAGCGGGGTGAGTATAGCCAGCGGTTGAGACGGTCGAACCATTCCAGCAGGCGCGGTGGAAATTCATTCTTGATGCCGCTGCTGGTGATCTGCCAGATGCGCGGGCCGGCGTTGCGATGACGGATCAACACCGAATACACGAACGAATAGTGCACATCGCCCGACAGAATCACGTAGTTACCCGGCGTGCGCGAGTGGCGGAAAATATTGAGGATCACTTGGGCCGCACCCCGATGTGCCATCCAGTTTTCCGCGTCCACCAGCAAGGGGTGGCCGCACCAACTGAAGACTTTCTGCACCGTCTCGATCAACTTCACACCGAAGATCGGCGCGGGCGAGACGATGATCGCCGAGGGATGGTCCAGCAATGCCTGTTGCAGCTCGCTCAAGGCTTCCCAATCCAGCAGGCCGGAGGGTTGTTTGAGGGTGAACTCGCTGCGCCAACGCCGGGTGCGGGTGTCGAGCACAATCAGGGCGGGCGTGGTGGGCAGTACGTAATGCCATTGTTGGAAGTTGAACAACTGCGCGAGCAAGGCATCCTGCGCGGTGGCATCGAGGTGGTTGTCGTGCACCGCAGCGGCGAGGCTCCGGGTTTGCTGCAACAGGCCGGCGAAGGCGTCCGGGTGGTTGCCCCAGCCCTGGCACAGCAGGTAAGCGAGCAGCGCATTGCCGATGATGCGCTTGGAAAACGGGTGCCCGTAGGCGGTCTCTTCCCACTGGGCACTGAGGTTCCAGTCGTCGGTGATGTCGTGATCGTCGAAGATCATCAAGGTGGACAAGTGCGCGAGGACCCGCGCAACCCCAGGCAAGCCACTGCAAAATCGCTCGATCTGCAGGCGTTCGCGGGCATAGCGCGCCAGGTCGTGCGCACTTAACTGCGGCGGTTGGGGAGCGATCAGGCCCCAGGGCGTAGGCGACCACACCAGCAGGTACATGGCCATGACTTCGGCGAAAGTCACCAGATGGTTGTCGGCGCTGCTACTGGTGAAAATCGGTTTTTTCACCCCGCCGAAAAAGCGCTCGCGCAGGGTCTCGTTGCTGTCCAGTGCCGGCAGCAGGTCCGCGCGGTGATAGTAGCTGGCGCGATGCCCGTAGAGGCTGGCGCTGTCGTCCACCACCGCACCGTCCAAATACTCGTCGAACAACCCCAGCCGCGCAGTCAGGGCATGGATCGCCCGCAGCATTGGCCCGGCCACGTCGTCGGCGTACACCTGATCGCCGCTCATTATGAGCAGGGCCGGGCGTTCATCCGGTGCGCGCGCATCGGCAAGCAGGCGATCGACGCAGAGCAAACCGTCGTCGGCGTGATGATGGGGTTTACGGCAGGAGCCATGCACCAATTGGTGGAGGCGGCTGTGCAGGATGAAATTCGGCGATAGTGCCTCGCCATACACCAGGTGCGATGCCCAGTGGGCGATGCCGAGGCCGTCAACCAGCAAGTCGTAGTCGATGACCACGTCCTGGGGTAACGCCTGGTCCAGCGGCACATCGATCAGGTGGACGAAGGCGTGGCGCCCTATGGGCACGACCTGACACTGGCCTTGATCCAGCGGGATGTGCAGGACCTGGTCGGCCCACTGCAGCGTCAGGCTCAGGTCCAGCATGCGGCTGCCTGCCAGCCACAGCACCAGCCGCCGAGGCTCCAGGCGACGCAGTAAAGGGCCGGCGAGCACGGCGGGCAGGTTATCGGGGGGCAGCATCCAGGGAAACACTCCAGCCAGGCTTGAACCGGCAAGGTTAGCGCAGGAAATGTCAGCGTTTTGTTAAAGCAGAGGGGGGACGCAGGGCCGCATATTGCCCTGCGTACACCGGTTTAGAGCAGGTTGCCCTTGCCCAGGCTGTCCAACGTGCCCTGGCGGCGTCGGGAGGTGCGTGAGGAACCGTCGCACGCCTCAGGCACAAGGGTTGATAGGCGCTCATCAAGGCTGCGTTTTTTACGCGGCAGGCCTGCTGCCTCGTCTTGCTGCGCGGTGGGGTAATGAGCGTTGCCAAATGTGGAATGAATGGTGCCGAGCATAGTCACTCTCCTTCTGTCAGTGGGTGAGCCTCGCGATCGCGAAGCCGGACCCAACTTAGAGAGAAACGAGGCGGTGAATATATAAACGCCTCGTGGCAGAGTGTGACTGCGCACCCTTGAACCCACGCATTGGCCTGCTCAGGTATGCGAATCGCCGATCACTTTCGGCACCGTGAACCGGAACTCGCTGCCACGCCCCACTTCGCTTTCAGCCACGATCTCGCCGCCGTGGGCCTGGACAATGCCCTGGGTGATATACAGCCCCAGTCCACTGCCGGTGGGATTGTTTTCGGTCTGTGTCCAGTAACGATCGAACACATAAGGCAACTGTTCGGGGGCAATGCCTTCGCCGGAGTCGCGCACCGAAAATACGATTTCCTCGCCGTTGCTCATGGCACTGATGCCGATATTGCCCTGGCGCGGGGTGAATTTGATGGCGTTGCCGATCAGGTTAGACAGCACCTGGAACAAACGCTCCGGGTCGCCATTGATCTGCAGGCCCGGCTCGGCGTTGAACGACAGGTCAATGCCTTTTTCCATGGCCAACGGCGCAAGCAAGGAGTAGGCCTCCTCGAACATCTGGCTCACATCCAGCGCCACCGGCTTGACCACGTAGCGCCCGGCCTCGATTTTGGAGGTGTCGAGCAGGTCTTCCAGCAGCACATTCATGCGCCCGGCTGCCTGTTGCATGGTGTCGATGGCCGTGGAAATTCGCCGCGAAGTGTGTGGGCCCTCGGAGCTGAAGGCTTTTTGCATCATGCCGCAGAGCATGGAGATGACCGTCATGGGATTGCGCAGGTCGTGGGACACCACCGCCACCAGGTCATCACGGGCGCGCACGGCCTGTTGCTCACGCTTGACCTGGCGAGCCAGGTCGTTCTCAAGCGCTGAGCGACGCAGGTCATTGGCGGCGAACAGGTCGCCATGGCTCCATTTAGTCGAGATACCGGCCATCTCCACTTTCCAGATCTCAAAAGACGTGCGCGGACGCAGGCGCATACCGGCGTCGGAGTTTTCCAGGTCCAGCGGTTTTTTCGGGTCGCCGCTCCAGTTGATGTTTTCTTTGACTTCGGGGCGGAACCACAGCACGCCGTTGTCCACCGGCTTGGGCAGGGCCATGGCCAAGACTCCGCTGGCCACCTGCTGGAACTCGGCCGCCGGCGGGTACACCGCCGCCAGGTTATGGCTGGCAAACACCGGCTCGCCGCTTGCCTGCAGCCATTTGTGCAAGGCACGGATCTGTGCCGGCTCCGGGCAATTGCCGTAGCGGTGCAGCTGTTTGTCTTCGATGATCGCCACGCCGCCCGCCAGAGTGAGGTCCATCAGCACTTGCGGCTGTTGGGCCAGGCCGTCGAACACATTGTTGTCCGTGGCTTTCATCGCCTTGTCCAGCCGCGCCAGGGCTTCGACTTTTTCTTCGCGCTGGTGGCTCAGGTCCAGGGCTTCCATGGCGCTGATCTGCAACGAAAGCACCTGGCCGATGGTCTGGCAGGCGGTACGCAGCTCGTTCGGCACCAGCAGCGGCGTGCGATTGCCGCAACTGATCAGCCCCCACAGCTTGTCGCCCTTCATCAGCGAGATGCTCATGGAAGACAACACGCCCATGTTCTTCATGTATTGGCAGTGAATCGGCGACACGCTGCGCAGGGTGGCGAAGCTCAAGTCCAGCGGCTCTCCGGTGTCCGGGCGCAGCTTGGGTACCAGAGGCACCGGCTCATAATCGGCGTTCGGGATAATGCGCAACCAGTTGGTGCGGTACAGCTCGCGGGCCTGCTCGGGGATGTCAGACGCGGGGAAGAACAGCCCGTTGAACAGTTCCATGGATGGTGCGGATGCTTCGGCGATTACCTGGCCGTGACCTTCTTCTTCGAAGCGATAAATGAGTACGCGGTCGTAACCGGTCATGGCCTGGATTTCGGTCACGCTGATGTCGTACAGCGCCGCCAGGGTTTTTGCCGACTGCAAGCGGCGCAGCATCTTGCCCAAATCACTGGTGCGACCGTTCAGGGCGCGTGGCTGGAAATCCTTGAGACGCGGTTCGAATTCCAGGACCAGCACGTTTTGATGGCGGTGCAGCAAGCCTTCGAATTGCGCGCCGTTAAGCGTGACGTGCAACGGCGGCGCATCGACAAAGGTGTTGTGTTCAGCCATGGCCTGCACGGCCTGGGCATGCTCGGCGCCGAGCAGGCTGTGCAGCGGCTGGCCCAACAGCGTTTCGGGTGCGTGGTTGAACAGCGTGGCGACGTTGGCGCTGGCCTGGATGATCTTCAGGTCCGGCTCAGACAAGGTCAGCAGCACACCATGAGGCTGGATCGCCCCTGGGAAACGAATGGGTTCGTCAGCGCAGTTGGCGAGCAGCTCTTCAAAATCGTCGGGTTTCATAGCAGTACCTCCTGGCTGTCGAGCCATCGCTCGAAGCAGCTGAATGTCGAACGCGCGGCGTCAACCGCGCGCTGTCGGGCCTTGGCGTCCAGCGCCTGGTTGCCCAGATAGTCGAGAAAATCTTTCCAGCGTCGGCCCGTCTCGGCGCCGTACACATCCAGAAACGCGCCACCGTTATCGGCGTCGATGCCCAGGCGACGAGCCATTTCCCGGCGCAGCACCTGGCCGCCCAGGGTTGCGCCTTCGAGTACGTAGAGCGTGCCGAGACAGGCCGCCGGGGTATCCAGGCGAGGCAGCGCGGTGCAATACGGCAGGGCGTGGATGGCGGCGTCGTTCAGGCCCAATGCGTGCAGATCAGAAAGCAGTGTCGGGGTTTTCACACGCGAGGCGGCATCAAATCCGTTAGGAATACGGGCGCTGGCATACAGCGCCGCTTCCATCGGCGCGTAAAACCCGTGATAGGCCTGCAGCAGGCGCTGATACCAGTCGGCGTCGAGGCGCTCGGAAAAAAACGGCATGCGCTTCTCCAGCGCCACATGCAGCAGGGCAGTGCCTGTGCGTAACGCGTCAAGCAAGGAGGGCGCACCAACGTCATGGGCCTGAGAAAGCATGCAATAAGCTCGAACTGTGGGCCTGCCGGCCATGAATGACGCGTGGAAATGGGCGACGATTCTACACAAGTCATGGCCATTGACTGTACGCGCAAGGCGAAAAGCCTGACCAGCGGATCAGAAGAGTCGCTCCCTGCCTCATGACTGACCGTAAGGCGTACCGGTAAGTTCGGTTTAGGTGATATTGCAACGCTATCAGTGCAGCGACGAACCCTGCTGGGTCAGCGCCGTTTGCACACATTCGATCAGATGCTCGGTGCTCCATGGCTTGGGCAGGAAACGCACGGAACCGCCCAGTTCTTCCGCCATTTTTGTATTACCCGACGTCAGTACCACGCGCACCGAAGGCCACCGATGGGCAACCACGCGGCTCAAGTCATAACCATTGAGCAACCCTGGCATTTGAATATCGCTGACTATCAGGTCCACAGGGTCGTTCTCGCGTTCGAGGTAAATCATCCCTTCATCGGCTGAAGGAAACGACGTCACAATCGCGCCGAAATCCTCCAGCACATCCACCATCAACGCCCGAATGATTTCGTCGTCTTCCAATACTAAAATCGATGGCTGAGCCATGATCCTTACTCCACCATCAGGGTTCAGTTAGGTGGAGTGGAGCGCAGCGGTATAGGTTCGATTGGATGTGTCCCAAGCGATGGGTGGTCGTCCAGGGCGTCTAGGTTGGGGGTTCATGCCGAGGCAATTGCAGCACAGCGATAATCCGGATGGGTGTGCATGGCTGACAAACAGGCATAATCGCTTGCAACCGCCGATGTGGAGTCGCCCATGAAGTACGCCTTTCTGACCCTCGCCCTGATCCTCAACAGCGCCCCGGCCTTCGCCGCCGGGGATGCCGAAGCCGGCGGCAGACTCTTCACGAAAACCTGCGGCGGCTGCCACAGCATCGGCGAAGGCGCGCGTGGCGGTTTCGGCCCACAGCTCAATGGCATCATCGGCCGCCCCGCCGGCACCACTGAGGACTACCAGTACTCCGACGCGATGAAAAACTCCGGCGTGGTCTGGACCCGCGAAAAACTCGCCGCGTACATCGAGAACCCCAAGAAGGTGGTAAGCGGTACGCGGATGATTTTCTGGGGCATCAGCGATCAGGAGAAGATAGAAAATATCCTGGCGTATCTTGAGACGTTTCAGCCCAAGTAGGCATTTGTGCGGTCACACCGTGGGTGCGGGTGTTGACGGAGCGGTAGAGGAGGGTTTTTTTCATCGTCGTCCTTGGGCTGCTTTATAAGTGGCAATGAGCTGAGTAAGTAAAAACGTCAACATTGCGCATCGCACGCCAAATACAGCGATGCATTTCGTGGAAGCATCAACGAGGTGTGCTTACTGCGGTCAAGCGCGCTCGCACAAGAGCGCTGTTACTGGACCGCTTTGAGGTAATGCCTGAGTGCGTCGAGCGGGGCGTCGAGCTCCTCCAGTGTCGAGGCTTTTCGGGTGTCGACGGCCAATCGTTCCAACTCCCGTCCCAACACCGTCTCCTTTCCGCCCAGCGCCACCAGCGCCTGCGCCACGCATTCGTCCAGCTTAGTTTGAATCGCACGAAGATCACCCTGGCGCATCAGCAGACCGAACACTTCACGCTCATACGTAGCCATCACCGGGTCGTCGCGCACTATCGGGCTGCCGTCGTCGGTTTCGTGCACCAGCTTGAGGGCGAAGAGCGCAACAGCTTCCAGCGTCAATTCCATGGTGGGGCTTCCTCGGTGTTCGGGCGGAGCGCGATGATCACTGTTCTGACGCTGAAAAAAAAGATCCAGACGTTTGAGTGACACGGCCTCCAAGGAACGATATTAATTAGCCATGTTCCAAACCGCCGTGCCAAGCTCGCGCAGCCATAAATGGACCGGTGCGAAGTTGAACCGGCGCACTTCATTCACTTACAGGGACGCAAATACTCATGCAGTCATCCTCCACTCCTGCTTCGTCCGACACGGGCGAGCTGATCGCGAGCTTTCGCCACGGCAAGGGTTTTCTGATTTTCAGCCTGATATTCGGCGTGGCGCTGTTGGCGCTCGCCGCGTTCGTGCTGTACCTGGGCACGATCCTGCCGCCGGGCAATGAAGGCCCTGTCGGCATTACGACGTCACGGGGCATGACGATGAACTTCAGCAGCGCGCAATCGGTGATCAACTTCACCAGTGGCCTTCTGGCCATTCTTGGGCTGTGCGTGTTCGGCCTCTACGCTTGGCACAAGAAATTGCGCAGTACCTCTTACGAGGTGTACGAGCATGGCATTGCGCGCATCAACCAAGGCCAGCGCGAATACACTCCGTTTGTAGAGATCCAGGACCTGTACCTGTTCAGCTCCGGGCAAACGGTGATGACGGGCTTGATCACTAACCTGGCCTACCGCCGCACGGCCGCCGAGCCCTTCCATCGCGTGATTGAAAGTCTCAAGGGCTTCCAGGAATTCCAGCAGATGGTGCGCGAGCTGCACGTACGTGCGCGCATGCCGGGTGTGCTGAGCACGCTGGAATCGGGCGAGGCGGTGAGGTTCAATTGCATCAGCTCCGGGCAGGTGTGGGGCAAGCGCATGAGCGGCAATTTCCTCAAGATCACCACGGCGCCCATCCTGGTGAGTGCGCAGTGCCTGGAATACCAGGGGAGCAAGGTGCCGATGTCGACACTGCGCAGCGTCGACCTCAACGCCTGGACCGAAAAAGTGGTGGTCAAGGACGAAAACGGCAAGTCGGTCCTGTCGACCATCGCCACCGGCATCCTCAGCCACGACCTGTTCCTGCATACGCTCGACGCAGTGTTTACCAAAGAGGCTCAAGCGCGCGAGTTGGCGTAAGCCAGTCGCGTGGTCATTGATTGTGAATAAAGGGATTAAACGATGATTTATCGTGGTGCAGGCTGGCTGACGTTGTTCACTCCGGTGGCGATGATTTTATTGCTGATGTGGTTGTGGCCCGACCCCAGCGTCAAGCCCGGCAACACCTCCTTGATGCAACTGTTGGTGGGCGCGGGGATCGGCTCGGCCATCAACGCCGTGCTGGGTTTTGTGCTGAATCGGGAGGTTCATGAAGATGGCGTGCGCCACCACTTCTTTTTCCTGCCCATGCAGTGGCCGGCGCTGGTGTTAATGGTCGTCTGCGTGGTGATTGCGCTGTTCAAGTAAAATTACCGGCCGCTCGGTAAGGGCGGTCGGGTTTCAACTGGTTCGAGGCTCACGCGATACGTGGTGTCACGATCAGGTCCGCTCCCGCCGCTCGGTAGTGCCAGCCCGGCACGCTTGCGACGTGGAGCAACGCCGCATGGCCCGCCTTACCTAGAAATTCGCCAGCATCATTACAGTGAGTAAACCTGCGTTAAATGCTTGCCGTCACTCTTCAACTTGCTCTAACCAGGTTTTGAATTCGAGGGTTTGATCGTCGTGAGTTAAGGCCGCAAGCCCAGGGCGAGCAGCGTGCCAGGGCTTTCAAGCCGCAGGTAGACGATGACACCGATCATCATCACGCAGAACAGCCATTGCAACCTACTCAGGCCGGCGATCCGATAAATCGCCTGCAGCGGCCTGCGCCAGCGGTATTCGCGTTCGGCGGGCACAGCACTTTCCGGCTGCAACACGCCAATCAGCCCGGTGATCGCATAAGTGCCCAGCCCGAGCCACCCGAGCCATTGCCAAATCACAAAGCCAAGCCCCAGTAACGGACCGCTGTTACGAATCAGCAAATCGCGACGGTCCGAGGTCAGGTTGTGGCGCACACACCAGCGGCTGAGGCGTTGGTCGACGTCATGCAGGCTTTGCGCAATGGCCGCCCAGTAGGTGAGCAGCCATTTGCCGACCTGCGCCATCACGTAACCGCCGAGCGTATACAACGGTAGCATCAGCAGCAGGGGAACCAGGCTGGACTCGCTGGAAAGTTGGCTGAGCGCCAGGCAGATTGCCAAAACACAGGCCGCGCGTTTGACGCCATGGCGCAACGGGCGATGGCCGACAAGTTCTTGCCAGAACCATGAATTGTGATTGGGAAACAGCCCCAGCAGATCGCCAAAGTGCGTGGAGAATGCCGTTGACAACTGCTCACACGCCAACCAATCGGCCTCGCCGAAGGTCGCCGCCAGCTGCGCTTGCCGTGCAGGCTCCGCCGACATCAGAAACAACGCCGCCGCGTTGGCCGCCGCGCTGGGGTGTAGCTCACGTTGCTGCGCCAGGGTCTGCAGCTGGTGCAACCAATCCTGTTGCTCGCAGCGCCTGACCAAGGCTCGCCACTGCGCCGTGTCGATAGGGACGGACGCGCCTTCAGCGTCCCAGGCGAACAGCCGGCACACGCGCTGGAAGAGTTGCGGCGACCAACGCTCATGGCTCATGAACAAGTTCAGCACGTGCACCTGCAATCCCTGGCGATGCTCGAAATCCAGCAACCAGCCCTGCCGACTGGCACGCTCCAGATGCGAATAGAAAAACGCCTGCTCGCCCGGCTTCATCAGTTGTTCAAGCGCGTCGTACAGCGCTGTGGTCAACGCATGTACCAACCGCTGATGGGGGAAGCCACCGCTGTTGATCTGCTGCCACGGGGTGAGCCATTGACGCTGCTCCACGCCCCAGGTCAGCAACCCCAAATGCCCGCTCGGCGCATCGACACAACGCTGGAACAACATCTGTTCGAACTCGGCGGCACAACCTTGAGCCTGGGCTCGGGACCAGTAGTCGTCCACACGGGAGTCGTCGAAGTCGGATAACAGTGCGAAGGCGTGTTCCAGGGAGGAGGGCGTCGGGCCGGGCGCAAGGTGCGTGGCAAACCGCGACGACATCATGTCCTCGGTTTGAACGGGGGCGGATGCTCTGGCGCGTACGCTGTTGAGTGCCTGCTCGTAAGCCTCGCGTAGGCGCTGGAAGGCGACGGGGTCGTCATCCGGGCGCGTTAGCTTGAGTAACTTGGCGTAGTGGTGTTTGAGGGTGCGCTCGTCGGTGTGCGGGGGCAGGTTGAGGAACTGCCAGCAGTCGGGGGTGGGCATGCACACGGTCGTCATTGAGGCTGGGGTGAGTGATGATAGCGGGTCGGGGTGTGGCGAGGCTTTATGTATCTACACAAATCCTAAGGGCTGGCACATCACTCTGTAGTGAGCAGGCTTGCCCCGCGCTGGGCTGCGCAGCGGCCCTAAAACTACACGCTGAGTACTAACAGAAAAATCCCGGTGCCTTTAATTGGGGCTGCTTCGCAGCCCAGCGCAGGGCAAGCCTGCTCACCACAAAACCTTAGTTTCTCGGGTAATGTTTTCAGCGCAGATGTCTGGGTAGGCTATGGTAGTCGCAGGCAAGCCAGCTCACGCAGTGGATCGTGTTTTCGGCTGGCGTGAGCGGTGAATCGGCCGGCCCGCACTTTTCGACAGGCGAAAAAAAAGACCTTGAATTTCAAGGTCTTTTTTTAAGATGGTGCCCCGAGGGAGACTCGAACTCCCACTCCTTTCGAAAACGGATTTTGAATCCGCCGCGTCTACCAATTCCGCCATCAGGGCTCAATGGCGGCGAAGTATAGAGAGGTGATTACCGTTGGTCAATCACGTTTCATGGTCAATTTTGACTATTTCCGCTAGACTTCCCGGCCCTGCTAGACGAACCCCATCATGCGCGTTGCTGACTTTACTTTTGAGCTCCCTGATTCGCTGATCGCTCGCCACCCGTTGGCCGAGCGTCGCGCCAGTCGACTGCTGACCCTGGACGGGCCGAGCGGTGCCCTCGCACACCGTCAATTCACTGATTTGCTTGAGCATTTACGCCCGGGCGATTTGATGGTGTTCAACAATACCCGGGTGATTCCGGCGCGGCTGTTCGGCCAGAAAGCCTCCGGCGGCAAGCTGGAAATTCTGGTGGAAAGGGTGCTGGACAGCCATCGCGTGCTGGCCCATGTGCGCTCCAGCAAGTCGCCGAAACCAGGGTCGAGCATCTTGATCGATGGGGGTGGCGAAGCCGAGATGGTGGCGCGTCATGATGCCTTGTTCGAGCTCAAGTTCGCCGAGGAGGTCTTGCCGTTGCTGGAGCGCGTCGGCCATATGCCGTTGCCTCCTTATATAGACCGCCCGGATGACGACGCCGACCGCGAGCGCTACCAGACCGTGTACTCCCAGCGCCTGGGTGCGGTGGCCGCGCCGACCGCCGGGCTGCATTTCGACCAGCCGCTGCTTGAGGCGATCGCCGCCAAGGGCGTCGAGACCGCCTATGTCACCCTGCACGTGGGGGCCGGCACGTTTCAGCCGGTGCGTGTGGAGAACATCGAAGACCATCACATGCACAGCGAGTGGCTGGAGGTCAGCCAGGACGTGGTGGACGCAGTCAATGCGTGCAAAGCGCGCGGCGGGCGGGTGGTCGCGGTCGGCACCACCAGCGTGCGCTCCCTGGAAAGCGCGGCGCGCGATGGCGTGCTCAAGCCGTTCAGCGGCGACACGGATATCTTCATTTACCCAGGCCGGCCGTTCCATGTGGTCGATTGCCTGGTCACCAACTTCCATTTGCCGGAATCCACGCTGTTGATGCTGGTGTCGGCATTTGCCGGTTACCCCGAGACCATGGCCGCCTACCAGGCCGCCATCGCCAATGAGTACCGTTTTTTCAGCTACGGTGATGCGATGTTCATCACCCGTAACCCGGCGCCGCGCGGCCCGGAGGAACAACTATGAGTCGTATGTCGTTTGAATTGCTGGCCACCGACGGCAAGGCCCGTCGCGGCCGCCTGACCTTCCCGCGCGGCACCGTGGAGACCCCGGCGTTCATGCCGGTCGGCACCTATGGCACCGTCAAGGGCATGCTGCCGCGCGACATCGTCGCCACCGGCGCCGAGATCATCCTCGGCAATACCTTCCACCTGTGGCTGCGCCCGGGCACGGAAGTGATCAAGAAGCATGGCGACCTGCATGATTTCATGAAGTGGCAAGGTCCGATCCTCACCGACTCCGGTGGCTTCCAGGTGTTCAGCCTGGGCGCCATGCGCAAGATCAAGGAGGAGGGCGTGACCTTCGCCTCTCCGGTCGACGGTTCCAAGGTGTTCATGGGCCCGGAAGAGTCGATGCAGGTGCAGCGCGACCTGGGCTCCGACATCGTGATGATTTTCGACGAATGCACTCCGTACCCGGCCGATGAAGATGTCGCGCGGGTGTCCATGGAGTTGTCGCTGCGTTGGGCCCAGCGCTCGAAGAACGCCCATGGCGACAATACGGCGGCGCTGTTCGGTATCGTCCAAGGTGGCATGCATGAAAGCCTGCGCAAGCGTTCGCTGGAAGGCCTCGACAAGATCGGTTTCGACGGCCTGGCCATTGGCGGTCTATCGGTGGGCGAGCCCAAGCACGAGATGATCAAGGTGCTGGATTACCTGCCGGGCCTGATGCCGGCTGACAAACCTCGTTACCTTATGGGCGTTGGCAAACCGGAGGATCTGGTAGAGGGTGTGCGCCGCGGTGTGGACATGTTCGATTGCGTGATGCCAACCCGTAATGCCCGCAATGGGCATCTGTTCATCGATACAGGCGTGCTGAAGATCCGTAACGCGTTCCATCGCCATGATGATTCGCCGCTGGATCCCACCTGTGACTGCTACACCTGCCAGAACTTCTCCCGTGCTTATCTGCACCACCTGGACAAGTGCGGGGAAATGCTGGGTAGCATGTTGAATACCATCCACAATTTGCGCCATTACCAAGTCCTGATGGCTGGTTTGCGCGAGGCTATTCAACAGGGTACATTGGCCGCCTTCGTCGATGCCTTCTATGCCAAGCGCGGGCTCCCTGTGCCGCCCTTGGACTGAGTTTCCCGACCCTAAGATTCACTATTTGCAACTGGAGTGCTAAATGAGCTTTTTTATCTCTAACGCCATGGCCGACGCCGCTGCGCCTGCCGCCGCGGGCCCTATGGGCGGTGGTTTCGAGTGGATTTTCCTGGTCGGCTTTCTGGTCATCTTCTACCTGATGATCTGGCGTCCACAGGCCAAGCGCGCCAAAGAGCAGAAGAACCTGCTGGGCAGCCTGCAGAAAGGCGACGAAGTCGTGACCACCGGCGGTATCGCCGGCAAGATCACCAAAGTGTCCGATGCTTTCGTGGTACTGGAAGTCTCCGATACCGTGGAAATGAAGTTCCAGAAGGGCGCCATCGCCGCCACGCTGCCTAAAGGCACGCTCAAAGCGATCTAAGTAACAACCTTTACCAATCGACGGGGCGCGCAAGGCGCCCCGCGTTATAAGCGGGCGGCGTGATGCTGAACAAATACCCTCTGTGGAAATACGTACTGATCCTGGCGGTGCTGGCGATCGGTTTTATTTATTCCGCTCCCAATCTCTACCCTGATGACCCGGCGATCCAGATCACTGGCGCCAGCACTTCGCTGCAGGTCAATCAGGCTGATCTGGACCGTGCGAGCAAGGCGCTCACCGACGCGGGTATCCAGGTCAAGGCGGCAACATTGGCGGCTGGTGCGAAGGGCGGCTTGCTGCGCCTGACCAAGCAGGAAGACCAATTGCCGGCCAAGGATGTCGTGCGCAAGGTCATGGGTGACGATTATGTAGTCGCGCTCAACCTGGCACAGACCACCCCGCAATGGTTGCGCAGCATTGGCGCGCACCCGATGAAGCTGGGCCTGGACTTGTCCGGTGGTGTGCACTTCCTGCTGGAAGTCGACATGGACAAAGCCCTCGACGCGCGCCTGAAGGTCTACGAAGGCGACGTGAAGAGCCTGCTGCGCAAAGAGAAGCTGCGTTATCGCAGCCTGCCGCAGCTCAACGGTGCCATCCAGCTGGGCTTCTCCGACGAGGCTTCCCGCGAACAGGCCCGTGCGCTGATCCGCAAGAACTTCAACGATTTCGACATCGTACCGGCTGACCTGAATGGCCAGGCTGTACTGCGTCTGGCGATGAGCCCGGCCAAGATCGCGGAAATCCGCGAATACTCCATCAAGCAGAACCTGACCACGGTGCGTAACCGCGTCAACGAGCTGGGTGTGGCCGAGCCGATCGTGCAGCGCCAGGGCGCCAACCGTATCGTGGTTGAGCTGCCGGGCGTGCAGGACACCGCTGAAGCCAAGCGTATCCTGGGCAAGACCGCCAACCTGGAATTCCGCCTGGCCGCCGAGCCGGGTGCTTCGCGCGCCACTTCCGAAGAGTTCGAGTTCCGCGAGGGCAACCGTCCTCCAGCGCTGATCGAGCGTGGCTTGATCATCACCGGTGACCAGGTGACCGATGCCAAGGCCGGTTTCGGCGAGCACGGTACTCCTGAAGTGAACATCCGCCTGGATGGCCACGGCGGCGAACTGATGAGCCGCGCCACGCGCAGCAACGTCGGCCGCAGCATGGCGGTGATCTTCATCGAGCAACGTCCGATCACCACCTACACCAAGCAAATGGTCAACGGCGTCGAGAAAGACGTGCCGGTGCAGTCGTTCAAAGAAGAGAAGAAGATCATCAGCCTGGCGACCATCCAGTCGCCGCTGGGTGCTCAGTTCCGCATCACTGGCCTGAACGGCCAGGGCGAATCGTCCGAGCTGGCGCTGCTGCTGCGCGCCGGTGGCCTGGCGGCGCCGATGTACTTCGCCGAAGAACGTACCATCGGCCCGAGCCTGGGTGCGGACAACATCACCAAGGGTATCGACGCGGCCTTGTGGGGCATGCTGTTCGTGTCGCTGTTCATCATCGCCATCTACCGCTTCTTCGGCATCATTGCCACCGTGGCCCTGGCGGGCAACATGGTGATGCTGCTGGCGCTGATGTCGCTGCTGGGGGCTACGCTGACTCTGCCAGGCATCGCCGGTATCGTACTCACCATGGGTATGGCGGTGGACGCCAACGTGCTGATCTTCTCGCGTATTCGTGAAGAGATCGCCGCCGGCATGACCGTGCAGCGCGCAATCAACGAAGGCTTCGGCCGGGCATTTACCGCGATTCTCGACTCCAACCTGACCACCTTGCTGGTCGGCGGGATTCTCTTTGCCATGGGCACCGGCCCGGTCAAAGGTTTTGCGGTGACCATGTCCCTGGGTATCTTTACCTCGATGTTCACGGCCATCATGGTGACCCGCGCAATGGTCAACCTGATCTTTGGCGGGCGTGACTTCAAGAAGTTGTGGATTTAAGGGGCTGCCATGTTACGTACAATCAACTTCATGGGCGTTCGCAACATTGCGTTCGGCGCCACAGTGCTCCTTACCGTTCTGGCATTGTTCAGCTGGTTCCATAAGGGGCTGAACTACGGGCTGGACTTCACCGGCGGTACGCTCATCGAGCTGACCTACGAGAAGCCGGCCGACGTTACCCTGGTGCGCAACGAGCTGGTCAAGGCCGGTTATCACGAAGCCATCGTGCAGAACTTCGGTGCCACCACCGACCTGCTGGTGCGCATGCCTGGCGAAGACCCGCAACTGGGTCATCAGGTCGCCGAGGCCTTGCAGAAGGTCGGTGGCGATAACCCGGCGTCGGTAAAGCGCGTCGAGTTCGTGGGGCCGCAGGTCGGTGAAGAGCTGCGCGACCAGGGCGGCCTCGGCATGCTGATGGCGCTGGTCGGCATCATGATCTACCTGGCGTTCCGCTTTCAGTGGAAGTTCGGTGTCGGCGCCATCGTGTCGCTGATCCACGACGTGATCGTGACCGTGGGTATCCTGGCCTATTTCCAGATTACCTTCGACCTGACCGTGCTGGCGGCGGTGCTGGCAATCATCGGTTACTCCCTTAACGACACCATCGTGGTATTCGACCGGGTTCGCGAGAACTTCCGCGTACTGCGCAAGGCGTCGTTGATCGAGAACATCAACATCTCCACCACCCAGACCCTGTTGCGGACCATGGCGACGTCGATCTCCACCTTGCTGGCGATCGCGGCGTTGATGATCTTCGGTGGCGACAACCTGTGGGGCTTTTCCCTGGCGCTGTTCATCGGCGTTCTGGCGGGCACCTACTCATCGATCTACATCGCCAACGTGGTGCTGATCTGGCTGAACCTCAACAGCGAAGACCTGATCCCTCCGACCACCACAGGCAAGGAGGTCGACGACCGTCCTTGATGGGCGCTTGTTGATCGCTGTTACAAAGAAGGCGCGAGTATTGAACTCGCGCCTTTTTTTTTGCTCCAAGGCTGGGTATAGCGCGGACCTTTCGGTCCGTTTGTGATGGTCAGGAGGTTCAACGTGAACAAGTCGTTACTGGTTGGTGCGGTATTGGGTGCTGTCGGTGTGACTGCCGGGGGTGCTGTCGCCACCTACAGCCTGGTAAAAAGCGGCCCTGAGTATGCGCAAGTACTGGCGGTGCAGCCGGTCAAGACCCAGATCAAAACCCCGCGTGAGGTCTGCAAGGACGTCACCGTGACCCGGCAGCGTCCGGTGCAGGATCAGCATCAAATTGCCGGTACCGTCGTAGGCGCCCTCGCAGGCGGCCTGTTGGGTAACCAGATCGGCGGCGGCAACGGTAAGAAACTGGCCACCGTGGCCGGCGCGGTCGGTGGCGGTTACGCCGGCAACAAGGTGCAGGAAGGTATGCAGAACCGCGATACCTACACCACCACGCAAACCCGCTGTAACACCGTCAACGACATCAGCGATAAGGTCGTAGGCTATGACGTGCGGTACACCTTGGATGGCAAGGAAGGTTCGGTGCGTATGGATCGTGATCCAGGCGGCCAGATTCCAGTCGACAAGGAAGGGCGTCTCGTCCTCGGTCAAAACCAGCAGTAATACTGGCCTGGGCGCAGATTCAAAAGGTCTGTGCGTTCAAAATGTGGGAGGGGCTTGCGCTCTCCCGCATTTGATTTGTGGCGCTGCTGGTATTTCGGCTCGCACCAAATCCCAGGCATAAAAAAGCACCCCGAAGGGTGCTTTTTTTGTGCTCGTTCGCTTAGCGCTTCAGCGACGCCGGCAGATGCGGCTGGATCGCCGTCAGTACTGCCTTGAAGCATTTGGTGTTCCCGGCAACCACGTGGCCTTTTTCCAGGAAATCGTGACCGCCGGTGAAGTCGCTCACCAGGCCGCCGGCTTCCTGAATCAACAGGGCGCCTGCCGCCATGTCCCACTCGGACAGGCCCGACTCCCAGAACGCATCAAAACGACCGGCAGCCACGTAGGCCAGGTCCAGGCTTGCCGCGCCGGCGCGACGGATGCCGGCGGTCTGGCCAACCAGGGCGCGGAACATGCCCAGGTAGTTTTCCAGGTTGTCCATCTGGTCGTCGCGGAATGGGAAGCCAGTGCCCAGAAGAGCGCCGTCCAGGCTGGTGCGACCGCTGACGCGCAGACGACGACCGTTCAGTTGAGCGCCACGGCCACGGCTGGCGGTGAATTCTTCCTGGCGAACCGGGTCGAGTACCACCGCGTGCTCAAGGCGACCACGGTATTTGCAGGCAATGCTCACGGCAAAGTGCGGGATGCCACGCAGAAAGTTGGTGGTGCCATCCAGTGGGTCGATGATCCACAGATAGTCTTCGCCTTCGCCGCTGCCTTTGTGCAAACCGGTTTCTTCGCCGAGGATGCCGTGGGTAGGGTAGGCCTTGCGCAGTGCGTCGATGATTTTCTGTTCGGCGGCGCGATCCACCTCGGATACATAATCCTTGGCGTCTTTTTCGTCGACCTTGATGGTATCCAGGCGCTCGATGGAGCGGAAGATCAATTCACTGGCGCTGCGGGCGGCGCGCAGCGCGATATTCAGCATGGGCTGCATGGATGTGTCACCTAAGGTTGTTAAAGAAAGCCGGGCATTCTAGCAGAAACTTTGTTCAGGTGAAGGACGACGTTCGCTTTCATGGCATAACCTTAGGCTGTTCTGTAAGATTTGCTCCCCTTTCCTGTGTCCGAGAGCGCCTCCCTTGCTGCAAAACATTCGTGTCGTCTTGGTCAATACCAGTCATCCCGGCAACATCGGTGGGGTGGCGCGAGCCATGAAGAACATGGGGCTGACGCGCCTGGTGCTGGTCGAGCCGCGTGTGTTCCCGCACCACGAGGCCGATGCGCGCGCCTCCGGCGCCAATGACATCCTGGAAAAGGCCCAGGTGGTCGCCACCCTGGAAGACGCCTTGGTTGGCTGCAACCTGGTGCTCGGCACCAGTGCGCGCGACCGCCGCATCCCCTGGCCGCTGCTGGACCCGCGTGAGTGCGGTACCAAGGTGGTGGAAGAAGCGGCCGGTGGCGCCGAAATCGCTTTGGTGTTCGGCCGTGAAGACTCCGGCCTGACCAATGAGGAGCTGCAGCGATGTCACTTCCATGTGCACATTCCATCAGACCCTGAATTCAGTTCGCTGAACCTCGGGGCGGCGGTGCAGGTGTTGAGTTACGAAGTGCGCATGGCCTGGCTGGCCGCTGAGGGTCAGCCGAGCAAGGTCGAGAAGGATGAAGTGGCGTCCACCAAAAGTGGCGAGCTGGCCACCATGGATGAGCTGGAGCGGTTCTATGAGCACCTGGAGCACACCCTGGTCACCATCGAATTCCTCGATCCTGAAAAGCCGCGGCACTTGATGGCCCGCCTGCGTCGCCTGTACGGGCGCAGCTCGATCAGTCGAGCGGAAATGAATATATTGCGTGGCATCCTCACGGAAACCCAGAAAGCGGCCCGTGGCGAGCTCCTTAAGCGGAAGGATTAAAAATGTTCGAGCGTCTGCGAGAAGATATCCAGAGTGTTTTCCACCGTGATCCGGCGGCGCGCAACGCCTTTGAAGTACTGACCTGCTACCCGGGCATGCACGCGATCTGGATCCATCGCCTGTCCGGTGCCTTGTGGAATATGGGCTGGAAATGGCTGGCGCGCCTGGTATCGAATTTCGGTCGCTGGCTCACCGGGATCGAGATTCACCCTGGAGCCAAGGTGGGACGCCGCTTCTTTATTGATCACGGCATGGGCATTGTCATCGGTGAAACCGCCGAGATCGGCGATGACGTGACGCTTTACCAGGGCGTCACTCTGGGGGGTACCAGCTGGAACAAGGGCAAGCGCCACCCCACGCTGGGCGATGGCGTGGTAGTTGGGGCGGGCGCCAAGGTGCTTGGCCCGTTTACCGTCGGCGCGGGGGCTAAAGTGGGTTCCAATGCGGTGGTGACTAAAGCGGTGCCGCCGGGTGCCACAGTGGTCGGTATCCCGGGGCGCATCATCGTCAAGCCGGAAGTCGGCGACGAGCAGGAGGCCAAGCGTAAGGCTATGGCCGAGAAAATCGGCTTCGACGCCTACGGTGTCAGCGAAGACATGCCCGACCCAGTGGCGCGCGCCATCGGCCAGTTGCTCGACCACCTGCAAGCGGTGGACGGCAAGCTGGACGGTATGTGCGGTGCGCTGAAGGAGCTGGGCAGCAGCTACTGTGCGAAAGAGCTGCCTGAACTGCGCGAAGAAGACTTCGCCGAGATCAAGAGTGAGCCTGCCACCAAGGCTGGCTGAGATCTTACATTCGCGGCAAGTTCAATGTAGGAGGGGGCATGCCCCTCCCACATTTGATCTCCATTGGTCTCGATATCGAGCCATCGCCCGGCTGCCGCTGTTCGTCCCCACCCCATCCTGCTATGATTCGCGCGCCCTTTTTACGGGTAATCCTGACTAAAGTACTAGGTCTTATAGTTGACTTAAATACTCGGGAATCGCATACTTGCTCCCATTCTGAAACACCTTGGTACTTGTCCATGAGACTGACTACAAAAGGCCGATACGCGGTAACCGCCATGCTTGATCTGGCTTTGCACGCGCAAACCGGGCCGGTGTCCCTGGCCGATATCTCCGAGCGCCAAGGCATTTCCCTGTCCTACCTTGAGCAGCTGTTCGCCAAATTGCGCCGCAGCAATCTGGTCTCAAGCGTACGTGGGCCAGGCGGTGGCTACCAGTTGTCCCGCGATATGCAGGGTATCCAGGTAGCCCAGGTGATCGACGCGGTCAACGAATCGGTCGATGCCACCAAATGCCAGGGGTTGGGTGACTGCCATGCCGGCGACACCTGCCTCACGCACCATCTGTGGTGTGACTTGAGCCTGCAGATCCATGAGTTTTTGAGTGGTATCAGCTTGGCTGATCTTGTGACTCGCCGTGAGGTGCAAGAAGTAGCCCAGCGTCAGGACCAGCGCCGTTGCAACACCAAGGCGCCGCGTCTGGACAAGATTGAAGCGTCCGCCGTCGAGTGACAGCCGCAGAGCTAACGGCACGCCAGCCAGCCTGATTTAGGAGAAAGTCCATGAAATTGCCGATTTACCTTGATTACTCAGCGACCACCCCGGTTGATCCGCGTGTCGCGCAAAAGATGAGCGAATGCCTGCTGGTTGACGGAAACTTCGGCAACCCGGCCTCCCGTTCCCACGTATTCGGCTGGAAGGCCGAGGAAGCGGTCGAGAACGCTCGTCGCCAGGTTGCCGACCTGGTTGGCGCAGACCCGCGTGAAATCGTCTGGACCTCCGGTGCCACCGAGTCCGACAACCTGGCAATCAAGGGCGCGGCGCATTTCTACGCGAGCAAAGGCAAGCACCTGATCACCACCAAGATTGAGCACAAGGCTGTCCTCGACACCATGCGCCAACTGGAGCGTGAAGGTTTCGAGGTGACTTACCTTGAGCCGACCACCGACGGTATCGTCACCCCGGCCATGATCGAAGCCGCGCTGCGTGAAGACACCATCCTGGTTTCCGTGATTCACGTGAACAACGAAATCGGCACCATTAACGATATCGCAGCCATTGGCGAGCTGACGCGCTCCAAAGGCATTCTGCTGCACGTCGACGCTGCTCAGTCCACCGGCAAGGTCGACATCGACCTGTCGAAGCTGAAAGTCGATCTGATGTCGTTCTCCGCTCATAAGACCTACGGTCCCAAAGGTATCGGTGCGCTCTACGTAAGCCGCAAGCCGCGCGTACGTATCGAAGCCACCATGCACGGCGGCGGTCACGAGCGCGGCATGCGTTCGGGCACCCTGGCGACCCACCAGATCGTCGGCATGGGTGAAGCCTTCCGTGTGGCCAAGGAAGACATGGCTGCCGAAAACGTGCGCATCAAGGCCTTGAGCGACCGCTTCTACAAGCAGGTCGAAAACCTCGAGGAGTTGTATGTCAACGGCAGCATGACCGCCCGCGTCCCGCACAACCTGAATTTGAGCTTCAACTATGTCGAAGGCGAGTCGCTGATCATGGCGCTCAAGGACCTGGCGGTTTCTTCTGGTTCTGCCTGCACCTCGGCTTCGCTTGAGCCTTCGTACGTACTGCGCGCCCTGGGCCGCAATGACGAACTGGCGCACAGCTCGATCCGCTTTACGTTCGGCCGTTTCACCACCGAAGAGCAAGTCGACTACGCCGCGCAGAAAGTCTGCGAAGCCGTCAACAAACTGCGTACTTTGTCGCCGCTGTGGGACATGTACAAAGACGGTGTCGACATTTCCAAGATCGAGTGGGCGGCACACTAACTATAGAAGCCGCCACCCAGGCTCTGTAGGAACGTGGCGCATACCGCAGGCGTTTCTACAGGGTTCCAGAGCGGCCCTGATGAGTGAGGATTCAGTACCATGGCTTACAGTGAAAAGGTCATCGACCACTACGAAAACCCCCGCAACGTCGGCAAGATGGACGCGGAAGACCCGGATGTAGGCACCGGCATGGTCGGCGCTCCGGCGTGCGGCGATGTCATGCGCCTGCAGATCAAGGTTAACGATGCCGGCGTCATCGAAGACGCCAAGTTCAAGACCTACGGTTGCGGTTCGGCCATCGCCTCCAGCTCCCTGGCGACTGAATGGATGAAAGGCAAGACCCTGGATGAGGCTGTAACCATCAGCAACACTCAGCTGGCCGAAGAACTGGCCTTGCCGCCCGTGAAAATTCACTGCTCGGTACTCGCTGAAGACGCCATCAAGGCGGCCGTTCGCGACTACAAGCAGAAGAAAGGCTTGATCTAAGCATTTGGCGACGAGTAAGGAGTCAACGATGGCTATCAGCATGACAGAAGCGGCTGCGCGGCACGTGCGACGCTCCCTGGATGGGCGCGGTAAAGGTGAGGGGATTCGTCTGGGTGTTCGCACCACGGGCTGTTCCGGCCTTGCCTACGTGCTGGAGTTTGTCGACGAGGTGGTTGAGGAAGATCAGGTGTTCGAGAGTCACGGCGAGAAAGTGATTATCGACCCCAAGAGCCTGACCTACCTGGACGGCACCGAACTCGATTTCGTCAAGGAAGGGTTGAACGAAGGTTTCAAGTTCAACAACCCCAACGTCCGCGGTGAATGTGGCTGCGGCGAAAGCTTCAACATCTGAGGCTATTCGTGGGTACTCCTTGTCATTTCGCTTTATTCGAGTTGCAGCCGAGCTTTCGGCTGGACCTTGAGCAGCTTGCCACGCGCTACCGAGAGTTGGCACGTGGGGTGCATCCGGACCGCTTTGCCGACGCTTCCGAGCGCGAGCAACGCCTGGCGCTGGAGCAATCGGCCAGCCTCAACGAAGCCTATCAGACCCTCAAGAGTCCGCCGAAACGCGCGCGCTATCTGCTCGCGATGAACGGTGGCGAGTTGCCCTTGGAAGTCACGGTGCACGATCCCGACTTCCTGATGCAGCAGATGCAGTGGCGCGAAGAGCTCGAAGAGTTGCAGGACGAAGCCGATCTGGCGGGTGTCGCGGTCTTCAAGCGTCGTCTGAAAACGGCCCAGGAAGAGCTCAACGAAAGCTTCGCAGCCTGTTGGGATGATGCAGCGCAACGTGAACAGGCCGAACGCCTGATGCGGCGCATGCAGTTCCTCGACAAGCTCTCCTACGAAGTGCGCCAGCTAGAAGAGCGCCTCGACGATTAACCCAGCGCTGCCCCGTTGCACGCCTGATTGACAGATAAGACCTGATTACCATGGCTCTACTGCAGATCGCCGAACCCGGCCAAAGCCCTCAACCGCACCAGCGACGCCTGGCGGTGGGGATTGACCTGGGCACCACCAATTCCCTGGTTGCTGCCTTGCGCAGCGGCCTGTCCGAGCCGTTGCCCGATGCCGATGGCCAGGTGATCCTGCCGTCTGCCGTGCGTTACCACGCCGATCGCGTCGAGGTCGGCGAATCCGCCAAGCTCGCGGCCTCGGCCGACCCGCTCAATACCGTGCTGTCGGTCAAGCGCCTGATGGGCCGTGGTCTGTCCGATGTGAAACAATTGGGTGACCAACTGCCTTATCGGTTTGTTGGCGGTGAGTCCCATATGCCATTCATCGACACCGTCCAGGGGCCGAAGAGCCCGGTGGAAGTGTCGGCAGAAATCCTCAAGGTACTGCGCCAGCGCGCGGAAACAACCCTGGGCGGCGAGTTGGTCGGCGCGGTGATCACCGTGCCCGCGTACTTCGATGACGCGCAGCGTCAGGCCACCAAGGATGCGGCGAAGTTGGCCGGTCTCACTGTGCTGCGTTTGCTCAATGAGCCGACCGCGGCGGCCGTTGCCTATGGCCTGGACCAGCACGCCGAAGGCTTGGTCGCCATTTATGACCTGGGCGGCGGCACCTTTGATATCTCGATCCTGCGTCTGACCGGCGGTGTCTTCGAAGTGCTGGCCACCGGCGGCGACAGTGCCCTGGGCGGCGATGACTTTGATCACGCGATTGCGGGCTGGATCATCACCAGCGCTGGCTTGTCCGCCGATCTCGATCCAGGCGCGCAACGCAACCTGTTGCAAACGGCCTGTGCGGCAAAAGAAGCGTTGACTGACGCCGCATCCGTTGAAGTTTCCTACGGCGCCTGGTCGGCTCAACTGACTCGCGAGGCCTTCGATGCGCTGATCGAGCCGATGGTTGCCCGCAGCCTCAAGGCTTGCCGCCGCGCCGTACGTGATTCTGGTATCGAGCTCGAAGACGTGGGCGCAGTGGTGATGGTTGGCGGCTCCACCCGCGTTCCACGGGTCCGTGACGCCGTAGCAGAGGCGTTTGGCCGCCAGCCACTGACCGAAATCGACCCGGACCAGGTGGTCGCCATCGGCGCCGCCATCCAGGCCGATACCCTGGCAGGCAACAAGCGCGATGGCGGCGAATTGCTGCTGCTTGACGTGATTCCGTTGTCGCTGGGCCTGGAAACGATGGGTGGGCTGATGGAAAAGGTGATTCCGCGCAACACCACCATCCCCGTCGCCCGCGCCCAAGATTTCACCACGTACAAAGACGGCCAGACGGCCATGATGATTCACGTGCTCCAAGGCGAGCGCGAACTGATCAGCGACTGCCGCTCCCTGGCGCGCTTCGAATTGCGCGGCATTCCGGCGATGGTCGCCGGAGCTGCCAAGATTCGCGTGACCTTCCAGGTCGACGCCGATGGCCTGCTGAACGTGGCCGCGCGCGAACTGGGATCGGGCGTTGAAGCCAGTATCCAGGTCAAACCGTCCTACGGCCTCACCGACGGCGAAATCGCCAAGATGCTCAAGGATTCGTTCCAGCACGCCGGCGACGACAAGGTCGCCCGTGTGCTGCGCGAGCAGCAAGTGGATGCCCAGCGCCTGCTTGAAGCGGTGCAGGGGGCGCTGGACGCCGATGGCGAGCGCCTGCTGGACGCCGAAGAGCGCATGGTCATCGACCTGCAGATGCAGGAACTGGCCGAACTGATGAAGGGTAACGATGGTTATGCCATCGAGCAGCAGACCAAGCGTCTGTCGCAAGTCACCGATGCCTTTGCCGCCCGCCGTATGGATCAGACGGTCAAAGCCGCGCTGGCGGGCCGCAACCTGAATGAAATTGAGGAATAACTGATGCCGCAGGTCACTTTTCTACCGCACGCCGAGCATTGCCCGGACGGCATGGTCGTGGAGGCTGAGACCGGCAAGTCCCTTCTCGATGTCGCGCATGACAACCATATCGAGATCGAAAGTGCCTGTGGTGGTGTCAACGCGTGCACCACCTGCCACTGCATCATTCGTAAAGGTTTTGATAGCCTCAACGAGGCCGGTGACCTGGAAGAAGACTATCTTGACAGGGCGTGGGGCCTTGAACCGACATCGCGCTTGAGCTGCCAGGCAAAAGTGGGAACTGACGACCTCACCGTGGAAATCCCGAAATATTCGCTCAACCATGCGGCCGAAGCACCGCATTGATTCAAGGAAATGTCATGAGCCTGAAATGGGTTGATGTACAAGAAATCGCTATACAACTTGCTGAAGCTCACCCTGAGGTCAATCCTCTAACGGTCAACTTCGTCAAGTTGCGCAATTTGGTGTTGGAGCTGCCTGACTTTGACGACGTCCCGGACCGGGGCGGCGAAAAGGTTCTGGAGGCGATTCAAGGCCTGTGGATCGAAGAAGCAGACTGAGTCGCCTTTTTACGCAGTTAGGCAATACCCAATAACCCGCGTATAATTCGCGGGTTTAATTTTTCGTAAATTACCGTTTCTGGAGTTACACCATGGCTGTTCAACGTACTTTCTCCATCATCAAGCCTGACGCTGTTGCAAAAAACGTCATCGGCGAGATCACCACTCGTTTCGAAAAAGCCGGCCTGAAGGTTGTAGCCTCCAAGCTCAAGCAACTGTCCAAGGCTGAAGCTGAAGGCTTCTACGCTGAACACAAAGAGCGTGGTTTCTTCGGCGACCTGGTTGCTTTCATGATCTCCGGTCCAGTTGTCGTCCAGGTTCTGGAAGGCGAAAACGCTATCGCTCTGAACCGTGAGCTGATGGGCGCTACCAACCCTAAAGAAGCTGCTGCCGGTACCATCCGCGCCGATTTCGCTGAATCCATCGACGCCAACGCCGTACACGGTTCGGACTCCGAAGCCGCTGCTGCTCGCGAAATCTCGTACTTCTTCGCCGCTACCGAAGTAACCACTCGCTAAGCATCGGCTTAAGAGTGAAGGTGAATCCATGACTACATCGACTGTAAAAACCAACCTGCTGGGTCTGACTCAACAGGAAATGGAAAAATTCTTCGACTCAATCGGGGAGAAGCGTTTCCGTGCCGGTCAGGTAATGAAGTGGATTCACCACTTTGGCGTCGACGATTTCGACGCCATGACGAACGTCAGCAAAGCCTTGCGCGACAAGCTCAAGGCCATTGCCGAGGTGCGTGGTCCCGAAGTTGTCAGCGAGGACATTTCCAGCGACGGCACCCGTAAGTGGGTGGTGCGCGTGGCGTCCGGCAGCTGCGTCGAGACCGTTTATATCCCCCAGGGCAAGCGCGGCACACTGTGCGTTTCGTCCCAGGCAGGCTGTGCCCTGGATTGCAGTTTCTGCTCCACCGGCAAGCAAGGTTTCAATAGCAACCTCACCGCCGCCGAAGTGATCGGACAGGTGTGGATTGCCAACAAATCCTTTGGCAGCGTCCCGGCGACCGTCGACCGTGCCATCACCAACGTGGTGATGATGGGCATGGGTGAGCCGCTGCTGAACTTCGACAATGTCGTCTCGGCCATGCATTTGATGATGGACGACCTGGGCTACGGCATCTCCAAGCGCCGTGTGACCCTCTCGACCTCCGGCGTGGTGCCGATGATCGATGAGCTGTCCAAGCACATCGACGTTTCCCTGGCGTTGTCGCTGCACGCACCTAATGACGCATTGCGTAACCAATTGGTGCCGATCAACAAGAAGTATCCGCTTAAGATGCTGCTCGAATCCTGTCAGCGCTACATGTCGTCCCTGGGCGAAAAGCGCGTGCTGACCATCGAGTACACCTTGCTCAAGGACATCAACGACAAGGTCGAACACGCCGTCGAGATGATCGAGCTGCTTAAGAACATCCCGTGCAAGATCAACCTGATTCCGTTCAACCCGTTTCCCCATTCTGGCTACGAGCGGCCGAGCAACAACGCCATCCGTCGTTTCCAGGATCAACTGCACCAGGCCGGCTTCAATGTCACCGTACGCACCACCCGTGGTGAAGACATCGACGCCGCCTGTGGCCAATTGGTAGGACAGGTGCTGGATCGCACCCGACGCAGCGAACGTTATATCGCGGTACGCGAGCTGAGCGCCGCCGACGATATGCCGCAAAGCGCTGTGAATCGAACCTGAGAGAGGATCTCTATGCCCTTGCGCCTTGCGCTGCTTCTGTTGATTTTCGGTCTTGCGGCCGGGTGTGTTTCATCGGGCCATGACAGCCCGTTGCAAACCGGCAAGGGCCGTGATGAAGCGCGAGTCGCTTATGTACAGCTGGGGTTGGGCTACTTGCGCCAGGGCATGAGCGAGCAAGCCAAGGTGCCGTTGAGAAGGGCCTTGGAGCTGGACGACAACGATGCCGACGCCAACGCCGCGCTCGCACTGGTGTTTCAGGCCCAGGCCGAGCCGGAACTGGCCGACGGGTATTTCCACAAGGCATTGGCTGCTCGTCCTGCCGACCCGCGGCTACTGAACAACTACGGCAGCTTCCTGTTCGAGCAGAAACGCTATGAGCAAGCTGCGCGTTATTTTCAGCAAGCGAGTGCCGATACCCTCTATCCTGAACGTTCGCGGGTGTTCGAAAACCTTGGAGTCGCCTCGATGCGCCTCGGCCAGCGTGAAAACGCTCGCCAGCACCTGGAAAAAGCCCTGCATTTGAACGCCCTTCAGCCCCGTGCCTTGCTTGAAATGGCTGAGTTGTCCTACGAAGACAGGCATTATGTGCCGGCGCGTGACTATTACGAGCGTTTTAGCCTGCTCAGCGGGCAAAATGCACGTAGTCTATTGCTCGGCGTGCGCCTGGCGACGGTTCATGAAGAACGCGACACGGCCGCACGATTTGGCCAGCAACTCGAACGACTCTATCCCGGTACCCCGGAATATCAGCAATACCTGTCGGAGCAATGATGAAAGCGGCGCACCCGGAAGTTGTAGCAGCTAATCGCGTAAACCCAGGCGAGACCTTGCGTCAGGCCCGCGAAAGCAATGGTTGGTCGCTGGCGGAAGTGGCCCTCAAGCTCAATTTGACCACAACGTCCCTGGCCAACCTGGAAGCCGGCGCGTTCGATAAGCTGCCAGGGCACACCTTTGCCCGTGGCTATATCCGCGCTTATGCCAAATTGCTGGGCATCGACCAGGCCGTGCTGGTCCAGGAATTCGATCAGTTTACCGGTACCGACTCTCAGGGCAGCAGCGTGCATGGCCTGGGGCGAATCGAAGAGCCGGTGCGCGTTTCCCACACTATTTTGCGAATTGTCAGCCTGTTGCTGCTGATCGCCGTTATCGGCGGTGGTTTTGTCTGGTGGCAGGACCAAACATCCCAGCGCACCAAGGACATGACCAGTAATGCCATGGAGCACGTCGAAGTCGAAAGCGCCGACGGCACCACCCAGATTCATCCGTTGGACGAGCCGGAAGACCAGGCCGTTGTAGAAGGGCAGGGCGTCGCTGAGGCGCCGCCCGCCACTGAGCAACCCGCGCCGCAAACCACCCCGGCCCCTGCTGCAAACGCCCCGGCGCCCGCGCCGGCGAACTCCGCGACGCCGGCTGCGCCGACGGTACAGGCCCATGTTCCCGCTGCTCCGGTACAGGCCCCGGCAACGACCGCGCCCGTCGCTCCTGCAGCCCCGGCGATTTCACCGCCCACCACGCCTGCGCTGATTGCCGGTGACGGGCGAGTACAGATCACCTTCATCGCTGATTGCTGGACGCAGATCACCGATGGCAATGGCAAAGTGCTGTTTAGCGGTCTCAAGCGTAAGGGAGATACGCTTGACCAGGGCGGCAAGCCTCCTTTGACGCTGCGTCTGGGCTATGCCCGTGGCGCGCAAGTGGCCTACAACGGCCAGCCTGTGGACGTGGCGCCGTTCACCAGTGGCGAGACCGCTCGCCTCAAGTTGGGACAATAGTCATGCACGGCGAATCTCCAATCAAACGTCGCGTATCGCGCAAGATCTGGGTCGGCTCGGTGCCGGTGGGCGGCGATGCTCCCATCGCGGTGCAGAGCATGACCAACAGCGACACCAATGACGTGGCCGCCACGGTTGCCCAGATCAACCGCCTTGAAGCCGCCGGCGTTGACATCGTTCGCGTGTCGGTGCCGGACATGGACGCCGCCGAGGCGTTCGGCCGTATCAAGCAACTGGTCAAGGTGCCGTTGGTGGCCGACATCCACTTTGACTACCGCATTGCGTTGCGCGTCGCCGAATTGGGTGTGGATTGCCTGCGCATCAACCCAGGCAACATCGGCCGCGAAGACCGTGTGCGCGCGGTGGTGGATGCTGCGCGTGATCGTGGCATCCCGATCCGTATCGGCGTCAACGCCGGTTCCCTGGAAAAAGACCTGCAGAAGAAGTACGGCGAGCCCACCCCGGCGGCCCTGGTTGAATCGGCGCTGCGCCATGTCGAGCACCTGGAACGCCTGAATTTCCAGGACTTCAAGGTCAGCGTAAAAGCCTCCGACGTGTTCATGGCGGTAGAAGCCTACCGTTTGCTGGCCAAGGAAATTGTACAGCCGCTGCACCTGGGTATCACCGAAGCGGGCGGTTTGCGCTCAGGCACAGTGAAATCTGCGGTGGGTCTCGGTATGCTGCTCGCCGAAGGGATTGGCGATACTATCCGCATCTCCCTGGCGGCAGACCCGGTAGAGGAAGTGAAGGTCGGCTACGACATTCTCAAGTCCCTGCATTTGCGTTCCCGTGGCATCAACTTCATCGCTTGCCCAAGTTGCTCGCGGCAGAATTTCGACGTTGTGAAAACCATGAACGATCTGGAAGGGCGTCTCGAAGACTTGCTGGTTCCGCTGGATGTGGCGGTGATCGGTTGTGTGGTCAACGGACCTGGCGAAGCCAAGGAAGCGCATATCGGCTTGACCGGTGGTACACCGAACCTGATTTACATCGACGGCAAGCCGTCGCAGAAGTTAACGAATGACAATCTGGTGGATGAGCTCGAAAGGCTGATTCGCCAGAAAGCGGCCGAGAAGGTCGCGGCTGACGCAGCGCTGATCGCGCGCGGCTAAGAACGAATTTAAGGATTTGATGTGAGCAAGTCTCTGCAAGCCATTCGTGGCATGAACGACATCCTGCCCGACCAGACGCCGCTGTGGCGCTACGTCGAAGGGACCGTCGCGCGCCTGCTGGATAACTACGGTTACAAGCAGATCCGCATGCCGATCGTGGAATTCACCGAGCTGTTCAAGCGCTCCATCGGTGAAGTCACCGACATCGTCGAAAAAGAGATGTACACCTTTGAAGACCGCAACGGTGACTCCCTGACCCTGCGTCCGGAAGGCACGGCCGCGTGCGTGCGCGCGGTGCTCGAACATGGTCTCACTGGTGGCGGCCAGCCGCAGAAACTGTGGTACATCGGCCCGATGTTCCGTCACGAGCGCCCGCAGAAAGGCCGTTATCGTCAGTTTCACCAGATCGGCCTTGAAGTGTTCAACCTCGATGGCCCCGACATCGACGCCGAGCTGATCGTGCTGACCTGGCGCCTGTGGGGCATGCTGGGGATTCGCGATGCGGTCAAGCTTGAACTCAACAGCCTGGGCACCAGCGAGTCCCGGGGCCGCTACCGCGAAGCCCTGGTCGAGTTCCTGTCTGCGCGCCTGGATCAGTTGGACGAAGACAGCCAGCGCCGCCTGAAAACCAACCCGCTGCGTGTGCTGGACACCAAAAACGCCGATACCCAGGCAGTTCTGGTCGATGCGCCGAAAATGGCCGATTACCTGGACGACGAATCCCGCACGCACTTCGAGGGGCTCAAGGCTCGCCTGGATGCGGCCGGTATTCCCTACGTGATCAACCCTAAGCTGGTACGCGGCCTGGACTACTACAGCAAGACCGTATTCGAATGGGTCACCGACAAGCTCGGTGCCCAGGGTACCGTGTGCGCCGGTGGACGTTACGATGGCCTGGTCGAGCAGATGGGCGGCAAGCCGACTACCGGCGTAGGTTTTGCCATGGGCATCGAGCGGCTGATCCTGATGCTGGAAACCCTGGAGCAGGTGCCGGAAGACATTTCGCGGCAGGTGGACGTGTACCTGTGCGCCTTCGGCGAGGCTGCCGAACTGGCGGCCCTGACCCTGAGCGAAAAGGTGCGCGATCAGTTGCCCAACCTGCGTCTGCAGATCAACGCCGGCGCCGGCAGCTTCAAGAGCCAGTTCAAGAAAGCCGACAAGAGCGGTGCGTTGTACGCATTGATCCTGGGCGACGACGAACTGGCCCAGCAAGTGATAGGTTTCAAACCCCTGCGTGGTCAGGGTGAGCAACAGAACATTGCCTTTGATGCGCTCGCTGCGCACTTGGCCACCTGCGTCGTGCAGGGTTGAAGCTGTCGAACAGCCGAATTTAGCGATTAAAGGAGTATTGGGGTGTCGAGTACTGATGATGAGCAGTTGGCCGAGTTCAAGGACTGGTGGCAGCGTAATGGCAAGCCCCTGGTTACCGGCGGCCTGCTGGCTTTAGTGGTGGTGTTCGGCTGGCAAGCCTGGACCAAGTATCAGGCCAACCAGTCCCAAGGCGCCTCGATTCTCTATCAGCAATTGCTGGAAACCTCCCTGACGCCGGACGGCAAGCCTGATCAGGCTCGAGTCATCTACCTGGCCGGTAAGCTCAAGAGCGACTTCGGCGGTAGTACCTATGCCCAGTACGGCAGCCTGTTCGTCGCGAAGGTTGCGGTGGATGCCGGCAAGCTGGATGAGGCAGCCACCGAGCTGAAAGCCATCGTCGACAAGCCGACCAACCCGACCCTGGGTGAAATCGCACGTCAGCGCCTGGCTCAGGTGATGGCGGCACAGAACAAGCCTGACGATGCACTTAAACTGCTCGACGGCGATGCAGACAAGGCATTTGTAGCCACTCGCGAAGAGCTCAAGGGCGACCTGCTGGTCCAATTGGGTCGTACCGACGAAGCGAATGCTGCGTACCAGAAAGCCAAGGCGGCGCTGTCTGATGAAGCGGCGGTCGGTGGCTTACAAATCAAGCTCGACGACTTGGCCAAAGGGGATGCGTGACGTGATCCGTTGGAAACATGCAGCATTGCTGGCTCTGGCCGTTCTGGCCGCGGGTTGCAGCAGCAACAGCAAGAAAGAATTGCCTCCGGCCGAGCTGACCAGCTTCAAGGAAGAAGTGGTCCTGCAAAAGCAGTGGAGCCGCTCCATCGGTGACGGCCAGGGTGAAACCTACAACATGCTGGTGCCGGCCATCGACGGTGCAAACATCGTGGCCGCGGACGTCACCGGCGTGGTGATCTCCATGGATCGCATGAACGGCGACGTGAAGTGGAAGAAAGACCTCGAACTGCCGGTATCCGGTGCGGTCGGCGTGGGCTATGGCCTGGTGATGCTCGGCACGCTCAAGGGCGAAGTCGTGGCCCTGGACTCCAGCACCGGTGAAGAGAAATGGCGCGCTCGCGTGACCAGTGAAGTGCTCGCACCGCCTGCCACCAATGGTGACGTGGTGGTTGTACAGACCCAGGACGACCGTGTGATTGGCCTGGACGCCAGCACTGGCGAACAGCGCTGGTTGTACGACAGCACCCCGGCGGTGCTGACGCTGCGCGGTACCAGTGGTCCGATTGTGACCAACAATCTGGCCGTGGTAGGCCTGTCGACCGGTAAAGTGGTCGCCCTCGATACCCAGAACGGCGTACCGGCCTGGGAAACCCGTGTGGCGATTCCTCAAGGTCGTTCCGAGCTGGACCGCGTCGTGGACATCGATGGTGGCTTGCTGCTGTCGGGTGAAACACTCTATGTCGCCACTTATCAGGGCCGTGTCGCGGCGCTGGACCTGCAGAGCGGTCGTGTGAACTGGCAGCGTGATGCTTCCAGCTACGCCGGTGTTGCGCAAGGGTTTGGCAGCGTTTACGTCAGCCTGGCGTCGGGCACCGTTGAAAGTGTCGACGAGCGCACCACCACCGCACTCTGGAGCAATGACTCGCTGGCTCGCCGCCAGCTGTCGGCACCGGAAGTGTTCTCCAGCTACGTAGCGGTCGGCGACTTCGAAGGCTATCTGCACCTGCTGAGCCAGGTGGACGGTCGCTTTGTCGGTCGCGAGCGTATCGACAGCGACGGCCTGCGTGCGCGTCCGCTGGTGGTGGGTAACATGCTTTATGTGTATGGCAACAGCGGCAAGCTGGAAGCCCTGACCATCAAGTAAAGGTTTGACTATGCTTGGGGTTACCCCCAGGCGGCCCTGCTTCGGCAGGGCATGCGGCATATCAAATGCCGCCCCGAGCACCAGCCGCTGCCCTGCAGCGGCTTTTGTATTTTCTGAAATAACGAAGTGGAGAGCCGCATGGTTCCCGTAATCGCCCTGGTGGGCCGACCTAACGTCGGCAAGTCCACCTTGTTCAACCGCCTGACCAGGACTCGCGACGCCATTGTCGGCGACTTGTCCGGTCTGACCCGTGATCGCCAATACGGTGAGGCAAAGTGGCAAGGGCGCTCCTACATTATTGTCGACACCGGTGGTATCTCCGGTGACGAGCATGGCATGGACGAAAAAATGGCCGAGCAGTCGCTGCTGGCCATCGAAGAAGCCGATGTCGTGTTGTTCCTGGTGGATGCCCGTGCGGGCTACACCGCTGCCGACCAGATGATCGGCGAGCACCTGCGCAAGCGCAATAAACGCTCCTACTTGATCGCCAACAAGATCGACAACATCGATCCTGAGCAGGCCCGTGCCGAGTTCAGCCCTATGGGTCTGGGCGATGCGATCCCGATCGCCGGCGCCCACGGTCGCGGTATCACCCAGATGCTGGAAATCGCTCTGCGCGATTTTCCCAAGGATGATGTCGAGGAAGAAGACGGCGAAGAAGAGATTGTTGCAGAAGGCGAGGAAGCCAAGCGCATTCCTGGTCCGAGCGAAAAAGACGGTATCAAGATCGCCATCATCGGTCGCCCTAACGTCGGCAAGTCGACTCTGGTCAACAGGATGCTCGGCGAAGACCGCGTCATCGTCTACGACCAGCCCGGCACCACTCGCGACAGTATCTACATCCCGTTCGAGCGTAACGACGAGAAGTACACGCTGATCGACACCGCCGGTGTGCGCAAGCGCGGCAAGATCCACGAGGAAGTTGAAAAGTTCTCCGTGGTCAAGACCCTGCAGGCCATCAAGGACGCCAACGTGGTGATCTTTGTGATGGACGCCCGTGAAGGCGTGGTGGACCACGACCTGAACCTGCTGGGTTTTGCCCTGGAGGCCGGTCGTGCTCTGGTTATCGCAATCAACAAGTGGGACGGCATGACGCCGAGCGAGCGCGATTTCGTCAAGATCGAGCTGCAGCGTCGCCTGTTCTTCGTTGAGTTCGCGGATATTCACTTCATCTCGGCGTTGCACGGCACCGGCGTGGGTAACCTTTACGCCTCCGTCCAGAACTCGTTCAAATCTGCGGTCACTCGCTGGCCGACCAACCGTCTGACCCAGATCCTGGAAGATGCGGTAGGCGAGCATGCGCCGCCGATGGTCAACAACCGCCGGATCAAGCTGCGTTATGCCCACTTGGGGGGTGCCAACCCGCCGATTATCGTGATCCACGGTAACCAGATCGAGAAGGTGCCCAAGTCGTACGTGCGTTACCTGGAGAACACCTACCGTCGGGTCTTGAAACTGGTTGGTACGCCGATTCGCATCGAGTTCAAGGGCGGCGAGAACCCATACGAAGGCAACAAGAACACACTGACTGACCGTCAGGTGAACAAGAAGCGTCGTTTGATGACTCACCACAAGAAAGCCGACAAAAAGCGCCGCGACAAGCGCTGATATCGACTTCGCAGAAAGGGCTCTTGATGAGCCCTTTTTTGTGCGCGTCGGTTTGTGCCTTGACCCCATGGGGTTCGCAGCTTAAAACTTGGGACTTATCCGCAGGGGCCTAAGATGATCATCAGCAAACTGCCAACGGTCGGCACGACCATTTTCACCACCATGTCGCAACTCGCCGCCGAAACGGGCGCGCTCAACCTGTCCCAGGGTTTTCCCGATTTCAATGCGCCTCAAGGCCTGCTCGACGCGGTGGGCAGGCACGTGGGGGCCGGGCACAACCAATATTCTCCCATGACTGGCCTGCCAGCCCTGCGCCAGCAAGTGGTCGCCAAGATCGCCCGCAGCTATGGCGCCACGGTCGATCCTGACACTGAGGTCACCATCACACCCGGGGCCACCGCGGCGATCTTCTGCGCGATTCAGGCGGTGATTCGCAACGGCGATGAAGTCATTGTGTTCGACCCGTGCTACGACAGCTACGTGCCCTCTGTGGAACTGGCCGGCGGCCGGTGCGTGCGGGTGCAATTGAACCTGCAGGGCTTTGCACTCGACTTTGAGCGGATCAAGGCCGCACTCTCGCCACGCACGCGGATGATCATCCTCAACACCCCGCATAACCCAACCGGTGCGCTGATCAGCCGCGCTGAGCTGGACCAATTGGCTGAATTAATCCGCGACCGCGATATCTACCTGCTCAGCGACGAAGTCTACGAGCATTTGGTATTTGATGGCGCGGCCCACGTCAGCGTGCTGGCTCACAAAGAGCTGTATGCGCGCGCCTTCGTGATCAGCTCATTCGGCAAGACCTACCACGTGACCGGCTGGAAAACCGGCTATGTGGTAGCGCCACCCGACCTCACGGCCGAGTTGCGCAAAGTGCATCAGTACGTCAATTTCTGCTGCGTGACGCCGTTGCAATTCGCGCTGGCCGACTTTATGGCCGATCATCCAGAGCATGTCGACGAATTGCCGGGGTTCTATCAGGCCAAGCGCGACCTGTTCTGCGATCTGCTGGCACCGTCGCGTTTCACCTTTACCCGGGTGGCCGGAACCTACTTCCAGCTGGTGGATTACTCCCGGATACGCCCCGACCTGGACGACGTCGCCATGTCCCTGTGGATGACCCGCGAGCATGGCGTGGCGAGCATACCTATCTCGGTGTTCTACCAGAACCCGCCCAAAGAGCAGCGCCTGGTGCGCCTGTGCTTTGCCAAACGCGAGGAGACGCTGCGCCATGCAGCTGAAAAACTATGCGTGATCTGACCGCACTGCCCGATCTGAATATCGCCCTGGTCCAGACCACCTTGGCCTGGCATGACCGCCAGGCCAACCTTGAGCATTTCGAGCCGCTGCTGGCGCAGGCCGGCAGTGCCGATCTGATCGTACTGCCGGAGATGTTCACCACCGGTTTTTCCATGGATTCGCACGCCCTCGCCGAGCCGGAAAACGGCCCCACTCAGCGCTGGTTGCAAGCCCAGGCGGCGAAACACAACGCGGTGATTACCGGCAGCGTGATTATCCAGGCGGCTGACGGCAGCCATCGTAACCGCCTGCTGTGGGTGCGGCCGGATGGTGAAGTGCTGCACTACGATAAGCGTCATCTGTTCCGTATGGCCGGTGAGCACAATCACTACACGCCCGGCGAGCGCCAGGTGCAGTTCGAGTTGAAGGGCTGGCGTATTCGCCCATTGATTTGCTACGACTTGCGCTTCCCGGTGTGGAGCCGCGACGCCCAGGACACTGACTTGCTGCTGTACACCGCCAATTGGCCGGGAGCGCGGCGTCAGCACTGGAATCGATTATTGCCGGCGCGGGCCATCGAAAACCTGTGTTACGTGGCGGCGGTGAATCGAGTGGGTACCGACGGCAAAGGCTTCGCCTACACCGGCGATAGCCAGGTATTGGACTTCCAGGGCGAGACTCTGCTCAGTGCGGGAGAGGCTGACGGGGTGTTTGAGGTGAAGCTGGATGCGGCGGAGTTGGCCGCATATCGCACCCGGTTTCCGGCGAACCTGGATGCCGATAGTTTTCAGTTCGTCTGACCGACCGCTATCGGGGGCAAGCCCCCTCCCACAGGTTGAGCTGTGAACCGTTCAAAATGTGGAAGAGGGCTTGCCCCTGATGAGTCCCCGGCAATCAACCCAAATTTGCCACTCAATAAAAAGGCCCCTGGATTCACACCCAGGGGCCTTCAGCACTCAGCGGCCATCGTTTACGCCGCTTTTGCTTCCTGCTGGCTCAACGAGCGGTTCAGCGCACTGAACACCGCCTTGAAGCTGGCCGTGGTGATGTTCTCATCGATGCCCACGCCATGCACCGGGCGTTCGCCGTTCACACGCAGTTCGATGTAGGCCGCCGCCTTGGCGTTGGTGCCTGCGCCGATTGCATGTTCGTTGTAGTCCATGATTTCCACGCCAATCGGCAGACCAGCCACCAGGGCTTCCAGTGCGCCGTTGCCCTTGCCCTTCCAGTGCAGGTTGGTTTCGCCCTGGCCTTTGCCCGAGACTTCCACTTCGACAAAGCTGTTGCCGTTTTCTTCCTGCAGGCGATGGCTGACCAACGCATACGGCGTGTTGGCTTGCAGGTATTCACGTTGCAGCAAGGCGTAGATCTGCGGTGCGGTCATCTCCAGGCCCACGCGATCGGTTTCGGCCTGTACCACCTGGCTGAACTCGATCTGCATGCGGCGTGGCAGGCTGATGTCGTATTCCTGCTCCAGCAGGTAAGCAATACCGCCTTTGCCCGACTGGCTGTTTACGCGAATCACCGCCTCGTAGCTGCGGCCGATGTCGGCCGGGTCAATCGGCAAATACGGCACTTCCCACAGGGCGTCGTCTTTCTGCTGGGCGAAGCCCTTGCGGATTGCGTCCTGGTGAGAGCCGGAGAACGCGGTGTGCACCAGATCGCCAACGTACGGGTGGCGTGGATGTACCTGGATCTGATTGCACTCCTCAACGACTTTGCGTACGCCGTCGATGTCGGAGAAGTCCAGTTGCGGATCGAGTCCCTGGGTGTACATGTTCAAGGCCACCGTGACCAGGTCGACGTTACCGGTCCGCTCGCCGTTGCCGAACAGGCAGCCTTCGACACGATCCGCGCCAGCCATCAGGCCCAGCTCGGTAGCCGCCACGCCGGTGCCACGGTCGTTATGGGTGTGCAGGCTGATGATCACGCTGTCGCGACGATTGATATGGCGACCGAACCATTCGATCTGGTCGGCATAGATGTTCGGCGTGGCGCATTCCACGGTAGCCGGCAGGTTGAGGATCACCTTGTGCTCCGGCGTCGGGTTCCACACCTCGATCACGGCATCGCAGACTTCTTTGGCAAACTCCAGTTCGGTGGCGCTGAACGTCTCGGGGGAATACTCGAACGTCCACTGGGTTTCCGGCTGCTGGGCGGCGTATTTGACGAACAGCTTGGCGGCATTGACCGCAATCGCCTTGACTCCGTCCTTGTCCTGGTTGAACACGATGCGGCGGAACGACGGCGAGGTGGCGTTGTACAAATGCACGATGGCTTTCTTGGCCCCGCGCAGGGATTCGAAGGTGCGCGCGATCAAGTCTTCACGGCCCTGGGTCAGCACCTGGATGGTGGTGTCCTCGGGGATATGGTTGTCTTCGATCAGGGTGCGCACGAAATCGAAGTCGGTCTGCGAAGCGGCTGGGAACGATGCCTCGATTTCCTTGACGCCCACGGCGACCAGCGTCTTCCAGAAGCGCAGCTTTTTCACTGCATCCATCGGTTCGATCAGCGACTGGTTGCCATCACGCAGATCGGAGCTGCACCAGATCGGTGCGGCAGTGATGGTTTTCGACGGCCAGGTGCGGTCCGAAAGATCGATGGTCGGGAACGCGCGGTATTTCGAAGACGGGTCTTTGAGCATGCTCATCGGGAAATCCTTTGTGTCGGGGCCGAAAAGAGGCGGCCTGCCGTGGAACTGTTATTGGAGATAAAGCACAAGACGAGGCAGATCGATTCAGCCCGGCAGTCGTGCGCTGACAAGGCACAGGCTGCGGTGCTGGCGGAGCTGGATGAGGGTGTGAGAGGTTTTCATAGGCTCAACCCTAACCGTCGAGGTGAATGATGGCAAGCAGTCGAAAAAAATTGATAGAAGTTCTTCGATTGAGGATGAATGCGAGATTTTATGGTTGTAATAATTGAATGATCTGGTTTTTATTGCGCGCCGATTATCATGCGCGCAATCGATGCCCTCAAGGCTGGAACGCGCCGATAAAGATCGCCGGGTCCACCCGCGCGTCGTTCAGGCTGACGTTCCAGTGCATGTGAGGCCCGGTCGCGCGGCCGGTTGATCCGACTTTGCCCACCACCGCACCTCGCACCAGTTGCTGGCCGACCTTCACGTCCACCGCCGACATGTGGCAGAACATGCTGATAAAACCTTGGCCGTGATCGACGAACACCGTATTGCCATTGAAGAAGTAATTGCCCACCAGGATCACCTTGCCATTGGCCGGTGTCTTGATCGGCGTACCGGCGGGCACCGCGAAGTCCAGGCCCGAATGCGGGTTGCGCTCCTCGCCGTTGAAAAAGCGGCGCACGCCGAACTTGCTCGACAATGGACCGTTGACCGGCTTGTCCAGTATCAAATTGCTCGGCAGGTTCGGGCTGAAGCTGCGGTAAGCCTTGATCTGCACCGCAAGCTCGGCTTCGATCCGCTTGAGCTGCGCCGGGGCAGGGTTGACCTGGCTTTTGTTTTTCAAGGTGATGCGCTGTTCCGGGTACTTTTTATAGCCGACGATAAACGGCAGGCTGCGTCCGCCGCTGCTGATGCGCTCGTTGCCGGGCTTGACCGTCAGCGGGATGCCGACAATCGCCAGCCAGCTGTCCTGTTCCTTGATCACCAGCACCGGTTTGCCTTGATACGTGGCTTTGGGCGCCGCTGCCGAAGGGCCCAGTTCGACCACCGCGACGCCCCCCGGCACCGGCTTGTTCAGGGTGCGGCTGATGTAACTGTCGGCGTGGGCGTTAAAGGCGAGGCACAGCAGCATCAACAGGCTAAAAAGACGTGGCATCGATCAATCCAATAGCGAAAGGGTAACGGGTGTCAGGTGGTTGTCTTCCACCCGCACTTGCAATTGGCCTTCACCGAGCCTGGCGGTGAGGCGTTGGCCGGTGTGGGTTTGCGCGGCGCTGCGAATGGCTTGGCCGCGCTCATCCAGGAGGATGCTGTAACCACGGCCCAGGGTGGCCAGCGGGCTGACCACCTGCAGCGTTTGCACCTGGCTTTGCAGCTGCAGGCGACGCGCCTTGAGGCCTTCGCGCATGGCGCGCGGCAAGCGTTCGGCGAGGCTGTCCAGGCGCTGGCGCAACAGGGCCAGTTGGCGCCCCGGATGCTGGCCGGCGAGGCGGGTTTCCAGGCGCATCAAGCGCTCGCGACGGGTGTTGAGGCTGCGCTCGAAAGCGCGGCGCAGGCGCATGTCCAGATCGTCCAGGCGTTGGGCCTGCTGGCGCAGGCGTTCGCCGGGGTGACGCAGGCGGCGGGCCATACCCTCGAAACGCAAGCGGTCGTGCCGCAGGCGGTTGCGCATCAGCATCACCAGGCGCCGGTGCAGGTTTTCGACCTGGCGTACCAGATGGCTTGAATCCGGTGCCAGCAATTCGGCGGCAGCGGATGGTGTGGGCGCGCGTACGTCAGCCACGAAGTCGCTGATCGACACATCGGTCTCATGGCCGACGGCGCTGACAATCGGTGTGACACAGGCATCCACCGCGCGGGCCACGGCTTCTTCGTTAAAGCACCAGAGATCTTCCAGCGAACCGCCGCCACGGGCCAGGATCAGTGCGTCGAAGCCGCGTGCATCGGCCAGCTTCAGCGCCCGCACAATCTGCGGGATCGCTTCGCGGCCCTGCACGGCGGTGGGGATCAACGTCAGTTGCACCTGCGGCGCTCGGCGGCGGAATACGCTGATGATGTCGCGGATCACCGCACCGGTGGGCGAGCTGATAATGCCGATGCGCTGCGGGTGCGCCGGCAGCGGCACTTTGCGCTCGGCGCTGAACAGGCCTTCGGCGCTGAGTTTTTCCTTCAGCGCGTCGAAAGCCAGGCGCAGCGCGCCGTCACCGGCGGGCTCCACGGTGTCGAGAATCAATTGGTAGTCGCCACGGCCTTCGAACAACGAGACCTTGCCGCGCACCTTCACCGCCAGGCCGTCCTTCAATGCCTGGCGTACCCGTGCGGCGTTACTGCGAAACAACGCGCAACGCACCTGGGCGCCACTGTCCTTGAGGGTGAAATACACATGGCCGGAGGCCGGGCGGGCGAGGTTGGAGATCTCACCTTCGACCCAGATATTGGTGAACACATCTTCCAGCAACACCCGCGCGCGGCCGTTGAGCTGGCTGACTGTCAGGACTTCGCGGTCCAGGCCCAGGCGGGCAAACGGGTCTTTAATCATGGCAGGAGGTCTTTAATCATGGACGGCAGTTTATAGGCATTCGTGCAGCGTTTGGCAGAATTGCTCAACCAGCGCGCTCGGCGCCTGATGGCAGGCCAGAGCCACGGTGCTGAGGCTGTCCGGCTCGGCCAGGGTTAAAAAGTGCAGGTTGGCGGGGGCAATGTCCTGCATGGATTTTGGTAACAGGGCAATACCGAACCCGGCCTGGATCAACTGCAACTGCGTGGTCTTGCGCGACATCACCCGAGCCGCCTTGGGGAAAAATCCTGCGCGCATGCACAGTTCGGCTGACAGATAACTCAGACCACCGCGTTGCGGATGGGGGATTGAGATAAACGCCTCATCCCGCAACCGCGCCAGCTCAATGGGCGCATCACAGCCCGCCAGCGCATGGCCCGCCGGCACCGCCAGCATCAAGGGCTCGCTGTATAAAGGCGCTACGCGCACACCTTCGCGCTGGCGCAACACCGGCAAGCGCAGCAGGCCAATGTCCAGGCGTCCGTCGGCGATCTCTGCCAATTGCGCCTCGGAGGACATCTTGACGATATCCACCGACGCCCCAGGGCAGCGTTCCAGCCAGGTACTGATGCCGCGCAGCAGCGCTCCGCTCATCGGCACGGTGCTCGAGTGGCTCAGACGCAGTGTGCCGACCTGGCCGTTGCCGATCTGGGTCGCCACTTCACCGGCCTTGTGCAGTTCGCTCAGCAAGTTGCGCGCTCGCGGATAGAAGGCCGCGCCCGCTGCCGTCAGCTTTGGCTGGCGCGCCGTGCGCTCGAACAGCGGCGTCTGCAGTTGGGTCTCCAGCACCTTGATCTGTCGGCTCAAGGCCGACTGCGCGACGAACAGGCGTTCGGCCGCGGCACTGAAGCTGCCGCTGTCGGCGATTTCAACGAAGTAGCGCAATTGGCGGGTGGAAATCACACGTCATGCCTTTTTGAGATGACTGAAAGGTTTTGAAGATATTAGTCGCAACGCTCGCCGATGGCTAAAGTGAACGCCATCTCTTGCGAGGAATCTCCCATGGGCCCGGTCGAGCTGATGAGTCAGTGGTCGTTCAGCGGTTTGGAGTGGTTGGTCATCGGCCTGGGCGTGGCGGTTGCCTATATCGTGTTCGGCATCGCCGGCTTTGGCACGGCGCTGGTAGCCGGGCCGGTACTGATTGTGTTCATGCCGCTGTCGAAGATCATCCCGCTGTTGGTGCTGCTGGACTTTGTCGCGGCGTTTGGCGGTTTGCTGCAAACCCGACGCGATGTGAGCAAGCCTGAGTTACTGCGCCTGCTGCCGTGCATGGCCATCGGGTGCACACTGGGCGTGGTGTTTTTGCTCAATCTGCATTCCGACCTGCTTTTACTGTTGATGGGGGTGTTTATTAGCGCCTACGCCCTCTACAGCCTGGCGATCAAGGCGCGCCCGACACAGTTGGCGACGGGCTGGTCGATTCCGATGGGCACGGTCGGCGGGCTGTTCGGTGCGCTGTTTGGCAGCGGCGGTTTTTTGTATGCGATCTATCTCAACAGTCGTTTGCCCAAGGACGCGGCGCGCGCCACCCAGAGCGCGTTGATCAGTTGCAGCACTGTGGTGCGCCTGAGCCTGTTCCTGGTGGCCGGGGTGTATGCGGACTTACCGTTGTTGCTATTGGCGGTGTGCTTGTTACCGGCGATGGCATTGGGGTTGTGGACGGGGCGCAGACTGACGATGCGTCTGTCACGGGACGCGTTCGTGCGGTTGGTGACGTGGCTGGTGCTGGCCAGCGGCATTGCGTTGATTGGTCGGTATTTGAGTACTTGACCTGATTTGTTCAGGGATTAAGCTGCCGTCCTCCCGGGCGTCATCGCGGGCAAGCCCGGCTCCCACCTCGGAATGCAATCAACTGTGGGAGCCGGCCTTGCCCGCGATGAGGCCAGAAGCCACACCGCAGGACTCCCATGAACTCCCAAAGCATCCTTGTTCCGAAAATCTCCACTTTGCCCGTGCACGAGCCCCGCGCCCGGGCGATTGTGCGCTGGCTGGTGCGCAAGAACATCGTCAAGGAAGAACTGACCACCTGTGGCCGCACCGGCAACCGCATGGGTTATGCCCTGGCCGATGGAGCGCGTGCCGTGGTGCTGTACCCAGAAGCACTGCCGTTCAACGAGCCGGTCAATGGCCTGGAGATCATCTACAAACGTTGTATCTACACGCCCGCCAAGGGCTTTCTTGGAGAAGCCGGCTGCCCTGAATGCCGTCGTGAGGTAGGGGAGGCGCTGTTCGAGAGCCTGGAAGACTGGATGCCCGGCCATACCGACAACTTCACTTGCCCTCTGTGCGGGCATGAAGATGACATCAACGGGTTTCTGTTCCTGCAGGAATGCGGATTTTCCAACCTGGGTTTCATCTTCAATAACTGGGCCGAAGCAGGCTTCAAGCAGAGTTTTATCGACGAGTTTGCCGATTGGCTGGACCAGAAGATCAGCTGGGTCAAGGTCGAGCTTTAATCCATCTATCAGTATTACCAAGTTTGTCAGAGTTTTACATTGAGCCGGGCAGGGTGCATGTATATAATGGCGCGCTTCCATTTTCCCGCTCGGGAGCCCCCGCGATGCTGCGTATCAGCCAAGAAGCTCTGACATTCGACGACATTCTCCTAGTGCCCGGTTATTCCGAGGTGCTTCCTAACGAAGTCAGTCTCAAGACCCGCCTAACCCGTGGCATCGAGCTGAATATTCCCCTGGTTTCCGCTGCCATGGACACCGTCACCGAAGCCCGTCTGGCCATCGCCATGGCTCAGGAAGGCGGCATCGGCATCATCCACAAGAACATGACCATCGAGCAGCAGGCTGCCGAAGTGCGCAAGGTCAAGCGTTACGAAGCCGGTGTGGTGAAGGATCCGATCACCATCGAAGCCGACGCTACCGTGCGTGACCTGTTCGACCTGACCCGCCTGCACAACATCTCCGGCGTTCCGGTACTGCACGATGGCGACCTGGTCGGCATCGTCACTTCCCGTGACGTGCGTTTCGAGAACCGTCTTGAAGTCACCGTCCGCGAAGTGATGACCCCGAAAGAGCGCCTCGTGACTGTCAAGGAAGGCGCCGACAAGAACGACGTGCGCGAACTGCTGCACAAGCACCGCATCGAGCGCGTGCTGATCGTCGACGACAAATTCGCCCTCAAAGGCATGATGACCGTCAACGACATCGAGAAAGCCAAGGCTTACCCACTGGCCAGCAAGGATGACCAAGGTCGTCTGCGGGTCGGCGCCGCCGTCGGCACCGGTAAAGACACCGGCGACCGCGTTGCAGCCCTGGTCGCTGCCGGTGTCGACGTAGTCGTGGTGGACACCGCCCACGGTCACTCCAAAGGCGTGATCGACCGCGTGCGCTGGGTCAAACAGAATTTCCCTGACGTGCAGGTGATCGGCGGCAACATCGCCACCGGCGCTGCCGCCAAGGCCCTGGCCGAAGCTGGCGCCGACGCCGTCAAGGTCGGTATCGGCCCTGGCTCGATCTGCACCACCCGTATCGTTGCCGGTGTAGGCGTGCCGCAGATCAGCGCCATCGCCAACGTCGCCGCTGCCCTTGAAGGCACCGGCGTGCCGTTGATCGCCGACGGCGGCATCCGTTTCTCCGGTGACCTGTCCAAGGCCATCGTAGCCGGTGCTTCCTGCGTGATGATGGGCTCGATGTTCGCCGGTACTGAAGAAGCGCCGGGCGAAATCGAGCTGTTCCAGGGGCGCTCGTACAAGGCTTACCGTGGCATGGGTTCGCTGGGCGCCATGTCCCAGGCGCAAGGTTCTTCCGACCGTTACTTCCAGGACTCCTCGGCAGGCGCCGAGAAGCTCGTACCGGAAGGCATCGAAGGCCGTGTGCCGTACAAGGGCACCCTGAGCGCCATCATCCATCAACTGATGGGTGGCCTGCGCTCCTCGATGGGCTACACCGGCAGCGCCGACATCGAAGAAATGCGCACCAAGCCAGAGTTTGTACGGATCACCGGCGCCGGCATGGCTGAATCCCATGTCCACGACGTGCAGATCACCAAGGAAGCGCCAAACTATCGGGTCGGCTGATGCCGACAGCTATAAGCCACAAGTTATAAGCTGCAAGCGGGGCTGTATTCGTACAGCTACCGCGCGGCTTCCGATTACTTGCAGCTTGCAGCTTGAAGCTTGCAACTGCTCTTCAGAGTTTCTCTCATGGCCCTCGACATTCACGCCCACCGCATCCTGATCCTCGACTTCGGTTCCCAGTACACCCAACTGATCGCCCGCCGCGTGCGTGAAATCGGTGTGTATTGCGAACTGCACCCGTTCGACATGGACGACGAAGCGATCCGCGAATTCGCCCCTAAAGGCGTCATCCTCGCCGGCGGCCCCGAGTCCGTGCACGAAGCCAACAGCCCGCGTTGCCCGCAGGCGGTATTCGACCTGGGCGTGCCGGTCTTTGGTATCTGCTACGGCATGCAGACCATGGCCGAGCAACTGGGCGGCAAGGTTGAAGGTTCCGAGCTGCGTGAATTCGGTTATGCCCGTGTCGACGTGGTCGGCAAGAGCCGCCTGCTGGACGGCATCGAAGACCACATCGACGCCGACGGCCTGTTCGGCCTCGACGTGTGGATGAGCCACGGTGACAAAGTCACCAAGATGCCGGAAGACTTCCACATCCTGGCCAGCACCCCGAGCTGCCCTATCGCCGGCATGTTCAGCGACGAGCGTCGTTACTACGGCGTGCAGTTCCACCCGGAAGTGACCCACACCAAGCAAGGCGGGCGCATCCTGTCGCGCTTCATCCTCGACATCTGCGAGTGTGAAGCCCTGTGGACCCCGTCGAAGATCGCTGAAGACGCCATCGCCCAAGTACGCGCCCAGGTCGGCACCGACAACGTGCTGCTCGGCCTGTCCGGCGGCGTTGACTCCTCCGTGGTTGCTGCGTTGCTGCACAAGGCCATCGGCGACCAACTGACCTGCGTGTTCGTCGACAACGGTCTGCTGCGCCTGCACGAAGGCGAGCAAGTGATGGCCATGTTCGCCGAGAACATGGGTGTCAAAGTGATCCGCGCCAACGCCGAGGAGCAGTTCCTCAACAACCTGGCCGGCGAGTCCGACCCGGAGAAGAAGCGCAAGATCATCGGTCGCACCTTCATCGACGTGTTTGATGCCCAGTCGAGCAAACTGGACAACATCAAGTACCTCGCCCAGGGCACCATTTATCCCGACGTGATCGAGTCGGCCGGCGCCAAGAGCGGCAAGGCCCACGTGATCAAATCCCACCACAACGTGGGTGGCCTGCCGGAGGAAATGAACCTTAAGCTGGTCGAGCCGTTGCGCGAACTGTTCAAGGACGAAGTCCGTCGTCTGGGCCTGGAATTGGGCCTGCCATACGACATGGTCTACCGCCACCCCTTCCCAGGCCCGGGCCTGGGCGTGCGCATCCTCGGTGAAGTGAAGAAGGAATACGCCGACCTGCTGCGTCGCGCCGATCACATCTTCATCGAGGAACTGCGCAAGGCCGACTGGTACCACAAAGTCAGCCAGGCCTTCGTGGTGTTCCAACCGGTGAAATCGGTTGGCGTGGTCGGCGATGGCCGTCGTTACGCCTGGGTTGTGGCCCTGCGTGCGGTGGAAACCATCGACTTCATGACTGCTCGTTGGGCGCATCTGCCGTACGAACTGCTGGAGACTGTCAGCGGCCGTATCATCAATGAGATCGAAGGTATTTCGCGCGTTACTTATGACGTGTCGAGCAAGCCGCCGGCGACGATTGAGTGGGAATGATCGGGCGTTTGTTAGATTGCTTCCCTGAGTCAAAAAGTAAAAAAGCCCGTGTAATTGCGGGCTTTTTTACTTTCAGGTATGCCAATATCACTGCTTTAAGAACCACTAGGTCACCCTCGGAGTGGCATGGTCGGCTGTGTAGCTATACGAGAGTTGTCACAGTTTAAGCGACATATTTTTTCAGTCTGGCTGCGATGAGCTTTTTGTTAATTGAAACTTAAGCAGTTATTTGGTTGTGTACTGTATGAAAGGATTCGGAAAATGTTGATAGAGAGGATTCATATTCCAGCAGTAGAGTTTCAATCGCTTGGTCTTAAAGATATTCATATGCGGCGCCTTGGATGATTAGTGGCGTTAGCAGGAAAAAATGGTTCAGGTAAGTCTCGTTTATTGGCTGCAGTCGATGCTGTAATCAATATGCGTTGGCGAGCTCGATCAGGTGTGGATAAGTTAATTTCTGAAAAAAATAATTACGATAGGAGTATTGAAGGTAATCCTGATGGTAGTTCTACGAAAGTGTGGCGTGAGCATTCTGATACTCTAAGATTAGCAATTTTAGCTACCAATGAATGGATCAGTACTGCGGGAAATGATTTTTTTAATAGCTTGTACTTTGTTCCAAAACAATTAAATTTGACAGGTCCACGTAAAGAAATGCGAGGAGAAGTAGAGAATCGAGCGGATGCCGCTATGTCTTGGGGGGCATCTGATTACCATGATCTCAGTCTATTCTACTTGCATCATGTTTTAGAAAAGTGGTTCGCCGTGACGCATTCCAGTCATTCTTTTGATCTTGAGGCAAGAGCAGAAGTCGAGGCGAGTTATTGTCGGCTTCAGGCTCTAATTCAGAGGATGTTGGGAGAGAGGCTGGAGAGGAACTTCTCAGGAGACCCAATGCTTTTCGGAAAGCCAATTGCTGATGCTCGGCTTTCGGATGGCCAGAAGGTTTTGCTCCAGCTATGTGTTGCGTTACACGCTCAGGGTAAAAATCTAGATAATACGGTATTGCTTCTTGATGAGCCGGAAAATCACTTGCATCCCTCGGCGGTGATAGAAATTGTCAAAGCTTTACATGATGCTACAACAACTTCCCAGATCTTTATCGCCACGCATTCTGTCCCGCTGCTAGCCTATATGACCAGCATTGATCCTATGTGTCTATGGTATGTGAGCAATGGCGGTGTGGAGCATGCGGGGAGGCGCCCTGAGATTGTGCTCGACAGCCTGTTGGGTGGAGAGGAAGGGGTTGCTCAATTGAACGCGTTCTCTGGCTTGCCCGCCGTGCTGGCCGCCGTTAACTATGCGACTGAAAGCCTATATCCCCCGACCGTAATTGCGGCGAGCGGTCCTGATCCGCAGGTCTCGCAAATCCAGTCGATTCTCCTTCGTGCGCGCAACGAAAAATCCCTGCTGAGAGTTTTAGATTTCGGGGCAGGTAAGGGGCGACTTCTTGAAGGTCTTGCGACATCTATGCACGAGGATGGAGTGAAGGTTTCCGATGTTATCGATTACCACGCTTATGAACCGTTTCCGGATGACCGAGCTATTTGTGAGGGGGTGTTGGCAACGTACTACCCTGATAGTCAGAACCGCTATTTCAGCACACCTGATCAGCTGTTCGAGAAAAAAGACGAAGGCTCTTTCGCGTTAGTTGTATTGCGTAATGTTTTCCACGAAATTCCACCGGAGCTATGGATTGAAACAATCGGTAGGTATGGAGTAGTTTCTAGAGCATTAAGCGATAACGGTTTCGTTTTAATAGTTGAGGATCAACGAATTCCAGTGGGCGAAAAAGCACACAAAAATGGATTTCTGGTTCTGGATAGTGCTCACCTCAAGGCTTTATTCGATATTAGAGAGGTGGATGTTGCCAATGCACTATTTGTGTCGCACGATGCGCGAGCGGATGGTCGGCTTAAGGCGCATCTGGTTGGAAAGTCTTTGTTGAGTAGGATAACTGGAAAATCCGTCAATAAGGCAATAGGCCTTTTGCGTGAAACCTCTCGTCGAGAAATTCGTTCTCTAAGAGAAAAAGTACCCAGTTATGCGAATGGTCAGCTAAATGGTTTTTGGACTCAACAGTTTGCCAATGCTTCACTTTACCTTTCGTCTGAACAGGAGTGAACCAGGAGATTTTTATTCGGATAACAGCGCTATTTCATTAGGTTGTTGACAAGAACCTAGAGGTGGCTTCTTTTAGCTGCTGTCTCATCAGTGGTGGGAGCTTCGAAGGTCTCCATACCTCAGGAGGCTCTACACTTCTTTCCATCTCTGCCGGAGCAAATGTTTACTTAGTAAATTTTCAGCTCCGGTGATGGTTTGTCAGTTATCACTGCCGCCCTTGATACCTACGGCAGGGCTATGCTCGTGACTCGCTCAGTCCTTTGTCGCCACACACGACTTTCGATCAACTAAAGCTGAACGGAAAAGTTGATCTATGTGTCTGCGCTGAGTGAAAGACCAAGACGCCTGACAAGGACATCTTGGGTGCTTATTTATGCGATTTTATCGCGTTGCGGCTTGCCCTGAGTGCCCGGAAGCCACTGTCCCTAGGCTCATATCACCGCCGCGCAATATCCGAAAAGTAAAACTTATCCAGCGTATGCCGCGACTCGGTGTACTCGAACTGCCGCCCATCCTGCAAAAACGTCTGGTTGCTCACCACGATCACATGGCTTTGTCCGTCGAGGTCAAGGTGCGTCTGGTCGTCCTTGCTGCGCGGCAGCGCTTCGATGGTGCGTTGGGCGTAGCTTATCTGCAGCTGCAGAGTCTGTTCGATGAACGCGTAGATCGACTGCTCGGCGATTGTCGGGTCCAGGCCCGGGATCAGGTCGGCGACGAAGTGGTTGATGTCGAGAATCACCCGTTTGCCGCCGATGCGTCGCACGCGTTTGATGCGGGTGATCAGGGTGCCGGGCTCGGCCTCGATGTGTTGCAGCAGCGCACCTTCGAGTGGGAGTTGGGTGAACTCGACCACTTCGGTATGTACGTCATCGCCCAGGTCGGCGTGGGTTTCATGGAAGCTGACGATGCCGCCCAGTTGGAACTCGATCGGGTTGGGCGATAGCACGAAGGTGCCCTTGCCATGGATCTTTTGCGCAAACCCGCGCTCCTGAAGCTGCTCGATCGCCCGGCGCACGGTGCCGCGGCTGGCCTGGTAGCTGTCCATCAATTCGGTTTCGGAAGGGAGGCGCGTGCCGCGTTGCAGGCGTTCGGTGGTGATGCTGGCAAGCAGATCGGTATAGATCTGGTTGTATTTGCTCATGGAGAGGGCTCTGTGCGCGGCTTGAGTAAGGTGAACGGCGCGTTCAAGGCAGGAACCTTAGTGGCAGAGGTGGGGTTTGTCCATTGAGCGCGCGCGTAAGAAGCGAAATGTCTGACCTCTGAATCAGAAAAGAAAACAATTTGTAACTCGTACAGACGAGTTGTTGCTTTAACTCGTCTGTACGAGTACTTTTGCTTTCGGCGTGCTGCCAATGACTGCCCTCCAATAAAAAAATCAAAGTGGAAACCAAGCATGAGCCACGACTATTCGACGATTGCCCGCGAGATTCTCGAGCACCTCGGGGGCAGCGATAACCTCGAGCAAGCTGCCCACTGCGTAACCCGCCTGCGCCTGGCGCTCAAGGACCCGAGCCTGGTCAATAACAGCGCGTTGAACCAGGTCGACCTGGTCAAGGGCTCGTTCTTTACCGGCGGCCTGTTTCAGGTGGTGATCGGCCCCGGTGAAGTCGAGAAGGTCTACGCCGCCCTGCGCGAAATCACCGGCCTGGCCGCCGCCACCATCGCCGACGTGAAGAAGAAGGGCGCCGACAAGACCAACGCCCTGCAGCGTCTGGTGCGGGTGTTCTCCGATGTGTTCATGCCGATCCTGCCCGCACTGATCATTGCCGGCCTGCTCATGGGCATCAACAACCTGATGGGCGCCAAGGGCATGTTCATCGAGGGCAAGACGCTGCTGGAGGCCTACCCGAATCTGGATGGCCTGTGGAGCCTGATCAACCTGATGGCCAACACCTCGTTCGTATTCCTGCCGGCGCTGGTGGGCTGGTCGGCGGCCAAGCGTTTTGGCGGCAGCGAAATCCTTGGCATTGTGCTTGGCCTGATGCTGGTGCACCCGGACCTGCTGAATGCCTGGAACTACGGCAAGGCAGTCGCCGGCCTCGATGGCCAGAGCCTGCCGTACTTCGATATTTTCGGTTGGTTCCAGATCGAAAAAGTCGGCTATCAGGGGCAGATCCTGCCGATCCTGATGGCCGCGTACGTGATGAGCGTGATCGAGAAGTGGCTGCGCGCGCGCGTGCCCAATGCAATTCAACTGCTGGTCGTACCGATCACCACCATCGTCGTCACCGGCGTGCTTGCCCTGGCGATCATCGGCCCGGTCACGCGCCACATCGGCATCCTGATCACTGAGGGCATGGTCACCCTGTTTGACCTGGCGCCCATGCTCGGTGGCGCGATTTTCGGTCTTCTGTATGCCCCGCTGGTGATCACCGGCATGCACCACATGTTCCTGGCCGTGGACCTGCAACTGATCTCCACACAGGGCGGCACCTTTATCTGGCCGATGATCGTGATGTCCAACCTGGCCCAGGGCAGCGCGGCGCTGGCGGTGTTCTACACCACCCGCAATGCGCGGGATAAAAGCATGGCTTCGACTTCAGCGATTTCCGCCTACTTCGGCATCACGGAACCGGCGATGTTCGGGGTGAACCTGCGCTTCAAGTTTCCGTTTTACGCGGCCCTGGTGGGCTCGGCGCTGGGCAGCATTTTCCTGTCGCTGAACAAGGTGCAGGCCTCGGCCATCGGCGTCGGTGGTTTACCTGGATTTATCTCCATCGTGCCGCAATCCATTGCGATGTTTGTGATCGGGATGGTCATCGCGATGGTCGTGCCGTTTGTACTGACCTATGCGTTGAGCATGAAGATCGTTCGGCCCGGATTCAGGGTTGCCTGATCTACCGCCCGAGGCGGCCCCAAAGCCAGCACACCATTAATTGAAGGAACCCCACCATGCAAACCTGGCAGCACTCGGTGATCTACCAGATCTACCCCAAAAGCTTCCATAGCCACGCGGGTAACGCCACCGGTGACCTGCTGGGCATCGTGGACAAACTCGACTACCTGCAATGGCTGGGCGTGGACTGCCTGTGGATCACGCCGTTCCTGCGCTCGCCGCAGCGCGACAATGGCTACGACATCAGCGACTACTACGCCATCGACCCCAGCTACGGGACCATGGCCGACTGTGAGCGGTTGATCAGCGAAGCGGCCAGGCGCGGCATCAAGCTGATGCTCGACATCGTGGTCAACCACACCTCCATCGAGCATGAATGGTTCCAACAGGCACGCAGCAGCCTCGACAACCCCTACCGCGACTTCTACATCTGGCGTGACCAGCCGAACAACTGGGAGTCCAAGTTCGGCGGCTCGGCCTGGGAATACGAGGCGCAAACCGGGCAGTACTTCCTGCACCTGTTCGACCACACCCAGGCCGACCTCAATTGGGACAATCCTCAGGTCCGCGCCGAGGTGTTCAAGATGATGCGCTTCTGGCGCGACAAAGGCGTCGGCGGGTTTCGCCTGGACGTGATCAACCTGATCTCCAAGCCCGCCGATTTCCCCGAAGACAACAGTGACGGTCGACGCTTCTACACCGACGGTCCGAATGTGCATGCATACCTGCAGGAAATGCACCGCGAGGTCTTCGAAGGGTATGACCTGATCAACGTCGGCGAAATGTCGTCCACCAGCCTTGAGCACTGCATCCGCTATTCCAATCCGGCCTCGAAAGAGCTGTCGATGACCTTCAATTTCCATCACCTGAAAGTCGATTACCCCAATCTGCAAAAGTGGGTGAAGGCCGACTTCGATTTTCTGCAGCTCAAACGGATTTTTTCCGACTGGCAACAAGGCATGCAGGCCGGTGGCGGCTGGAACGCGCTGTTCTGGTGTAACCACGACCAGCCGCGGGTGGTCTCCCGGTTTGGCAACGACGGTGAGTACCGCGAGGTTTCGGCCAAGATGCTCGCCACGGCGCTGCATTTTTTGCAGGGCACGCCGTTTGTGTACCAGGGCGAAGAATTGGGCATGACCAATCCGGACTTCGATCGAATCGAGCAGTACCGCGATGTAGAGACACTCAACATCTTCCGCCTCAAGCGGGATGCGGGAGAGCCCGAAGCGTCGAGCATGGCGGCGATCATGCAGAAATCCCGCGATAACGGGCGCACTCCGATGCAGTGGAATTCACAACCCAATGCCGGTTTCAGCACTGGCGAACCGTGGATCGGGCTGCCGGCCAATGCCGCGCAGATCAACGTCGAATGCCAGCGGCAAGATCCGGATTCCGTGCTGCATCACTATCGAGCACTGATCGCCTTGCGTCGTAGCGAACCGCTGATCCAGCACGGCGTTTATCGCCAGCTGCTGGCGGACCACCGTCAGGTCTGGGCGTATCTGCGTGAGGGCCAGGGCGAGCGCCTGCTGGTGCTGAACAACTTCTATGGCTGGCCCTGCGAAATCCAATTGCCCGACGACGTGCTCCACGCGGCGGGCAAGCAACGCCTGCTGATCAGTAACTACCCCGACTGCCCGCCACGTACCGCAACGGTTGCGTTGCGCCCCTACGAATCGTTTGTGCTGCACCTGATCGACTGAAACTCCCCGCCAGCGAACCGCGTTGTGCAACAGAAGCAATACAACAATAAAAATAGAAGGAGCGTTCATGAAAACCACAATAAAGCTGGGCGTCGTCGCGTCTTGCCTGAGCCTGCCGTTGGGTGCCCAGGCTCTGGAATTTGCCGGTTACCTGCGCAGTGGTGCCGGCACATCCACCGGCAGCGGTCCCCAGCAGTGTTTCCAATTGCCGGGGGCGCAGACCAAATACCGGCTGGGTAACGAATGCGAGCAATACGCCGAGCTGGAATTGCGCCAGGACCTGCTGACCTTCGATGACGGCTCGGTGCTCAGCGTCGATGCCATGGCCTCGCTCTATAACAAGTACGACCGTGAGCTGAAATTCCAGGGCGAAAACAACGGCACCGCGCGCATGCCGCAGATGTATGCGCAGTGGTCCAACCTGCCCAGCCTCAACGGTGGTTCGCTGTGGGCCGGTCGCCGTTACTACAAGCGTAATGACATCCATATCTCCGACTTCTACTACTGGAACCAGAGTGCCACCGGCGGCGGCATCGAGGACGTGCGGATCGGCGACCTCAAGTACAGCTACGCCATTTCGCGCAAAGACAATCTCTACCAGAAGGAATATGCCACCCGTCACGACTTCAACGTTGCGGGCTTCAAGACCAACCCTGGTGGCGAGCTGGAGCTGGGCTTGAGCTACATCGAGAAGGCCGGCGGGCGTGACACCCACAGCGGCTGGGCACTCACCGCGCAGCATGTGCAAACGCCTTTTCTCGGTGGCAAGAACAAATTCGCCTTGCAGTACGGCGAAGGCCCCGGCACCGGCCTGGGCTACACCGGCAACACTTTCCTGGATGACAGCAGCAAAAGTTATCGCGCCGTGGAGTTCTTCGATTGGCAGGTAACGCCGCGCTTTGGTGGGCAGATCGAAGCGGTGTACCAGAAGGACATTCGCCCCGGCAGCCAGGACCAGACCTGGATGTCCCTTGGCGTGCGCCCGGCGTATGCCATCAGTGAACAATTCAAACTGGTTACCGAGCTTGGTCATGATCAGGTCGACGCCAGCGGCGGTACGCGCAAGCTGAGCAAATTTACCTTCGCGCCCACGTGGTCGCCCAAAGGCCCGGATTTCTGGGCGCGGCCGGAAGTGCGTGTGTACTACACCTATGCGACCTGGAACGAAGCGGCCAAACGCGCCGCGAATGAACTGGCGGCGGGCTCGGCGTTGTCCGACACCGGTTCCTACGGCACCGCGCGGCATGGGTCGAATGTGGGCGTGCAAGTCGAATACTGGTGGAAATAACCGCCATCCGTGGGATGTGCATCCACCCAATGATTTTTACAGAACAAAAAGCAGGTGAAGTCATGACCGCAATTGAACCCCTGGAACTGCTGGCGCCCTTAGCGGGTGTCCTGCTGTCACTGGACGAGGTGCCGGACCCGGTGTTCGCCAGCCGCATGATCGGCGACGGCCTGTGCATTGATCCCACCTCGCAGACTCTGTGCGCGCCGCTGGCCGGCGTAATCAGCACTATCCAGGACAGCGGGCATGCGGTCAGCATCACCGCCGACAGCGGCGTGCAGGTGCTGATGCATATTGGCCTGGACACCGTGAACCTGGCAGGCAAAGGCTTCACCCGCCTGGTTGAGGAGGGTCAGCGGGTGGAGGCGGGGCAGCCGTTGATCGAGTTCGATGCCGACTACGTGGCGCTCCACGCCCGCAGTTTGCTGACCCTGATGCTGGTGGTCAGTGGCGAGCCGTTCAGCCTGCTGGCGAGCGGGCTGGTGGAGGCGGGCCAGCCGCTGATGGAGGTATCGCCTGTCGACACAGCTGAGGCCGCAATCGACGCGCAGGGCGATGCGTTGTTTTCGAAGCCATTGACGCTGCCCAACGCCAACGGCCTGCATGCGCGCCCGGCGGCGGTGTTGGCCCAGGCGGCTAAAGGCTTCAATGCGAGTATTTATCTGCACAAGCAGACCCAGAGCGCGAATGCCAAGTCGCTGGTGGCGATCATGGCATTGCAGACGGTGCAGGGCGATACGCTGCAGGTGAGCGCGGCAGGTGAAGAGGCCGCGGCGGCGATCCAGGCGTTGGTGGCGCTGTTGGCTGAAGGCTGTGGAGAACAGGTTGCCACTGTGGCCGCTGGGATTGAGCCGGTCGCATCCTTACCGTCAGCCGGCGTGCTGCAGGGCGTCTGCGCGTCGCCTGGCTCGGCGTTCGGCCAAGTGGTGCAAGTGGCCGAGCCGGAGCTGGACATTGTTGAACACGGCACCGGTCAAGTGGCCGAACGCGCGATGTTGGAACAAGGCCTGCGGGCGGCCACCGAGGCCTTGCAAACGCTGCAAGCCAAGGCCGCCAACGCTGCGGAGGCGGAAATTTTCCGGGCCCATCAGGAACTGCTTGAAGACCCGACCCTGCTGGAGCAAGCCTACGGGCTACTGGCCGAAGGCAAGAGTGCCGCATTCGCCTGGAAGCGCGCCACGCTCGCCACCGCCGAGTTGTTCCTGGGCCTGGGCAATGCCCTGCTGGCCGAGCGTGCAGCCGACCTGGCCGATGTCGGCCAGCGGGTGCTCAAACTGATCCTCGGTATCCAGGATCGCGCCTGGGAGCTGCCGGAACGCGCGATTCTGATCGCCGAACAACTGACCCCCTCGCAGACCGCCAGCCTCGACACCCACAAGGTGCTCGGCTTCGTCACCGTCGGCGGTGGCGCCACCAGCCACGTTGCGATCCTGGCGCGTGCCCTTGGCCTGCCGGCGATCTGCGGCGTGCCTGCGCAGGTGCTGGCGCTGCCCGATGGCCAACAGGTTTTGCTCGACGCAGACAAAGGCGAGTTGCATCTGCAGCCGAACCTGGCCGACATCGAACAACTGGAAGCGGCGCGCCAACGGCAGATTCAACGGCGCGAGCGTGAAATGGCACAGGCTGCGCTACCCAGCATTACCCGAGACGGCCATCACTTTGAAGTCACGGCCAACGTCGCCTCGTTGCAGGAAGTCGAGCAGGCCCTGACCTTGGGCGGCGACGGCGTGGGGTTGCTGCGCTCGGAATTTCTCTACCTGGACCGTAACCGTGCGCCCAGCCCGCAGGAGCAAGCCGGCACCTACACGGCCATCGCGCGCGCTCTGGGCAGCGAGCGCAACCTGGTCGTGCGAACTCTGGATGTCGGTGGCGACAAACCGTTGGCCTACGTGCCAATGGCGGCCGAGACCAACCCCTTTCTGGGTTTGCGCGGCATTCGCCTGTGCCTGGAACGTCCGCAGCTGCTGCGCGAACAGATGCGCGCGATCCTCGCCTGCGCCGGTTTCGCACGCCTGCACATCATGTTGCCGATGGTCAGCCTGCTGTCGGAGTTGCACCTGGCCCGTCAAATCCTTGAGGAGGAAGCGCTGGCCCTCGGGCTTGAAGAACTGCCGAAACTGGGAATCATGGTCGAGGTGCCGTCTGCCGCCCTGATGGCCGATGTGTTCGCGCCCTACGTGGACTTTTTCTCCATCGGCACCAATGACTTGACCCAATACACCCTGGCCATGGACCGCGATCATCCGCGCCTGGCCGGCCAGGCCGACAGTTTTCACCCGGCGGTGCTGCGCCTGATCGCTACCACGGTGAAGGCCGCCCACGCCCATGGCAAGTGGGTCGGCGTGTGCGGCGCCCTGGCCTCCGAAGCGTTGGCGGTGCCGGTGCTGGTCGGGCTGGGGGTGGATGAGCTGTCGGTCAGTGTGCCGCTGATTCCCACCATCAAGGCCGCGGTGCGCGACCTTGATCTGCATGGCTGCCAAACCCTTGCAACCCACGTGCTGGGCCTGGAGGGTGCCAGTCAGGTGCGCGAGGCGCTGCGCCTGTATCAGGCAACCGCCGTTGAAACCTCACCTGTCATGGAGCACTGAACATGTTCGAGAAATTGCAGCGGGCGTTCTGGAAAGCCCTGACCCCGGATCTGGTCGCCGAAACGGTGGCGACACCGACGCAGGGGCTCTTGTCGGCCGATGTGCTGAGTGCGTTGGGCGGTGCCAATAACCTCAAATCGCAACAGCGTGTGGCGCTGACGCGGGTGAGGGTGCACTTGCAGGATGCGGGACGGTTGGATGAGGCGGCATTGAAAGCGTCGGGTGTGCAGGGTGTGATGGTGTTGGCGGGAGGAGTGGTCCACCTGATCACCGGCCTCTGATCCAAGGAGAGATCACAATGTGGGAGAGGGCTTGCCCTGGATGATCGTTCCCACGCTCCGCGTGGGAACGCCGCCCTGGACGCTCTGCGTCGGCTCTTAAAGTCGTGACGCAGAGCGTCACCGGATGCATTCCCACGCGGAGCGTGGGGAACGATCAGAATCGCAACAGCGGGTGAGGGTGCACTTGCAGGATGCGGGCCGGTTGGATGAGGCGGCATTGAAAGCGACGGGTGTGCAGGGTGTGATGGTGTTGGCGGGAGGAGTGGTCCACCTGATCACCGGCCTCTGATCCAAGGAGAGATCACAATGTGGGAGAGGGCTTGCCCTCGATGATCGTTCCCACGCTTCGCGTGCGAACGCCGCTCTGGACGCTATGCGTCCGCTCTTAAAGTCGTGACGCAGAGCGTCACCGGATGCATTCCCACGCGGAGCGTGGGGAACGATCAGAATCGCAACAGCGGGTGAGGGGGCACTTGCAGGATGCGGGACGGTTGGATGAGGCGGCATTGAAAGCGTCGGGTGTGCAGGGTGTGATGGTGTTGGCGGGAGGAGTGGTAAACCTGCTCACCGGCCTCTGATCCAAGGAGAGATCACAATGTGGGAGAGGGCTTGCCCTCGATGATCGTTCCCACGCTCCGCGTGGGAACGCCGCCCTGGACGCTCTGCGTCCGCTCTTAAAGTCGTGACGCAGAGCGTCACCGGATGCATTCCCACGCGGAGCGTGGGGAACGATCATAACGGCGGGGTTTCTTCCGGCGGCTTGGTCTTGTCCACACCCGGCACATGCAAATTGCCTTCGACCACCTGGTTGCCTTCCAGCTGCGGCTGGGTCACCCAGGTGAGGATGTCGTAGTAACGCCGGATGTTCGCCACGAAGTGCACCGGTTCACCGCCGCGTGCGTAGCCGTAGCGGGTTTTGCTGTACCACTGCTTCTGCGACAGGCGCGGCAGCATTTTTTTCACGTCCAGCCACTTGTTCGGGTTCAAGCCTTCTTTTTTTGCCAGCAGCCGCGCGTCGTCCAGGTGGCCGGTGCCCACGTTGTAGGCCGCGAGGGCGAACCAGGTGCGATCCGGCTCAGCGATGCTGTCGTCCAGTTCGTTTTTGATCCTGGCCAGGTACTTGGCGCCGCCCATGATGCTTTGCTTGGCGTCCAGCCGGTTGGACACGCCCATTGCCTGGGCGGTGTTCTGGGTCAGCATCATCAGGCCGCGCACGCCGGTCTTGGAGGTGACCGCCGGCTGCCAGAGTGACTCCTGGTAGCCGATGGCGGCCAATAGGCGCCAGTCGACCTTTTCTTCCTTGGCGTAGGCCCGGAAGTGCTTTTCGTACTTGGGCAGGCGCTGCTGCAAATGCTGGGCAAAGGTGTAGGCGCCGACGTAGCCGAGCACATCGACATGCCCGTAGTAGCGGTCTTTGAGCCGTTGCAGGGTGCCATTCTTTTGCACCTTGTCGAGGTAACCGTTGATTTCGTTGAGCAGGCTGTTGTCGTCACCGGCGGCCACGGCCCAGCTCTGGTTGCTGGCATCGCCCAGGTCGAACGCGACGCGCACATTGGGAAAGTACACCTGGTTCATCGCCACTTCGTTGGAGTCCACCAGGGTCAGGTCGATTTGCCCTTCGTCGACCATGCGCAGCAGGTCGACCACCTCGACGGCGTCGGATTCTTCGTATTCGATGGCGGGATTCTGCTTTTTAAGCTCGGCCAGTTGTTCGGCGTGGGTGCTGCCCTTGAGCACCATGATCTTCTTGCCCACCAAGTCCGCCGCATTGGTCGGGCGCGACTGGCCGTTACGGTAGATAACCTGCGGGGTCACTTCCAGGTACGGGTGGGAGAAACGTACCTGCTGCTGGCGCTCCTGGCTGCTGACCAGGCCGGCGGCGGCGAGCACCGGGCCGTTGGGTTTGCCCAACTGGCCGAACAGGTCGTCAAGGTTGTCGGCGGTCTCGATTTCCAGCTTCACCCCCAGGTCATCGGCAAAACGCTTGACCAGTTCGTATTCGAAACCGGTTTCACCGTTGCGGTCCTGGAAATAAGTCGCCGGGCTGTTTCGGGTAATCACCCGCAATACGCCATCCTCCTTGATTCGCTCGAGCGTGCTGGGCTTATCAACACAGGCGCTGAGCATCAGGAAGAGTCCGGTTGCGATGAGCCATCTGGCGCATCGCGGGCGCAAAGCAGTTGGGGAGAACATCTGCGCAGTATACGCAAACGGCCCACGGCGCCATATCTCGACAGCGGCGGACTTGTCTGCTAGCGCCGCTGAAACTGTGCTGCAGCCCGCAGAAATGGGCATTGGCGGGCGATTGTGACGGTTAAAATAACTGCGCCCAATAGCGGCGATAACGCGTCGGCGGCCTGCAATGTTGGCCAACTGACGTTCGGCAGCGGCCAGCGGTGCCGTTTCGGGTGCCGTTGGCGGCGGTTTACGCTAGAATGCACGGCCTCAAAGCACACCCCTTCCCGAGGCTGTCCCGAAGATGTTGATCCTGCGCGGCGCTCCTGCCCTTTCTGCCTTTCGCCACAGCAAACTCCTTGAGCAACTGAGCCAGAAGGTTCCAGCTGTTACAGGCCTGTATGCTGAATTTGCTCACTTCGCCGACGTAACCGGCGTCTTGACCGCCGACGAACAGCAAGTGCTGGCACGCCTTCTGAAGTACGGTCCCAGCGTTCCCGTTCAAGAGCCCACCGGCCGCTTGTTCCTGGTTCTGCCACGGTTCGGCACCATCTCGCCCTGGTCGAGCAAGGCCAGCGATATCGCCCGTAACTGTGGCCTGTCGAGCATCCAGCGCCTGGAACGCGGTATCGCCTTCTACGTCGCCGGGCAGTTCAGCGACGCCGAAGCCGAGCTGATCGCCAGCAGCCTGCACGACCGCATGACCCAGATCATCGTCGGCCAGCTGGAACAGGCCGCCGGCCTGTTCAGCCACGCCGAGCCCAAGCCGCTGACCGCGATCGACGTGCTCGGCGGTGGCCGCGCCGCCCTCGAGAAGGCCAACACCGAACTGGGCCTGGCCCTGGCCGAAGACGAGATCGACTACCTGGTCAACGCCTTCAACGGCCTCAAGCGCAACCCGCACGACATCGAACTGATGATGTTCGCCCAGGCCAACTCCGAGCATTGCCGTCACAAGATCTTCAACGCCAGTTGGGACATCGACGGCGAAAGCCAGGAAAAAAGCCTGTTCGGCATGATCAAGAACACCTACGTGATGCACAGCGAAGGCGTTCTGTCGGCTTATAAGGACAACGCCTCGGTGATCGTCGGCAGCGTCGCCGGCCGTTTCTTCCCGGACCCGGAAACCCGCCAGTACGGCGCGGTGCAGGAGCCGGTGCACATCCTGATGAAGGTCGAGACCCACAACCACCCGACCGCGATTGCCCCGTTCCCGGGTGCTGCCACCGGTTCCGGCGGCGAGATCCGCGACGAAGGTGCCACCGGCCGTGGCGCCAAGCCAAAGGCCGGCCTCACCGGTTTCACCGTGTCCAACCTGCAGATCCCGGGTTTCGAACAGCCTTGGGAAGTGCCGTACGGCAAGCCTGAGCGCATCGTCACCGCGCTGGACATCATGATCGAAGGCCCGCTCGGCGGCGCGGCGTTCAACAACGAGTTCGGGCGTCCGGCGCTCACCGGTTACTTCCGTACCTTCGAACAGTCCATCACCACCCCGCGTGGCGACGAGGTGCGCGGCTACCACAAGCCGATCATGTTGGCCGGCGGCATGGGCAACATCCGTGAAGAACACGTCAAGAAAGGCGAGATTCTGGTCGGCTCCAAGCTGATCGTGCTCGGCGGCCCGGCAATGCTGATCGGCCTGGGCGGCGGCGCGGCTTCCTCCATGGCCACCGGCACCAGCTCGGCGGACCTGGACTTCGCTTCGGTACAGCGCGAAAACCCTGAGATGGAGCGCCGCTGCCAGGAAGTCATCGACCGTTGCTGGCAGTTGGGTGACAAGAACCCGATCAGCTTCATCCACGACGTCGGCGCGGGCGGTCTGTCCAACGCCTTCCCGGAACTGGTCAACGACGGCGACCGCGGTGGCCGCTTCGAACTGCGCAACATTCCAAACGACGAGCCGGGCATGGCCCCGCACGAAATCTGGAGCAACGAATCCCAGGAACGCTACGTACTGGCGGTCGGCCCTGACGACTTTGCGCGCTTCCAGGCCATCTGCGAGCGCGAGCGCTGCCCGTTTGCCGTGGTCGGCGAAGCCACTGCCGAGCCGCAACTGACCGTCACCGACAGCCACTTCGGCAACAGCCCGGTGGACATGCCGCTCGAAGTGCTGCTGGGCAAAGCCCCGCGCATGCACCGTTCGGCGGTACGTGAAACCGAGTTGGGCGATGATTTCGACCCAAGCGCCCTGGACCTGGCCGACAGTATCGAACGCGTGCTGCATCACCCGGCCGTGGCGAGCAAAAGCTTTCTGATCACCATCGGCGACCGCACCATCACCGGCCTGGTGGCCCGTGACCAAATGGTCGGCCCGTGGCAGGTGCCAGTGGCCGACGTGGCCGTCACCGCCACCAGTTTCGACGTCTACACCGGTGAAGCCATGGCCATGGGCGAACGTACCCCGCTGGCCCTGCTGGACGCTCCGGCGTCGGGCCGCATGGCCATCGGTGAAACCCTCACCAACATCGCCGCGTCGCGCATCGGCAAGCTGTCCGACATCAAATTGTCGGCCAACTGGATGTCCGCCGCCGGTCACCCCGGTGAAGACGCGCGCCTGTACGACACCGTAAAAGCGGTCGGCATGGAGCTGTGCCCGGAGCTGGGCATCACCATTCCGGTGGGCAAGGACTCGATGTCCATGGCCACCCGCTGGAACGAAGACGGCACCGACAAGAGCGTCACCTCGCCGCTGTCGCTGATCGTCACCGGTTTCGCGCCGGTCACCGATATCCGCCAGACCCTGACCCCGCAACTGCGCATGGACAAGGGCACCACCGACCTGGTGCTGATCGACCTGGGCCGTGGCCAGAACCGCATGGGCGCCTCGATCCTGGCGCAGACCCACGGCAAACTCGGCAAGCAGGCTCCGGACGTCGACGACGCCGAAGACCTGAAAGCCTTCTTCGCCGTGATCCAGGGCCTCAACGCCGACGGCCACCTGTTGGCCTACCATGACCGTTCCGACGGCGGCCTGCTGACCAGTGTGGTCGAGATGGCCTTCGCCGGTCACTGCGGCCTGAACATCGTGCTCGACAGCGTTGCCGAGGATGCGTCCGAGATCAACGGCATCCTGTTCAACGAAGAGTTGGGTGCGGTGATCCAGGTACGCCAGGACGCGACCCCGGATGTGCTGGCTCAGTTCAGCGCCGCCGGCCTGGCCGATTGCGTGGCGGTGATCGGTCAGCCGATCAACAACGGCGAAATCAACATCTCGTTCAACGGCGACACCGTGTTCACCGGCCAGCGCCGTCTGCTGCAACGCCAGTGGGCCGAGACCAGCTACCAGATCCAACGCCTGCGCGACAACGCCGACTGCGCCGAGCAGGAATTCGACGTGATCCTGGAAGAAGACAATCCGGGCCTGAGCACCAAGCTCAGCTTCGACGTCAACCAGGACATCGCCGCGCCGTACATCAAGAAGGGAATTCGCCCACAGGTGGCCGTGCTGCGTGAGCAGGGCGTCAACGGTCAGGTGGAAATGGCGGCTGCGTTCGACCGCGCCGGTTTCAATGCGATCGACGTGCACATGAGCGATATCCTCGCCGGTCGCGTCGACCTCAACGAGTTCAAGGGACTGGTGGCCTGCGGTGGTTTCTCCTACGGCGACGTGCTGGGTGCCGGCGAAGGCTGGGCCAAGTCGGCGCTGTTCAACAGCCGTGCCCGCGATGCGTTCCAGGGGTTCTTCGAGCGCAACGACAGCTTCACCCTGGGTGTGTGCAACGGTTGCCAGATGATGTCCAACCTCAGCGAACTGATCCCGGGCAGCGAGTTCTGGCCGCACTTTGTGCGCAACCGCTCCGAGCAGTTCGAAGCCCGCGTGGCCATGGTGCAGGTGCAGGAGTCCAACTCGATCTTCCTGCAAGGCATGGCCGGTTCGCGCATGCCGATCGCCATCGCCCACGGCGAAGGCCATGCCGAGTTCGCCAGCGAAGAAGCGTTGCTCGAAGCCGACCTGTCCGGCACCGTGGCTCTGCGATTCGTCGACAACCACGGTAAAGTCACCGAGACCTACCCGGCCAACCCTAACGGCTCGCCGCGCGGGATCACCGGCCTCACCAGCCGCGACGGTCGCGTGACCATCATGATGCCGCACCCGGAGCGTGTGTTCCGTGCCGTGCAGAACTCGTGGCGCCCGGAAGAGTGGGACGAAGACGGCGCCTGGATGCGCATGTTCCGCAACGCGCGCGTGTGGGTGAACTAAGGCGGTGTACAAGCTCAGCTTCTTCGTGCCCGACAGCCATGTGGAGACGGTGAAAGCCGCCGTCTTCGAAGCCGGCGGCGGGCGCATCGGCGACTACGACAGCTGCGCCTGGCAAGTGCTGGGCCAGGGCCAGTTTCGCGCGTTGGACGGCAGCCAGCCGTTTATCGGGCAAGTGGGCCGGGTTGAAGTGGTCGAGGAATGGAAAGTTGAGCTGGTGGTGGCGGATGAACTGATCGGAGCGGTGGTGGCCGCGCTCAAACTCAGCCACCCGTACGAAACGCCGGCGTATGAGGTATGGCAGCTGGCGGACTTTTGAGCCGCCCGCTGAAACCACGGGAAACCCGCTGGGCCGTCTGGCCAGCGGGTTTTTTGTTGACTGCGTTTCAGGGCGCGGGTGTCAGGTGCACCTCGGCCTTGAGCGTTTCGATCAGAATCTCTTGGTCTTCAAAGCGCCGTGCATCGAAGCCCCAGCGGTTGATGAAAAACAGCCCGTTATCGTCCACCTGGATGGGTGTGGAAATAATCTCTCCCGTGTTGGAGTGATGCAGCAAATGGGTCTCGGCGGCCGAAGGGCGCTCGATCAGGAAGTGACCGGGTTGGTTCAGGCGTGACCGGTCAACCGGGACAAAAGGCGCAGGCGCCTCCCTGGTGGCGACCTCGACCTCCAGCTTGAAGTCGCTGCGCACCGCCTTCCAGCGTCCGGGCATGCCTTCTTGCTTGGCCTCCCAGAAACCAGGATGAATGCGTTTGCCCAAGCCAGATGCGGTGTCTTGCACATGCAGGCTGACTGCATCCTGCAGTTGCACCAGGCCGGGAACGCTCTGGTAAGTATTGGTATGCGAGCTGCCGACGAAGGCCACCCACTTATGAGGACCGTGGCGGGCCTGGTCGTCTTGAATAACTCGCGAGGCGAAGTAGTTGAACATCTGTGTCCGGGATTTGCCATTGCCGCGCAAGCCGCGCAGGTGATAGCTGGCGGTGCAGTCCAGTGCCCGTACGCGAATACCGTGCTTGGCCGCAGCCTGGATGGTGTTCGAGTAGGTATCAAGGCCCCTATACCTAGGCATATGGCCGCCGTCTTGAGCTTTCAAATAAGACTTGAGACGTTCCGGAAAGCGTTGAGTGCGATGGAATATGTCCAGCTCGGCCTGGTGCAAATCCGTCAGCAGGTGTTCGACGTAGAGTGTCTGGAAGCCTGCTTCCTTGATGCTTTTCATATGGGTCCTGAGCAGCGCTTTGCTTGACTGTGCATTGTGCGCTTCACCGATCACCAACCCGGAGAAAGGCCCGTCCGCCACTTGCTTGAGAAACGATTCCAGCGTTACCTCGGCCGGTACCGTCGGCAATATGGGGCGCGGTGCGGGCGCATAGTCGGTGAAGAAGTGCTCGGCGGCTTCCTTCAGGCGTGAGCGGGTTTTCTGGAAGGCATTGAACGCCTCGACGTGAAGTGGGCTGGAGGGCCCGTAGCGGGTGTCCAGGCCGCGGGGGTGCATCGACAACTCGGCCAGGGTTGCATGATGCTCGGCTACTGAATCGAACTCACTGAAATGCTGCGTCGCCGCACGAGGGCTAGCAGCGGAGGCGGGCGGCGCTTCGGCGGCCTTGTAGGCGGTCTGCAGCGTGAGCTTATAGTCGCCCTTGGCCAAGGCATCCCCCGGTATGGCTCCGGCGGCGTCCGCCCAGATACCCACCGGTTGGCCGGCGGAGACGTCTTGAATGCGCAACGCGATGGTTTTATGCAGGTCCGCAAGCCCGGGCACCTGTTCGAACGTGCTCATGCGGGTCTGATCCACCAGGGCCACCCAGCGTTCATCGGGCGCGGCGGCGACGTCGGCTTCGAGCAGGCGATGCGAGTAGAAATTGCGCAAGTTGTTGCTGCGCGGGGTGGTGGGCGCGGTCTCACCCAATTGCAGGGCGTCTTCCAATTGGTATGACGTCGAGGCATCCAGCGGCAATAGCTTCACCCCTTTTTCACGCGCCTTGCGCGCCAGGGCCAGGTACGAGTATTGAGCGCCCTGGCTGAAACCCAAGGCCTTGTCGACGGCCGCCAAGTGTTTTTCGATATGTCGCCAGGATTTACCGGCGTTGAACTTATCCAGCTTGAGGCGGAACACATCGGCCGGCAGGTATTCCACGTACAGGCGCTTGAGGCCTTGTCGGACCAGCGCATCCATGTTGTCGATCAGGAACTGCTTACTGGCGATGGACGCGGCAACCTGGCCGATGATCCAGCCTGAACGTTCTTTGAACAACTGCTGGATGATGTGTTCGGCGCTGGCACTGGCCTCGAACAGGAGCACGTCGACACGCGGGACAATCGGCTCCAGCGCATCGAAAAAAGCCTTGGCATCGCGGGTCAGCCGTTCAACCTGCTGCAGGTAGAGCGTGCGGATCGGGCGCAGTTCGTCGATGACTGTCGGCAGAGCGTGCAACGGGCTATTGGTCGCCCACTCGCTTTGTGCCATCAGGTCGGCCTTGAGCTGCGGGTCCATTACCCGTTCAAGATCACGCCAGTGTTTGGCAGGCATTTCATAAGGCTTGAGTGTCTCGGGCGAGTTCGGGAGTTTTTCAAACTTGGGCGCGCCGCCCGACACGCCACTGCGCACCCATCCACCGTCGGCGGTCGGCGTTGCCAGGCGGGTGGTCGACCGCAGTTGCCCGCTGGTCGGGTCCAGTCGGTACAACAGGTAACGCCCCAATACATCCGGTGTTTTGGGCGCCCAATGTGGCTGGCCGTAGAAGAGCACCGGCTGCATGTTCGAGAGCGCCGGCCGGGCGCGTTCCAGGGTCTGCAGGCGGTTCATGGCCCGGGCATGTTCGGGGCTGGCGGCCGGTAGGCGCGACGGACGGCTAAATCGTGGCAGTGCGCGCAACGCCGGGCGCAGGTCGGTCAGCAGGCCGCCGGCGCTGTTGAACAAGTAGCCCATGAAGTGCTCAAAGGCGCCAGCGTTGTCGCCCTGGTGATAAGCGTGCAGGGCGAGCATGGCGTCCTTGAAGGCCAGCAACAGGCCGGTAGCCAGACTCACGAGCGGGAAGGGGGCGGTGGCAACGGCCGCTATCCACTCCACACAGCTCCAGACGATCGCGCCGATCATCTGCGTGCGGTCCGATGTCGAACCTCGGACGTCATCGATCCGGCGCTGCAATTTCATGTTGTACAAGGCTTGGCGCAGGTCGAGCAGTGGGGTTACGCGACGGGTGGAGTCGTAGCGCGCAGGGCTGATATCGGTTTTATTCAGGTGTTCAGGCAGCGCTTTGCGTGCGTTTTCCAGGAAGCTTCGCATACGAACCTGGGACTGTCGGGCCATGCGACTGCAAAGGTACTCGATCATGCCTGGCTGCTTTTTCAACAGGTAATTGAACTGCCGCGCTTCGCGAAACTGAATGCCATCCGGAGCCTGGGGCGTGTAAAGCAGGACGGGGTTGTCGGCATGGCTGAACAACAGGGTATCGATTACCCATTCACCGTCCACCATCAGGCGGTGGATGGCGTAGTTGCCACGGGTGCGGGCCGATGTATCGCCCAGGCTGGCGATGCTTTTTTCCAACCAGTCCAAGTCCACTGCGGCGATGTGCCCTTGCAATCGCGATTCCAGCGCGGCGCTGTGCATGTGCAGCTGGGTGATCGCCAGGGTTGCGTTGCGCCGGTAGGCATAACCCTGGCTGTCTGGGCTCAGTAGTTCAGCGCGGACTTTGTCGATATACCGTTGGCCGATCCATACCCCCGTGACCGAGCGCGCTACTGTTTGCGCGGTCAAGGTGCTCAAGTCGATGCCTTCGGGTCCCTTGAACGTCGCCGAGCGCGAGAATTTTTCATCGAGAAAACCGATGCCATCGGCATAGCCATCGCGGAACAACTGGGTGTATGTCAAGGGTGGCGGCGTCCAGGTGCCCACCAGCGAAGGTGGCGAGTAGGCCCATACCGTATCCGGATCGACATCGTTACCGGAACGCCCCAGCAACTGGTTCAGTTGCCGCTTGGCCTGTTCGTGCAGGTACGTGGTGAAGCTGGGAAACGTCGACAGGGACAACGGTTCGTCGGTGTAGGCGCGCAAGGCGCCCTCGGCATCCTCGGCCAGCGTCAGGAGTTTTCGCCTGATAGCCTCGGTGGTTGAGCGATATCAGGCCGGTGTGCCGAAGTCGTAGTCATCCGTGCGCGTGGTGAGCACGTGTTCGGCCATGGATGTCAGGCACTGGCGCTGGCTGTCGGCCGGGCTGAAGGTGATTTCGGCGTATTCCTGTGCATGGGGCTTGAAGCTCAGGCCGGTGAGCACTTGCTTCATGGCTTTTTGAAAGCGCAAGGGCACTCGGCTGATCAGGTAGTCGGTCAGCGTACCGGGCGCGGCCTTCACGCCATTGTCCATGGCCCACCCCAGGATGTGCTGCTGGCAGGCCCTGTCGGAATCAAACACCTGGAACTGTTGCTCGCGAGGCGCGCCTGGCGTGCACAACAGCACGCGGGTGACGTGGCCCTGCGGATTTTTCTGGCGCAGTGCCCACATGTCTTGAAGCTGGGCGCCGTGGAGTGAGAGCGTGTTGGCGCTGAGCACCGTGGTGCTCTCCGGGGTGTCGGGACCTTGGCGCAGGCGCTGGATCAGTTGGAAATCATCTTCACCGAGGTGGCCTTGCAGCACGGCGATGTAGGCAAGGGCGTTGATCCGCTGTTCGAGCAGACGTTCGATAGCGTGCCGCACTTCTTCCCGGTGATGCAGCTCGTGCTGTACAGGGGCGAAGGCGACACGCGGGTGCAGGGTTTTCAACTGGTCGACGAGCCATGTCGGGGTCAGGTCAGCGTAGCGCTCGGGCAATGGCGCGTCATTGCAGGTGAGCGTGGTCTGGCTGAGGAAGTCCGAGCCGAACTGTTCGTCGCCGTTATGCAGGCCGCGCAATGCCAGCTCAGTCAACGTATGGGTCTGCTCGTAATGCCCCACGCCTGTAACGAAACGGCGCGTGCTGACTTGCAGGTGTTCCGGCTCCAGGTCGTGGATAGCCAAATCATCGCTCAAACGCTCAAGCCACTCATGGCGTGCCAGGGTGTGCGGGGTGGCGGCGGGGCCGAGCAGGCTCAACAGGGTGTGGCGCGCCTGGTCGTACTCGGCCAGGTGCTGCGCCAACGTCGCACGACGTGCCTCGCTGGCGCTGCGGTACCAGGCCGGGGCGCTGTAGCGCAGGCAGCGTTCGAGCAAGGCCTGGGCGCGCAGCTCCAGGCGCGCATCGAGGTCGGGCAGGGCGGCGGCGATGGCGCGGTCCAAGTCGTCGATCAGTTGCGCAGCGTCCTGCGTGGGGTTGTCGGCCAGGCTCAGGGCTCGCTCGACATCCGCGCTGCGCTTGTCGACCAGCGCCTGGAACGTGTGTTCGAACAGCGGTTTATCGACGATGGGCGACAGCATCAACGGCCAGATGCCGGCGGCCGTCAGCGCCTGGTAACGGGCCGGCAGCAGGTTCATGAACTCCTCGCGGCCGCTGCGGTGGTCGAGACTCTTGAGTAAATGCTTATTCAGGTCGGCCAGCGAGTCGAATGACTCGATCCCGCGCAGCGGTGTGAACAGCATCACCTGGCCCACGCCTTGCGTCGTGGTCAGCGCAGTCACTACGGGGCTGTTGAGCTGCGTGACGACGAACGCGCCGGCCAGCTCCACCGTTGCCTGCTGGTAGGTGAACTGCAACGCGTACAGCCCGGGGCGCAGGGTCGGGCCCAGCGGCACTTTGCCGAGGATTTCACCTTCCTGCGGGTGCAGCAGACGATCCTGCACGCCGAGCCTGGCTTCATTACCCAGTGCAGTAAAACCCGCCTCAAAGACCATGAAAGACTTGCGTGGCTTGCCATCGACCTGCTCCCGCAGGTCCATTTCCAGCAGTTGCTTATTCAACGTGGCCTTGAGCTCGGCAAGCAGGGTTTGCCCGCCGGCGCTTTGCAGGTCGAGGTTGTGCAAGGCTTGGTAGTGGCTGCGACCCTTGGCGATGAACTCCTGGTGATAGGGCTTGAGGATACTGTTCAGGCGCTCCAGGTAACGCAGCTCCTGCGACGGCTCGGTCTGCGGCAGCAACGGTGCCTGACCCTTGAGCAAATGATGGCCGATCTGGTTGAGGTAGCCTTTGATGTCGTCAAAGGACGGGCTGGTCGTGCTCACGGGTACGCGCTCCATGCGAGGGGTAGAGCCCTCAGCATGGAGAACCGTGGTGGGCGGCAGGCCGTAAATAAGTAGCGGGATCAGGCGCAGGGGCGCATGGGAACTGTCAGGTCGGCGGGCTTGCCGGTGACGGCCATGGGGTATCTACACAGCTTCGGTGAACATAAGCTGAGAAATGAGGTTCTTGTGGTAAGCAGGCTTGCCCTGCGCTGGGCTGCGAAGCGGCCCCACTCCAGACAATGTGGTTTTATCTGGTACACCGAGGCGCTTGATTTGGGGGCTGCTTCGCAGCCCAGCGCAGGGCAAGCCTGCTCACCACAGAGTTATGTGTCAGCCTTCAAAATTTGCGGATACCTATGCTGTGACTGCGTTGGAATAGTCGCTTCGGATATTTCCGACAAGTCTTTCAGGTTGTCCCTCGGAACTCGCATAACTAACCTCCCCCAGTCGCTGCCAATTCAGCGACCGGGACTGCAAGCCCGCCGAAACCTCACCAGTCAGTCATAAGCGCCTTTATAATCGCGGCGCTTTTTCATGGTCGCCATTTATGGCGGCTGTGTGCGGGAGACCTTCGGGTCTACCGAGGTTTTCTGGTGACTCGGTCTTGCAGGCCCGCACACGGCTGCCACCCATCATCTGCAAGTGATGCTGGTAGCTCTTACTTCACACCAGAGGTTTACCATGATCAAAGACAGTCCAAATCCCCCAACTGACTCTCTACCCACCGACCAGCTTTTCAGCGTACGGCTCAGTCTCGATAGCGAAACTTTACTCGCCAATGCCGCCCAGGATATTGCTTCGGTACAGGCGCTGACGGGGCACTTGGCTTTTGAAGTCGACGGCACGCAGCGAAATGTCGTGCTGTGCATTCACCGGATGTTGGAAGGAATCCAGTTAATGGTGGACCGCATGCTGGATTTGAATGAGGTGCCCGAACTCAAATCATCAGGCGCCCGTTAAGCCCATTCGCGAGCAAGCCCGCTCCCACATTTTGAGCTGTTAATACAGTCGAAATGTAGGAGTGGGCTTGCTCGCGAAGAGGCCTTTTCAACGATGAAGCTTTAAGCCCCCGTCCTGATCTGCTGAGCACCGACCAACCGCTCCAACGCCTCGCCCAATCCCGGTGCCTTGTCACCCATCAACAGGTGCCAAACCCCGTTTTCCAGTCGGCTGACACCCTGGCAACCCAGGGCAGTGAGATCAGCTTCGGACAACACCGAATCATCCCTCAGCGCCACCCGCAATCGCGTCATCGCCACGGCTTCCAACTGCTGCACATTCTCTCGGCCACCCAGGGCGCTCAGCCATTTTTCGGCTTCCTGCACATCCACCGTCAGCGGTTTATCCACAGGCGCTGCCGCTGCCGGCGTGCTGCCGCCAAAGGACGGCATAGCGAGGCGTATTTCATCGGCGATGCTGTCGGCCATCGGCCCGACCACGACCTGCAAACTCCCACCATTGCCCGGCCGCACCACGGCCATGGCGCCCAGCGCTTTGAGGTCGGCGTCCACCGCCTTGTTACGGTCGACCATGTCCAGACGCAGGCGCGTGGTGCAGGCGCCGACGCTCAGCAGGTTGTCCGCGCCGCCCAATGCGCGGATGTACGCCGTGGCGCGTTGGTTGTCGCTCATTGTTTCAGCCTGCGCCACCTGGATATCTTCACGGCCCGGCGTCTTCAGGTTGAAGCGGCGGATGCAATAGCTGAACACCGAGTAGTAGATCGCCGCATAGGCCAGCCCCACCGGCACCACCAGCCAGCCGTTGGTGGACTTGCCCCAGCCCAGCACCATGTCGATAAAGCCACCGGAGAAGGTAAAGCCCAGGTGGATGTTCAGCATGTTGGTGATCGCCATCGACAGGCCGGTCAGCACGGCATGGATCAGGTACAAAAACGGCGCCAGAAACATAAAGGCGAATTCGATCGGCTCGGTCACGCCGGTCAAAAATGAGGTCAGCGCCATCGACAGGAAAATCCCGCCCATCACCTTGCGCCGCTCCGGCAAGGCGTTGCGGTACATCGCCAGGCACGCGGCGGGCAGGCCGAACAGCATCACCGGGAACATGCCGGTCATGAACTGGCCGCCCTTGGGGTCGCCGGCAAAATAGCGGGTCAGGTCGCCCGTCACCACCGCGCCGGTGGCCGGGTCGGTAAAGCTGCCGAACACGAACCAGGCCATATTGTTGAGGATGTGGTGCAGGCCGGTGACGATCAGCAGGCGGTTGAACACACCGAACACAAATGCGCCGAGGCTGCCGCTTTCCATCAGCAGCACCCCGAAGCTGTTGATGCCGTGCTGGATCGGCGGCCAGATCAGGCCGAACACCACGCCCAGGCCCACGGCCGAAAACCCGGTGACTATAGGTACAAACCGTCGCCCGCCGAAGAACGCCAGGTATTCCGGCAACTTGATGTCCTTGAAGCGGTTGTACAACGCGCCGGCCATCAAGCCGCTGGCGATACCCGCAAGCATGCCCATATTGATGGTGCTGTCCATCACCTTGAGGGTGGAGATCATCACCAGATAACCGATGGCCCCGGCCAATCCGGCGGTGCCGTTGTTGTCGCGGGCAAAGCCCACGGCGATGCCGATGGCGAAGATCAGCGCCAGGTTGGCGAAGATCGCCTGGCCGGCGTCGTGCATCACCGCGATGTTCAGCAGGTCGGTGTCGCCCAGGCGCAGCAAGAGGCCGGCGATCGGCAGGATTGCGATCGGCAGCATCAGTGCCCGGCCCAGGCGTTGCAGGCCTTCAATGAAGTATTGATACATGGCGTGTCTCCTTTTTTCTTGTTGTTGTCAGCTCAGCGGCCAGTGGTGTTGACAGGCGTGGCGAACGGCCCTGGCGCTGCTCAGGTCGAGCAGCCCTTGGCTCAATTGCCGGCATTGCGCCGCGTCCAGGTGGCGGACGCGGTCCTTGATTTCGCCGATCTGCAGCGGGCTCACCGACAGCTCGCGTACGCCCAGGCCAACCAGTACCGGCGTGGCCAGCGGATCGGAGGCGAGGGCACCGCACACACCGACCCAACGCCCATGCTGGGCGGCGCCGGCGCAGGTCTGGGCGATCAGCCGCAGCAGTGCCGGGTGCAAGGCATCGACCCGCGCGGCGAGGCCGGCGTGGTCGCGGTCCATGGCCAGGGTGTACTGGGACAGGTCATTGGTGCCGATCGAGAGGAAATCCGCATGCTCGGCCAGTTGCTCGGCCATCAGCGCGGCGGCGGGCACTTCGATCATCACCCCGAGTTCAGGGCGCTGGGTCAGTTCCAGCTCCGCGCACAGCTCATCCAGGCGCTGGCGGACCTGCAGCAGCTCGTCCACCTCACTGACCATCGGCAACAGGATCCGACAACGCGCCAACGGGCGTACTTGCAGCAGCGCACGCAGTTGCTGGTCGAGCAGTTCCGGCCGTACCTGGGCCATGCGAATGCCGCGCAGGCCCAGCACCGGGTTGGCCTCGACGGGCAGCGGCAGGTAGTCGAGCTGCTTGTCGCCACCCACGTCGATGGTGCGGATGATCACCGACTTGTCGCCCATGGCATCCAGTACCGCTTGATAGGCTTGGCGCTGCTCCTGTTCATCCGGCGCGGTGCGGCGGTCGACGAACAGGAACTCGGTGCGCAGCAGGCCGACGCCATCGGCACCGTTTTCAAACGCCACCTGGGTTTCGGCACTGGAGGCCACATTGGCGGCCACCTCAATGCTCACATCGTCGAGGGTGCGCGCGGGCTGTCGAGCCTGGGCCTGTTGCTGTTGACGCCGCAGTTGCTGCGCGTCGCGAATCTGGTGCACTTGGGCGTGGCGCGCCTCGCTGGGCGCCAGCTCCAGGCGGCCGTTGGCGGCGTCGAGCACCACGCGCTGGCCCTGGGGCACGTCGAGCACGTCGGCGCCCAGCGCGACCACACAGGGAAGGCCTTTAGCGCGCGCCAGGATCGCGACATGGGACGTGGCCCCGCCTGCTGCCATGCAGATGCCGACCGCTTGCTGCGCGCTCAGCTGCAGCAGGTCCGAAGGCGTCAACTCGTGCGCGCTGACAATCGAACCGGCCGGCAATTCGACGTGCCAGGCCTCGCCCAGCAATGCGCGCAGCACGCGTTGCTGCAGGTCGCGCAGGTCGTTGGCACGTTCGGCAAACAAGGGTTTACCCAATGCGAGCAACACCGTGCATTGGGCCTGGATGGCATCGCGCCAGGCATGGGTGGCGGCGCTGCCGTGTTCGATGGCGGCGGTGGCGGCTTCGACCAGGGCAGGGTCTTCCAGCAGGGCGAGGTGGGCGGCGAAGATCTCTTCTTCCTCGACATGCTGGCGCTGGCGAGCGTGGGCCAGGGTGGTGCGGATTTCACTGCGCACTTGCTCCAGGGCGGTGTCCAGGCATTGCCGTTGGTCGTCGACCGCGTGTGTGCCGATATCCGCCGGCAGTTCGATGCCGGCGAGGCGGAACAACGGTCCGCACACCAGGCCGGGCGCCGCGCACACGCCCTGCAGCACGTTGGCTTCGTTGCTGGCCCGGCGTGGTGTCGCCGCTACAGGTGCGACGTGTTGTGCTGTGACCGGAACTGACAAGGCGGCAATCAATGCCTGCAACGCCGCTTCGCCGTCCGTACCACGGCAGCTGACCCGCACTTCATCACCCTCGCCGATCCCCAATGCCATCAAGCCGACCAGGCTGTCGCACGGCGCCGATTTATCGCCGTAATGCAAGCGTGCCTGGCTGCTGAAACCCAGTGCGGTTTTGCGGATCAGCGCCGCAGGGCGCGCATGCAGACCGCCCCGATGGGTGATACGCACGCTGGCGCTGGCTTCAGCGCTCACGTTATCCACAGCGGTTTCATCACCGACGGTCGAGCGAGCGAGTACCCGCATCAGCGGCTCGCCGACCTTGACCGTTTTACGCGCCAGAGGCTGCAGCTCGAACTGTTCGCCATTGGTCAGGATGATCAGGCTGACCAAACTTTTGCACCGGCGCGCAAGGCGATCCAGATCAAACTGCACCAGCGCCTGGCCGTTTGTCACTCGCGCGCCGTCCTTGACCAGCAACGCAAAGCCTTCGCCGTTCAGTTCCACGGTATCGATGCCCACATGCATGAGCAGTTCGGCACCGTTGTCGGCGCGGATCGTCAGCGCGTGGCCGGTGCGCGCGACATGAATGATCACCCCGTCACAGGGGGCATGCAGGCAGTCGTTCAACGGGTCGATGGCAATGCCGTCGCCCATGGCGTGGCTCGCGAACACCTCGTCGGGGACCTGGCCCAGGGTCAGCACGGGGCCGCTCAGGGGCGCGCTGAGTGTGAGTTCTTTATTGTTGTTGGACATGGGCACGGTACTCATCAGGAAAACACGGCAATCGACTCAGTGAGTGCGAGTGACTTTGCTCAGGTGGCGCGGCTGGTCCGGGTCCATGCCGCGCGCCACGGCCAGGCCGGCGGCCATCACGTAGAAGCTCTGGATCGCCAGGATCGGGTCCAGGCTCGGGTGTTCGGCGCGGCTCAGGGTCAGGTCGCGTTCGGCGATATCGTCCGGCGCGGCCAGCAATACACGGGCGCCGCGTTGGCGCATGTCGGCGGCCAGCGTCAGCAGGCCGGCCTGTTCGGCGCCGCGCGGGGCGAACACCAGCAATGGGTAATTTTCGTCGATCAACGCCATCGGCCCGTGGCGCACTTCGGCGCTGCTGAAGGCTTCGGCCTGGATTGCCGAGGTTTCCTTGAGCTTGAGCGCGGCTTCCTGGGCGACGGCAAAACCGGCGCCACGGCCGATCACCATCAAGCGCTGACTGTCGCGCAGGGCCTCGACGGCTTGGTGCCAATCCTGTCCGGCGGCGTCGCGCAGGCCCTCAGGCAGCGCCTGGCAGGCTTGCAACAAGTCTGCTTCCTGGTTCCAGTGCCCCACCAATAGGGCGCTGGCACTGAGGGTGGCGATAAAGCTTTTGGTGGCGGCCACGCTCAGCTCCGGCCCGGCGCACAGCGGTACGTGGCATTCGCACGCGGCTTGCAGCGGTGACGCTTCAGCGTTGACCAACGAGATGCTCAACGCACCGCGCTTGCGCAGCAGGCGCAGGCTGTCCACCAGGTCCGGACTTTGGCCGGACTGCGAGAACCCGAACGCTACCTGGCCGCTGACCTTCAACGGCGCTTGCAGCAACGTGACCACCGACATCGGTAACGACGCCACCGGAATCCCCACATGCTGCATGGCCAGGTAGGCGAAGTAGCTGGCGGCGTGGTCCGAACTGCCACGGGCGATGGTCATCGCCACCTGCGGCGGCTGGCGGCGCAAGCGGCCGGCGATTTCTTCCAGCGGCGGGCCCAGGCGTTGCAGTTGCGCGGCGACCGCGTCAGCGGAGGCGAGGGCCTCTTCAAGCATTTTTGAAGTCAACGGTGTCTCCTTCGACCATTACGTCAGTGAGGTGCAGGGAGCGGTCCAGGCGCACGCAGTCGGCATAGCTGCCGGGTTGCAGGCGGCCGCGTTCTTCCAGGCCCAGGTAGTCCGCCGGAAATTGCGACAGGCGTTGAGAGGCTTCGCTGATGGGCAGGCCGATCTTCACCAGGTTGCGCAGCGCCTGGTCCATGGTCAGCGTGCTGCCCGCCAGGGTGCCGTCGGCCAGGCGCACGCCGCCCAGGCATTTGGTCACGGTGTGGCTGCCCAGCTTGTATTCGCCGTCGGGCATGCCGGCGGCGGCGGTGGAGTCGGTGACGCAGTACAGGCATGGGATCGAGCGCAACGCCACGCGGATGGCGCCTGGGTGCACATGAAGCAGGTCCGGGATCAGCTCGGCGTACTTGGCATGGGCCAGTGCGGCGCCGACGATCCCGGGCTCGCGGTGATGCAGCGGGCTCATGGCGTTGTACAAGTGGGTGAAACTGGTGGCACCGGCGGCGAGGGCGGCGACGCCTTCTTCATAGCTGCCCAGGGTATGACCGATCTGCATGCGTACGCCGCGTTCGCTGAGGACGCGGATCAACGCATCGTGGCCGGCGATTTCCGGTGCGATGGTGATCACTCGGATCGGCGCCAGGCGCAGATAGGCCTCGACTTCCTCCATCAAGGCGGTGTGGGCGAAATTAGGTTGGGCGCCGAGTTTTCCCGGATTGATGTAGGGCCCTTCCAGGTGCACGCCGAGTACACGGGCGCAGCCGGCGGGGCGCTGCTCGCAGAAAGTGCCGAGCTGGCCCAGTACGCGGGAGATCTCGTCCACCGGCGCGGTCATGGTGGTGGCCAGCAGCGACGTGGTGCCGAAGCGCACATGGGTGCGGGTGATCGTCTGGAAGGCGGAGGTGCCTTGCATGATGTCCTTGCCGCCACCGCCGTGCACATGCAGGTCGATAAAGCCCGGTAGCAGGTAGGGCAAATCGTTGTCGGCCGGGTCGCAGGGCGTGCCTTCAATGGCGGTCACCTTGCCATGTGCATGCGCCAGGCGGCCACGAATCCAACCGTCGGGCGTGAGGATATTGTCTTCGGACATGGCAGTTCTCTAAGGCCGCAGCTCGGCGGCAAAGTCGTATCTGCGCAGCTCCGCTACGAAGTCGTAGTAGTCGTTGCGGCAGTAGGTGTCGGTGATTTCTATCGGTGTGTTGTCGGCGGTGTAGCCCACGCGGGTCATCAACAACATGGCGGTGCCTGGAGCGATGCCCACCAGCGCGGCGAATTCGTCCGAGGCGTTGATCGCCTGAATGTGCTGCAGCGCGCGCATGATGGGTTTGCCGATGCTTTCCAGGTACTCGTAGAGCGAGTTGCCGATGGCTTGCGGCTGTGGAAGAACCGAGGCAGGCATTGTGGTCATTTCAATTGCCATCACCGTGTCGTCAGCCTTGCGCAGCCGCTTGAGGCGCGCCACTTTGTCGGTGGGCGACAAGGCCAGGCGGATCAGCTCTTCGTGGGTTGGCTGGGTGATGTCGCGCTCCAGCCATTGGGAGCTGGGCACAAAGCCCTTGAGACGCAACATCTCGCTGAACCCCGAGAGGCGCGACAGCGGCTGTTCCAGGCGTGGCGTGATAAAGGTCCCGGAGCCTTGGCTGCGGCGGATCAGGCCTTGGGCAAACAGCACCTCGAGTGCCTTGCGGGCCGTGACCCGCGAGATGTTCAACTGCTCACTGAGTGCCCGTTCCGAGGGCAACGCCTGTTCGGATTTCCACTCGCCGGCATGGATCGCGGCTTCCAGCTTACGCGCCAATTGCAGATACAGCGGCGTGGATTGTTTGTCGTCGGGGCGCAGGGCCAGGATGGGATTCATCTGTCAGGTTTCCGATGCGTTATTGGAGTGTTGTCGCCCGGTAATGGCCGAAAACTAATACCACTTAAATACCATGTCAATGCCACCAGAACAGTGCGTACAGGGCTGTCAGGGCTCTGTTCAGGTGCCTGGTTTCAAGTGGTATTAGAGAGGTCTTCCGCGCGTGCATAACGGCGTAGCCGGCGCGGTGAACTGGTATTCACCGGCGGGCATTGTCGGGGGAGGTTTTTTTTTCGAATTATTTTACGAGTGGTCGACGATTACGGCCGGATCTCGATCAGCGTGCCATCCTTGACCAGGTTCCAGACTTCGCGCATGTCCACATTGCGCATACCGATGCAGCCGTCGGTCCAGTCCAGGGTGTGGAACCACTGTTCCGGGTAGTCCTCGGTGTCGGGGGTGCCGTGGATCATGATCATGCTGCCGGGCTTGACGCCTTCGCGGCGTGCGCGTGCGGCATCGCTGATATTAGGGTAGGAGATGTGCATGGCCAGGTTGAAGCGCTCACTGGTCTTGCGCCAGTCGATCCAATACAGGCCTTCGGGTGTGCGGCGATCGCCTTCGATCAGCTTGGGGCCTTTGGGGTTCTTGCCCAGGGAGATGCGATAGGTCTTGAGCGGCTTGCCGTCGTTGATCAGTTGCAACTGATGGGCGGACTTGAGTACCAGGACTTTCTCGACCGGCTTGCCGCCCAGGGTTTCCAGGGTGGAGGCTGACGACAACGCGGCGAACGACAGGCAGAGCAAAGCAAGCAACCAACGCATTGAAACGATTTCCCTTTGAAGGCCGTCTGCCGGTTTGTTATTGGGCGGGCTTGGCGAGTGGCGGCACCGATTCGCTGCGTACCGGGTAGGCCTGTTGCCTGCGGTCAGCGAAGAAGCATTCTAAGGTACGCCCGACCGTGCGGAAAGCCAGCTCGGACCAAGGGATGTCGGCTTCGGCGAACAGCTTCACTTCCAGGCTCTCGGCACCTGCGGCGAAGTCGAGGTCGATCAGCTCGGCGCGGTAGAAAATATGCACCTGGCTGATGTGGGGCACGTTGATCAACGTGTAGAGGCTCAAGTTGCGCACGCGGGCACAGGCTTCTTCCAGGGTTTCGCGCATGGCGGCCTGTTCCACCGTTTCGCCGTTTTCCATGAAGCCGGCCGGCAGGGTCCAGTAACCCAGGCGCGGCTCGATGGCGCGGCGGCACAACAGCACGTGGTCGCCCCACACCGGCACGGTGCCGGCGACGATATTGGGGTTCTGATAATGAATGGTCGAGCAGTGATCGCACACATAGCGAAGGCGCGCGTCGCCATCGGGAATGCGTTGGGTCACCGGTTTACCGCACTGGCTGCAGAATTTCATGCTGGGGTTCCTGGAGAGTGCGTCCATCTTGGCTTGGGGCCAGGCGTTCCTGCAAGTTGTCGTTTAGCGACACCGCTCCGGTTTGGGCTTGGGCGCCCGCGCGCTTTGGTGCATGATGCCAGGTAGCCAACAGATCGAGATGACTCATGCTGGACGAGCTACTTCGCCGGGTAAGCAATCACACGCCGCATACGCTGGAGACTGACGGGCGTTTCCCTGAAGCGGCGGTGCTGGTGCCGATCACCCGCAGTGACGAACCTGAGCTGATCCTGACCCTGCGCGCCAGCGGCCTGTCGACCCACGGTGGCGAAGTGGCCTTTCCCGGTGGGCGCCGTGACCCCGAAGACCCGGACCTGATCTTCACCGCCCTGCGCGAAGCTGAGGAAGAAATCGGCCTGGCACCGGGCCTGGTGGAAATTATCGGCCCCCTGAGTCCACTGATCTCACTGCATGGCATTCGTGTCACGCCTTATGTCGGTGTCATCCCCGACTACGTCGAGTACCTGGCCAACGATGCCGAGATTGCCGCTGTCTTCAGCGTACCCTTGGATTTTTTCCGACAGGACCCGCGCGAACATACCCACAGGATCGACTACCAAGGCCGTAGTTGGTATGTGCCCAGCTATCGTTATGGCGAGTACAAAATCTGGGGGTTGACGGCAATCATGATCGTCGAGCTGATCAACGTGCTCTATGACGACGCGCAGATCAGCCTGCACAATCCACCCAAGAGCTTTATTAATCGCTAAGCCATCGAACGAATGGCCCGCCGTGAGGAATAACCATGAAATACCGCCTGGGCGACGCCCACGTCGAGACGCATCCCAGCAGTTGGGTCGCGCCCAATGCCACGCTGGTGGGCAAGGTCAAGCTGGAGGAGGGCGCCAACGTCTGGTTCAACGCGGTATTGCGCGGCGACAACGAACTGATCCTGATCGGCAGGAACAGCAACGTGCAGGACGGCAGCGTGATGCACACCGACATGGGCTACCCGCTGACCCTGGGTACCGGCGTGACCATTGGCCATAACGCGATGTTGCATGGCTGCACCGTAGGCGATTACAGCCTGATCGGCATCAATGCCGTGGTGCTCAACGGCGCGAAGATCGGCAAGCATTGCATTATCGGCGCCAATTCGCTGATTGGCGAAGGCAAGGAGATCCCCGATGGTTCACTGGTGATGGGCTCGCCGGGCAAAGTGGTGCGTGAATTGACCGAGGCGCAGAAGAGGATGCTCGAGGCCAGTGCCGCGCACTATGTACACAATTCGCAGCGTTATGCCCGTGATCTGGCTGAGCAGGAAGAATGAGTGCAGTTGAACGACCTGTTGCATCGCCCTGCGTGAGCATTTGCGCGCTGGATGATGATGACATCTGTACCGGCTGCCAGCGCACCGTGGATGAAATCACACGCTGGAGTCGCATGGATAATGCCGAGCGTCGGGTAGTGTTGGGGTTGTGCCATGAGCGGGCCTTGGCGAGTGGGTGGGTGTTTATGGCTTCTGGTAAATCCGGCGCCTGAACCATTGCCCCCGATAAGGCCCCCCAGACGACATATGTCTTAATGTGAAGTACCCTGTGCCCCTTATACACAGGGCCCATCCCGCCATGCTCTTCCTGATCGCCTACATCAGCAGCGTCGTGCTGATCAACTTCGCCTTCTCCACCGCCCCGCACCTGGATGTGATCTGGTCCGCCTGGGGTGGCCTGGTGTTTATCCTGCGCGACATGGTGCAAACCCGCTTCGGCCACGGTGCGATCATTGCCATGCTGGCGGCGCTGGTGCTGTCGTATATCACCTCCGACCCGTCCATCGCCCTGGCCAGCGCCACGGCGTTCGCGGTGTCCGAGTGCATCGACTGGCTGGTGTTCAGCATCACCAAGCGCCCGTTGCACGACCGCCTGTGGATAAGTTCGGCGCTGAGCATTCCCCTCGATACGTTTATCTTCTTCGGCCTGATCGGCGCGCTGACCCCGATGGTGGCAGGCACCGCGCTCGTGTCGAAATTCGCCGGGGTCACGGCGGTGTGGCTGATCATGGCCTGGCGCCTGCGCAAACGGGTGGTCGCCAACTGAGGCCAATTTTTACAGTTCATGTAAAATGCCGGCCTTTCTCCCCATGATCCGCTCCCCTGAGGACCTGAGATGACCCGAATCGGAACTCCATTGTCGCCGACCGCGACCCGCGTTTTGCTGTGTGGCTGCGGTGAACTGGGCAAGGAAGTGGTAATCGAACTGCAACGCCTGGGCGTTGAAGTGATTGCCGTGGATCGTTACGCCAATGCGCCGGCCATGCAGGTGGCCCATCGCAGCCATGTGATCAACATGCTCGACGGCGCCGCCCTGCGTGCGGTGATCGAAGCGGAAAAACCGCACTTCATCGTGCCGGAAATCGAAGCCATCGCCACCGCCACCCTGGTGGAACTGGAGGCCGAAGGCTTCACCGTGATCCCGACCGCGCGCGCCACATCGCTGACCATGAACCGTGAAGGCATCCGTCGCCTGGCCGCGGAAGAACTGGACCTGCCGACCTCGCCGTACCACTTCGCCGACACCTTCGAAGACTACAGCAAGGCCGTCCATGACCTGGGCTTCCCGTGCGTGGTCAAGCCGGTGATGAGTTCGTCGGGCAAGGGCCAGAGCCTGCTGCGCAGCGCCGACGACGTGCAGAAGGCCTGGGACTACGCTCAGGAGGGCGGGCGTGCCGGCAAGGGCCGGGTGATCATTGAGGGCTTTATCGATTTCGACTATGAAATCACCCTGCTGACCGTGCGCCACATCGGCGGCACCACGTTCTGCGCGCCGGTCGGCCATCGCCAGGAAAAGGGCGACTATCAGGAATCCTGGCAGCCACAGGCCATGAGCCCGATTGCCCTGGCCGAATCCGAGCGCGTGGCCAAGGCCGTGACCGAGGCCTTGGGCGGGCGTGGCCTGTTCGGCGTGGAGCTGTTCATCAAAGGCGATCAGGTGTGGTTCAGCGAAGTGTCGCCGCGCCCGCATGACACCGGCCTGGTGACCCTGATTTCCCAGGACCTGTCGCAGTTCGCCCTGCATGCACGCGCGATTCTCGGGCTGCCGATCCCGCTGATCCGCCAGTTCGGGCCTTCGGCGTCGGCGGTGATCCTGGTGGAAGGGCAGTCGACCCAGACCGCGTTCGCCAACCTCGGCGCCGCGTTGAGCGAGCCGGACACGGCGTTGCGTCTGTTTGGTAAGCCTGAAGTGAACGGCCAGCGCCGCATGGGCGTGGCGTTGGCGCGGGATGAGTCGATTGAAGCGGCTCGGGCCAAGGCTACCCGTGCTTCTAAAGCGGTTGTCGTAGAGCTCTAAAAGCATCGGGGGCAAGCCCCCTCCCACATTTGACTGTATTCACAAATTAAAGTGGGAGGGGGCTTGCCCCCGATAGCGGCCCATCACGCCACCTTGACGCACATCGTTCCCACGCTCTGCGTGGGAATGCCTCTTGTGACGCTCTGCGTCACGCTGGGACGCGGAGCGTCCTGGGCTGCATTCCCACGCGGAGCGCGGGAGCGATCAGGTTTCAGGCAACCCTGTTCAAATCGTTATCCCGCGTCTCCTTCAGGCACAGCACGGCGATCAAGCTGAGCAACGCTGCCGCCGACACATACCCACCCACATAACTCAGACCGCCCATCGCCACCAGCTTGGTCGCGAAGAATGGCGCGGCCGATGCGCCAACGATGCCGCCCAGGTTATACGCCGCCGAAGCTCCGGTATAACGCACGCGGGTCGGGAACAGCTCCGGCAACAGCGCACCCATCGGGGCGAAGGTCACGCCCATCAGGAACAGTTCCAGCGCCAGGAACAGCGCCACGGCCCAGGTGGAACCATGGGTCAGCAGCGGCTCCATGGTGAAACCGGACAGAATCGCCAGGATCGCACCGACGATCAGCACGGGTTTACGCCCGTAACGGTCGCTGGCCAATGCGGCGATGGGCGTGGCCAATCCCATGAACAGCACCGCAAAGCACAGCAGGCCAAGGAAGGTTTCGCGGCTGTAGCCCAAGGTTGAAACGCCGTAGCTCAGGGAAAACGCCGTGGTAATATAGAACAGTGCATAACACACCACCATCGACGCGGCGCCCAGCAACACCGGCAGCCAATGCTGGCTGAACAGTTCTACCAGCGGCACCTTCACCGGTGCTTCCTTGGCCACCGCCTTGGCGAACACCGGGGTTTCATGCAGCTTCAGACGCGCATACAGGCCGATCATCACCAGCGCGGCGCTGAGGATGAACGGAATGCGCCAGCCCCAACTGCGGAACTGTTCGTCGTTCAGGCTCATGGCCAGGATCAGGAACAAGCCATTGGCCGCCAGAAAACCGATCGAAGGCCCCAGTTGCGGGAACATGCCGAACCAGGCCCGTTTGCCCTTGGGCGCATTCTCGGTCGCCAGCAGCGCCGCGCCACCCCATTCCCCGCCAAGGCCCAGGCCCTGGCCGAAACGCAGCACACACAACAGGATCGGCGCCCAGGCGCCAATGCTGTCGTAGCCGGGCAGCAAACCAATCAGCGTGGTACAGACGCCCATCAGCAACAACGACGCCACCAGTGTCGACTTGCGGCCGATGCGGTCGCCGAAATGGCCAAACAGCGCAGAGCCCAGCGGGCGGGCGATAAAGGCGATACCGAAGGTCAGGAACGACGCCAGCATCTGCGCGGTGCCGGAGCTCTGCGGGAAGAACACCGGGCCGATCACCAATGCCGCGGCGGTGGCGTAGATATAGAAATCGTAGAACTCGATGGCGGTGCCGACGATGCTCGCGGTCGCAACCCGCGCGGTCGAGTTGCTCGGGGCGGCGGTTGCGGCCTCGTTATAGGTGGTGCTCATGGTGGTATCCCTGACGGTCGTTGCGCGTTTTGGACGCGGATTATTATTGGTCGAACACCCATGGATCAGGGTTGCACGCGGTCGGGCGAAGCTTGGATAAACCGCAGGGATTATAGGAAGGGGTCTGGAATTACAACAAGAGCCGACACACCGCAAATCTAAATGTGGGAGGTGGCAAGGTCCTCCCACATCGCAGCTGTTTGCTGTCAGGTGCTTACGCGGCGACCGGTACCCGGCTGGTATGCCAGATCAGCACCTTGGCCACCCGGTTATCCTCGGTCTCGAGGATTTCCAGACGATAGCGGCCGATTTTCAGGCATACCGCGCAGTCAGGAATGGTTTCCAGCGCCTCGGTCACCAGACCGTTGAGGGTCTTGGGGCCGTCGCTGGGCAAGTGCCAGCTCAGGCTCTTGTTCAGTTCACGAATAGAAGCGGCGCCGTCGATGATATAGCGACCGTCCGGCTGGGCCTGGATGTGCGGGTTGTCCATGCCTTGCTCGCTTTCGAATTCGCCGACGATTTCTTCGAGAATATCTTCCAGCGTGACAATCCCCAGCACTTCACCGTATTCGTCCACCACCATGCCCAGGCGGCGCTGTTGCTTGTGGAAGTTCAGCAGCTGCAATTGCAGCGGCGTGCTTTCCGGCACGAAGTAGGGTTCGTGGCAGGCCGCGAGCAAGGCTTCCTTGGTCAGGCTGGCGTCGGGCAGCAGGTGCTGGATCTGGCGCGTGTTCAATACAGCCTGCACTTGGTTGATATCGCTGTGGAACACCGGCAGGCGCGTGCGCTTGGATGTACGCAGTTGTTCGATGATCTCTTCGACGGTGTCATCCAGGTTAATGCCGTCGACCTCGCTGCGCGGCACGAGGATGTCATTGACCGTGATGTTGTCCAGCGCGTGTATGCCGGGCATGCCGTGGGAGCGGCCTTCGTCCGCCTCAGGCGCGGGTTCGTCGTCGTGATCGGGCAACGGCTCATCGCTGTTTTTCACCGTGCCGGTCTTGCGCGCGAAAGGGCGCAGCAGCAGCAGGCTGATGCCATTGAGCAGCCAGGCCAACGGATAAACGATTTTCAGGGGCACGCCCAACAGCGTATTGCCAAAGCCGAGTACAGCCTGGGGATAGCGGGTGGCCAGGGCGCGGGGCAGGTAGTCGGCCAGCACCAGCAGGGTCGCGCAGGACACCAGCCAGCCCAGCCAGGGGCCGTTTTCCGCCCAGGCATGGATCGCCGGCAAGGTGCACAGGATCACCACCACGCCACGGCTCAGCGTATTGCAGAGGATCAGACTGTTGCGCGGGAAATTCAGTCGGGCAGCGGCCTTGTCGCCCTGGCGCGTGCCGGGGCGCAGCGCCAGCAAGTGCTGCTGGGCGGCTTCAATGGCGGTAAACAGCCCGGCCCATAACACCAGCAGGGCGATTACCGCGAGCATCGGCCCCAGGGGCAAATTGTCCATGATCGCTGCCCGTCAGATATGCAGGATGTATTCGCGAACCAGCTTGCTGCCGAAATAGGCCAGCATCAGCAGGCAGAAGCCGGCCAGGGTCCAGCGGATCGCCTTGTGTCCGCGCCAGCCGAGGCGGTTACGGCCCCACAGCAGTACGCTGAACACCACCCACGCCAAGCATGCCAGCAGGGTTTTGTGCACCAGATGCTGGGCGAACAGGTTCTCGACGAATACCCAGCCGGATATCAACGACAGCGACAGCAGGGTCCAGCCGGCCCACAGGAAGCCGAACAGCAGGCTCTCCATGGTCTGCAGCGGCGGGAAGTTCTTGATCAGGCCCAGCGGGTGTTTGTGCTTGAGCTGGTGGTCCTGCAGCAGCAGGAGCAGGGACTGGAATACCGCGATGGTAAACATGCCGTACGCGAGGATCGACAGCAGGATGTGGGCGAGCATGCCCGGCTCTTCGTCGATGACCTGCACGGTGCCGGTAGGGGCGAACTGTGCCAGCAGTACGGTGAGCATGCCCAGCGGGAATAACAGGACCAGCAGGTTTTCCACCGGGATGCGGGAGCAGGCGAGCAGCGTCAGGGCAATCACCGCGGCGGCGATCAGGCTGGCGGCGCTGAAAAAATCCAGGGCCAGGCCGACCGGCGTCATCAGGTGGGTGAACAGGCTCGCGGCGTGTGCCAGCAGGGCGAGGACGCCCAGGCCGACCAGCAGGCGCTTGTTGGCCTTGGCGCATTGAGCCAGGCGAGTGCCCTGGTAGAGGGTCGCAGCGGCGTACAGCAGGGCGGCGGCGAGACTGGGTAGCAAACTGGGTGGCAAAGGGAGCATAAATCCTGATAGGCAAGCCCGAAAGGCGCTGAGTTTGGCACACACCTGCGCTCCACGAAAGACTCCCGGGCCAGACAGCGGGTGTGCATGGACGCAGTCTTCGCTATAATCCGCGACCTGCCCACGCCGCAGGCTCGCCGAGCGCTGTTTTTAACAGCGATTTACCACAGCCTGGGCCGCCATTACCTCGGTCTACAACGCACTTCGTTGAATAGGGCCTGAAAGGATCGCGCATGTTTGAAAACTTGACTGACCGTCTCTCGCAGACGCTGCGCCACGTTACCGGCAAGGCCAAGCTGACCGAGGACAATATTAAAGACACCCTGCGCGAAGTGCGCATGGCGCTGCTGGAAGCCGACGTTGCTTTGCCTGTGGTCAAGGACTTCGTCAACTCGGTCAAGGAGCGAGCGGTCGGCACTGAAGTGTCCCGCAGCCTGACGCCGGGCCAGGCATTCGTGAAGATCGTCCAGGCCGAACTCGAAAGCCTGATGGGCGCGGCAAACGAAGACCTGAACCTCAGCGCCGTGCCACCGGCCGTCGTGCTGATGGCCGGTCTGCAGGGTGCGGGCAAGACCACCACCGCCGGCAAGCTGGCGCGCTTCCTCAAAGAGCGCAAGAAGAAATCGGTAATGGTCGTGTCGGCCGACGTCTACCGTCCGGCGGCCATCAAGCAGTTGGAAATGCTTGCCGGCGAAGTGGGGGTGACCTTTTTTCCGTCGGACCTGAGCCAGAAGCCGGTCGACATCGCCAACGCGGCTATTAAAGAAGCACGCCTGAAATTCATCGACGTGGTCATCGTCGATACCGCCGGTCGCCTGCACATCGATGAAGAGATGATGGGCGAGATCAAGGCGCTGCATGCCGCGATCAATCCGGTTGAGACCCTGTTCGTGGTCGATGCCATGACCGGCCAGGATGCGGCCAACACCGCCAAGGCCTTCGGCGACGCGCTGCCGCTGACCGGTGTGATCCTGACCAAGGTCGACGGTGACGCCCGTGGCGGTGCCGCGCTGTCCGTGCGCGCCATCACCGGCAAGCCGATCAAGTTCATCGGTATGGGCGAAAAGAGCGAAGCGCTCGAACCGTTCCACCCTGAGCGTATCGCCTCGCGCATCCTCGGCATGGGCGACGTACTCAGCTTGATCGAGCAGGCCGAAGCCACTCTCGACAAGGACAAGGCCGACAAGCTCGCCAAGAAGCTGAAGAAGGGCAAGGGCTTCGATCTCGAAGACTTCCGCGACCAGCTGCAGCAAATGAAGAACATGGGCGGCCTCGGCGGCCTGATGGACAAGCTGCCGAACATCGGCGGTGTGAACCTGGCCCAAATGGGCAACGCCCAGGGCGCGGCCGAAAAGCAATTCAAGCAGATGGAAGCCATCATCAATTCCATGACCCCGGCCGAGCGCCGTGACCCTGAGCTGATCAGCGGTTCGCGCAAACGTCGGATCGCCATGGGTTCCGGCACCCAGGTGCAGGACATCGGCCGCTTGATCAAGCAACACAAGCAGATGCAGAAAATGATGAAGAAATTCTCCGCCAAGGGTGGAATGGCCAAGATGATGCGCGGCATGGGCGGTATGTTGCCCGGCGGCGGCATGCCCAAGATGTAAAGAATTCGAGCAAGGGCTTGCTCTTGCTCCGACCCACAGGGATGTGGGATCTCCAGCAAACCCGCCGTTGGCGGGCGCTGACCTGCCGTTTTAAGCGACGGCTCTCCAGCAGATCTGAGTGTCACGGCCATAGGCGCCGGAAAAAGACATTTGCAAAAGTCGGGATATTCCTTAGAATATGCGGCCTTTCGGGCACCTATGCCCGCTGTGCATTTAGATTTGCAGCACCGACTACAGGAACGATGTTCACATGCTAACAATCCGTCTTGCCCTTGGCGGCTCCAAAAAGCGCCCGTTTTACCACTTGACCGTAACTGACAGCCGCAACCCACGTGACGGCTCTCACAAGGAACAAGTTGGCTTCTTCAACCCGATCGCTCGTGGTCAAGAAGTCCGCCTGTCCGTGAACCAAGAGCGCGTAGCCTACTGGCTGAGCGTTGGTGCACAGCCTTCTGAGCGTGTTGCCAAGTTGTTGAAGGACTCGGCTAAGGCCGCAGCCTGAGCAATATGAACGCGACGCCAGCGGTTGCTGATGATTTGATCGTTATCGGCAAGATCTACTCTGTTCATGGCGTTCGCGGCGAAGTGAAGGTGTATTCCTTTACTGATCCGACTGAAAACCTGTTGCAGTACAAAACCTGGACGCTCAAGCGCGAAGGCAGCGTGAAACAGGTCGAGCTGGTCAGTGGACGCGGGAGCGATAAGTTCCTGGTCGCAAAGCTCAAGGGTCTTGATGATCGTGAAGAAGCTCGTCTTCTGGCCGGTTATGAGATCTGCGTGCCGCGCAACCTGTTCCCTGAATTGACCGACGGCGAGTACTACTGGTACCAGCTGGAAGGTCTGAAGGTTATTGATCAACTGGGGCAACTGCTCGGGAAAATCGATCATCTTCTGGAAACCGGCGCCAATGATGTAATGGTGGTCAAGCCTTGCGCTGGCAGCCTGGATGATCGCGAACGCCTGTTGCCCTATACCGAGCAATGCGTGTTGGCCGTCGACCTGGCAGCGGGCGAGATGAAGGTGGAATGGGACGCGGACTTCTAAGCGTGGCTAATTTGCGCATTGAAGTGATCAGTTTGTTTCCCGAGATGTTTTCTGCCATCAGCGAGTACGGCATCACCAGTCGGGCGGTGAAACAGGGGCTGCTGCAGCTCACCTGTTGGAACCCGCGAGACTACACGACGGATCGACATCACACTGTGGACGATCGCCCATTTGGCGGTGGCCCGGGCATGGTGATGAAGATCAAGCCCCTGGAAGATGCGTTGGTTCAGGCCAAGGCAGCCGCCGGGGAGAAGGCGAAGGTGATTTACCTGTCCCCTCAAGGCCGTCAGCTGAAACAGGCGGCGGTACGCGAACTGGCGAATGAGGACGCACTGATCCTGATTGCCGGTCGCTATGAAGGCATTGACGAGCGTTTTATTGAAGCTCATGTCGATGAAGAGTGGTCGATTGGGGACTATGTCCTGTCTGGCGGCGAGCTGCCGGCGATGGTCCTGATAGATGCGGTTACACGACTGCTGCCTGGAGCTTTAGGGCATGCGGACTCTGCGGAGGAAGATTCCTTCACGGATGGTTTGCTGGATTGCCCGCACTACACCCGTCCGGAGGTGTATGCGGATCAGCGTGTTCCCGACGTATTGCTAAGTGGCAATCACGCACACATCCGGCGTTGGCGTTTACAGCAGTCCCTTGGTCGGACCTATGAACGACGCGCCGATCTTCTGGAAAGCCGCTCGCTTTCTGGAGAAGAGAAGAAGCTGCTCGAGGAATACATCCTCGCGCGGGACGATAGTTAACAACGTATCGATGGTAGGTCCAATGACTTACCTTAGGAGCACAGCATGACTAACAAAATCATCCTTGCACTCGAAGCAGAGCAGATGACCAAAGAGATCCCTACCTTTGCCCCGGGCGACACCATTGTCGTTCAGGTGAAAGTGAAGGAAGGCGACCGTTCGCGTCTGCAAGCGTTCGAAGGCGTGGTAATCGCCAAGCGTAACCGTGGTGTGAACAGTGCTTTCACTGTTCGTAAAATCTCCAACGGTGTTGGCGTAGAGCGTACTTTCCAGACCTACAGCCCGCAGATCGACAGCATGGCCGTTAAGCGTCGCGGTGACGTACGTAAAGCCAAGCTGTACTACCTGCGTGACCTGTCCGGTAAAGCAGCTCGCATCAAGGAAAAACTGGCTTAAGCCCAGCTTCCGATGCAGAAAAAAGCAGCCTACGGGCTGCTTTTTTGTGCCCGCGATTTAAGGTCCGCGCTAGGATCTACCCTTCCGCTATTTACCTGTTCGAGCTCCCATGCCTGCCATTGACCACCCTTTGATCGACCGCTTCCTCGACGCCCTTTGGCTGGAGAAAGGCTTGTCGGATAACACGCGCCAGGCCTATCGCAGCGACCTGGCCCTGTTCAACGGCTGGTTGCAGGATAAAAACCTCGAACTGATTAATGCGGGTCGTGAGCTGATCCTCGATCATCTGGCCTGGCGCCTGGAGCAAAACTACAAACCCCGTTCCACTGCCCGATTCCTCTCGGGTGTGCGTGGCTTTTATCGCTATCTGCTACGCGAAAAACTCATCAGCCTCGACCCGACGCTGCAAATCGAGATGCCACAGTTGGGCCGGCCGCTGCCTAAATCCCTGTCGGAAGCCGACGTCGACGCTTTGCTCAATGCCCCCGACCTCAGCGAAGCCATCGGCCAGCGCGATCGCGCCATGCTGGAAGTGCTGTACGCCTGCGGCCTGCGGGTGACCGAACTGATCAGCCTGACCCTGGAGCAGGTCAACCTGCGCCAGGGCGTACTGCGGGTAATGGGCAAGGGCAGCAAGGAGCGGCTGGTGCCGATGGGCGAGGAGGCGATTGTGTGGGTTGAGCGCTATATGCGCGATGGTCGCAGCGAATTGCTCGGTGGGCGCCCCAGCGATGTGCTGTTCCCCAGCCAGCGCGGCGAGCAGATGACGCGCCAGACCTTCTGGCATCGCATCAAGCATCAGGCCAAGGTCGCCGGGATCGGCAAGACCCTGTCGCCGCACACGTTGCGTCATGCTTTCGCCACCCATTTGCTCAATCATGGCGCGGATTTGCGCGTGGTGCAGATGCTGCTCGGACACAGCGACTTATCCACAACCCAGATCTATACCCATGTGGCGCGCGCACGGTTGCAGGATCTGCACGCCAAGCACCATCCGCGTGGGTGAAAACCGCCAATTTGTCCCGCCACGCGCTGCCCTGCGGCCCAACTGTGGTAGGCTTTGCCGGTTAGCAAAGGGGACGGCACAGGCCCGTGTTTCCAGACCGGCGCTCCTTCCCGTCCCTGCGTCTGCCTTCAGGAGTTTCCATGCGCTTGACCCAGATTATTGCCGCCGCAGCGATTGCGTTGGTTTCCACCTTTGTCGTCGCGGATGACGCGGCCGAACAGACCATTCGCAAGAGCCTGGCCAACCTGCAGCTCGACACCCCGATCGAAAGCATCAGCGCCAGCCCCATGGCCGGCCTGTATGAGGTCAAGCTCAAGGGCAGCCGCGTGCTGTATGCCAGTGCCGACGGTCAGTACATCGTCCAGGGCTACCTGTTCCAGCTCAAGGACGGCAAGCCGGTCAATCTGACCGAGAAGGCCGAGCGCCTGGGTGTGTCCAAGCTGATCAATGGCATTCCTGTGGCTGAAACCGTGGTGTACCCGGCGGTTGGCGAAACCAAGACCCACATCACCGTGTTCACCGACACCACCTGCCCGTATTGCCACAAGCTGCACGCCGAAGTGCCTGCGCTGAACAAGCTGGGCGTGGAAGTGCGCTATGTAGCGTTCCCGCGCCAGGGCCTGGGTTCTCCGGGTGACGAGCAGTTGCAGGCTGTATGGTGTTCGGCCGACAAGAAGGCCGCCATGGACAAGATGGTCGACGGCAAGGAAATCAAGGCCGCTAAATGCGCCAATCCAGTTTCCAAACAGTTCGCCCTCGGCCAGTCCATCGGTGTGAACGGTACGCCGGCCATCGTATTGGCAGACGGCCAAGTGATTCCGGGCTACCAGCCGGCGCCACAAGTTGCCAAACTGGCGCTGAGTGCCAAATAAACCAGCATCGTCGAACCTTTGACGATCATGGCCCGCGGATAAGCCGGCGGGCCATTAATTGAAAGCCGCGGTTGTGCGGCTGTTTTCCACGGCCGACCTAGCGTCGGCCGTTTCATGGGGAGTTCTTCAGTGAAACCGGTCAAAGTAGGCATCTGTGGGTTAGGGACCGTCGGTGGCGGTACCTTCAACGTTCTTCAGCGTAACGCTGAAGAAATTTCGCGCCGTGCAGGGCGTGGAATTGAAGTGGCACAAATTGCCACGCGTTCGCCAAAGCCTCAGTTCCAAACGACCGGTATTGCGATTACCCACGATGTCTTCGCCGTGGCCACCAACCCCGAGATCGATATCGTCATCGAACTGGTGGGTGGCTACACCGTGGCCCGCGAACTGGTGCTCAAGGCCATCGAGAACGGCAAGCATGTGGTCACCGCCAACAAGGCGCTGATTGCCGTGCATGGCAACGAGATCTTTGCCAAAGCCCGCGAGAAGGGCGTGATCGTGGCGTTCGAAGCCGCGGTAGCCGGCGGTATCCCGGTGATCAAGGCGATCCGTGAAGGCCTGTCCGCCAACCGTATCAACTGGGTGGCCGGTATCATCAACGGCACCGGTAACTTTATCCTCACCGAAATGCGCGAGAAGGGCCGCACCTTCGAAGACGTGCTGGCCGAGGCCCAGGCTCTGGGCTACGCCGAAGCCGACCCGACGTTTGACGTGGAAGGCATCGACGCGGCGCACAAGCTGACCATCCTGGCGTCCATCGCCTTTGGTATCCCGCTGCAATTCGACAAGGCCTACACCGAAGGCATCACCAAGCTGACCACCGCCGACGTGAATTACGCCGAAGCCCTGGGCTATCGCATCAAGCACCTGGGCGTGGCTCGCAGCACGCCGGCGGGTATCGAGTTGCGTGTGCACCCGACGCTGATCCCGGCCGACCGTCTGATCGCCAACGTCAATGGCGTGATGAACGCTGTGATGGTCAACGGCGACGCCGCCGGCTCGACCCTGTTCTACGGCGCCGGCGCCGGCATGGAGCCGACTGCGTCGTCGGTGATCGCCGACTTGGTGGACGTGGTGCGCGCCATGACCAGCGACCCGGAAAACCGCGTACCGCACCTGGCCTTCCAGCCGGACTCCCTCTCGGCCCATCCGATCCTGCCGATCGAAGCCTGCGAAAGTGCCTACTACCTGCGCATCCAGGCTCAGGATCACCCTGGCGTATTGGCTCAGGTGGCCAGCATTCTGTCGGAGCGCGGCATCAACATCGAATCGATCATGCAGAAGGAAGTCGAGGAGCAAAATGGCCAGGTGCCAATGATCCTGCTGACCCACCGTGTGCTGGAACAACACATCAACGATGCCATCCAGGCTCTTGAAGCTCTCCAGGGCGTAGTTGGGCCGGTAGTCCGGATTCGCGTCGAACATTTGAATTAATTCAGCTGCAAGCGCCAAGCTGCAAGCTTCAAGTAGAAGCAGATCTGCTCTAACTTGAAGCTTGTCACTTGAAGCTTGAAGCCCAAACCGAAGGTTTGCCCCTATGCGCTACATCAGCACCCGCGGCCAGGCACCGGCCCTGAATTTCGAAGACGTCCTGCTGGCGGGGCTCGCCACCGACGGCGGCCTGTACGTGCCGGAAAACCTGCCGCGCTTTACCCAGGAAGACATTGCTTCGTGGGCCGGCCTGCCGTACCACGAGCTGGCGTTTCGGGTGATGCGCCCGTTCGTCACCGGCAGCATTCCGGATGCGGACTTCAAGAAGATTCTGGAAGAGACCTACGGCGTGTTTTCCCACAGCGCCATCGCACCGTTGCGTCAGTTGAACGGCAACGAATGGGTGCTGGAGCTGTTCCACGGCCCGACCCTGGCATTCAAGGACTTTGCTCTGCAATTGCTGGGTCGCCTGTTGGACTACGTGCTGGCCAAGCGTGGCGAGCGTGTGGTGATCATCGGCGCCACGTCCGGTGATACCGGCTCGGCGGCGATCGAAGGCTGCAAGCACTGCGAAAACGTCGACATCTTCATCCTGCATCCACACCAGCGCGTGTCGGAAGTGCAGCGTCGCCAGATGACGACTATCTTCGGCGAAAATATCCACAACATCGCCATCGAAGGCAACTTCGATGACTGCCAGGAAATGGTCAAGAACAGCTTCGCCGACCAGAGCTTCCTCAAGGGCACGCGTCTGGTGGCGGTGAACTCGATCAACTGGGCGCGGATCATGGCCCAGATCGTCTACTACTTCCACGCCGCCCTGCAGCTGGGTGGCCCGGCGCGTTCGGTGTCGTTCTCGGTGCCGACCGGCAACTTCGGCGACATCTTCGCCGGCTACCTGGCGCGTAACATGGGCCTGCCGATCAACCAGTTGATCGTCGCCACCAACCGCAACGACATCCTGCACCGCTTCATGAGCGGCAACCAGTATGTCAAGGAAACCCTGCATGCCACATTGTCGCCGTCCATGGACATCATGGTGTCGTCGAACTTCGAGCGTCTGCTGTTCGACATGCATGGTCGCAACGGTGCGGCCATTGCCGGCTTGATGGACACATTCAAGAGTGGCGGTGGTTTCAGCGTTGATGAAGAGCGTTGGACCGAAACCCGCAAGCTCTTCGATTCCCTGGCCGTGGACGACGCGCAGACCTGCGAAACCATCGCCGAAGTCTACGCCCACACCGGCGAGTTGCTCGACCCGCACACCGCCATCGGTGTAAAGGCCGCCCGCGAATGCCGTCGCAGCCTGGATATCCCGATGGTGATCCTCGGCACCGCCCACCCGGTCAAATTTCCGGAAGCGGTGGAGCAGGCCGGGGTCGGCAAGGCTCTTGAACTGCCGGCGCATCTCACAAACCTGTTCGAGCGCGAAGAGCGCTGCACGGTGTTGGCCAATGACCTGAAGGTTGTGCAGGCGTTTGTGAGCCAGCATGGCAATCGGGGTAAGCCTTTGTAAGGCCCATCGCGAATGCAAAAACGCCGCTTTCCCTTCCTTGGGTCAGCGGCGTTTTAGTTTGTGGCAGGCCCGGTCTCGCGTTACGAGAGTAGTTTCTGCGCGACCACGATGACTGTGCCCACAGCGGCATAGAAGCCTGTCGCGATAGCCACCGGGTACCAGAACGTCTCACAGGTTATCTTCAACGATTCTGCGTGAAGTTTGTTTTGCTCTGCATTCATGCGTGATATCTCGGCATTCATCCGTGACACCTCGGCAAAAATACGAGACACCTCTGCGTGCATTCTGTCTGTCGACGTCTGCGGTTCATTGTGTTCCGCCATCGCTATTTATCCTTCGCAATATGGGCCTTTTGACATGCGCTTGTGTCCGCATCGCAGCGCGGCCAGCGCTTATCGAGTATAGGATTCAGCCTCAGCCTTGGCCCGGCAAACCCCAAAACAGCAGCCCATTGCGTAAGCATTTATGTGCCGCCGTTTTTTGCCTGTCATGTTGCAAGCGCATGCTGGAGACGTCATCCCCCGGCGACCCCGCATAAACAAAAAAGCGAACTTTCCTACGTCGCAACCAGTCACTAAGGAAAGATGCAGCTCCCGTTTACAAGAATGTTTGCGAACTATTGAGTGGTGATCGAGATGGAAATTATCAGCCTATTGCTCGAAGAAGCACTGAGCCCTTATCAGGTGACGTTGACCACCGCAGGTATGCAGGATGAGTGCTTGGTGACTGTCAGGAATCCTGCTGACGCGATCGTGGTCGAGCGTGAATTCGATCGCGCACAGTTGATGGACAAGCGCGGGCTGGTGGATGTGGTGGATTGCCTGTTGCGCGATATCAAAATCGCCGAAGGGCGGCTGGAACCGTCGGTGATCGCAGCGCTGCGCAATGCCGCCCAGACTCGCGGCGCCGTGCGCGCATGAAGAATTGTTTATTTATGGAAACTTCCTACAGCGTGCCCGGTCAGATTTCGTAACAGCAAGAGCAAACATTGTGCTCCGGTGTTTGTGGCTTGTTGTACTGGTCTTGTTGTAGGCCACGTTTAACCCCGAAGTGTCTCCCCACTCTTCGGGGTTTCTTTTTGCCTGCGATTTGTCAGGGCGGGGGCGACGCTACGCACCCGCCAGCCTTCTGTGCGCCCAGGCCGAACCGAGCAAGCCTTCGCCTGTGCCGATGGCGTATCAGATCGCGCCTTCCTCACGCAGGCGCGCAATCGCCGCCGTGTCGTACCCCAGCTCGCCCAGCACTGCGCCGTTGTGCTCGCCCAGCTGCGGGCCGACCCACTCGCAGCTGCCGGGCGTGTCCGACAGCTTGGGCACTATGCCAGGCATTTTGAAATCCTTGCCGCCGGGCAGTTGTGCCTTGAGGAACATTTCCCGGGCCAGAAACTGCGGGTCTCCCAGCATGTCCTCGGCGCTGTAGATGCGACTGGCAGGCACCTCGGCCTGGTTCAGTTGCGCTATGACCTGATCCAGCGGCAGGGCGTTGACCCAGCGGTCGATCACGCCGTATAGCTCATCGCGGCGACTGTCGCGACCGTCGTTGCTGGCCAGTTGGGGATCGTTGGCCAGGTCGTCACGACCGATGGTCGCCATGAAACGCTTGAAGATTGCGTCGCCATTGGCGCCGATCTGTACATGCTTGCCGTCCGCGCTGGTGTGGATCGAGGAGGGCGTGATGCCGGGCATGATGTTGCCGGTGCGTTCGCGGATGAAGCCGAACACGTCGAACTCGGGAATCATGCTTTCCATCATGGCGAAAATGGCTTCATACAGCGCCACATCGACCATCTGGCCCTGGCCGCCGTTGACCTCGCGATGCCGCAGCGCCATCAGCGCGCCGATTACCGCCCACAACGCCGCGATAGAGTCGCCGATGGAAATCCCGGTGCGTACCGGCGGGCGGTCTTCGAAGCCCGTGATATAACGCAGCCCGCCCATGGATTCGCCCACCGCGCCGAACCCTGGCTGGTCCTTCATCGGCCCGGTCTGGCCAAAACCCGACAGCCGCACCATCACCAGTTTCGGGTTGAGCGCGTGCAAGGTCTCCCAGCTCAGGCCCAGTTTTTCCAACACGCCGGGACGGAAGTTTTCGATCAGAATGTCGGCATCCGCCAGCAGTTGCTTGAGAATGGCCAGGCCATCCGGGTGTTTGAGGTTCAACGTCAGGGATTTCTTATTGCGCGCCTGCACGAACCACCAAAGCGATGTGCCTTCATACAGCTTGCGCCATTTGCGCAGCGGATCGCCGCCGTCCGGGGATTCGACCTTGATCACCTCGGCGCCGAATTCCGCGCAGATACGTGAGGCGAACGGGCCCGCGATCAGGGTGCCGAGTTCGATGACTTTCAGGCCGGCAAGCGGTTTGGCATTAAACGACATGGGGATCCTTGGCTGCGCAGAACAGGTGTGTGATGCCTTTTAACATAGGCGAGGGCCCAGGGATAAGGCGGATGCAGCGCAGTATTCGTGGATTGGCGTCGCCATCGGTTAGACTGGCCGCCTTTCCTTGTCTCTAGAAGCCCGTTCATGGCCCAGCCGTCCACGACCTACAAATTCGAACTTAACCTCACCGACCTCGATCGCTCGGTGTACGAGAGTGTCAAACAGACCATCGCTCGCCATCCGTCGGAGACTGAAGAACGCATGACCGTGCGGCTCCTGGCCTACGCGCTTTGGTACAACGAGCAGTTGTCGTTTGGCCGTGGCCTGTCAGATGTAGACGAACCGGCCTTGTGGGAGAAAAGCCTGGATGACCGTGTATTGCACTGGATCGAAGTCGGCCAGCCCGATGCCGACCGCCTGACCTGGTGCTCGCGTCGCACCGAGCGCACCAGCCTGCTGGCGTACGGTAGCCTGCGCGTGTGGGAAGGCAAGGTGGTGCCGGTGGCCAACAACCTGAAGAATGTGCACATCGCAGCCGTACCGCAGGAGGTCCTCGAGACCCTGGCCAAGGACATGCCCCGCGTGATCAAGTGGGACGTGATGATCAGCGAAGGTACGATCTTCGTCACCGACGACCGCGGCCAGCATGAAGTGCAACTGCAATGGCTGGTCGGCGAACGCGATTGAGTTCAGTTGATTTCAGCCTTGCTGTTTAACCGTTGTATTAGAAGAGAAGCGCCCGTCACCCCATGCGTATCGATCCCCGCCCATTGCCCGCCGTCCTGCCGTTTCTCGGTGAACTGCCCCCGCTGTTGACCCGCCTCTACGCCGCGCGCGGGGTGCAGTCCGAGGCCGAGCTGGACAAGAGTTTGGCGCGGTTGATTCCCTATCAGCAGCTCAAGGGCATCGACGCGGCGGTGGATCTGCTGGTGACGGCGCTGGAGCAGCGCCAGCGCATCCTGATCGTGGGCGACTTCGACGCCGATGGCGCCACGGCCAGCGCCGTCGGCACCCTGGGCCTGCGGCTGCTGGGCGCTGCCCATGTCGACTACCTGGTGCCCAATCGCTTCGAATACGGCTACGGCCTGACGCCGGAAATCGTCGCCGTGGCCCTGCAGCGCGAGCCGCAATTGCTGATCACCGTGGACAACGGTATCTCCAGCGTCGAAGGCGTGGCCGCGGCCAAGGCGGCCGGGCTGAAGGTATTGGTGACCGATCACCACTTGCCGGGGGAAGAGTTGCCGGCGGCGGATGCTATCGTCAACCCGAACCAGCCGGGGTGCACCTTCCCCAGTAAAGCCTTGGCCGGTGTCGGCGTGATCTTCTACGTATTGATGGCCCTGCGCGCGCGCCTGCGCGAGTTGGGCCGATACGCGAACACACCGCAGCCCAATATTGGTGATCTGCTCGATCTGGTTGCCCTGGGCAGCGTCGCGGACGTGGTGCCCCTGGACGCCAACAACCGCATCCTGGTGCATCAAGGGCTGGAGCGCATCCGCGCCGGACGGGCGCGGCCGGGGATCAAGGCGATCCTGGAGGTGGCCAAGCGCGATGCGGCGCGAATTACCTCCACCGACCTCGGCTTTATTCTCGGGCCACGGCTCAATGCCGCCGGGCGCCTGGATGATATGAGCCTGGGCATCGAATGCCTGCTCACCCGAGATGTTGCCGCAGCGCGCGAGATGGCCGCACAACTGGACGGCATGAACCAGGACCGCAAATCCATCGAGCAAGGCATGCAGCGCGAAGCCCTGGCCCAGCTCAAGGACTTGCCGGTGGACTCCATGCCCTATGGCCTGTGCCTGTTCGACCCGCAGTGGCACCAAGGAGTAATCGGTATCCTGGCGTCGCGCATGAAAGAGCGCTACTTCCGGCCGACCATCGCCTTTGCCGACGCCGGGGACGGCCTGCTCAAAGGCTCAGGGCGCTCTGTGCCGGGTTTTCACATCCGCGACGCCCTGGCCGTGGTTGCCAGCCAGCATCCCACGCTGATCGCGAAATACGGCGGGCACGCGATGGCGGCGGGGCTGACATTGCCTGAGGAAAACTTCCCACTGTTCGCGCAAGCCTTCGATGCCGAAGTGCGTCGCCAATTGCGCGAAGAAGACCTCACGGGCCGCCTGCTGTCCGACGGCACTCTGGCGGTGGAGGAATTCCACCTGGAACTGGCCCGCGCTCTGCGACATGCCGGCCCATGGGGGCAGCACTTTCCCGAGCCGTTATTTCACGGCGTGTTCCAGTTGGTGGAGCAACGTGTGGTGGGGGAGCGCCACCTGAAAGTGGTGCTCAAGAGTGAGTGCGGTTCGGTGAAGCTCGATGGCATCGCGTTCGGGGTGGATCGGGAGGTCTGGCCGAACCCGACGGTGCGTTGGGTTGAACTGGCCTACAAGCTGGATGTGAACGAGTTCCGTGGCAATGAAACCGTGCAACTGATGATCGCGCATATCGAGCCGCGCTGACCAAACAAAGGTGGGAGGGGGCAAGCCTCCTCCCACATTTTGATTCCTGTAAGGCCGATTTTATTCGGTTTTGGCCTGGTGCTTGACGATGATATCCACCAACCGTTTGGCCAGCGCCGGATAATTTTCGTCGAAGTGATGCCCGCCCGGCAGCTTCAAGGCTTCACCCACGGCGGTCTTGTCGGTGCAGCCGCTCTCGTCGACTTCTTCGGCACCGTAGATGCACACCACCTTGTCTGCCGGCAGCTTGGCCATTTCGGGTCCGGTGGCGGCTTCTTTACCGGCGTTACCCAGCCAGCCTTCCACTTCGATTTCAAAGCTACCGGTACGGGCGAAGGCCAGCAGGATGATTGCATCGACCCGCTGTTGCTCGTTCTCCGGCAGGCGATTGTAAATGGCCGGCAGGACGTCGGCGCCGAAGGAGTAGCCGGTCAGCACGAAGCGCTTGGTGCCCCACTTTTGCCGGTAGTGCTGCATCAATTCGGTGAGGTCTTTGGCGCTTTGTTCCGGCGTCTTGTGCTGCCAGTAGTAGCGCAGTGTGTCGATGCCGACCACCGGGTAGCCGATCTTGGCCATCTCACTGGCTACGTCGCGGTCCAGGTCGCGCCAGCCGCCATCACCGGAGAGGAACAGCGTTACCGTGTCCTTGGCCTGGCCGGCCGGCACTTCGACCACCGGAATCGCCAGCCCGCCGTTGTCCGAACCGACCAATTGCTTGCGCAGTTCGTTGTTCAGCACTTGCGGGTAATGAATGTCGTAGTCGCTGATGCTGGTGGTGGCGCGCGGCGTATCACGTACGAAGCTGGCGCTTTCATCGTCAGGGTTGTCATTCCATGCCACCAGCCAGTTGCCGTGGGCGGCGGTTTTCGGCAACGGATCCTTGCACCCTTCCTGCACAAGCGCAAAGCCGACCGAGATGGCGTTGGCCTTGTCGTCGTTCTGTGTGGCCAGCCAGCGCCAGGCCAGTGCTGCGCCAGGGCCGATGCCGCTGACCAGGGTGGCCGGGCCCTTGAGCTGCGCCAGGGCCTCTTGCAGGGCTTGTTCCTGCAGTTTGCAGTCATCCTTGGGCAGCACCACTTGCACGATCTGCGCCTTGCCGCCCTGGCTCAGGGCCAGCAGTTGGCTGTCGGCCAGCACGTCGTCGGCCAGCACGGCCACGATCACGCGGGCTTTGGCGGCGCCGGCCGGGGTCACACGGGTCAGCGCCGCGCCATCGGCCTGGGGCAATTGCTCCAGAGTGGGCTGCGGGGCAGGGCGGTTCCAGTACCAAAAGCCGCCACCCAGGATCAGGGCGAGCAGCACTACTAAGGCCAATACATACCGCCAGGAGCGTCGAATCATCAGCGTTTCACCAATCCAGTCAAGCCGCCCGCGATGAGGGCGGCGGTATCGGCCAGTGCCACCAGCGGATCGAGTCCTGCGGGCACGGCCATATAGCGAGGTTCCCAGTCAGGCTGGAATTTGTCTTTGAAGCGGCGCAAACCTTGAAAGTTATACAGTTGCTCGCCGCGACGGAACACCATCGAGCCCAGGCGTTGGGTCAATGGGGCGCCGCGTCGTGGCTGCAGGCCCGACAACGGCACCATGCCGAGGCTGAAGCGGGCGTAGCCATGGTTCTTATAGTGTTGAATCAGGCCGACCATCATGAACTCCATGGTCAGCTTGGGCGCGTCCGGGTGCGCACGCATCAGGTCCAGACTGGCCAGGTCATGGTTGTAGGTTTCGAGCAGGTTGGCGAAGGCCACCGGGCGCCCTTCGAAGCGAATGATCGCGATGCGAAAGTGCTTGAGGTAGTCATCACTGAAGCGCCCCAGGGAAAAGCCTTTTTCGCGCACATTCTTACCGGTAAGCCAGGCGTCCGAGATAACTTTTAATTCATCCATCGGCGCCGTGCCCGGCTCGCAGATCTCCAGGGACAGGCCATCCCGGGTGCCACGGTTCCAGGTGTAGCGCAAATCCTTCATCTCTTTGCCCTTGGCTTCCAGGTCAAAGCGCTTGAGGTCCACGCGGGCTTCCTCGCCCAGCTTGATCGCGGTCAGGCCGATGTCCATGTAGTACGGCAGATTCTCCGCCCGCACCTGGTAGAACACCGGGCGCGCATGGTGGATGTCGCACAGGTCGCGGAACTGCCAGATCATCTCGGCGCGTTGTTGGGTCGGCCCGATCGGGTCGTACAGCGCCACCAGGCTGCGCCCACGGCGGGCGTACATCAGGAACGCTTCGTCATTGGGATGGAAGAGCAGGGCTTTGTCTCCCGTCAACGCCAGGCCACCGTCGGGCTGGGACGAGGCCATCAGGATCCTGGTGGCGCGCTCCAGTTCTTCCGGCGTGGGCAGATGGATCACGGGGCGCGCAGTACGCAGCAGCCAGGTCAGCGACACGATCACCAACAGCACGGCGGCGCCGAGCAAGGAGCGCAGGCCACGCGGGGCGTTGGCGTCGAGCGTGAACTGCCACCAGAGTTGGTGGCTGTAGGGGACGTCCTGGTAGGCAAACAACAGCAGCCAGATCGAGGCGCCCAGCACGCATACGCTGGCCACCAGGTACAGCGGCGAAAACGGCAGTTCGGTCAGGCGACTGGCGCGGTAGAACGAACGTCGGAAGATCGCCAGCAGCACCGCGGTCATGGTCATCAGACTGGCTTCTTCCCAGTCGAAGCCTTTAAGCAGCGAAAGCAGGGCGCCCACCAACAGCAACACCATGGTCAGCATCCAGGCGGCCGACAGGCGTCGACGCAGGCCCTGGGCGAGCAGCAGGCACAGCACGCCGATCAGGCTGGCACCGAAGTGGGAGGCGTCAATCAGGCGGTGGGGAATCAGGAAGCCGATGTTTTCCAGGCGTGAATCGATCTCCGGCGTGGCGCCGGAAAACAGCAGGACCACGCCGGACAAAAAAACCAGTACGGCCAGCACCGGGGCCGCCAGGCCCGAGGCCACTCGCAGGCTCTGCTGGGTCTGGAACAGGCGCTGGGCCTCATTGACCAGCAGGAAAACGCAAGCGATCAGCAGTGGCAGCACCACGTAGATCATGCGATACAGCAGCAACGCCGCCGCCAGTGGCGCGGCGCCGAGCTTGTCGGCGAAGGCTGCGAGCAGGATCGCCTCGAACACTCCCACACCGCCCGGTACGTGGCTGAGCACACCTGCGGCCAGGGCCAGCAGGTAGACCAGCAGGAACGGGCCGAAGGGCGGCGCTTCCGGCAGCAGCATATAAAGGACGGCGGCGGCGGCGGCAACATCCAGTGCGGTAATGACCAGTTGCAGGAAGGTCAGGCGACGACCCGGCAGGCGCAGGGTGCGGCGGCCGACCTTGACCAGCAGGTTGTCCGGATAGGGCTGTTCCGGCAAACGACGGCGATAGATACCGATGCACAGCGCGGCCGACAGTATCAGCACCGCGCCGGCAATACCGCCGAGCAGTATTTGCGGCAGATGCAGATAGCTGGAGGCGGCCGGCAGGTTGCTCAATGTCGCGATCGCGGCCAGCGGCGGCAGGGCAGTGCCCAAGGCCAGGCTGGCAAACACCGTCATGCGGGCTACTTCCGAGGCCCCGATGCCATGGCGTGCATAGAGACGGTAGCGCACCGATCCGCCCGAGAGCATCGACAGGCCAATGGCATTGCCGATGGCGAAGGCGGTAAAGCCGCCGAGGGCCAAGGTCTTGGCGGGCAGGTTTACCCCTGCGTAGCGGGCGCCGGAAAACTCATAGCCCAGCAGGATCACAAAGCCGGCGACGGCCGCAGCGAAGGCTCCCAGCAAGGCTGGCTTGGGCACTTCCAGGATCGAGTCGTGGAGAGCGTAGAGATCCAGTTCCAGCAACAGATGTCGGCAGGCGATCAGGGCGATGGCGAACAGCAGCAACGTCACTGCCAGGCCGATCGGCTGTCGGTATTTGCTCAACAGATCGAGCCAGCGCAAACGGGTGGGGGCGATCGGTTGGGTTGCTGTGACGGAATCTTGTGGTTCAGACGAGTTGGCGCGCATCAATCACCTCGTGGATTGTGCGCGACAGGATGGAGGTATCCAGCCAAGTTACCAATCCCTATGGACAAAATAATTACAAATATTAACGCGTATCACCGGGTGCGGCGACTGCGGCCATTGGTCGTAGAGGAGTAAGCATAGCGCGTGATCAGATGGACTCCACAAACCGTGTGCGGTTTCATGAAATATGCCATCTCATTGTTTCAGAAGAACTTTTTCTTCAGATACAAAAAAGGCCACTCTTTCGAGCAGCCTTTTTTGATGTTTGGTTGCGGGAGCCGGATTTGAACCGACGACCTTCGGGTTATGAGCCCGACGAGCTACCAGACTGCTCCATCCCGCGTCTGTGGGCGGCATTCTACAGTCCAGCGGCGAGGTGTCAACCGTTAATGGCCCGATGGGTCAAATAAGTGTGAATCGGAGGCTGCATACCGGTCAGGAGCGCTAAGTGTGCGGCGACTAAAGATTTTTTTGTCTTACAATTTTCGTACAGATGTAAAACAGGCAGGCACAAAAAAGGCCACTCTTTCGAGTAGCCTTTTTTGATGTTTGGTTGCGGGAGCCGGATTTGAACCGACGACCTTCGGGTTATGAGCCCGACGAGCTACCAGACTGCTCCATCCCGCGTCTGTGTGTCGGCATTCTACAGAGGAACGCGAGTGTGTCAACCTGTGATTGCAAGAAAAGCGCTTTGGGTTCAATCGGTTAGCTCTCGATAACGGCTTCCTTGACCGCACGGGCCCAGGCAGGCCGAGGGTTTCAGCTCTATTGCGCGGCTTGTTTCGATTGAGAAATTAAATCTCATCAGGAAAATTCCTACCGCTCAGACGGAAGATTCAAACTACTGGTGCTATATACAGGGGGTGAGTGCGATACTGAACGCCCGTTGGATTACCCCTTCTATTTATGACGCAGCGCAAAATCATCCACGTCGACTGTGATTGCTTCTACGCCGCCATCGAGATGCGCGATGACCCGAGCCTGGCCCGCAAGCCACTGGCCGTGGGCGGCTCGGCGGATCGGCGCGGGGTGATCGCCACGTGCAACTATGAAGCACGGGCCTACGGTGTGCGTTCGGCAATGTCGTCACGGCATGCCCTGAAGCTGTGCCCGGACCTGACCATCGTCAAGCCGCGCATGGATGCCTATAAAGAAGCGTCGAAGGAAATTCACACGATCTTTCGCGACTATACCGATCTGATCGAACCGCTTTCACTGGATGAGGCTTACCTGGACGTTTCCGACAGCCCGCATTTTGGCGGCAGTGCCACGCGCATCGCCCAGGACATCCGCCGTCGGGTTTCCAACCAACTGCACATCACCGTGTCTGCTGGCGTGGCGCCGAACAAGTTCCTGGCCAAGATCGCCAGCGACTGGAAGAAGCCTAACGGCCTGTTTGTGATTACCCCGGACCAGATTGAAGATTTCGTCTCCCAGCTGCGTGTGAGCAAGCTTCATGGGGTGGGCAAGGTCACCGCCGACAAGCTGGCACGCCTGGGTATCGAGGACTGTCTGCAACTGCGAGAGTGGAACAAGCTGGCGCTGGTGCGTGAATTCGGCAGTTTTGGCGAGCGACTGTGGAGTCTGGCCCGTGGGATTGATGAGCGCGCGGTGCAGAATGACAGCCGGCGACAATCCATCAGTGTGGAAAATACCTACGATACCGACCTGCCGGATCTCTCAAGTTGCCTGGCCAAGCTGCCTGAGTTGATGGAAACCCTGGCCGGGCGCATGGCGCGCATCGACAGCAGTTATCGCGCGGGCAAGCCGTTCGTTAAGGTGAAGTTTCATGACTTTACCCAGACCACCTTGGAGCAGGCCGGGGCAGGGCGGGATCTGGAGAGTTATCAGCAGCTACTGTCCCAAGCGTTCAATCGCGGTGGGAAACCAGTGCGTTTGCTGGGGATTGGCGTGCGCTTGCTGGACCTGAGTGGCGGTAACGAACAGTTAGAGTTCTCCTGGTAGAACCGCCAGTCAAAATGTGGAAGGGGCTCCTCCCACATTTGATCTCCAACCCTTTGCGCTCTCAGCGTGCGCCTGGATCCGCTACGAGTCGCCCTGCATCCTTGGTCAACGCCTGCAAAAATTCCTGCTGCAACTCAGGATCATTGCGGGTCAGTTCGATCAGGCTTTGTTCCAGCTCGCTGGCTTCCTCTTCCAGGCCCAACTCCGACAAGCGTTTGACGCGGTGCACCCACTGGCTGACTTCGTCGTCTTCCAGGTCGTCGTAGATCAAACCGTGGGCTTCGAGCAACTTGCCGCGCAGGGTGTGGCTGATGGCCAATGTCGAATCCACGTGCACATCGTCCTGACCATCCTCCACATTGATCTTCAAGGTGGTGACGTGGTTCAGGTCCTGCTCGGCAAAGGGGCTGTCCAGCAAATTCAGGCGCAGCACGCCGTTGCGGTCGGTGGTCAGCTCATGGGTCTGTTTGCCGGCAGTGACCTGGACCGGACGTTCGCTCCAGGGCAGGCTCGAATACTCCAGGCGCTTGTCGCGCTGGACTTCATCGATACCGGCCAGATTCTGCTGCGCGCGACCATGAGACTGCACGTTCATGAATGGGTTGAGCCCGTCCACGCCGTAGATCAGCCAATCATGGGTCACGCTCGTCGGCAGGTTGCCGAGGGCGAAGATGTTCGCCACGTTGGCGCCTGCACCTGCTACCAACGCCACCGCACCCAGTGGCATTTCATACACTTCGCGCCAGGGTTGGTAAGGCGTATAGCGGTCATAACGACGGGTGACTTCGAACTCGGTGACCTCAAAGGTCTTTTGTTCGTGAATGCGCACCCGGCGTTGCGGCAGTTCCAGCACTTTGGGCTCGCCTACATCGATCTGCAGGCTGTGATCGAGCAATTTGCGCTCGACCCGCTCCTCGTGCTCGCTGCGTTGCGACATCTGATTGGCGCAGCCGCTGACCAGCAGGGCGCCGCACAAGGCGGCGCCCCCCAGGGCTCTGGTGTTTCGCTTGAACATGACTTCTCTTGATCTGGTTTTCAGCGACGAATACGCGCCTGAAGGAAAGACAGCACGTCAGCCACCGGCAACGGTTGGGCTTCGGCTTCGGTCCGGCTCTTGTATTCCAGATTGCCATCGGCCAGGCCGCGGTCGCTGACCACGATCCGGTGAGGGATGCCAATCAGTTCCATGTCGGCGAACTTGATGCCAGGGCTGGTTTTCTTGTCCCGGTCATCAAGCAACACTTCAAAACCGGCGGCCGTCAGTTCGGCATACAGTTTGTCGGTGGCTTCGCGTACTTGCTCGGTTTCATAGCGCAGCGGTACCAGCGCCACTTGGAACGGCGCCAGGGCGTCACTCCAGATGATGCCTTTCTCGTCGTTGTTCTGCTCGATGGCAGCCGCCACCACGCGGGACACGCCAATACCGTAGCACCCCATTTCCAGGGTGATCGGCTTGCCGTTCTCGCCCAGCACTTCGCACTTCATCGCTTTGCTGTATTTGTTGCCCAGCTGGAAGATGTGCCCGACTTCGATGCCGCGCTTGATTTCCAGGGTGCCCTTGCCATCCGGGCTAGGGTCGCCGGCCACCACGTTGCGCAGGTCGGCGACGGTGGGAACCGGCAGGTCACGCTCCCAGTTCACGCCGAAATAGTGCTTGTCATCGATGTTGGCGCCGATACCGAAGTCGCTCATCAGCTCGACCGAACGGTCGATGATGATCGGCAGCGGCAGGTTCAGCGGGCCGAGGGAACCGGCGCCGGCGCCAATGGCGTCGCGCAGCTCGGCATCGGTGGCCATGACCAGTGGGTTGGCAACGCCCGGCTGCTGGGCGGCCTTGATTTCATTGAGTTCGTGGTCGCCACGGATCACCAGCGCGATCAGCTTGCCTTCTTCTTCAGCGTGCACGATCAGCGTCTTGATGGTCTTTTCAATCGGCAGATTGAATTTTTCCACCAGGGCCGCGATGGTCTTGGTGTCCGGGGTGTCCACCAGGCGCAGTTCTTCGGTCGGGGCAGGGCGCGAGGTTTCCCGTGGCACGGCCTCGGCTTTCTCGATGTTCGCCGCGTAGTCGGAGCCGTTGCTGAACACGATATCGTCTTCGCCGGACTCGGCCAGTACGTGGAATTCGTGGGAGCCGGCGCCGCCGATGGAACCGTTATCCGCTTCAACCGGGCGGAATTTCAGGCCCAGGCGCGTGAACACGTTGCAATAGGCCTGGTGCATGCGGTCGTAGGTGACCTGCAGGGACGCCTGGTCAGCGTGGAACGAATAGGCGTCCTTCATGATGAATTCACGGCCGCGCATCAAGCCGAAGCGTGGGCGGATTTCATCACGGAATTTGGTCTGGATCTGATACAGGTTCAGCGGCAACTGTTTATAGCTGCTCAGCTCGTTGCGCATCAGGTCGGTGATCACTTCTTCATGGGTCGGGCCGGCGCAGAAATCGCGGCCATGACGGTCCTTGAAGCGCAGCAACTCAGGGCCGTACTCTTCCCAACGTCCGGATTCCTGCCACAGTTCGGCCGGCTGAGTGCTCGGCATCAACACTTCCAGGGAGCCGGCGGCGTTCATTTCTTCACGAACGATGGCTTCGACCTTGCGCATCACCTTCAAGCCCATGGGCAACCAGGTGTACAGGCCCGAGGCCAGTTTGCGGATCATGCCGGCGCGCAGCATCAGTTGGTGGCTGATCACGACCGCATCGGAAGGCGTTTCTTTCTGTGTGGCGAGCAAATATTGACTGGTACGCATGGTAGGCCGTTGTCGGTTGCTTGAACTTGAAATGACTTGGGATTGTACGGGCGCGGGCTGCCGGAGTACAGGCATCAGAATGCAGAGGGGTATGTGGGAGGGGGCAAGTCGAATCGTCGCAACGCCCCTCCCACATTGTCAGTCCTCAGCCGGCGGACTCAACCGAATCCGCCGATTCTCCTGATACCAGTGCAACGCGATCAGCAGCAGCGTCGGCACCCCCAGCATGCAGGTGATCAGGAAGAAGTTGTGGTAGCCGAACTTCTCCACCATCACCCCCGAATACCCGCCGATCAGGCGCGGCAACAACAGCATGATCGAGCTGAGCAGCGCATATTGGGTAGCGGAGAACTTGAGGTTGGTCAGGCTCGACAAGTAGGCCACGAAGGCAGACGTGGCCAGGCCCGAGCTGAAGTTATCCAGTGAGATGGTAAAAATCAGCATCTGCAGGTCCGGGCCCATGTCGGCGAGCATCACGAACAGCAGGTTGGTGCCGGCCGACGCTACGCCACCGATGAACAGGATCGGCAGGATGCCGAAGCGCACAATCAGCAGGCCGCCCATTCCGGCGCCGAGCAGCGTCATGATCAGGCCGAAGATTTTGCTGACCCCGGCAATCTGGTCCTTGGTAAAGCCCTGGTCGATGTAGAACACGTTGGCCATCACGCCCATGACCGTGTCGGACATGCGATACGTTGCGATCAGGCCCAGCAGCAGCAACGCCTGCCAGCGATAGCGCAGGATAAAGTCGTTGACCGGTGTCAGCACCGGCGCCAGGCCACGCCGGCCCATGGCCGACAGGCACAGGCTGGTGAGCGTGATATAGAGGATGGCCCGCAGGAACGCGCGGTCTTCCATCAGCAGGTCCCACAGGCTCACGCCCTGGAAGAGCACACTGGCGAAATCGGTGTTGTACAACTGGGTGAACATCGCCGGTACCGACACCAGCAGTACGATCAGCACGAACACCGACACCAGTTGATGCACGAAGCTGTAGCGGCCAGCCTGCAACTGGGTGCGCAGTGGCACATTGGGCTCGCGCATGAGCAGGGTGGTCAGCAAGGCTGGAATCATCAGCACGCCGAACAGCACATAGGTGCCGGTCCACGCCGAGTGTTTGTAGTTGAAGCCGGTGGAGCCGAAACCTTCGGCGAAAAACAGTGCGCCGGCGGTGGCCAGCAGCGCGGCGATCCGATAACCGGACATATAGCTGGCGGCCAAGGCAGCCTGGCGACTGTCGTCGGCGATTTCCAGGCGATAGGCGTCGACCGCAATGTCCTGGGTAGCGGAGGCAAAGGCGACGATCACAGCAATGGCGATCAGCCAGGACAGATGCTTCTGCGGATCGCAGAAGCCCATGCCGATCAAGCCCAGGATCACCAGCGACTGGGCCAGCACCAGCCAGGAACGACGCCGCCCGAGTTTGCCGAGCAGCGGCAGGCGCCATTGGTCGAGCAGCGGCGACCAGACCCATTTGAAGGCGTACGCCAGCCCGATCAGGCTGGCATAACCGATGGTTTCGCGGGCCACACCGGCTTCGCGCAACCACACCGAAAGCGTCGAGAACACCAACATGTAAGGCATGCCGGCGGCGAAGCCGAGCAACAACAGCACTAACGTCGAGGGGCTGGCATAGGCAGCGAGCGCGGCGCGCCAGGTTTTACGGGGCATGGGCTGGAGTCTGCCTCAGATTCACGGAAACAAAGCGCGCACTCTAACCGCTGTGCTCTACCGGGCGCCAGCCATGGCGCTGAATATCAACGCGATTGTTCAGGATACTGACGCCTTCGCTGCGCAAACGCGCACGTTGTTCGTCGCCCGAGGCGCTGCCGACCGGCAGGCTTATCCGACCGCCGGCACCCAGCACACGATGCCAGGGCAAGCGCGTGTCTTCGGGGAGCTGGCTCAAGGTGCGGCCCACCCAGCGAGCCGCGCGCCCTAAACCGGCCAGGTGCGCCAGCTCGCCGTAGCTCACCACGCAGCCTTCGGGCACTTGTGCCAGCGTCAGGTACAGCGCTGTGCGGCGTATCTGGGCAGGGCTTTGTTCAGGCTCGAGTGTGGGATTCACTGTGGCGCTATCCGTTTAAAACGTCAGTAATAATGTAAGAAACGTCTGTGAATATGGCGGTGAGAATTGAACTCATCTGCGATCCTTGAGTCAGTGCTTGCTAAGACGTGATCTAACACGATAATGCCCTCTTTTCGCCACGCCCGAGCCTCGAATCCGCTTATGTTGTCCAGAACCCTGCTGTGCCTTGCTGTTCTCAGTGCCTCAACGCCTCTGCTTGCCGATACCGTCTGGTTGAAAAACGGTGATCGCCTGACCGGCAAAATCAAGCTGTTCGACGGCGGCAAGTTGCTGATCCAGACCGCTTACGCCGGCGCTGTGCCCGTGGACTGGAAGCAGGTCAAGACTCTGGAAAGCGACCAGGAACTGCTGGTCAAGCAGGATGCCTACAGCGGCGAGAAGGCCAAGTCCCTTCACGCGGCGGAAGACGGCAAGGTGGTGCTGGCCAATGGCGAGGCACCCAAGACCGTGGAGCTGGCGAGCATTCAGCAGATCATCAAGCCAAAGCCTGTGATCGAGGACCTGGTATGGAAGGGCAACGTCGACCTGGCCCTGGATTACAAGCGCGCCGAGAAAGACACCAACGACTACGATATCGATTTCAAGACGTCCGCGCGTCATGGTCAATGGCGCCATACCGGGCAGGGCGAGTACAACCGCGAATTTCAGGACGATGTGACCACCACCGACAACTGGGCGCTGGAATACGACCTGGACCGTTTTCTCACCGAGCACTGGTTCTGGCAAGGGCGTCTGACCTACAAGCGCGACAAGGTTGAAGACCTGGCTCGCCAGCGCACCGTGGGTACCGGCCCTGGCTACCAGTTCTGGGACGATGAACTGGGCGCGTTCTCCCTCGGCTCGCTGGTCAACCGAACCGACTATGAATATGCCGACGGCGGCAAAGACAACTTCTATTCCCTGGCCATGAAGTGGAACTACAACCGCTACCTGGTGGGCAAGACCGTTGAGTTCTTCACCAACGGCGAACTGGGCAAGCCTATCGATGCACCGGCCGAGTACTCGTTGGATGCGGAAATGGGCCTGCGCTACAAAGTCACCGAGTGGGCATCGCTCAACCTCAAGGCCGAGCGCGATGTGATCAGCGGCGACTCCCAGAGCAGCCTGAGCAAAACCCGCTACACCGCTGGGTTCGGCGTGGCCTGGTAATCGAGCCCCTGGCAACCGCGGCCTTTATTGATTACCTTGTGTTGAGATCCATTCCCATACGCAGTGGGCGGCTGAATACCCGAGGAGTCATACGTTGAGCGCACAGGTTGCCAGGAACGCCCGAGAGCTGTTGCTCAAGGAATACCGTGGGGCTCTCTCCACATTGTCCAAAGCCATGCCCGGCTTTCCCTTTGGATCGGTGGTGCCGTACTGCCTGGACGAGCAGGGCCGGCCATTGATTCTGATCAGCCGTATCGCCCAGCACACCCATAACCTGCAAAAAGATCCCAAGTGTTCTCTGCTGGTCGGCGAGCGCGAGGCGGACGATGTGCAGGCAGTGGGGCGCCTGACCTACCTGGCCGAAGCCGAAAAACTGCAGGACGCCACCGCCGTCGAGGCAGCGGCCGAACGCTACTACCGCTACTTTCCCGAGTCGGCCAACTACCACAAGGCGCACGATTTTGATTTCTGGGTGCTCAAGCCGGTGCGTCACCGCTATATAGGCGGGTTCGGCGCGATCCATTGGCTTGATCAGCTGACCCTGGCCAACCCTTTCGCCGGCACGGCCGAGCGCAGCATGGTCGAGCACATGAACAGCGACCATGCCAAGGCGATTGCGCATTACGTGGCACTTGCCGATTTGCCTGCCGGCGAGCCCGCGCAGTTGGCCGGGATCGACAGTGAGGGCATGCACCTGCGCATTGGTCAGTCGTTGCACTGGCTGCCGTTCGCAACGTCTTGCAACACGCCGACACAGGTGCGCGAAGCCCTGGTTTCATTGGCTCATGCCGCTGCCTGGCCGAAAAAAACGGCTTCCGACGCTTGAATTCACGAAACGGCGACGTCATCTAAGGTGGACTGGCAAGGCATTCTTGCGTTGAGGAACCATTTGATGCGCCCTTTTTTATTGCTCTTTCTGCTGTTCCCGGTGTTGGAGCTGTTCGTCTTCGTTCAGGTCAGCAGTGCGATCGGGTTTTTCCCGGCATTGCTGTTGATCATTCTAGGCTCGATGCTTGGCGTTCTAGTGCTGCGCGTCGCCGGACTGGCTACGGCATTACGTGCCCGGGAAAGCCTGAACCGCGGCGAGTTGCCCGCCCAGACCATGCTGGAAGGCCTGATGATGGCCCTGGCCGGTGGGCTGTTGATCCTGCCGGGTTTCATCAGCGACGCAGTCGGTCTGGTGATGCTGCTGCCGGTCACCCGCAAATTGCTGGCCGGCAAAATGCGCCAGCGCGCCGAAGAGGCCGCGATTCGCCAGCGTGCGTTCGCCGACGACCTGCAGCCTCGTGGTGGCCCGGCCCCGCGCCAGCCTCTGGGCCGTGAAGGCGATGTGATCGAAGGCGAGTTCGAGCACCGCGACGGCAAATAACCCCCACCCACACGGCACCTTCAGGTGCCGTGCTGCATTTACCGGCTCCCTGGACATAAAAAATTTCATTCGCGGGCCCTTGTAATAAGCACAGGCGCCCTTATGTAACGGTCACCGCAAGGTTTCTGGTGGTGACACTAGACAGACTTCCGCGTTTCGCTCAGCGAACCGCGACCGGCACCGCCGGAATTTAACCCGCCGGAATTGATACCGGCCGATGAAAAACACAATTAGGAGAGATCGACAATGAGCAAGCTTCGTCCTCTGCACGACCGCGTCGTCATCCGTCGCAGCGAAGAAGAAAAGAAAACCGCTGGCGGCATCGTTCTGCCAGGTTCGGCTGCTGAAAAAGCCAACCACGGTGTGATCGTCGCTGCGGGTCCGGGCAAGACCCTGGAGAACGGTGAAGTACGCGCGCTGGCCGTGAAAGTGGGTGACAAGGTTGTTTTCGGCCCTTACTCCGGTAGCAACACTGTGAAAGTCGACGGCGAAGACCTGCTGGTAATGGCTGAGAACGAAATTCTCGCTGTACTGGAAGGCTGATTTCCCGCTCATTTTCCCGTTACGTCAAAGTATTTAAGGAATATCGATCATGGCTGCTAAAGAAGTTAAATTCGGCGACTCCGCCCGCAAGAAAATGCTCACTGGTGTCAACGTTCTGGCTGACGCAGTAAAAGCGACCCTGGGCCCGAAAGGCCGTAACGTGATCATCGAGAAGAGCTTCGGCGCTCCGACCATCACCAAGGACGGCGTTTCCGTCGCCAAAGAAATCGAACTGGAAGACCGTTTCGAAAACATGGGCGCGCAGCTGGTCAAAGACGTTGCCTCCCGTGCCAACGATGACGCAGGCGACGGCACCACCACCGCCACCGTTCTGGCTCAGTCGATCGTCAACGAAGGCCTCAAGGCCGTTGCTGCCGGCATGAACCCGATGGACCTGAAGCGCGGTATCGACAAGGCGACCATCGCCATCGTCAAAGAGCTGAAGAACCTGTCCAAGCCATGCGCCGACACCAAGGCCATCGCTCAGGTGGGTACCATCTCCGCCAACTCCGACAACTCCATCGGCGACATCATTGCCGAAGCCATGGAAAAAGTCGGTAAAGAAGGCGTGATCACCGTTGAAGAAGGCTCGGGCCTGGAAAACGAACTGTCGGTTGTAGAAGGCATGCAGTTCGACCGCGGCTACCTGTCTCCTTACTTCGTCAACAAGCCTGACACCATGGTTGCCGAGCTGGACAGCCCGCTGATCCTGCTGGTCGACAAGAAAATCTCCAACATCCGCGAAATGCTGCCGGTGCTGGAAGCTGTTGCCAAAGCCGGTCGCCCACTGCTGATCGTGGCCGAAGACGTTGAAGGCGAAGCCCTGGCGACTCTGGTTGTGAACAACATGCGTGGCATCGTCAAAGTCGCCGCCGTCAAGGCGCCAGGCTTCGGCGATCGTCGCAAGGCCATGCTGCAGGACATCGCCGTCTTGACCGGCGGTACCGTTATCTCCGAAGAGATCGGCCTGAGCCTGGAAAGCGCCACCCTGGAAAACCTGGGTAGCGCCAAGCGTGTGACCCTGTCCAAGGAAAACACCATCATCGTTGACGGTGCCGGCGTTGAAGGCGACATCGAGTCGCGCATCAACCAGATCCGTGCCCAGGTTGCCGAAACTTCCTCGGACTACGACCGTGAAAAACTGCAAGAGCGTCTGGCCAAGCTGTCCGGCGGCGTTGCAGTGATCAAGGTTGGCGCCGGTTCCGAAGTTGAAATGAAAGAGAAGAAGGCCCGCGTTGAAGACGCCCTGCACGCAACCCGTGCAGCCGTTGAAGAAGGTGTGGTACCTGGCGGTGGCGTTGCGCTGATCCGTGCCCTGGAAGCCCTGACTGACCTGACCGGCGACAACGCTGACCAGAACGTCGGCATCGCTGTACTGCGTCGCGCTGTTGAAGCACCACTGCGCCAGATCGCTGCCAACTCCGGCGACGAGCCAAGCGTTGTGGTCAACGAAGTCAAGAACGGCAAAGGTAACTACGGTTACAACGCTGCGACTGGCGTCTACGGCGACATGATCGAAATGGGCATCCTGGACCCAACCAAGGTAACCCGTTCGGCGCTGCAGGCAGCATCCTCCATTGGCGGTCTGATCCTGACCACCGAAGCGGCGATCGCTGATGCACCGAAGAAAGAAGGCTCGGCTGGCGGCGGTATGCCAGACATGGGCGGCATGGGTGGCATGGGCGGCATGATGTAAGCCAGCCTTACCCCCGTACTGAAAAAGCCCCGCCTGCAGTGATGCAGGCGGGGCTTTTTTATTGCTTGGGGGTCATGAGCTGGCTTAGCGCTCGGTCAGCCGTGGGCTCGTCTCCTGGGGCGCTTTCCAACTCAACAACTGTTGTTTGAACCCGTAGCTGGCGGCCTGGTAATAGGTGATTGCTCGCTGGATCAAGGGATCATCACTGCCCACTCGCGACTCCTGGCTTTCAGCCAAGGCCTGGTCGTGGCGACGCAGACCCAGGCGCGGGCTGAGAATGGCCAGGTCCTTGCCGTCGAACAGCCCCAGATGCTGGTAATTGCCGACCACCACGCGCGGCGGCAGCGGGTTATCCTGAAGCAAGTCGCGGCCGAAGAACGTCGACTCGTAGCTCAGGTTGATCAGGCCCAGCAGGGTCGGCGCCAGGTCGATCTGACTGGCCAGTTGCGCGGACTCCCGTGGGTCGATCAGTTTGGGCGCATAGATGAACAGCGGAATCTGGTAGTTGGTGATGGGCAAGTCTTCCTTGCCCGCGCTGCCGGCCGTGTGATCGGCGACGAACACAAAGATCGTGTTGTCGAACCAGGGCTTCTGACGTGCCGCGTCGAGGAATTCACCGATGGCATGGTCGGTGTATTTCACCGCGCCGTCGCGGCCATTCCCGGATTTGATATCGATGCGCCCATCCGGATAGGTGTAAGGGCGATGGTTGGAGGTAGTCATCAATTGCAGCAGGAACGGTTGCCGCTTGGCGTAATCGGCGTCGGCCAGTTTCAGGGTTTGTTTGTACAGGTCTTCGTCGGCCATGCCCCAGGCGTTTTTAAACGAGATTTCGGCCTCGGGTACGCTGCTCTGGTCGACCACGCGGTAACCGTTGCCGCTGAAAAACGCGTTCATGTTATCGAAGTAACCGCGCCCACCGTACACGAATACGCTGTCATAACCGACGGCGGTGAGCTGTTGCCCGAGGCTGGCGAAACCGCTTTCACGGCCGATGCGTTTGACGATCGAGCGTCCCGGCGTAGGAGGGATCGCCAGGGTGATTGCTTCCAGGCCCCGGTCTGTGCGGGTGCCGGTGGCGTAGAAGTTATTGAAATACAGGCTTTGTTTTCGCAACGCGTCGAGGTTCGGCGTGAGATTGCGCCCGTCGCCATTGCTGCCCATGTATTTGGCGCTGAAGCTTTCGATGGTTACCAGCACGATATTGGGCGTGCTCGGCGGGCTGGAGTGGCTGATGGACCGGCGGATATCCAGCGGGTCCTGGCCGATAAAGCGGGCGTTGGGCTCGCTGAGTTCGGCGCGCAACTGGCGGGCGACCACGTCGGTCGGCAGGCTTTTGTAGAACTGCGAGTAATCCAGTTCGTTGTTACGAAAGGCTGCAAAAAACTGATATGGGCCATTACTGGCCAGCTCGTTTTTGTAGGCATTGCCGCCCTGGGCGCGGGGGCTGTTCTGACTGATCAACTGCAGGCTGAGGCCGACGGCCAGCACCAGCACCACCGCGTTGAACAAGCGGCCGCGCAACGGTGGCAGTGGTGAGGCCGTGGCGGCATTGAACGCTTTACGCAAAGCCAGGCTCAACACAATGGCCAGCATTGCCAATAAGCTGAGCAGTTTGCCGATCGGGTAGGACTCCAGCAGGTTGTTCAACACTTCGTCGGAATACACCAGGTAGTCGACGGCGATGAAGTTGAAGCGCACCCCGAACTCGTCCCAGAACAGCCATTCGGCGACCGAGGTAAACAGCATTGCGAAGAGACTGACCGTGAGTACCGCCTGCAAAAACCAGCGGTGGCCGCGACGACGCCACAGGCCCGGCGGGCATAGCAGCACGTACAGTCCCAGCGGCAGCGCTGCGTAGGCAAGAAACCCCAGGTCATACAGCAACCCCACGCCGAACACCGGCAGCAGGTTACCGCCGACTTCGTCCAAGTGAGTCAGCAACAGCACGGCACGGGTGACCAGGAAAATCAGTAACCAGGCACCGGTTATCAACAGCAAATAGCGCATTGGCGCAGTTTTGACCAAACCCATGTCTATGTTCCTTATATAAATGGGAGGCGATGGTCGTCCTGACACTGTAGTCAGTTTGTGAAGCTATAGTGAAAAACTCGTTGCCCTCTCAATTTGATTGAAAACCTTGATCCACGCGCCCTGGAGGTCTATCCCTGAGCCCGACTTGGCCTTAAGCTGCGCGAGCCAACACGGCCGTTACCGCGTACGGAGACACTGCCCATGCGAATTTTATTGGTTGAAGACAACCGCGATATTCTGGCCAACCTGGCGGACTACCTGGGGCTGAAGGGCTACACCGTCGACTGTGCGCAGGACGGGCTGTCGGGCCTGCATCTGGCCGCCACCGAACACTACGACCTGATCGTGCTCGACATCATGCTGCCGGGCATCGATGGCTACACCTTGTGCAAACGCCTGCGCGAAGATGCGCGTCGTGATACGCCGGTGATCATGCTCACCGCGCGCGATCAGTTGGACGACCGGCTGCAGGGTTTCAAGTCCGGCGCCGATGACTACCTGCTCAAGCCATTTGCCCTGTCGGAACTCGCCGCGCGCATCGAAGCGGTGCTGCGTCGTGCCCAGGGTGGCGGGCGCCGCGCGTTGCAAGTGGGCGACCTGAGCTACGACCTCGACACCCTGGAAGTGACGCGCGACGGGCGCCTGCTCAAGCTCAACCCGGTCGGCCTGAAGCTGCTGGCGGTGCTGATGCAGAAAAGCCCCCATGTGCTGCGCCGCGAAATTCTCGAAGAAGCGCTGTGGGGCGATGATTGCCCGGACAGCGACAGCCTGCGCAGCCATGTCCACCAACTGCGCCAGGTGATCGACAAACCGTTTGCCAAGCCATTGCTGCACACGGTGCACGGCGTGGGTTACCGCCTGGCCGAGGGTCGCGATGGAGTTTAAGCAAAGCCTTGCCCAGCGGATCATCATCGCGTTTGCCTTGATGAGCGCACTGGTGGCGGGCGCCTTCGCCATGGGCATCGTTGCGACGGTGCACCTGGTGGAAGAGAAGTTGATTTCAGCGGGCCTGGGCGGTGACCTGCAACGCTTGCTGCTGATGGACAGCGTCGAAGACTGGAGTCATCGACCCGAGCCGGACCAACTGTTCTATTTCAGCGGCGGCCGTGGCGACTTTGAATTGCCCAAGGATTTGCGTCATCTGGAACCGGGCTTTCACGAGGTGTTTCGCGAGTCGCTGTCGTACCACGCCATGGTCGAAGTGATCGACGGTCGGCGCTATGTGCTGCTGCAGGACCAAAGTGACTTCGAAGAGCGTGAGCGGGTGCTGTTCGCCGTGGTCCTGGTGGGCTTTGTGCTCAGCCTGGCGCTGGCGGTGTTCCTGGGATGGGTGCTGGCGCGCAAGGTAATGGCGCCGGTGGTGCGCCTGGCTCGCCAGGTGCGTCACCGTGACCAGTTGCTGGGCCTGGCACCGCCTCTGGCGCCGGACTATGCGGCTGACGAAGTGGGCGAATTGGCCGTGGCCTTCGACGCCACATTGGGCCGACTGCGCCAGGCGCTGTCCCGTGAGCAGTTGTTCACCAGCGACGTAAGCCACGAGTTGCGCACCCCCCTGATGGTCCTGGCCAGTTCCTGCGAATTGCTGCTGGAAAATCCGGCCATCGATCAGCGTGGACGTAACCAGGTGCTGCGTATCGCCAGGGCCTGCGAAGAAATGCGCGAGCTGGTGCAAACCTTCCTGATGCTGGCGCGGGCGCAACACAGCGAGTCCACCATGTCGCCCCAGGTAAGCCTCACCCAGGTGGCGGAGGACTTGCTCGGGATCTGGCGCGAACCCATCGAGCAGAAGGGCCTGCAACTGATCTATCAACCGGGCAGCCCTCTGGACACACGCTACAACACCACCTTCCTGCACGCCGTAATGGGCAACCTGCTGCGCAACGCCTTGCATTACACCGAGCAGGGCTTTATCCGCCTGACCCTGGAACCTACCGGTTTCGTGGTGGAAGACAGCGGTGTCGGTATCCCCGAAGAAAAACGCGAGGCCATGTTCGAACCGTTCGTGCGTGGCAGTGAGAAGCGCGGTGAAGGCCTGGGGCTGGGCCTGTCACTGGTGCAGCGGATCTGCGAGAACCAGGGCTGGAGTGTCAGCCTCAGTACCATGGAACCCAACGGTTGCCGCTTTCACGTTGAGTTGAGTCAGGTCAAGCCTTGACCGCGTCTGCTGCCGCTATCCTGCCATAAGCCGCCGTTATTCGGCGAAGATGGCGACTTGCTATTGATTGTCTTTGTAAAGTCTTGAAATGTATGAAGTTGGACAGGACAAGATTTTCACAACGAGTTGACCTGGCGATCACGTATCGCTGAATAGTTTGTAGGCATCAGTCATTGGAGACCTGTTGATGCCTACCCCGATCAAACTCGAATTTTCCGAAAAGTACGACGATCAGCACGCTCAGAAATATTTGCTCAAGCATCAGGACAATCTGGCGCGCCGGTTGTCCCACAAACGCGACGAGCAATTGGCCCGAGGCGCGCTGGCGATGGCGGGCGAGCCCGGTTTGGTTTTGGACTTGCCGTGTGGCGCCGGCCGTTTCTGGCCGCTGCTGGCGGAAAAGCCCAACCGAATCATTATTGGCGCCGATAATTCCGCTTCGATGTTGAAGATAGCAACCGGCGCCCAACCGGCAGAGGTGGTGAAACGGGTACGGCCTTTGCAGACTTCAGCCTTTGATATTGATTTGCCAGATAACGCGGTCGACAGCATTTTTTGCATGCGCTTGCTGCACCACATAGGTGATCCGGCGCATCGCCTGGCGATACTGCGGGAGTTTCAGCGAGTTACCCGAGACAGCGTGATCATCTCACTGTGGGTTGACGGCAATTTCAAGGCGTGGAAGCGCAAGCGTTCGGAAGCGCGTCGTCGTAGGAAAGGTGAGCAGGAAGGTTACCAAAACAGGTTTGTGTTACCGGCTGCTACTGTAGAAGCAGAATTCGAGCAGGCGGGTTTTCGCGTTCAGGAATCCCTGGACTTCATACCGCTCTACGCCATGTGGCGGGTATACGTATTACGCAAGAGGTAACAGGATGGCAGTTGAGTGCGTAGCAGGCAGTCACGTAGCTCCAGAAGAACGCTTCGATTATTTCTGGCGTCAGCAAGGCGAGTGGGTGGAAGAGCCCAATCGTCGTCGCGGTGGTGAAAGTGGGGTACAGCGAATCAAGACCGCCAGTGGTCGTTTGCTCTACAGCAAGCGACAGACCGGGCATATTTATCGCAGTTGGCTGCATCCCTTCGGGCGCCCCACGGTGCTGCGTGAGCGTGATGCTTTGAAGGGCTTGCGCCTGCTGGATGTGCGGGTGCCGGAAATGGTCTTCTGCGAAGCACGTCGCGATCCCGAGCATCAATGGAAGGCGTTGTTGGTGACGGCTTCGCTGGATGGTTTCGACGAAATCGAAAAATGGTACGCCGCCGGTGGCCGTGAGCAGTACGGCGAGCAGGTGCACGAACGTCTGCTCAAGGAAGTGGCGACCACCCTGGCGCGCATGCACAAGGGGCGTTGGCAGCACGGCTGCCTGTACATCAAGCATATCTTTGCGCGGGTGACAGGCGAGGGTGACTCGGCCACGGTAGAAGTGGCGCTGCTGGATTTTGAAAAATGCCGCCAGCGCCTGACCGCTTATCGGGCGGCGTCCCATGACATGCTGCAACTGCGTCGCCATTCGTCGTGGAGCAGCGCCGACTGGGAAAAACTCAGCTACTTTTATGAGACGGCGTTTGGCAGCGCTATCAAGGGTTTAACCAGATGAAGCTAGAAATAGCGCGAGGTTTGTTCCTGGTGGGAGCGTTGGGCGTGGCAGCCTTGGCGCTGGCCGCCTGGGAGCAGCCTCGTACTCAGGTACTCAGCGCGTCGCAGGGCGGCGCGCAATGCCTGTTGCCGCGTGTCGCCAAGGCGAGCACGGCGGCCAAGCCCGATCATGAACTGCTGCTGTTCATGTTCGGTCTGTCTCAAGGAATGAGGCCTCAAAGTTGAAACGTTTAAACCTCCCGAACAGGGCCTTGCGATGCGAGGCCCTTTTTTTTGCGTTTTTTCCAGGCTGCCGGCTGGCGTTCACGCCAAGTGCAGGTGGTTATCCCAAAGCCCGGCCGGCAATTCCAAGGGTTTAGCCACCAACGGGGCCTGCCGGCAATCGTAGAAGCGGCACCGGCCCTGGCCCGAGGTGACCACGAACCCATCCGCCACCGCGCCCACACCCGCGCAGTCCGGCAGCGGACCGTCCAGGCACAGCTCGCCGCTGTCCATGTCCCAGATAAAGAAGCGATTGCCGCGTGGCGCCGTCAGGGCCACCAGGCGCAACTCGCTGTGCACGGCCACGCTGGCGGTGTAATGCCCCATGGCCTGCAGTTGCGCGTCGGCCACCGGAAAAGCCATGAACGGTTGGCCTGGGCGCTTGATCGCCAGCAGTTCGGAGCGCTCCTGGGACGGGCCCATGAACTGCTGCCCGGTGAGAATCGTGCCATCGCTGGCGATGCCCATATGGCGCACGCTGTTCATCTGCTGGCCCAGGGTTTCCTTGCTGATCAGTGTGCCGTCGCGGCGCATCAGCACCAGGCTCGGCTCCATGGCGTTGAGGTTCATCTCCACGCGGCTTTCCGCTTCGGTGCGAATGCCTCCGTTGGCCACCACCAGGGTTTCACCGTCGGGCATCCATGAGACCTGGTGCGGGCCGATGCCGTGGGTGGACAGCTCGGCGCTGTGCACCAGGCGCTCGCCCTCGAACTTATACACGCCAAGGAGGCCACGGCCGGGGTCGGACGTATCGTTTTCGGTGGCGTACAGCCACTCGCCGCTCTTGTGGATTACCGCGTGGCCATAGAAGTGGCGATTGGCATTCGAGGTGATGGTTTGCAGCAGCGCGCCGTCGCGCAGGTCGATCAGGTAACTCTCGGTGCCAGGGCGACGGGCAACGAACAGCGCAATCGGCAGCGTGGGGTGGTTGATAATGTCGTGGCAGCGCTGGCCAACCTGGGTAGCGAACACCTGCTTGCCGTCCAAGCGAAAGCCCACGGCGTAGTGCCTGCCGTCCGTATCGTCACGTGCCGACAGCAGCAGCGGGCCGCTGCCCTTCTGCTTGAACAGCGTCCAGCCACCCAACGTAAGTGCGCTGAGCAGCACGCTACCGAGCGCCAAAGCCTGTCGCCTGAGCATCATCAGTCACCGTCGTTGGCGTTAAAGCCCAGTTGGATCCCCAGCGCCTTGGCCAGCTCACCTTCGTGCAGGCGATGGACCACGTTGAGGCTGTCGTAGAGATCGTTCAGCTGCTGGCGCCCGGCGTCATCGTTCAACAGTTCGTTGAGGCTGCGCTGGTTGCTGGCGAACAGTTTAAGGGACGCGGCGTAGGCGGCGTCGATCTTGTCGGCCAAGGCTTTCTGATCCGCCGGCAGCAAGCCACGCAGGCCTTTATTGTCGACGCCGACCCACACGGTCTGGGCGGCCGCGAGGCTGGCCTCCAGGCTTTGCAGCGACGACTGGCTACGCCACGCATCGGCCTGGAACGGCTGCGGGATGCCTTTGGTCTGGCGGCCCATGGGCGTGCCGAGCTTTTTCTTCAGGGTGTCCAGTGCGGTCACTTGCACCCGCAGCAGATCGGCGATCGCTTCGTGGGAATCGGCGTAACGCTGGTTAGGGAACTTGCTCATTTGCGCGAGCATGCCGTCGGTGCTGTTCCAGCTGGCCAGGATCTCTTCGGCCAGGGCTTTCTGGCGCTCACCGATAGCCACCAGCAGCGGGCAGTAGCGGGCTTTCCGGGCGTCGTCGGCGAGGTCGGTCCTGGCGTCGTAGAGGATGTATTCGTAAGCCGACAAGCCCTGCACCACCACGCTGCACTTGGCCAGGGCGGCGCCGTCGATCTGCGGCTGGGCCTCCACCAGTTGCTCGACCTGGCGACCCACCAGGTTCTTTTTATCCGGCCAGAACTGCACTTGCCAGGCGCGATTGCCTTCTGCCAGCGGGCCGATCAGCAGCGGCTGCAGTTCGGCCCAGGCTTTTTGTGCGTGCAGGAAGTCGGCGCGGGCGGTGTCCAGGCTTTCCTTGCCTTGGCAATAGGCCAATGCGCTGACCGCCAATTGGCGGTCGGCTTCCACCCAGCGGCTGTAGGTGGGCAGGATCACTTGCTTGGCGATCGCCGCCGAGGTCACGGCCTGCGGGTCCTGGGGCGAGCACGCACCGAGGGCAAGGGCGGCCAGGCTGGTGAACAACAACTTGGGACGGAACATGTCGAGCTCCCTTCTGTAATTGGGGCGAAGCTTATAAAGAGTTCAGGAACGCCAGCAACGCAGCGCGCTGCTCGGCATTGAAGGACAACACATGCTGCTGCGCCGCCTGGGCCTCACCGCCATGCCAGAGCACGGCTTCGAGCAGGTTGCGGGCGCGGCCGTCATGCAGAAACTGGGTATGACCGCTTACGGTTTGCGTCAAACCGATACCCCACAACGGCGGTGTGCGCCAGTCGCGGCCACCGGCCTTGAATTCGCTGCGCCGATCGGCCAGGCCTTCGCCCATGTCGTGCAGCAACAGGTCGCTGTACGGGCGGATGGTCTGGTTCGCCAGCTCAGGCTCGGCGGCATCGGCGGCGGTGGTGAACGTGGGCTTATGGCAGCCCTGGCAGCCGGCCTGATAGAACAGGTTTTTCCCGGCCAGCACCTGCGGCGCGTTGACGTCCCGGCGCACGGGCACGGCCAGGTTACGGGTATAGAACAGCACCAGGCGCAGGATGTTATCGCTGACTTCCGGCTCGCCATCGGGGCCATTGCCGTTGGGCGCCCGTTTGCAGGCGACTTGGGCGTCGGTGCAGTCATCGAAGGGTCTCAGGGTGGTGGTGAGGCCCATATCACCAGAGAACGCGTGAACATTTTGTTGATTGAGCGTGGGTTGCCCGGCTTTCCAGCCGAACCGGCCCAGCACGGTTTTCTGCTGGGCGTCGTCCCAGACCCAATTCGGCCGCCCGACAATGGCTTCGTTGTCGGCGGTTTTCGGGTCGGTGTTGCGCAGGATATCCGCGTCGCTGATCGCTTCGAGCAGGCCCAGGCCGATCATCGGCGGCGCGATGCGGGCCGAGAAGCGCGTGTCGGGGTGCATCGGGCCGTAGCCCAGTTGGGTGATTTGCAGGTCCGGCTTGCGCAGTTCCACCACGGTGCCGTCCTTGAAGGTCACATTGACCGGTGTGTAGTCGACGCGCACCTTGCCTTCCGGTACGACACCCGGCACGGCCATGTCCTGCAGTTGCCCGCCGTACACGGGCTCCGGCACCACGCCCAACTGCTCGATCAGCCTGGCGTAGGGTGCAGCATCCGGTATCGACAGGCGCACCAGCATGGACACGGCGTTGGGCGCGTCGGCCAGCGGCGGGTGCCCGCGGCCGTCCTTGATATGGCAGTTCTGGCAGGCATTGGTGTTGAACAGCGGGCCCAGGCCATCGCGGGCGGTGGTGGTGGACGGCGCGATCACCCAGGGGCTGCGGAAAAAACTGTTGCCGACGCTGAAGTCCAGGCGGCGCGTGGGCGACAGGTTGGCGGAGGGCAGGGAAAACGCATTCTGGTCGTTTTTGTTCACCGTCGCTGCGCCGCCGGCTCGCGCTTCACCGGGCTCAGCCTGAGTGAAACGCGGGGCGTCGTCGCACGCAACCAGGCCCAGGGCCATGAAGGCGACGCACAGACGAAAAAGCGAACGGAACATCGAGTTTCCTGGACGAATGCGAAAAAGATGGGCGCAAAGTCTAACAGGGCAGGGCGGATTGAATAAGAGCAATTATCGTTTGATGGACTCACGGACCATTCCCGCTAGAATGACCGCACATTTTTTTCTGGAGGTGGCCAATGCAGGCTCTCGACGCTTTGCTCAACCGTGTTTCCGTGCCGCGTTTGCTGGAGCCGGCACCGACCCAGGCGCAGCGCGAGGTGCTTTTCGCTGCGGCCATGCGAGCGCCGGACCACGGCCAACTGCGTCCGTGGCGCTTTCTCACCGTCGAAGGCTCGGCCCGTGAACAGATGGGCACGCTGCTGGCTGAAGCCGCGCGCCTGCAGGACCCCGAAGCCCCGCAGGCGGTCATCGACAAAGCCCAGAACGGCCCGTTGCGCGCGCCGCTGGTGGTGGTGGTGATCGCGCGCCTGCAGGAGCACTTCAAGGTGCCCAAATCCGAACAGTTGCTGGCAGCGGCCTGCGCGGCCCATGGCATTCTACTGGCGGCCTACGCCCAAGGCATCGGTGCGGTGTGGCGCACCGGCGAATTGTCCTACTCGGCTCACGTTGCCAAGGGTTTAGGGCTGGCGGCGAATGAGGAAGTGATTGGCTTCCTCTATCTGGGCACACCGCAGAACCCGCCGCGTACGGCGCCGAAGGAAGATGTGGCGGCATTTGTGCAGGCTTGGACGGGTCTTTGACAATGGGGGGAGGGGGCTTGCACCCGATTGCAGTGTGTCAGTCAACTTATCTGTAGCTGACACATCGCTATCGGGGGCAAGCCCCCTCCCACTGTTGATAGTCATTGCCTGGGCTGGATCATCTGAGCCCTTAACTGACTGGCATTAGAGCAAGCCCCCTCCCACATTGGTCCCGTGGTGTTTCTTAAACTTTGAACTGATCCATGAGCTTCATCTGCTGGCTGGCCAATGCATTGAGCTGGCTGCTGATGGCCGCCGATTCGGTCGCCTGGCCGGTGAGGGTTTCGGTCACGGTGCGGATCGCCGAGACGTTGCGGTTGACCTCTTCGGCCACAGCGCTTTGCTGCTCGGCGGCGCTGGCGATCTGCAGGTTCATGTCGCTGATCACCGTGACCGCGTCGCTGATCTTGCCCAGGGCCTGTACGGCCTGATGGATCTGCCCGGCGTTGTTCTGGGCCTGGTTTTGGCTGGAATGCATGGTCGCCACCACGCCACGGGTGCCGCTCTGGATACGTTCGATCACCTGGCGAATCTCCTCCACCGAGTCCTGGGTGCGCTTGGCCAGGTTACGGACTTCGTCGGCGACGACCGCGAAACCACGGCCGCTTTCCCCTGCACGTGCCGCTTCGATTGCCGCGTTCAACGCCAGCAGGTTGGTCTGCTCGGCAATGCTGCGGATCACCTCCAGCACTGAGCCGATCTGCTCGCTGTTGACCGCCAGCGCTTCGACTTCACCCACCGCCTTGCTGACTTCGTCGGCCAGGGTGGTGATGTCGCGGGTGCTCTTCTCGATAATCTGCATGCCTTCACGCGCCGACTGGTCGGCACCGCGCGCCGCGCTGGCGGCATTGGAGGCGCTGTTGGCGACGTCGTGGGCCGTGGCACTCATCTCGTTGGAAGCGGTGGCCACCTGGTCGATTTCGCGGAACTGCACCTGCATGCCTTCGCTGGTCTGGCGGGCGATGGCCGACGACTGGTCCGCCGTGCCACGGGCTTCGGTGATGCTTTGCTTGATCTGCGCGATGGTCGGCTGCAGCTTGTCGAGGAAGCGGTTGAACCAGTTCACCAGCTCGCCCAGTTCGTCCTTCTTGGCGTAGGCCAGGCGCTGGGTAAGGTCGCCTTCACCGCTGGCGATGTTCTTGAGCATGGCCGCCACGCTGTTGATCGGACGGGTTACGCCGGTGGCGGTGAGCCAGATCAGCAGCAGGCCGAGCAAGCCGGCTGCGGCCGCTACCAGCAGCGCCTTGATCGTGCCGCTGGCCTGGGCTTCGTCGAGCACCGCCTGGAGCTTGACGTTATCGGCGAGCATCACGCTTTTGGGGAGCTTGATCACCACACCCCACGGCTTGGCATCTGCAAGTGGCTTGACCGGGTACACGGCGCGAATGGTATCGCCCTGTTCGCGGATCATGCGGTTGTCACTTGCCAGCAATTGCACGATTTCCTTGCCTTCTTCGCCAAGGGTATCGATCAGGTTCTTGCCGACCCTGGCCGGTTCGCCGCTGTAGGCGGCAATCAGGCCGGTGCTGGAAAGAATCTCCAGGTGCGCCGCGCCATTGAACAGGTCTTTCTGTGCGGCGTCGGTGGTCGCTTGCAGGGCCGTCAGGGCAATGTCCACACCGACGACGCCGATCAGTTTGCCCTCCACGATCAGCGGCGAGGCGATGGTGGTCATCAGTACCTTTTGGCCTCCCACCGTATCTTCATACGGGTCCAGCAGGCAGGTGCTGCGGGTGTCTCGTGGGCAGGTATACCAAATGTTGTAGGGCGTCCCGCTGAGGGTGAGGGTCGTCTTGTTCAGGTCCTCTTCGACCATCACGGTGTTCAGGCCTTCGCCGCCGGCACGGCTCCAATAGCTGGAGAAACGCCCTTTTTCATTGGACGCGCGCGCCTTGTCGTCGAGGAATTCGCTGTCCTTGCCATCCAGGGCGTTGGGTTCGAATGACAGCCAGAAACCCAGCACCTTGCTGTTGCGATCGAACGTGGTTTTCAGGCTCTGGTTGATGTCCTCGCGCAGTGCGCCGGCTTCCAGGCCACGTTTGCTGGCCTGGATGCGCAGGTCTTTGATCTGGTCGGACAGCGCGGTCAGCGCCAACAGGCTGTCGCCGAATGTTTTCTGCAACTGCACCGCCTGTTCCGCGGCCTTGGCCTGCAGCAACTGTTCAACGCCGTCGGTGAGCATGCGCGAGCTTGAATCGCTGACCAACTGATCATTCTGGTTGGTGTTGTAGATGTTGATGCCGACCACCACCGCTATCACCCCTAACAGGCAGAGCCCGGACAGCAGCACGATTTTCAAGCGGATAGAGAGGGTGTCGAACATAGGTTCACTCACGAATGGACGTGTTGGGTGGGCAAGGCAGGGCCAAGTCCATTCAGCGCTATGTCTGAAACATCGGCGCAACGGGTCGATTCATGAGCAGCAGGCGATAAACGGTAGGAAAACAGCTACAGCCTTTGCTGTGCGGGCACTGCCAGCCGTTCAGGGCGTGACCAGATCCACAGATTGCCCAGGCCCATGCCGACGATTGCCAGGTAAACCGGCCAGCCATGGTCGAGCATGACCAGCATCAGGACGGCGCACAGCAGCATGCTCACCGTGGCGCTGACCTTGGCGCGCCGCGCGATGATCTTGCCATTGCGCCAGTTGAACAGGATCGGTCCGAACAGGCGGTGGTTCTCCAGCCACGCGCTCAGGCGCGGTGAGCTTTTGGTGGCGGCCCAGGCGGCCAGCAGGATGAATTCGGTGGTGGGCAACCCCGGCACCACAATCGCCACCAGCCCGATGCCCAGGCTGACGTAGGCCAGCAGGCCGAAGAGGAGCTGGGCGATTTTCGAGGTGGATTGGGTTTTGCGGGTCATGGGGTATGCAACGTCAGGAACAAACCAATACAAAAGTGGAGGGGGCAGGCCCCCTCCCGCAGTCGATTGCATTTCAAATCGGCGATCAGGCCAGCTCAGGGGCGCTAGCGTACGCCTGTTCCAGCAAAACGGTGAAGCGCACAAACGCGTCAATCGCGCCTTTTTCCGCCGCGGCTTCTTCATCGGCGCTCAGGTGCAGTGCATCCAGGGTGCGAGTGAAGCTTTTCCAGCCTTCGGCACGTCCGCCTGCTGGCTCAGCCAGGTGGCGGGCGCCGAAGGTTTCGCTCAGGCCCAGGCCCACGGCGCGTTTGATCAGGAACGCGGCGCCGAGTTTGGAACCCTCGGACACAAACAGCCAGCCCAAGGCTTCGGCTTTGCTCGGGTGGCTCACCGCGCCGGCCACCGGCGCCGGCACGTCGGTCTCCAGGTCGGCGAGATCGAGCCGGGCGGCTTCGGCGCGGCAACGTTCGGCCAGGTCCGGCACCAGTTCGATCAGCTCGGGATCGGTGTACAGCGCCACCAGTTCCGATTGGAACAGGTACTGCGCCACCACAAAGCGTGCGAAGTTGGCCTGGTTTTCAAACGGCGCATGGGCCTTGACCAGTGCATCGAGCCTGGCGTGCGGGGCGTGGGTGATCTGGTTCAGGCGCTGGGAGCGCAGGCTTGGGCGTTCTGCGGTAGGGGAAGCGGTCATGAAAAAGTCCTTGAGAGGGGAGCGCCTGGTTGCTCTTAAAGAGAGTGGTTATCAACTAGACGAACAAGAAGACGCAGCACAGTAAAAAATCCTCACCTCGTCACTGAAATTTCGGCGAGGTGAGGCTGGCGTGGTCAGATGTCCCAGATCACATTGATCGCCACGTTGCGGCCGGGCTGGGTCAGTCGGTCCAGGTTGGCCGGCGAGGTCACGCCGGCTTCACCGACGCCGTCGTAGCTGCGCACGTCGTCCCAGTTCCAGTACTTCTTGTCGGTAAGGTTGTAGAGGCCGCCGTTGATGGTCACGTCGCGGGTGACTTTGTAGAAGCCGGTCAGGTCGACGATCCCGAAGCCTGGCGTCTTGAATGGGCCACGGCTGGTGTTGCCGTCGGGGGCGAAAAAGGTGGTGCTGTCGACGCGGTCCTGTTTCTTCACCAGGGTCCAACTGACCAGCGCGCCATAGCGATCCTGGTCGTAGCCCAGGCCGAATACGCCTTTGAGCGGGTTGACGCTGTTGAGCGGCTCGCCGTTGTCGTCATTGCGGCCATGGGCGTAGCTGATAGCGCCTTGAGTGTAAAGACCGTGCGGCGCGCCCAGGGCATCCAGGTTCAGGCGGCCCTTGGCTTCCACGCCCTTGATGGTGGCGCGCTTGATGTTCTTGGCCTGGAAGGCTTCGACGGTGCTGCCGGCAACCACCGCGTCTTCATCGATGAAGTCGCGGTATTTGTTGTAGAACAGCGCGATGTCGAAGGAGCCCGCGTCGAACTGGCCGCGAATCCCGGTCTCGATGCCTTTGCTGGTCTCTGGCTTCAGGTCGGGATTGGGCTCCACGGTGTAGCCCTGACCGAGGTTTACGAAGCGGCCATACAGCGCTTTGGCCGAAGGCGTGCGGAAACCTTCGGCGTATTGGCCGAACCAGGTGTATTGCTCGGTCAAGGCATAGGTCAGGCCGAATTTCGGCGTGACGCGGTGCCAGGTTTTTTCTTTGTCGCTGTGATCGTAGATCCGGTTCGGGTCCACGGTGTTGAGGAATTCCTCGGTCAATTTGGGCTTGAGCTGGGTGTAGTCGTAGCGAACGCTGGGCAGGAACGTCCACTTGTCCCAGGCGATCTGGTCCTGGGCGAACAGCGAGTAGGTGTTGATGGTCGGGTCCGGGAAGTCACTGGCCTTTTTCACACTGTCGCTGGGGGAAGGGCTGGGGGCGCCAATGGCCGTGCAGCCCGCGCCGACCGCCAGGCACGTGGCGGCACCTTCGCGGGAGCCGGTGACTTTCTGTTGTTTGAGCGTCGTGCCGTAAGTGACCTGGTGGTCGGTGGCGCCGAGGCTGAAAGCCTTATCCAGTTGTGCATCGAAGACCCACTGTTTTTCTTCATAGAGCGTTTCGCGGGTACGCAGGACGCGGCGTGATGGCTGGTAGATTTCCGCCGTGGTCTGGTCGGTCTTGGCGATCTGGTAGTTGAGGCTGGTCTTGATATGGTCGGCAATCGGTGAGTCAAGGCCGAAGCGGTTTTCAAGGCCCAAGCGTTCCCGGGTAATGGTGTCGTTGCCCGAACGGGCGCGGTAGAAGTTGAAGCCTCGGCCGCCGGTGAAAGGGCCGCCTACCGCGCTCTTCAGGTTAACGTCGCGATCATCTTTGTATTTTTCATAGGTCAATCCCAGGCGGTTATCGTCGCCGTAGTTCCACCCGAGCTTGGCCAGCACGTTGGTGGTGCGTGCGTCTTCCGGGTTGGCGCCGGTGCGGGCCAGGCCGGTGGCGTTGTTGCCGTCGTAGGATTCGGTTTCATGGCCGTTGCGCTGGCTCAGGTGCAGCAGGCCATCGACGTCCGCCACGCGGCCGGCGAAGGTGCCCGAGGTCAGCCAGCTGTCGTCGGCGGAGCTGTAGCCGGTCTTCAGGCGCGCGCCGACATCCTGGCCGGGCTTGATGATGTCCTCCGGGTCGAGGGTGAAATAGCTCACGGCGCCACCGATGGCGCTGCTGCCGTACAGGGCCGAGGCCGGACCGCGCAGAATCTCCACGCGCTTGACGATTTCGGGGTCGACGTAGTTGCGCCGGGTTTTGGCGTAGGGGCCGTTGAAGAAGTTGTCCGGTACTTCCACACCGTCCACCTGGGTGAGGATGCGGTCGCCGTCGATGCCACGGATATTGAAACCGGCGTTGCCCGAACGGCTGCCGGCACCGCTCACCGAGACGCCGGGTTCGTAGCGGGCCAGGTCGCGGATAGTGTTCACGTTCTGGCGGTCGAGTGCTTCGCGGTCGTGCACGCTGACGGTGCTTGGTACGCTGCTGATGTCCTGCGCGTTACGGGTAGCGCTGATGGTCACTTGCTGCAGGTTGAGCGTGCTGCCGGCGGCGCGTGGCTCCAGGACGATGTTATTGCTGCCCAGTTTGCGATAGGTCAGGTTGGTCCCCACCAACAGCCGGTCCAGGGCTTTTTCCGCTGCCATCGGGCCGCGCACGCCGGGAGAGGACATGCCCTGGCCGAGTTCCGCCGGCAGGCCGACCTGCCAGCCGGTCACCGCGGTAAACGCGTTGAGAGCCGAAACCAGTGGCTGCTGTTCGATGCTGAATTGATAATTGCCGTAGCTGCGCGGCGCCGGTTCAGCGGCCGTGGCGCTGGCAACCGGCAGGCCGGCCAGCAGGATGGCGGCGGTGAGCAAGGACAGAACGGGCGAAGAAGACCGGCGGTTGAAACAAGAGGACATCGAGAGCGCTCCGGGGTACGAATCTTATAGTTGCGAACCTTTCCAAATAGGAATCAGTTGCATTGGCTAAGACGAGACGTACCACCGCAGACTATCGAGTAAAAATTATTCTCATTTAGTTGAGGATCACCAGCGCCGGGTATTCCGAAAGCTTGGCCGACGTGATGTGGGCCAGCGAGCGCACCACGTCCAGCGGCTGGTCGAGGCGATAGTTGCCGGTGACGGCGACCCTGGCGAGCTGCTCATTGGTGTTGACGATCCAGCCGGGATAATAGCGGCGTAGTTCGGCGAGCACCTGGCTCATCGGGCAGTTTTCGAAAATCAGCCGGCCCTGCACCCAGGCCAGGTCTTTGTTGATGTCCAGTTTGCCCGGCTGACCGAAGCCCTGGGGGCCGATGCGGATACTTTGCCCGGCGCTCAGGCGTACCCGGGCATCGTCGAAGGTATTGCTCAGGTCCACGTCGCCGCGCTGCACCTGCACTTGCGCCTCGCCATCGAGGTAACGCACGGCGAACGCGGTGTCGCGCACGCTGGCACGCACCGGGCCGGCGTCGATTTCCAGCGGCAGGCCACGGTTGGCGGCCACGTCGAAAAACGCTTCGCCCTGGTACAGGCGCGCGATTCGCTGCTGGTCCTGGATGCGGCTGGAAAACGCCGAATTGGTGTTGAGCAACACGTTGGCACCCTCGTCCAGTTGCAGGCGCTGACGTTCGCCGACCACGGTGAGGTGGTCGGCTTGCAGGCGCACGGGCAGGTTGCTGAAACTGCACAGCCCGATCACCAGCAAGGCGGCGGTGGCCAGCGGTTTCCAGTGGGGCCGAATACGGCGCCAGACACTCGGCCCTCGTGGCGCCGCCAGGGCTACGGCGGCGCTGTGCACCGGCGCGCCACCCCAAGCGGCCTGGGCTTTTTCGAAGGCTTCGCGATGGGCCGGATCGCAGGCCAGCCAGGCTTGGAATTCAGCCTGCTGGCCAGGTTGCGGGCACTGCAGGGCGATCAGCCAATCGAGAGCCTGGTCCATCGCCGGGTCTTGCAGCACCTCATGCGCCAACGCAAGGGGGCGCACGTTATTCGGGTCCGTCACGGTGTTCCTCGGGTCTTCGCCACGTTTTATTCATTTTTCCTACGGTTTGCGTCGACGCTTCTGTGGGATGCAGCTTAAGACTGATCCAACCTTTCGGCCACACCTACGCAGATCGCCATGATCAATTTCAGTTCCTTCTGCACCGTACTCAACGACACCCCCAGTTGGTCGGCAATCTCCTGGTAACTGCAGCCGTGCAGGCGGCTGAGGATGAATATCCGCTGCTGGCGGACGCTCAACTGACCCAGGCTGACGCTCAAATGCTCCAGCAGTTGCTCGGCCTGGGTCGCGTCTTCGGGGGTAGTGATCGGCGCGGCAACGCTTTGCAGGATTTGCAGCGGTACGTCTTCCTGCAGGGTGCGCGCCTGGATCTTGCGCGCGCGCAGGTGATCCAGCGCCAGATTGCGCGCCGTCTGATAGACGAAAGGTTCCAGATGATCGATCGGCCGCTCGCTCAGGGCCCGGGTCACGCGCAGGTAGGTTTCCTGCAGAAGGTCTTCGGCGGTGCTGTGGTTATGCACCATCCGTTGCAGGGTGCGCAGCAGGATCGCCCGTTGAGTGAGAAAAACATGGTTGAAGCGAGATTGGCTCACAGTGATACCAGACCGATAGGCAGTTAATGATAATGCTTATCATCAACGCAAATGGCAAGTGGCTATTCTTTTCTGCGTTACACCAAAACCACATTGGGAGGAGGCAACCCCCCTCCCACGCAAACTACATTACTCGGCGTTACAGAGTGCCAGGCAGTTATCCAGCATTCGGTTGGAGAAGCCCCACTCGTTGTCGTACCAGGCGAGCACTTTCAGCAATTTACCGCTGACCTTGGTGTGATTGGCGTCGAAGATCGACGACAGCGGGTTGTGGTTGAAGTCGCTGGAAACCAGCGGCAGGGTGTTGTAGCCGAGAATTTTGGAGTGCTGGCTGGCGTCCTTGAGCAGCGCGTTGACTTGCTCGGCCGTGGCTTCTTTCTTCAGTTGCACGGTGAGGTCCACCAGGGACACGTTGATCACCGGCACCCGCACGGCCATGCCGGTCAGTTTGCCCGCCAGTTCCGGCAGCACCAGGCCGACCGCTTCGGCGGCGCCGGTCTTGCTCGGGATCATGTTCTGGGTGGCCGAACGCGCGCGGTACGGGTCGGTGTGGTACACGTCGGTCAGGTTCTGGTCGTTGGTGTAGGCGTGGATTGTGGTCATCAAGCCGCTTTCGATGCCCAGTTCACGGTGCAGCACCTGGGCCACCGGCGCCAGGCAGTTGGTGGTGCACGAGGCGTTGGAGATGATCTGATGGGATTGACGCAGGATGTCATGGTTAACGCCGTAGACCACGGTGGCGTCTGCGCCCTTGGCGGGGGCGGAGATGATCACTTTGCGCGCGCCGGCAGTGATATGGGCGGCGGCCTTGGCGCGATCGGTGAACAGGCCGGTGCATTCAAACACCACGTCGATGTTCAGCGCGGCCCACGGCAGTTCGGCCGGGTTGCGAATGGCACTCACGGCAATCCGGTCGCCATTGACGGTCAGGCTTTCCTGATCGTGGGCAACCTCTGCATCGAAAGTACCGTGTACGGTGTCGAATTTGAGCAAGTGGGCATTGATCGAACTGTCGCCCAGATCATTGATGGCGACGATCTGCAAATCCTGGCGGTAGCCTTGGGTATACAGTGCGCGCAGGACATTACGGCCGATACGGCCAAAACCATTGATTGCGATACGAAGAGTCATTGGAGAGTGCCTGTCGTCGATTTGTTGTAAGAATTACAAGATTATTCGCATAAAAATAGAAAACAAGCCTTTTTAGTGGCAATATTTTGTTCAATCTACAACGAGTGACCTGAATCAACTGGTCCGATGATCCAAACGACACCCTGCCATCCCATGCGCTGCGGGCGTTTGATCAGCATAGACACTCAGGTCGCCACATCCGTTAGCCTGGAGTTCTACACATGCATCCCCGCGTCCTTGAGGTCACCGAACGGCTTATCGCCCGCAGCCGCGCCACCCGCCAGGCTTACCTTGCGCTCATTCGCGGCGCCGCCAGCGACGGCCCGATGCGCGGCAAGCTGCAATGCGCCAACTTCGCCCACGGCGTGGCCGGTTGCGGCACCGAAGACAAACAGAGCCTGCGCATGATGAACGCCGCTAACGTGGCAATTGTTTCTTCATATAACGACATGCTCTCGGCGCATCAGCCCTACGAACATTTCCCTGAACAAATTAAGAAAGCCCTGCGTGAAGTCGGCTCGGTCGGCCAGTTCGCCGGCGGCACCCCGGCGATGTGCGACGGCGTAACCCAGGGCGAGCCGGGCATGGAGCTGAGCCTGCTCAGCCGTGAAGTCATCGCCATGTCCACGGCAGTGGCGCTGTCGCACAACATGTTCGATGCGGCACTGATGCTGGGAATCTGCGACAAGATCGTGCCCGGCCTGATGATGGGCGCACTGCGCTACGGCCACCTGCCGATGATCTTCGTGCCGGGCGGGCCGATGCCGTCGGGCATCTCCAACAAGCAGAAGGCCGATGTGCGCCAGCGCTACGCCGAAGGCAAGGCCAGCCGCGAAGAGCTGCTGGAGTCGGAGATGCAGTCCTATCACAGCCCCGGCACCTGCACCTTCTATGGCACGGCCAACACCAACCAACTGCTGATGGAAGTGATGGGCCTGCACCTGCCTGGCGCTTCGTTCGTCAACCCGTATACGCCGCTGCGTGACGCACTGACCCGCGAAGCCGCGCATCAGGTCACGCGCCTGACCAAGGCCAACGGCAACTTCACCCCGATCGGCGAAATCGTCGACGAAAAATCCATCGTCAATTCCATCGTGGCTCTGAATGCCACCGGCGGCTCCACCAATCACACCCTGCACATGCCGGCGATCGCCATGTCGGCGGGTATCATCCTGACCTGGCAGGACATGGCCGACCTCTCCGAGGTGGTACCGACCCTGTCCCACGTCTATCCAAACGGCAAGGCTGACATCAACCACTTCCAGGCGGCGGGGGGCATGTCGTTCCTGATTCGTGAACTGCTTGAAGCCGGCCTGCTGCATGAAGACGTCAACACCGTGGCCGGCAAGGGGCTGAGTCGCTACACCCAGGAACCGTTCCTGGTCGACGGCGAGCTGATCTGGCGCGACGGCCCGATCGAGAGCCTCGACGAAGCCATCCTGCGCCCGGTGGCCCGCGCGTTCTCGCCCGAAGGCGGCCTGCGCGTGATGGAAGGCAACCTCGGCCGTGGCGTGATGAAAGTCTCGGCCGTGGCCCTCGAGCACCAGATCGTCGAAGCGCCGGCGGTGGTGTTCCAGGACCAACAGGACCTGGCCGATGCGTTCAAGGCCGGCGAGTTGGAGAAAGACTTCGTCGCGGTGATGCGTTTCCAGGGCCCGCGCTCCAATGGCATGCCGGAACTGCACAAAATGACGCCGTTTCTTGGCGTGTTGCAGGACCGTGGCTTCAAAGTGGCGTTGGTGACAGACGGGCGCATGTCCGGCGCGTCGGGTAAGATCCCCGCCGCGATCCATGTGAACCCCGAAGCTCAAAGCGGCGGGCCGCTGGCACGCGTGCGCGATGGCGATATCATTCGCGTGGATGGCGTCAAAGGCACCCTGGAGCTTAAGGTGGACGCCGAAGAATTCGCAGCGCGCGCGCCTGCCACGGGTCTGTTGGGCAACAACGTGGGGGCCGGTCGCGAGCTGTTTGCATTTATGCGCTTGGCCGCAAGCTCCGCAGAGCAGGGCGCCAGCGCCTTTACCTCTGCCCTGGAGACGCTTAAGTGAAGTTAGCGCTGGTCGGTGACATTGGCGGTACCAACGCGCGTTTTGCGTTGTGGCGGGATCAGGCCCTGCATTCGATCCGCGTGCACGCCACGGCGGACTACGACAGTCCCGAGGCGGCCATCCTGGTATACCTCATGGAAGAAGGCCTGCAAATCGGCGATATCGGCGCGGTATGCCTGTCGGTGGCCGGGCCGGTGAGTGGCGATGAGTTCAAGTTCACCAACAATCACTGGCGCTTGAGCAAGACCGCTTTCTGCAAGACGCTGCAGGTGGATGAGCTGCTGCTGATCAACGATTTTTCGGCCATGGCCCTGGGGATGACCCGGCTGCAGCCCGATGAATTTCGCGTGGTCTGCGAGGGCACGCCGGAACCGCTGCGTCCGGCGGTGGTGATCGGGCCAGGCACGGGGCTGGGCGTCGGCACCTTGCTGGATCTTGGCGCGGGTCGTTTCGCGGCCTTGCCGGGGGAGGGCGGCCATGTCGACCTGCCTTTGAGCAGCCCGAGGGAAACCCAGCTGTGGCAGCATATCTATAACGAAATCGGCCACGTCAGCGCAGAGACGGCCTTGAGCGGTGGTGGTTTGCCGCGTCTGTATCGGGCAATCTGTGCGGTTGATGGCCACACGCCGCAGCTGGACACGCCCGAAGCCATCACGGCGGCTGGCCTGGCCGGCGACCCGATTGCCATGGAAGTGTTGGACCAGTTCAGCATCTGGCTGGGCCGAGTGGCGGGTAACAATGTACTGACCACCGGTGGACGTGGTGGTGTGTATATCGTGGGCGGGGTAATACCGAGGTTTGCCGACTTCTTCATTCAAAGCGGCTTTGCCGGGAGCTTTCGTGACAAGGGCTGCATGAGCGACTACTTCAACGGTATTCCGGTGTGGCTGGTGACCGCGCCGTATTCCGGCTTGACCGGGGCGGGTGTGGCGCTGGAGCAGGCATTTGCTTAGGCAGTGATGGCTTCCCACATCAGTGTGGAAGGGGGCTTGCCCCCATGAGGCCTTCAACTACACCGCATAACAACAAGGAGGACCCCGTGAGCGTAATCAGTAAATCGATTCTCCTCGTCGACGACGACCAGGAAATCCGCGAGTTGCTGCAGACCTACCTCAGTCGCGCCGGTTTCCAGGTGCGGGGGGTGCCGGATGGCGCGGGATTCCGTCAGGCGATGAACGAGGCGCCGTGCGACCTGGTCATCCTCGATGTGATGTTGCCGGACGAAGACGGTTTCAGCCTGTGCCGCTGGATTCGCCAGCACCCGCGCCAGGCGCAGGTGCCGATCATCATGCTTACCGCCAGCTCCGACGAAGCCGACCGCGTGATCGGCCTGGAGCTGGGCGCCGATGACTACATCGGCAAGCCGTTCAGCCCGCGTGAGCTGCAGGCGCGGATCAAGGCGCTGTTGCGCCGCTGCCAGTTCCAGGAGCGCAACACCGGGGGCGATGTGCTGGTGTTCGACGAATGGCGGCTGGACATGATCAGCCACCGGCTGTTTCACGTCGACGGCGAAGAAGTGATCCTGTCCGGGGCCGACTTTGCCCTGCTCAAATTGTTTCTCGACCATCCCCAGGAAATCCTCGACCGCGACACCATCGGCAACGCCACCCGTGGCCGCGACCTGATGCCGCTGGACCGTATCGTCGACATGGCCGTCAGCCGCCTGCGCCAACGCCTGCGCGATACCGAAAAACCTCCGCGGCTGATTCGCACCGTGCGCGGCAGCGGCTATCAACTGGCAGCCAACGTGGTTGCCGGCAATGCCCATTGAGCCGGTGAGCGAACGGCGTCGCCGGTTTCCGGTACCGCGCTCGCTATTGGGGCGCATGCTGTTGCTCACATTGCTGGCAGTGCTGTTCGCCCAGGCACTGTCCAGCGTGATCTGGGTCTCACAGTTGCGCGCCACCCAGCTCGAAGGCCTGGTCACCAGCGCGCGCAGCCTGGCGCATTCGATGACCGCCAGCGTGAGTTATTTCCGCTCGCTGCCGGTGGCCTATCGCCCGTTGGTGCTTGACCAACTGCGCAGCATGGGCGGCACCCGCTTTGTGGTGACCCTCAACGATCGCCCGCTGGACATGCAGGTGCTGCCCGAAACCCCGCGCAAACAGGCGGTGCTGACCGCGGTGGATGAAGTGCTGCGTCAGACCCTGGGCGCCGATGTGCATATCTCGGTGGAGTTCGTCAGCGCCGAAGACCTGCGGATTTTCAACGCCGGCCTCAAACTCGATGAATTGCCACGCTCCTGGGCGCACTACGCACTGACCCTGGAACCGGTGAACCCGCCGGTGCTGGTGACCCAGATTCAACTGGCGCCCGGCGAGTGGCTGTATATCGCCTCGCTGTTGCCCGAACCCTACACCAGTCTGGAAGAGCAGGGCCTGCCGTCCCAGCAGGTGTGGTTTATCGTGCTGACCAGCGGCTTTCTACTCCTGTTCATAGGCCTGCTGGTGCATTGGCAGAGTCGGCCCCTCAAGCGCCTGGCGCTGGCGGCGCGGGACATGTCCCTGGGCGCCGACGTCGAGCCGGTGGCCGAGGGCGGCGGCAGTGAAGTGGTGGAAGTGGGCCGTGCGTTCAATGCCATGCGCGAGCGCATCAGCCGCTACCTGACCGAACGCAGCCAGTTGTTCAGTGCGATTTCCCACGATCTGCGTACACCCATCACGCGCCTGCGCCTGCGCGTGGAACTGTTGGAAGACGAGAACCTGCAGGCCAAGTTCGGTCGTGACCTGGATGAGCTGGAATTGCTGGTCAAGGGCGCGCTGCAATGCGTGAAAGACACCGATATTCACGAGAACATCCAGCCGGTCGACCTCAACCATGTACTCGAATGCCTGGTGGAGCCGTACGTGGCGCCCAACGGCAACGGCCGCGTGACCCTGGATGGCATGGCGCTGGCGGCGTACCCGGGCAAACCGTTGGCGCTCAAACGCTGCATCGGCAACCTGATCGACAACGCGTTGAAGTACGGGCAGAACGCCCATTTGCATATTGAGGACGACGGCGCGGAATTCATCCTGCATGTGGATGACGAAGGCCCCGGTGTACCGGAGCAACGTCTGGAGCAAGTGTTCGAGCCGCACTTTCGCCTCGCCGGCCAGCAGCAAGGCTACGGCCTGGGGTTGGGCATCGCGCGCAACATTGCCCACAGCCATGGCGGTGAGGTGAGCTTGCAGAACCTGCGCGAGGGCGGCTTGCGCGTCACCCTGCAACTGCCCCGAACCCTGGACTGATAACACGATTGGACAAAGGTGGGAGGGGCGGTGCGACGCTTTGACTTGCCCCCCGATGACGGGGCTTCAGTCACTGGATGGCTTGGCTGACGCACTGCTATCGAGCCAGCCCTTTGTCACCAGCGTTTCTCTCGTGTGTCAGATGCTTTGGCGCAGCCGCGCCAGATCCCGCAGCGGTGGCGCGCCGAACAAGCGGCTGTACTCGCGGCTGAACTGCGATGGGCTTTCATACCCCACCCGATAACCGGCCGCCGACGCTTCCAGCCCTTCGGCAATCATCAGCCTGCGCGCTTCCTGCAGGCGCAGTTGCTTCTGGTACTGCAGCGGGCTCATTGCCGTGATCGCCTTGAAGCGATGGTGCAAGGTCGAGACGCTCAGGTTCACTTCCTTGGCCAAATCATCAATGCGAAGCGGCTGTTCGTAATTGCCGTTGAGCCACTTGATCGCCTGGCTCACCCGATGGCTCTGACTGTTGGCCACCGCAATTTCATACAGCCGATAGCCCTGCGGCCCGCGCAGCAGCCGGTACAGGATCTCGCGATTGATCAGGGGCGCGAGCATGGCGATGTCTTTGGGCGTATCCAGCAAACGTGCCAGGCGCAGCACGGCGTCGAGCAACTGGGTGTCGATACGGTCCACGTACATCCCGCGCGAGGTCGGGCGCGTGGGCACGCCCATGGGGCCGGCCTCGGCAATCAGCGCTGTGAGCTGCGCCGGGTCGATATTGATGCGCACCGACAGGTTCGGGTCCTCGGGCGTCGCATCGATGACTCGCCCGGCCACGGGCATCGCCACGGAAAACACTAGATAGTTGAGCGGGTCATAGGCGAAAACTTCGTCGGCCAGGCGCACTTCCTTGCTGCCGTTGGCGAGGATGCACAACGCGGGCTCCACCAGTACCGGCATAAAGTCTCGCGGTGCGTTGTGACGGTTCAGGTACAACGAAGTGATTGCGGTGCCGTAGGAACCATCTTCCCAGGTATGCCGGTGCACGATGCTGGCCAGTTCAGCACGCTGTTTTTCCATCTCGGCATCGAGGGGGGTGGGCTGATGTTCGGGTGACGACATGGCGCGTCCTCTGCAGGCTGCTGTGATGGGGCCAGCTTAGCGGCGGCTTTTCAAAATGTGTTAGGTCGATTCTGCCCGATCCTTGCCTGATCCTGCGGCCTATCGTCAATCAGGCAAGCGCCGGGCGTGTCACGCGCCTGAAACACGGCGTTTGGGTGTGGAATAAAGCCGCCGGCCCGACGTCCTATCTACGCTTCTCGCAGGATCGTGCAATAAGCCGGCAGGAATCGACTAACCGCGCTCGCACCCGCGCCGTTATCGTTGATCCTGTGGCAACACACCTCCACAGTGCTTGCCGAGCATCACTTCTCAACGGGAGAGTCGAATATGTCCACCCCCATTCCCGCGAGCCATATGGCCTTTATCCGCGCCCGCAGCGGGTGCAGCACCGAACTGGGTGCACGCTTGAGCAGTTTGATCGAACCGGGCCGCCAGGCGCAGGGTTGCCTGCAATTTTCGTTGCAGCATTCCCAGGTCGATCCCGATGTGTGGCTGGTCTCGGGCCTCTGGAGCAGCGAGCAGGCGATGAGCGCCTACTTCAACTCGCCGGCCCTGATGATCTTTACCGAACTGTTGAACGACATGGTCGTGCGCAGCATAGACTTCCAGACCTTCACCGATGCCTGCGCCGTCAATGCCTACGGTGAGTACCTGCAACTGGCCGGTTAATGGTTAGAATGGCCACCTTTTCCATTGGCCAGGACCTGCAACATGGCACGTAAACAATTTGCTCAGCACGAAGCCGTTTCCGCCGTAGTACCGGGTGAAGGGGGCTACAGCGCCGCCGTCGCCGTCAAAGCGCTGGACGGCATGGGCGCCCCGCGGTTTCACAAGATCCTCGATGGGCAGACGTTCAAAACTGCCTCCGATGCCGATGATGCGGCCACCGTGCAGCTTGAGCAGCTTGTGAATGTGGATGAAGAAGGTCAACTGACCTGGGCGAGCGCCACCCGCTGAACAACGGCGCTGATCTGATGTGGAAGGGAGCTCGCCACAAGAACCTCATTTTCTCAGGTTATGTGTAGATACCCATGGTCATCGGGGGCAAGCCCCTCCCACAGTTTGACTGTATTTCAGTCAGGGTTTGCTGGCGCCTGGGCGGTACATCTTGAATAACGCCTCCGGCCCCAACTGGAAGTAATCCGCCGGGCCGCCACCACGCAAAATCGGCTCGGCGGCGGCGGTGTCGTACACGCCGTCCTTGAGCAGCCACTTGGCAATGTGAACGGCGACCACTTCGCCCAGCACCAGCCAGCTTGGCACCAGCGCCTTATCGGCACGTTGCAACTGGATGATTTGCGTCACCTTGCACTCGAACGACACCGGGCTTTCGCCCACCCGCGGTACGCCCACGATTTTCGACGGCACCGGGGTCAGGCCGGACAGCTCGAATTCATTCACGTCCGGCGAGACCGCCGCGCAGCTCTGGTTCATCTGATCGGCCAACGGGCGGGTGGCCAGGTTCCAGACGAACTCGCCGGTCTGTTCGATGTTGTTCAGGCTGTCTTTGCGCCCGACGCTGGAGAACCCAATGATCGGCGGAACGTAGTTGAACGCGTTGAAGAAACTGTAGGGCGCCAGGTTCAGGCGGCCCTCGTTGTCGTGTGACGAAATCCAACCGATCGGCCGTGGGCCGATGATGGCGTTGAACGGGTCATGGGGCAGGCCGTGGCCGTTGGCCGGTTCGTAGAAGTGGATATCGTCAGGCATGGGCCGGGTTTCCTGCTGGGTAGCTCTGGGGGGGCCAGTATAGTGCAAGGCGTGGCGATGGATTTCCACAGTCATCCACCGGGTATCGAGGTGCGGTCAGCGGCGAGGCGATGCTTGGGCCGGCTGCAGCACGGGACAATGCGTTGATTGATCGATCACATCCGTGCGGGTCGCCGAAGGTTGGCCAGCCACGTCGCGCGCATAGCTGCACACGGTGATTGGGAGCTGCGCGGCGTGGTAGGTAATGCTGTCGCCAGTCGGCGCGTAGCGTGGGTCGTAGCTGCCTGCGCAGGATGCGGCTGAGGGCTCGACGTAGGCGTAATAATGCATGAACTCTGTGTGAGGGATGTTCCAGTTTATCCGGTAAATCAGGCTGACCTGCGGCGCTGGCGTCGCAGGGGTCAGGAACACTGCATGCGTAAACGCGTTGTGCAGCAAGGCGGGTGTCAGCGGCTGGTTGCGAGTTGCGAGACCGATGATGCACAACACATGCGCGCCGAGCGCCGGGCCTATGGCCTGGTTGATATAGGCGTCCGGCGAAGCAACCGCGGGGTGGTAGCCGTCGATGGCTCGGCAAGCTTTGACACTGTCGGTGGTCTTGAATCGATAGAACGGGTCTTGAGTGGAGAACCGGATATTCCAGGTAGGCCAGATGCGCTGCCCGGCCTCACCCTGCTGCATATGGACGAACGGGGGCAGGTTCCAGGGCTCCTCCAGGGTTATTTCGACGGATTTGAGCTGACAATCCTTGGTGTTGTTGGTGAACACCCCATCGACGAAACAATGCAGCAGGCCGTGGGCCGGATAGCTGTAGTTGAACTTGGCGGCTTCACAAGCTGAGATATTCTGGCAATTGGCGAGAAGGTCTTTTGTGATGACCGCCGAGACCTTGCTGACGATGCTGGTGACTTCGTTTGTATGGCGATCCAGCATCGGGCTGCCGGAACTGCCGTACTGAAGGTCGCTGCAGCGGTTTTTCAATGCGCCGGGGAAGACGCCAGGATGTTCGACAAAATCGCCTGTCGATGACTCCTTGCAGGCGCTCATGCGCAAGCCCTTCTGGCGGAACCCGCTCGGGGAACCTACGTTGACCACGTCGCGCTCTCCGGCGTACTGGTAGGTCGCGGCGAGCTTGAGCGGCATGATCCCGTCAGCGATGAGCGTTGCCAGCGATTGATCCAGTTCGAGGATCGCCAGGTCGGTGCCGACCATGCTGCTCCAATGAGCCGTTTTGATGCGAAAGGTCTTGTGCTGACTGGGGGTATCGTGGAAGTACATGAAGGTGATGTCGGCGTCTATCGGCAGGCTGATACGTGCCGAACCGTAGCTGAAGAACACGCAGTGTCCGCTGGTCAGCACATAGGCCGGACCAACGGCTTCGTTTCGCCGGTTACGAGTGTTGAGCAGGACTGCGTTGCAGGTCTGCCCGATAGCGTTTTTCAAACGGCCGATACCGGACCACAGCGCATAGCGTTGGTCGTGGTTCTGCAATGCCACGGAGGGAGCCTGGTTGGCCAGTCCGTCTGCCAGATCCCTGGCATGGCCATGGCCGGCAATACATTGCAGCGCAAACAGTAGGGCGGGGATGCGGGAGCGGAACAACATGGCAAGTCCTTGGTAAGTGGCACTGTAGCGGTTGTGCCCGTTGTACTTGACCTGCCGGATCGAAACGCCCTGCATAGTTATCGAGGTGGCGAACGGGGCTTCAGGCTATCGCCAGGGTTCAAATTCTCGCGGACTCCCGGTTGCCGACAAAACTTGCCAGCGCACTTATCAGCGATCCGTCATCGCCATACGTGATGAACGCAGCGCGGAATGCTTGTGCAGTGGCGGGGTTGAACAACCCATCGCGTTTGAATCGCGCAAACGCCCGGGCAGCCAGTACACCGGACCATCGGTAGGAATAGATTCTGGCGCCATAGTCCCCGACCAGTTGTTCGAAGCTGTTGACCGGCCGAGCATCTTCAGGCCATTGAAGGTGGCCTATTTCTGCGTTGACACGGGTGAACACCTGATCAGGTGTTTGCCCGTCGCCATGGGCACGGTGCAGCTCCAGGTCGACCCACGCGGTCAGTAAAAGGCTGGCAGTTTCCCAGCTGGTCTGAGTCTGCACATAGCGAGTTACTCTGCTGGCGAGCGCCTGCGGTAATGGCTGCCCGCTTTGAAAATGGCCTGATAACCAGGTTAGGAATGACGCTTCAAAGCAGAACTGCTCGAAAACCTGGCTGACGAACTCCGAGGTGTCGTGAGCCAGTTGACCGACACCTGAAATGGTCCGATACGGCGCGGCGGTCAATAGGTGCTGGCAACAGTGACCGAATTCATGCAACAGCACCCTGAGTTGCAAATGATCGAGCAGGCAAGGCTGGGTGTCGGTGGGAGGCGACAACCCAATGCTCAATACTGCAATGGGATGGCGGGGACGCCCTTCGGTGCTGATTCGGCGGTTGCGCAAGCCCACGGTCGCCCCAGGCTCTGATTTTCCCTCACGGCGATAGGGGTCGACAAACAAGTATCCGAGGGGCTGCGCATATTCCCTGACTTCAAATACGCGGACATCGGTATGCCATGTATCGGCGGTGCTTTGCTCCAGGAGCTCAACGCCCATGAGCATCTGCACCAGGCTGCGCAAATGCTGTAATACGTTCTCCCATGGAAAGTACTCGCGCAACGCCGACTGAGAGATACCCGCGATATCCTCGCGGATTTTCTGCGCGAAGTAATCATGGTCCCAGGGGCGCGTGCCTGTGATTCCGTGCTGCTGGGCATAGTGCTCAAGCTGCTCGGCATCGCGGGTAAAAGTACTTCGCGCTTGTTCAATTTGCTGGCGTAAAAATCTGACCACTTGCTCGGGTGTATCCGCCATCTGATCGGCCAGTGCTAACTGGGCAAAATTGGGATAGCCAAGCAGGCGGGCTTTTTCGTGGCGATCTTCAAGCAGCAGAGTCAGCACCGGCTCGTTGCCGTCTCTGGAACCATCAGACGCGGTGCCTGAAGCGCGGCTGTAGTAGGCCGTCATCATTTCCTGACGCAACGCCCGATTGTCGGCGTAGGTCATGACCTCTTGATAAGTGTGATCGGAAAGGGTCAACAGCCAACCCGGAAGGCCGCTGGCTTGCGCCGCTGCCTGCATTGATATCAGGGCGGCAGGGGACAGGCCGCTCAACAGGGCGCTGTCTTCGATGTGCTTGCTCCAGGCCTTGTTTGAATCGTCCACGCGCTCCAGGAACTCGTGCTGCCATTGACTGATCTGGTCATTCAAGTCGCGCAGTTTTACTTGCTGGTCGAGGGCGAGATCAAGACCGGCGAAGTGGAAGTGACGCAAAGCTTTACGGAGGGCACATTGACGTTGCTGGTTGAAAAGAGCCGCAATCGGGCTGTCGGCGAGCTGACGATAAAGCCGATACAGCGCGGCGTTCCGTGCCCGGTCATGTTTGTACTGCTCTGCCAGGGCATGACAGCGAAAGATAGACTCGTGCCAAGCCGGAGCCCGGTGCGTGGAGCCGAGCAGTTGAATGATGCCGAGGGTTTCTTCCAGGCGCGCTTCCAGCTCATCCACGGCCAGTACGAGGTCGTCCCAGGTCGGGAAGGGGGCTTGGCTGTTGATGATCGCTGCCGTGGCGAGGTGGTTCTCGGCGATGATCGCCTGCACGGCGGGCACCAAGTGCTCTACCTGTATGGCTTGGAAGGGCGGTAGCTCATAAGGTAGCAACAGCGGATTGGTTTTGAGCATGGGTACTTCTTCCTTGGACGTGGCGGTCGAAACCGCCAGTCTAGAAAGATGAAGTGCGCGCGGACGATACGTATATAGCGGGTAGCGATCCCTTAGTCCGTCGTAATCCGCGAGTGCTTGCGGGTGTCCTTCATGGTCACATAGACCACCAGCGACACCGCGATACACGCGGTCACGTACCAGTAGTATCCGGTTTCCATCCCGATGCTCTTGAACCACAACGCGATGTATTCAGCGGTACCGCCGAAGATCGACACGGTCAGCGCGTACGGCAGGCCGACGCCCAGGGCGCGGATTTCAGTGGGGAACAGTTCGGCTTTGACCACCGCGTTGATCGAGGTGTAGCCGCTGACAATGATCAGCGCCGCCATGATCAGGAAGAACGCGCCCCACCAGGTCTGGATGGTGTGCAAGGTGCTGAGGATCGGCACGGTGAACAGCGTGCCGAGGATGCCGAAGGCGATCAGGATCGGCCGGCGCCCGACCTTGTCCGACAGCCCGCCGACGATAGGTTGCAGGCACATGAACAGAAACAGCGTCGCCGCCGAGATGGTGGTGGAGTCGGAAATGCTCATGCCGACGGTGTTCACCAGGTATTTCTGCATGTAGGTGGTGTAGGTGTAGAACGCCAGGGTGCCGCCCATGGTCAGGCCGACCACGGTCATCAGTTCCTTGGGGTGCCGCAGCAAGGTGCGCATGGCGCTTTCCTTGGCTTTTTCCTTCTTGGTGAACGACTCGGTTTCTTCCATGCCGCGACGCAGGTACAGCGCGACCACGGCACACAGGGCGCCGATGGCGAACGGGATACGCCAGCCCCAGTCGTAGAGTTGCTCGGTGGTGAGCACTTGTTGCAGCACGATCAATACCGCCAGCGCGATGAGCTGGCCGGAGATCAGGGTCACGTACTGGAAGCTGGAGAAGAAGCCCCGGCGTTCCTTGGTTGCCATTTCACTCAGGTAGGTGGCCGAGGTGCCGTATTCGCCACCCACCGATAAGCCCTGCAGCAGGCGAGCAAATACCAGCAGGATCGGTGCACCGACACCAATGGTTTCGTAGCCGGGGCTGAGGGCGATGATCAGCGAGCCGAAGCACATCAGCAGTACCGAGGCCATCAGCGCGGCCTTGCGACCTTTGTAGTCTGCATACAAACCCATCAGCCAGCCGCCGATCGGGCGCATCAGGAAGCCCACGGCGAAGATCGCGGCGGTATTGAGTAATTGGGCGGTGGTGTCGCCTTTAGGGAAAAAGGCTTTGGCGAAGTACAGCGAGAAGGCGGCATAGACATACCAGTCATACCACTCGACCATGTTGCCCACCGAGCCGCTGAAGATCGATTTGATCCGGCTGGTGGTGGTGCGTTCTTTGGTCGGCACGGCTGCCGACCCTGCAGGCAGGGTGTTGGAGTTATCCATCGAAGGAACCTTCATCTAGTTGTTTTTATGAAGCCGCGTGAGCGCAGCCTGGCTGGGGCTATAGCAGGAGCTGTGCCAGGGGGATGAAGGCCCGGCCTAGAAGGGTCGCCGGTTTTTTTTGAGCGGATATTCGCCGATGCTTTTCAGGCGATAAGCGGAAATCCGCCTAAGCCGGATGCTGCGCTCAGAGGAACGCTTCTCGGGTCAAGCCGTGGCGCTGCATCTTTTCGTTGAAGGTTCGCCGAGGCAGTTGCAGTTCGGCCAGAACCGCCTTGATATCGCCCTTGTGCCGCGTCAGCGCGGCTTTCAGGCACTGTGCTTCGAATGCTTCCTGCTGCGCCGCCAGGGATTGCCCGGCCTCGATACCTTCCGGCTCCGGTTCGCCCAACCCCAGTACCTGACGTTCGGCGACGTTGGCCAGCTCGCGAACATTGCCCGGCCAGTCATGGCTGAGCAGACGACCCAGCTGCGCACCGCCGAGTGGTTCGACCGTGCGGCCGAGGCGCTCGGCGGCGCTGTGCGCAAAGTGCTCGTAGAGCAGAGGAATATCTTCACGGCGTTCGCGCAGCGGAGGCAGGCGCAGTTGCGCAACGTTCAGGCGATACGCCAGATCTTCACGAAAGCGCCCGGCGCGGGCCTCTTCCAGCAGGTCGGGCTTGGTCGCGGCGATGATGCGCAGATCCACGTGGATGCTCTGGTTGGAACCCAGGCGCTCAAGTTTCTGCTCCTGCAACACCCGCAGCAGCTTGACCTGCTGGGCCAGGGGCATGCTCTCGATTTCATCGAGGAACAGGGTGCCACCATGGGCATACTCCAGTTTGCCGACGCGCTTGCCCTGGGCCCCGGTAAAGGCTCCGCTTTCATGCCCGAACAGTTCGGCCTCGAACAGTTGCTCGGGAATCGCCGCGCAGTTGAGCGCCACAAAGGGCTTTTTTGCCCTCGGCCCAAAATCATGCAGGCAACGGGCGACCAGTTCCTTGCCGCTGCCGGTTTCGCCGCGGATCAGCACATTGACCGGCAGGGCCGCCAGGTCCAGCACCTGGCGGCGCAGGTTCTGCAGCGCGCGCGACATGCCCAGCAAGCTCGACTCCAACTGTGCCCGCTGGCCGGCCTGCTGATGCAGACGGCGGTTCTCCAGGATCAAGCTGCGTTTGTCCAGGGCGCGACGCAGGCTGTTGAGCAGGGCATCGGGGCTGAAGGGCTTTTCGAGGAAGTCGTAGGCACCGTCGCGCATCGCCTCGACAGCCATCGGCACATCACCGTGACCGGTGAGCAGGATCACCGGCAAGTCCGCATCGCGTCGTTGCACTTCGGCCAGCAACTCCAGACCACTGAGCCCTGGCATGCGCACATCGCTCAGGATCACCCCGGCGAAGTCCCTGGGCAGTTGCGCCAGGCATGCCTCGGCGCGGCTGAACAACTGCACGTCGAAGCCTGACAGGCTCAACCATTGCTCCACGGCCGTGCGAATGCTGGCTTCGTCATCGACCACAATTACGGTGTTCAACATGGCTCGGCGGCCTCCAGTGCGATCGGCAGGGTGAGGGTGAACACCGCGCCATCGCCTCGGTTGCCGGCGCTCAGGCGCCCGCCGAGTTCGTGCACGATGGCGTAGGACACTGCCAGCCCCAGGCCCAGCCCGTCGCCCACCGGTTTGGTGGTGAAGAACGGGTCGAATACATTGTTCAGATGCTCTTCGGCAATACCGCCGCCGCTGTCGCTGACCGTCAGTTGCCACAGCTGCTGGTCGGCGTGCAAGCGGATTTCCAGACGCTTGCGCGGCTTATCGGCCATGGCGTCGAGCGCGTTGCGCAGCAGGTTGATCAGCACTTGTTCCAAGCGAATCGCATCGCCGCGCACCCAGGCGGGCCGAGTCAGGTCCAGCACGGTGCCGATGCCTTCATCGCGCAGGCGCGCGTCGAGCAACTGCAGGGATTGATCGACCACGGTGGCCAGGTCCAGGCGTTCGCGCAGGCCGCTGGGGCTTTTGCGCGCGAAGGTCTTGAGATGGCCGGTCAGCGCGGCCATGCGCGTGAGCATATCGTCCAGCGGCGTGAGCGCCTTGTAGGCGTCATCCACGCGACCATGGTCGAGCAGCAGGCGCAGGGTGGCCAGTTGCATGCGCTGGGCCGTCAACGGCTGGTTGATTTCATGAGCGAGAGCCGCCGACATCTGCCCCAGGGCCGCCAGCTTGGCGGACTGCACCAGGCCGTCCTGGGCGGTGCGCAGGGCCTGGGTACGCTCTTCCACCAGGCGCTCCAGCTCTTCGCGGCTGCGCTGGCGCAGGCGGGCCAGACGCCAACGCTGGGTCAGGAACAGCACCAGGAACACCAGCGCCAGCCACGACCCGGCGGCGGCCAGCCCGGCATTGCGTTGATCCTCGAACGCGAGCTGCGGTTTGCGTAACAGGTGCAGGGTCCAGCCTTCGGCCTTCAGCGGCAGGGATTCCCAGATGTAATCGGCGCTGCCATCGGGGCCGCTTACGTGCATCAGGTGACTGTTTTCATCGAAGCGTTGCAGCGGCTGGCTTTCGAGCGGCTGCAGTTGCTTTTTGTCGTATTGGCGGGTGGCCTTGAGTTCGGCAAGGTCGCTGTCCGACAGCGGTCGCAGGTTGCGGTAGCGCCAGCCCGGCTGGTTGGCGATAAACACGATGCCGCGCGCGTCGCTGACCAGCAGCAGATCGTCGCCCTGGGCCCATTCGCGCTCAAGCTCGGGGAATTCCAGCTTGACCACCATGGCGCCAAGGAACTGCTCGTGTTCATCCAGCACCGCGCTGGAGAGGAAGTAGCCGGGAATCCCCGTCGTCACCCCCACCGCGTAGAAGCGTCCGGTGCCCTGGCTGCGGGTCTGGCTGAAATAAGGTCGGAACGCGTAGTTGTGACCCACATAACTGCTCGGCAGGTTCCAGTTACTGGCCGCCACGGCCAGGCCGGTGTGGTCCATCAGCTCCAGGGTGGATGACTGCGCGGCGTTGTTGATGCGTTCCAGCTTTCGGTTGAGCAGGTCCTGGGTGGCGGCGTCCAGCGGGCCCTTGAGTGCGTTGATCATTTCCGAGTCCAGCGCCAGTACGGCGGGCAGGGCGCGGTAGCGTTCGATCAGGGTATGCAGGGAGTTGGCATACAACGCCAGTTGCTGATTGGCGCGGGCGGCATCGTCCACCAGTGCCTGGCGCTCGGCATGCCGCGTGGCCAGGGCCGCGGCCAGCACCGCACCGGCGATGATCAGCAGGGAATAGAACGTCAGGCGCAGGGGGCGAGGGATCGCGATCATACGGTGATGAACAGGCACGGTAAGGGGAGTGCACCATAGCATGAGCGGTAGAGGTCTTGTGGTGCGCGCGGTGGTTGTAGATAAGCAGGCTCCCCACTGAGAAATGGGCGGGCAATAAAAAAGCGACCGTGCTGATCGCATCGGTCGCTTTTTCTGTCGCTGAGGCAGCGCTTATTGCACTTCTACCGCCAGGCTGTCACTGATCTTTTTCTGCCAGATGGCAGGGCCGGTGATATGCACGGATTCGCCCTGGCTGTCGACCGCCACGGTAACCGGCATGTCTTTGACGTCGAACTCGTAGATCGCTTCCATGCCCAGTTCGGCGAAGGCCACCACGCGGGATTTCTTGATGGCTTGGGCGACCAGGTACGCGGCGCCGCCGACGGCCATCAGGTACACGGCCTTGTGGTCCTTGATCGCGTCGATGGCGGTCGGGCCGCGTTCGGACTTACCGATCATGCCCAGCAGGCCGGTCTGCTCGAGGATCTGACGGGTGAACTTGTCCATCCGCGTCGCAGTGGTCGGACCGGCTGGGCCAACCACTTCTTCGCGCACCGGATCAACCGGGCCGACGTAGTAGATGAAGCGACCCTTGAGGTCCACCGGCAGGGTTTCGCCCTTGTTCAGCATCTCGACCATGCGCTTATGCGCCGCATCGCGACCGGTGAGCATTTTGCCGTTGAGCAATACGGTCTCGCCCGGCTTCCAGCTCTGCACTTCTTCCGGGGTCAGGGTGTCGAGGTTGACGCGACGGGCCGAAGGGCCGGCCTCCCAGACGATTTCCGGATAAGCGTCCAACGGTGGCGCTTCCAGCGACGCCGGGCCGGAACCATCGAGCACGAAGTGCGCGTGACGGGTGGCGGCGCAGTTGGGGATCATGCACACCGGCAGCGAGGCCGCGTGCGTCGGGTAATCCATGATCTTCACGTCGAGCACGGTAGTCAGGCCACCCAGGCCCTGAGCGCCGATGCCCAGTTGGTTGACCTTCTCGAACAGCTCCAGACGCATTTCTTCGATACGGTTCTGCGGGCCGCGCTTTTTCAGCTCGTGGATGTCGATGGATTCCATCAACACTTCCTTGGCCATCACCGCGGCTTTCTCGGCGGTGCCGCCGATGCCGATGCCGAGCATGCCCGGCGGGCACCAGCCGGCACCCATGGTCGGAACGGTCTTGAGCACCCAGTCAACGATCGAGTCGGACGGGTTGAGCATGGCCATTTTCGACTTGTTCTCGGAGCCGCCGCCTTTGGCGGCCACATCCACTTCCACGGTGTTACCCGGGACGATGGAGTAGTGGATCACGGCCGGGGTGTTGTCCTTGGTGTTTTTACGCGCACCGGCCGGGTCGGCCAGGATGGAGGCGCGCAGGACGTTTTCCGGCAGGTTGTAGGCGCGACGCACGCCCTCGTTGATCATGTCGTCCAGGCCCATGGTGGCACCGTCCCAACGCACGTCCATGCCCACGCGCACGAACACGGTGACGATACCGGTGTCCTGGCAGATCGGGCGATGGCCGGTGGCGCACATGCGCGAGTTGATCAGGATCTGGGCGATGGAGTCACGGGCCGCCGGCGATTCTTCGCGCAGGTAGGCTTCGTGCATGGCCTGGATGAAATCCACGGGATGGTAGTAGGAAATGAATTGCAGGGCGTCGGCAACGCTCTGAATCAGGTCGTCTTGCTTGATCACGGTCATGAGTCGCGCTCCTCTATAAGACGGGAACATTCAATAAAGGTGGCTTCAGTGGGGTGTATCGGTCGGCTGAGGCCACCTTTCCAAGGCACGCCAAGTGGTGCAGGCGCGACGCTAAAAAGGCGCGGCAGTATAACCCGGCGCGGTGGCCGATACACCCGACTATGGTCAAACTGTGCCGGGCGTGATTCCCTGTCTGCGCCTTTTGAGTCGAGATGTTCCATGCCTGAACTGCACGTCGGCGAACGCCACTGGTCGGTACCCACCGGCAGCAATTTGTTGGATGCCTTGAATCAGGCCGGTGTGACCGTGCCCTACAGCTGCAGGGCGGGCAGTTGCCATGCATGCCTGGTGCGTTGCCACGGCGAGGTTGACGATCAGCAGCCCGATGCCCTCAGCCCGGTGCAACGCCAGGATGGCTGGCGGCTGGCTTGCCAGTGCCGGTTGCGCGGGGACGTGCGGGTCGAGACGTTCGATCCGCTGCGCGATGGCTCGCCTGCCCAGGTGGTGGGAGCCGATTGGCTGACGTCGGCGGTGCTGCGTTTGCGCCTGCAACCCCAGCGCACTCTGCGTTATCGCGCCGGGCAGCACCTGGTGCTGTGGGCCGGGGAGGTGGCACGCCCTTATTCCCTGGCGAGCCTGCCGCAGGAGGACGCGTTCCTGGAGTTTCATCTCGATTGCCGCCAGCCCGGTCAATTCAGCGATATCGCCCGGCGGTTGCAGGTCGGGGATCGCCTGTGCCTCGGCGAATTGCGCGGTGGCGCGTTGCACTATGATCCTGACTGGCAAACCCGACCGCTGTGGCTGCTGGCCTCGGGCACCGGTCTAGGCCCCTTATGGGGCGTGATGCGCGAGGCGCTGCGTCAGGATCACCACGGCGCCATACGCCTGATTCATCTGGCCCATGACGCTGAAGGCCATTATCTGGCTGAACCGCTGGCGGTGCTGGCCGCCCATCACCCGCAGCTGACCGTGGAGCTGTGGACTGCGGCTGAGTTGACCCAGGCATTGGCGCAACTGCGGCTTGTTTCCCGACAAACCCTGGCCTTACTCTGCGGGCATCCGGCCAGTGTCGAGGCATTCTCCAAGCGCCTGTTCCTGGCCGGACTGCCGCGCAATCAACTGCTGGCGGATGTGTTTGTGCCCCATGGTTGAGCGCTGAACACCACAGCCGCGAGAATCGCCATGACCGACGCCATCCTCCAGCACCGCGAAGCCAGGGTGCTGACCCTGCAACTCAATCGCCCGGACAAGAAGAACGCGTTGACGCGCGCCATGTACAGCCACTTGGCCCAGGCGTTGGAGCAGGCCGATGCGGACCCAAACATCCATGCGGTGCTGATCCAGGGCAGCAGCGAGTGTTTTACCGCCGGCAACGACATCGGCGACTTTCTCCAACAGCCACCCAGTGACCTCGACAGTCCGCCGTTTCACTTTATGAAAAGCCTGCTCAACTGCCGCAAACCGGTGATCGCCGCCGTGGCCGGCGTGGCAGTGGGCATCGGTACAACCCTGCTGTTGCACTGCGATCTGGTGTACGTCAGTCGTGATGCGCGACTGCGCATGCCATTTGTCAATCTTGGGTTGTGCCCGGAGTTCGGCTCCAGCCTGATCCTGCCACGTTTGCTGGGGCACGCCAAAGCCGCCGAATTACTTCTGTTGGGCGAAGGGTTTACCGGCGAACAGGCGGCTGCATGGGGCATCGCTACTGAAGCGTTGGGCAGTGGTGAGGCGACGTTGGCCAAAGCCAGGCAAGTCGCTGAGCGTTTTGACGCGTTGGCGCCGGGTGCGGTGCAGGTCACCAAGCAACTGATGAAGAGCGTGGATCGCGAGCAGTTGCGCCAGGTAATAGAGGAGGAGGGCGCGCTGTTTACCCAGCGGCTGAGGTCGCCGGAGGCAATCGCCGCATTGTCGGCGTTCATTGCTCGGCGCTGAAAGCGAGCAAGGCCCATTCCCCCACGGAAAGCAAAAAGCCCTGTCACTTGCATGACAGGGCTTTTGTTTCAGCAATCGATCACTCAGACCATTGGGTCGCCAACGTGCAGGATCTTCATGCCGTTGGTGCCACCGATGGTGTGGTAGCTGTCGCCCTTGGTCAGGATGACCCAGTCGCCTTTCTCCACGACGCCGCGCTTGAGCAGTTCGTCGATGGCCGCCTGGCTGACCTCATGGGGCGGCAACGACGCCGGGTCGAACGGTACGGTGTAGACGCCACGGAACATGGCGGCGCGAGCCTGGGTTTCGCGGTGCGGGGAGAACGCGTAGATCGGCACCGACGAACGGATACGCGACATGATCAACGGCGTGTAGCCACTTTCGGTCAGGGCGATGATCGCTTTCACGCCCGGGAAGTGGTTGGCGGTGTACATCGCGGCCAGGGCGATGCTCTGGTCGCAGCTTTCGAACACTTTGCCGATGCGGTGACTGGAGGTCTTGCTGGTCGGGTGCTTTTCGGCACCGACACAGATACGCGCCATGGCCTGTACGGCTTCCAGCGGGTAAGGGCCGGCGGCGCTTTCAGCCGACAGCATTACGGCGTCGGTGTAGTCCAATACGGCGTTGGCCACGTCGGACACTTCGGCGCGGGTCGGCATCGGGTTCTGAATCATCGACTCCATCATCTGGGTTGCGACGATCACGGCTTTGTTGTGGCGGCGCGCGTGCAGGATGATTTTCTTCTGGATGCCGATCAGTTCGGCATCGCCGATTTCAACGCCCAGGTCGCCACGGGCAACCATGACCGCATCGGAAGCCTTGATCAGGCCATCGAGGGTTTCGTCGTCGGCCACGGCCTCGGCGCGCTCGATCTTCGCCACCAGCCAGGCGGTGCCGCCGGCCTCGTCGCGCAGCTTACGGGCGTATTCCATATCGGCGGCGTCGCGCGGGAAGGACACCGCGAGGTAGTCCACTTCCATTTCGGCGGCGAGCTTGATGTCAGCCTTGTCTTTTTCAGTCAGGGCCGGTGCTGTCAGGCCACCGCCACGGCGGTTGATGCCTTTGTGGTCGGACAGCGGGCCGCCGATGGTCACGGTGCAGATCAGCTCGGTGCCGGTGGCGGTGTCGACGCGCATGACCACACGGCCGTCGTCCAGTAGCAGTTCATCGCCGACGCCGCAGTCCTTGACCAGGTCCGGGTAGTCGATACCTACCACTTGCTGGTTGCCTTCAGTCAGCGGGTGGCTGGTGGAGAACGTAAACGTGTCGCCGATTTTCAGCTCGATCCGCTTGTTGGCGAATTTGGCGATGCGGATTTTCGGGCCTTGCAGGTCACCCAGCAATGCCACGAAGCGACCGTGCTTGGCAGCCAGGTCACGCACCAGCTTGGCGCGAGCCTTGTGCTCGTCGGGGGTGCCGTGGGAGAAGTTCAGACGGGCGACGTCCAAACCAGCCAGAATCAGCTGTTCGAGGACTTCCGGCGAATTGCTGGCCGGGCCAAGGGTGGCGACGATTTTGGTACGACGGACGGACATGCACAGACTCCTGAGTTCAAGCGCTGAGGAAGGCTACTATGCTCTTTCGTTGTAGTCATTGTTCGTTTGCACTACTTATCGACGATTCAGTTGTTTTGGCCGCAGCCGAAAAGACGAACAGCCTTGAAGATTTTCGACGAGGGGTCGATACACTGCACAAGACAGGAGAACCCTCATGCGAATTTTGCTCGTTGCCGCCCTGGCCGTCAGTGTTGTCGGCTGCACCCGCTGGTCGATGGACCACCATTTGAACAACGCCTACCGCGCCTACGGCGTGGGTGATTGCCAGCGCGTTACCCTGGAGTTGTCCCAAGTGGACCGCGAGAGCCGCAGCCGTCGCTATGTGCAACCCGAGGTCTCTATGCTGCGCGGGCAGTGCCTGGAACGGCAGAAACTGTTTGTCGACGCGGTGCAAACCTATCAGTTCATCATTACCCAATACCCGTCGAGCGAATACGCCTACCGTGCCCGCGCGCGCCTGGACACGCTGCAGCAACTGGGTCACTACCGCGACGCCGCTGCCCAGCCGCGTCCCGCGTCACTGTGAAAATATTTGCCATTTCATAACTGGCCCGTTGCCAGTCTTGGGCTATTCTTTGAATGTTCGTTTGTATAAGTTTCTATTCAATCGAATGCGAGGCCCGGGCTCGGCGGCGGTCTAGTGACATTCCAGGAGGTTGTCATTCCGAGGCCCAGGGAGAGCGAGCGCTATTGCTCGTTCCGAATCACTGGCACGGCCTGAGTCATGGCCACTGGATGGCGATTTCACCATGTTTACTGACCGGCGGATCGAGCGGCATCAATTACCAAGTTTCCTGCAAGTGTTTAACCGTCTGACCGATAAACCCATCGGGTTTTTGGGCAATGCTTCGGAAGACGGACTGATGTTAATCAGCCTGTTGCCAATGATGGTTGACGCGAATTTCGAGTTGCGCGTAAAGATCCCCAGCGCTGATGGGGATTTTCATGCCATTGACCTGACGGCGACTTGTCTGTGGAGTCATGAAGACATCAACCCGCAGCATTACGATTCCGGGTTCCGAGTGATTTCAGCGTCGGAGGAATATGCGCAGTTGATCAGCGTTTTGGTGCATTACTTCAGCTTTGATCCCCTGCAGGCATCGGTCTAAGCCTGCAGGTCACCCCACGGCAGGAGCATTGTCGCGCCTGCTGTGTTTGTTTCTGGCGCTTAAAAGACGCCGGCTTTTTTCCACCCCAGATAGCGTGTCACCAACGCCGCGCCCATTTGCGAAGGCAGGGTATCCAATACTGACAGACCATGAGCGTTCAGGCGGTCATGCAATTCGTCGCGGGTATTGAGGTAATCAACCGTGCCACTGTAGGCCAGGGCTTCCTGCAGGGTTTGCACGGGAGATTGGCGCAGTTGATCCAGTACCTCCTCGCGCAGGCTGGCCACCAGTACCCTGTGCTGGCGGTTGATACGCTTGACCGCAGCCAACAGCGCCTCGTCGTCTTCGTCACGCAGGTTGGTCACTACAATCACCAATGCCCGACGTTTTTGCCGCGCCAGCAATTGGCTGGCCGCGGCCTGGTAGTCGGCGGTTCGTCGAGTTGTGTCCAGGTCGTACACAGTGTTGAGCAACACATTCAACTGGCTGCTGCCCTTGACAGGCGCCAGGTAGCGCGGTTGCTCACCAGCGAAGGTGCACAACCCCACCGCATCACCCTGGCGCAATGCCACATAGCTGAGCAGCAGGCAGGCGTTGAGCGCGTGGTCGAAATGAGACAATTCATCATCCTGGCTGCGCATGCGTCGGCCGCAATCGAGCATGAACACGATCTGCTGGTCGCGCTCGTCCTGGTACTCCCGGGCGATAGGCGTGCGTTGCCGTGCAGTGGCTTTCCAGTCGATCTGCCGCAGACTGTCGCCGTCGCGAAATTCACGCAACTGATGAAACTCCAGCCCCAAGCCTCGTCGCTGACGTTGGCGAACCCCCAGTTGGCTCAGCCAGTTATCCACACCCAGCAACTGAGCCCCGTACAGACGAGCGAAGTCCGGATAGACGCGGGTGGCATCTCGCGGTTCGACAAAACGCCTTGCCGACCACAGTCCCAACGGGCTGGGCAGGTGAATTTCGCAGCGGCTGAAATCGAAATGCCCGCGGCGCAATGGGCGCAGGCGATACCCCAGCTCACTGCGCGCCCCGGGGCGCAGCTCGACGGTCTGAGGCATATTGTCCGCGCTCAGGCCATCGGGAACGTGATCGAATACCTGCACCGTCAACGGTTGTGGAAAATCGTGCTCCAGGGTGAGGCGTACTTCGCCCCAGCGTCCCAGCGCCAGGCTGCCGGGCATCTGCCGCTGCACGCGGGGTGTAGGGCGGCGGTGCAGGCGCAGGGCGTCGAGCAGCGCCAGCAGCATCAGTGCCAGGAGCAGGCCCCAGGCTACTGACTGTACGGCGTCGGGCACCTTGAGCCGCAGCGCCATGGCGGCGCCGAGCAGAATGCCGAGCCCCAGCAATACGCCCAGCCAGGTTAACAGCAGACGGGTCGGTTTCATGGGCGATTCATTGCCGCGGAGCCGAGATCTGGTCGAGCATCTGCTTGAGTACCTGGTCGACCTCCAGCCCATCGATGTCCAGCTCGGGGGCGATTCGTACACGGTGGCGAAGGACCGCCAGGGCACACCCCTTGATGTCATCCGGGGTGACGAACGCACCTGCGCGCAACAAGGCGCGGGCGCGGGCGCCCCGTACCAGTGCGATGGACGCGCGTGGGCCGGCACCGATGGCCAATCCTGGCCAGCTGCGAGTGGCACGCGCCAGGCGCACGGCGTAGTCGAGCACTTGCTCGTCCAGGGGCAGTTCGCTGGCGATCTGTTGCAGTTGCAGCACATCCTCGGCCTGCAGCACGGTGCGCAGTGGTTGCACATCCAGCATGTCGGCGCGTGACGAGCGAGTGACTTCGCGCACCATTTCCAGTTCCTGCCGGGCGTCGGGGTAGTCCATGCGCACCTTGAGCATGAAGCGGTCCAGTTCGGCTTCCGGCAGCGGGTAGGTGCCTTCCTGTTCGATAGGGTTCTGGGTGGCCAGTACCATGAACGGCTGGCCGATGGGCAGCGCTTCGCCTTCAAGTGTCACTTGTCGCTCCTGCATGGCTTCGAGCAGGGCCGCCTGGGTCTTGGCCGGGGCGCGGTTGATTTCGTCAGCCAGTAACAGATGGGTGAAGACCGGGCCCTTGCGCAGCTTGAACTGTTCGGTATGCAGGTCATACACGGCGTGACCGGTGACGTCGCTGGGCATCAGATCCGGGGTGAACTGGATGCGTGCGAAATCGCCGTCGAAGCAGCGCGCCAATGCCCGCACCAGCAAGGTCTTGCCCAGGCCGGGCACGCCTTCGAGCAAGACGTGGCCACCGGCTATCAGGGCGGTGAGGACATCATCAATGACCTGATCCTGCCCAATGACGGCCTTGCGCAGTTCAGCGCGCAAGGCTTGGGCCTGCTGGCTGGCGCGTTGCAGGGTTTCGCCGGTCAGGGCAGGGGCGCTTTGAAATTCGCTCATAGTGCATTCCTGAGGGTTTGCAGGCATGCCACCTGCCGGCTGAAGTCGGCGCTGGATAGCCGTTTCTGCGGGAGTGGGCCGAGGGCCTGGCTGATGACGTGAGAGGGTTGATGCGTCAGATGCTCGAGCACCTGCCATTGTTCTGCTGTGTCGAGGTGTTCGAAGCCGGGATGGCGACGCCTGGCGGCGCGCAGGATATCGCGCTGCAGCGCGTGCAGCAGCGTGCCCTGGCCGCTGCGGCGCAGCAGGAAGTCTGCGCTGGCTTTCAAGTGTTCCTGCAATTGCCGTCGAGCCTTGGGCGCAGGTGCCTGGATCGGGCCCTGGCGCATGCCGGCATGCCACAGTGCCAGCGCGATCAGGGCGATAAGCGCGACTATCGCCTGGGGAAAATAGCGCAACAGCAGGCTGAACAGATCATCCACGTCACTGCTGAACAACAGCGTCACGCCGGTACCCTGGGTCAGGTACCACAGCAGCCAGGCATTGTCGTGCTTGCCGATATCGCGGTTCTTCCACAGCTCGCTGTCGGTTATCACCGTCACTCGGCCTTGCCCGAGGTTGAGTTGCATCAGGTGACTTGACCTGGCGCTGTTGGCCGAGAATTGCGCCAGGTGCTGCGGGTCGGTGAGGTTGAAGTCGGTGTCGAAGCTGAAATAGGCCGGAGCGGTTTCATTGTCGACATACAGCCTGGTCAGGTCCGGTGTTTTCTTCTTGCGGGCGGGCGCGGGCTCTGCGGATTCGTCGCTCAACGCTTGGTGGATTGCCAGGCGGTCGAGTAACAGGTCGCCACTTTTACCGGCCTCTTCATCCCATAGCGCCTCCGCCACCACCAGCAGATGGCCGCCGGACTTGGCCCAGTCCAGCAGTTGCGCCACCTGGCGTGGCGACATGTTGCTACGTTCATTGAACAGCAGCAGGCTAGTGCCCTGGGGTGGCAACGTGGCCACGCGGTCGAGGCTGAAGGCGTGCTCCACCGCCAGGCCTTGCAGGCGCAGAAACTGCTCGGCCGCCAGATAAGGGTTGGCCTGGGCCTCGGGGGAGGGCCCATGGTCTACCACTTCTTCGTAAGGGATTGCTTTGCTCCAGACGAAGAATCCACACGCTGTGAGCAAAGACACCAGCAATAGCCCAGCCCATGCCAAGGGTCGGTTCATGGGGCGCTCCCTGAGCTGAACAGGGCACGCCAGTCGCCACATAATTTCTGCTGGGCCGAGGCTGGCGGAAGGGTGTGGCCGTAGGCAAGGTTTTGCCAATGCCGGGTCAGTTCATCACTGAAGGCCAGCAGTTGCGGTTGCGCCAGTTGATGAACGCGTTCAAGAACCTGACCTTCGGTATCGGCGCTTTTAAGCGGCAGATTGAAGTCATGCAGCAACCGGCTCAGAAGCCCTCGGTACAGCAGGCCAAGAGCTTCCCGGGGCTGGGTGGCCCAGAGCTGTTCGGCGGTGCTGGCAATATCTGCCGGCAAGGTCTGCGTGCCCAATTCCAGCCCGAACAATTGCGTGGGCGCCGGTTGGATGGCCTTGGGGCGAGCGGGGGGACGCCGGCTGACAAAGGTGCGCAGCCAGTCCCGATAGCGCCATGCAAGCAGGGCCAGCCCGCCGATCAAAAGCCCCCATAACAGGACTTCCAGGCCTTGGGCGATGTGCTTGAAGGTATTGCTGTTGAGGTTGTCCAACAGCGCCTGCAGCCACGCCGGCAGCTTGCTGTCGCCGCGAGCCTTGCTCTTTACAGCGGGTTTTTCCTCGCCAAATCGATAACGGGTAACGGTCTCCGGGTTTTTGAACGGAGGCTTGTCCAGCAGCGCTTTGATCGATTGGCTTGCGCCCTGCGTACTCAGCGGCTTGGGCTGATCGGCCATGGCGGGCCGATTGACGGGCAGCACAGTCAGCCCCACAACCAGTATCAACAGCGTCGCCACCGTACTCAGGCGTTGGCGCAGGCGGCGGAATACCAGTTCCAGGTCCCAGGCCTCCAGCACGGTACGACGATTGAGGTAAAGGCTGAAACCACAGGCCACGTAGATGGGCTCCCAGAACACCAGGATCAGGGCATAAAACGCATTGCTCAGGTGCTCCAGCCACAGCCCTTCGGACTGGCTCGCCAGTACCAGGCGCTGCCAGTCCCACCCTTGCTCGACGTTCTGCGGAATAAAGAGATAGAACAGCGCCATGCAACCGAACCACAGCCCGATTTCCAGGTGTACTCCGACGGTCGTCAACCAGCGTGCGGCGCCCGCGTCGCGTTGTTGCAGCACGCCCAGGCGCTTTTGCCGCGCCTGCCCATCCAGGCCTTCCAACTGGCTCACCGGCATGACGAAGCTGCGGCTGAGGCTGAGCCGGCGCCAGGTCAGGCTTGCCAGCAGTTGACCCTTGAGCAGGCGCGGCCACTGGCGTACGGCTTGCTTGAGGCTGGGCACCTCCCCGAACAGTGCCTTGGACAAGATATACAAAGGCAATCGATCAAAGGCAGGCTTTAACCACCAGAACACGCATACGGCAACGGACGGATACTTCCACAGCGCGGCACTGAGCAGGATGAACACCGGCAGCGTGACCAGTGCCCAACTGAGGGTCAGCAGTCGGCGGTGTTCCCTGGCCATGAGTACGCCAAGGTCCATGGCTTCCCAGGCCGTACGGGGGCGGATTGCCACGCTGGCATCACTCAGGCGCATGAGGTGTCCTTCCGGCAAACGTCAGGTATGCCGCCACCAGCAGCCAGAGTACTGCGCCCACCAGGTATTTGACCCATGCAGCGATGACCGTGGTGGAAGACCAGTAGGCTTCGATAAACGCTGCGATCAGCAGGAAAACCATCACACCGCACAAAAGTTGCACACTTTTATGCGCCGCACGCCTCAGGGACTCGCCACGCGTCAACTGCCCCGGGGAGATCAACGCCCAGCCCAGTTGCAAGCCGGCGGCACCGGCAAGGGCAATGGCTGTCAACTCGAACGCTCCGTGGCCGATGACGAATGACCAGAAAGTTTGCCCGTAGCCGATTTCGGTCAGGTGCCCGGATACCGCACCGATGATCAACCCGTTGAAAATCAGGAAGAACACGCTGCCCAGGCCGAACAGCAAACCGGCGGCGAATGTCTGGAAGGCGATGCCGATGTTATGCATCACGTAATAGCCGAACATCATCCAGTCCTCACTCGATGCGCGTTCGGCGGCGCGTCCCAGGCGGCTGGCGTCGGGGTCGTACATGGCCTGCATCTCGGCCACCTGCTGGGGGCTTACGATGCTGTAGATCAGTTCGGGAAAAAGGTAGACCAGCAACGCAATGCCCAACAGGCTGCCGAAGAACAGCAGGCTGGCGACCGCTGCGAACCGCCATTGCTCCCGCACCAGGCGTGGAAAACCGGCCAGGATGAAACCCAATACGTTCGCCGCCAGTTGGCTGCGATGGCGATAAAGTTGCTGGTGGCCGCGCAGGGCCAGTTGTTGCAATGGGTCTACCAGGTAACTGCTGTAGCCGCGTTCCTGTGCCAGCGCCAGATGCTGGCAAAGACGCCGGTATTGATGGGGGAAGTCAGCAACATCATCGGCCTTGGCCGTGCCTTGTTCCAGCTGCCTGAGCTGTTCGGCGAAGGCTTGCCATTCGGGCTGGTGACGGCTTTCGAACTGGCTCTGCTTCATGTTGGCCCCAGCAGGCCGCGGGCCAGACCGTTGAGTTGTTGAGCCGCGCGGGCAGGGGAGACTTGCAAGGGAGCCGCCAGGATTGCCGCCAGTTCATGCACGCGCTCCGTGGACAATTCGCCCTGGCGTTCCGCGAAACCCAGGATGGCGCGCTGTTCGCTCAGGTCCAGTGCAAAAGGCAAGCGCAGGGCCGCCGCCTGAGGAACCTGGGGGCGTGCGAGGGGGCGTTCGCGGTAGACCACGAGCGTACCGGCGGCAAGGTCGCCCAGGCGTTTGAAATGGGGATGCTGTAGGCAACTGATGGCACCGAGAAAGTAGCCGAAAGGGAGCATATCGACAAAGCGCAGCAGGTTGCGGATCAGTGAGGACGACCAGCCGATCGGCGTGCCGTCGTCCTGCACCACGCGCAACCCCATGACCTGTTTGCCCGGTGAGCAGCCTTGGTTGAGTACTTCGAACAACACCATGTACCACCAACTGACCAGGAACAGCAGCAGCGCGCCAAGGCCTAGACCAACGTTGCCCAGCAGCGCCAGCGGTGCCATGAGCACGCCCATGATGATGGCGCGGGCCAACAGGTCGAACGCGAAGGCCAGTACCCGTGGCACCAGGCCAGCGGGACGCAGCGGCAGGTCAATGCCCTCAGGAGTTTCGATCTGATAGCGGGTATCCAATGGGGCTGATGGCATCGCGATCCTTGGCAGTGCGGAACGGCTGGAAGACACGGATGCTAGCAGTGTCGGCGCTGGAAGCAACCATTGAAGATTTTGCTGGATATTTGTACAGGTGATTTGGCGCTGGCCCCGGATGCCGTTCCGCGCCTAGACTTTGCCGATCTTCAGCACAGGAACAGCTCGTGACCTCCATTTTCTGGTACGACTATGAAACGACCGGCATCAACCCGCGCAGCGATCGCCCTCTTCAGGTAGCTGGCATTCGTACCGATCTCGAACTCAACGAAATCGGCACCCCGGTCAACCTCTACTGCCAGCCTGCCGACGATATCCTGCCTCACCCCGCCGCCTGTGCGATTACCGGCATCACCCCGGCGACCCTGGCCGAAAAAGGCCTGGCCGAAGCCGATTTCATGACGCGCGTGCATGCCGAGCTGGCGGCCCCTGGCACGTGCGGCGCCGGCTACAACACGCTGCGATTCGATGACGAAATGACGCGCTACAGTTTGTATCGCAATTTTTTTGACCCGTACGCCCGAGAGTGGCAAGGCGGCAACAGCCGTTGGGACCTGATTGATGTGGTACGCACCGCTTACGCGCTGCGCCCGCAGGGTATCCAGTGGCCGCAGCAGGACGGGCGCGTCACGCTCAAGCTGGAACGCCTGACAGCGGCCAATGGTATCGACCATGGCCAGGCCCACGATGCATTGTCCGATGTGCGCGCGACAATTGCCCTGGCCCGGTTGGTTCGCGAGAAACAGCCCAAGCTCTACGAGTGGCTGTTTCAACTGCGCAGCAAACAGCGGGTAATGGACCAGGTGCGCCTGCTGCAACCCATGGTGCATATCTCCGGGCGTTTTTCCGCCGAACGCCATTACCTGGGCGTTGTACTGCCGCTGGCCTGGCACCCGCGCAACCGCAATGCGCTGATTGTCTGCGACCTTGGGCTGGACCCGCAGGGCTTGCTTGACACAGATGCCGAGACCTTGCGCCGGCGCCTCTATACACGCCGCGATGACTTGGCTGACGGGGAGCTGGCGGTGCCGCTCAAGCTGGTGCATATCAACCGCTGCCCGGTGGTTGCGCCCTTGAACGTGCTGAGGGCCGAAGACCGTGAGCGCCTGCATTTGGACATGGCGCTGTTGCAGGCGCGGGCGCTGCGGCTAACTGACGCACAGCAAGTGTGGCGCGATAAGTTGGCCATCATTTATGCCGAGGAAGATTTTGCAGCGAGTGTGGACCCCGAACAGCAGCTCTATGACGGCTTTATCGGCGACCGTGATAGACGCTTGTGCGAACAAGTCCGCTTGGCGGAACCTGCGCAATTAGCACGCCAGCAGTGGCCTTTTGATGATGAACGTTTACCTGAACTATTGTTTCGCTACCGTGCACGTAACTTCCCCGATACGTTGAACAGCGAGGAGCTACAACGCTGGAAACTTTTCTGTCAGCAACGTTTGTCGGACCCTCAATGGGGTGCACCGAATACCTTTGAATCATTTAAGCAGGCCCGGCAGGAATTAACGCTTAGTGCGACACCGTTTCAGCTGCAGGTACTGGCACACTGGCAGGACTATGTTGACGCTTTAGCGACGCGTATGACCCTGTAATCGAATATTCAGAATAGAGCGAGCAATAAAAAACGCCAGCAAGCTGGCGTTTTTAATGTGTCGCGTATCAGGCGCGGGCCTGGTCAAGCTTAGCCCAGCAGGGTCGACCAGCTTTCAACCACATCGCCGCCCCACTTGGCTTTCCACTCTTTCAGGGTTTTGTGATTGCCACCTTTGGTTTCAATCACTTCGCCGTTGTGCGGGTTCTTGTACTGCTTGACCTTGCGAGCACGCTTGGTGCCGGTAGTTTTCACAGCGCCGCGAGGTGCTTTAACTTTCGACTCTGGATCCAGCAGCGCGATGATGTCACGCAGGGACTTGGAGTACTCACCCATCAGGGTGCGCAATTTGCCTTCGAATTCCAGCTCGGTTTTCAGCTTGTCGTCTTGCGACAGATTCTTCAAACGGGCTTGCAGCTCTTTGATAGCTTCTTCGGTGGCACGGTATTCGTTGATCAGGGACATGTGGACTACCTTATGTAGAGCGCTGATTGACAGGGATAGTGGCCCAATAATAGTCAGGCGGTTTGCCCAAGTAAACATTTAAGAATGCAATTATGTGAATTACGTTGAATGTTTTTAGAAAAGCGCTGCAAACGAGTTAATTACAACGACGTAGCGAGAAACATCATCTGCGTGAATTTTATCGAGACGCCTGCGATAAAACCGCTGATTGATATAAGCAGGTAAAACCTTAGGCTCCTAAGGGGCAAGGCCGGGGCCGGCGAGCGGAATAAGCGTTAACGAATACTGCAGTTTTGCTGCGCAATCGCTAGAATGGCGGCCTTTGCGAAGTTCTGGAGTTCCCCCCTAATGCGCACTTTTCGGCTGGTGATTGCTTGCCCGGACCGGGTCGGCATCGTTGCCAAAGTCAGTAACTTTCTGGCCTCCCACAATGGTTGGATCACCGAGGCGAGCCATCACTCGGACAACCTCAGCGGTTGGTTCTTCATGCGTCACGAAATCCGTGCCGATACGCTGCCCTTTGGTCTTGAGGCGTTCCGCGAGGCGTTTGCGCCGATCGCTGAAGAGTTCTCCATGACCTGGCAGATCACCGATACCGAGCAGAAAAAACGCGTGGTATTGATGGCCAGCCGCGAGTCCCACTGCCTGGCGGACCTGCTGCACCGCTGGCACAGCGATGAACTGGACTGCGAAATTGCCTGTGTGATTTCCAACCATGACGACCTGCGCAGCATGGTCGAGTGGCATGGCATTCCTTACTATCATGTGCCGGTCAATCCGCAGGACAAGGAGCCGGCATTCGCCGAGGTGTCGCGCCTGGTCAAGCACCATGAGGCCGACGTGGTCGTCCTGGCGCGCTACATGCAGATCCTGCCACCGGAGCTGTGCCGCGAGTACGCCGGCAAAGTCATTAATATTCACCACAGCTTCCTGCCGTCGTTCGTCGGTGCCAAGCCTTACCACCAGGCTTCCCTGCGTGGCGTGAAGCTGATCGGCGCGACGTGTCACTACGTCACCGAGGAATTGGACGCCGGTCCGATCATCGAGCAGGACGTGGTTCGCGTCAGCCATAGCGACAGCATTGAAGACATGGTGCGTTTCGGCCGTGATGTGGAAAAGATGGTGCTGGCGCGTGGCCTGCGTTACCACCTGGAAGACCGCGTCCTGGTGCACGGCAACAAAACGGTTGTGTTCTGATCCAAGCCCGAGGGCCCGGGGTGGTAATCGCCATGGGCCCTTTCTCACCTGCCTGCCATGGAGCATCGAGCATGAGCGACCCATTGGAAAAAGCCACGTCCAAGGCGCCCGCTACTGTGGGCGAGGGGTGTCTGAGTCGCTATGACCCGGATGCGCTGGACGCCGAGGATGGTACTGACTTTCCGGGCGCGGCCCGGTTGTGGGAACAGTTGCAGGCACCGGACGCGCCGCCGGCGCCTTCTGAAAAAGACGCTTGAGCAGCGGCTTGCCGACCATGAGCAAAAACACCGGCCCACCGGCCACCAGATAGAAGTAATAGGTCACCGCGCGCCAGATCAGAATCGCCGCTGCAGCGGTAGATTTGCCCACCATTGGCGCCAGCAATGCCGCTGACGTCAGTTCTGCGGCGCCCGCCCCGCCCGGCAACAGGCTGAATTGCCCCGCCGTGAGCGAGAGCATCTGGATCAAAAAACTCCAGGCCCAACGCACATCCCCACCCAACCCGCGCAATGCCAGGTAGAGCACGCTGTAGCGTAGGAGCCAATGCAGACTTGTCAGCGCAAACACGCCGATCAGAGTCAGCCAGGGCAATTTCAGCGTGTCGGAAAATGCCGCGATAAAATGCAGCAATCGGCGCGCCCAACGTCGGCGAGTGCTGGCACTGACGCGCAGGTACTTGAGCAATCGTCCCGTCAGGCGTATCACCCGGCGGTGCGAACGCACCAGCAACAGGCCGCTGCATAACCCGCCCAGCATCGTCGCCGCGCTCAACCCCAACAGCCATTCCAGGCGCGGATTGAGCGTGTGAAACACAGCCCACACGGCGATCCCCGTCAGGGCGCACAGAAAGAACAACAGGTCACTCAACTGATCCATGGCAAATACCGCACTGCCATGAGCCGGACGTATACCGTTGCGTGCCAGCAGGGCCATCAGGGTAAGCGGGCCGCCGCTGCCGGCAGGCGTGGCGCACAGCGCAAACTCGGTGGACATCACCACGCCGAGACTGCCCAGACGACTGAGCCGGCTCCTGTGCTCGCCCAGCAACAGGCGCAGACGCAGGCTGTTGATGATCCAGCATGCAATGATCATGGCAAGCATCAGCCACAAAAACAGGGGTGGGAATTGCAGCAGGCGTGTGGCGGTCTCGCTGCCGCCGAGCCATACCGGAATCGCCAGGGCGACCAGCAATGCCAGCAGCATCCAGAGCAGGCGGCTCATGCCTGGGACGCCAGCCAGGCCATTTTAGTCATTGGCGTACGGCCGGCCTCCAACAGGCGCCGCAGGGTTTGCAGCCAATAGTGGCGGGAGAATTCATGGCGCATATCCACCGGGTGCAGCCCCAGGCGAATGACCGGGGCGGTTCGCCACTGCCGTTCGCGCCGATCGCTGAGGACTTTGGACACGCCGCGACGCCAGGGGCTGCGGGCGCTCCAGACCAGGCCCGGGGCATCCACAGCGGTGAAGTCGGGAAGCCGGTAAAGATGCTGCGGGTCGCTGGTGTAGGAGAGCGGCAGTTGGCGCAAGGCATCCCGGGTGCCTTGGCTCATCAGCCAGGCCGGGGCGACAAAACCGTGCAACGGCCAGTCATTGCGCCGGAATACCTCGACACCCTGGTGCAAGCGTTGCAGTGCCTGGTCCTGGGACAGTTGGTAGAACTCGCCCTCATGGGTGTAGAGGCGGCGCATAAACCAATCTTTGGGCGTGCGCGGCGCGGGTTGGTCATCGCTGTGGTAGTAGCCGTGCAGTACCAGTTCATCGCCACATGTCACGCGGATGTCGAGCAAACGACGAAACTCAGCGTGATCGCCGAGAGCACCGCCATGATGGAAGTCCGGCACTACCAGCCATGTGATGGGGACCCCGCCCAAGGCGTCCACCGCTTCGACAAAAGGGCGGTAGTCGACCCAGGTTTGTGGAGCCACATCGTGCAATACCAGCACTACCGAGCGCTCAGCCATGGGCAAGCATCGGGCTGTGGGTGCCGAGCACCGCGTGGTAATGCCCGAGCAGGCTGTCGACCACGGTGTCCCAGGCGTAATGCTGTTCAACATGGCGCCGGGCCTGTGCGCCAAGGCGAACAGGGTCACGGTCGAACAACGTACGCACCGCTTCGGCCATCGCCCTCGGATCGTTGGGCGTGCACAGCTGGCCGCATTGCTCGTGCACTATTTCCGTGAAGGCACCGGCGGCCACGGCAACGACCGGTATGGCGCAGGCCATGGCTTCAAGGATGACCAGCCCGAAGGTCTCCTGGTCGCCGCCATGCAGCAGGGCATCGGCACTGGCCATCAGGCGCGCCACCTGCGCGGCGGGCTGGAAACCATCGACCACGGTGACGTTGTCCGGCACGTTGGCGGGCATGCCGGAGCCCACCAGCAGCAGGTGATAGCGCTCGCCCAGGCGCTTCATGCATTTAAGCAGCACCGGCAGGTTTTTTTCCTTGGAGCCGCGGCCGGCGAAGATCAGCAGCCGCGTGTCTTGGTCGATCCCCAGTTCAGCGCGAAGCCCCGGGTCGCGTGCATCCGGGTTGAACGTGTGCAAATCCACGCCCAGCGGCTGGACGAAGACGTTCTTTACCCCAAGCCCGGTAAGCTTATCGGCCATCACCTGGCTGGGTGCCAGGACCCGATCAAAATTCCCATAGAGTTTGCTGACATAGGCTTCAACGTTCGGCGTAAACCACGGGCCCATGCGGTTGCTCACCAACAGCGGTAGGTCGGAATGATAAAAGCCGATAACAGGCACATCCAGCGAGCGCCTGGCATCCAGCGCGGCCCAGGCGGTCAGGTAAGGGTCGCCTACCTCGATCAGATCAGGCTGTAAATCGTGCAGGACATTTCGCCATGGTGCCAGCCGCAGTGGGAACCGATAACCCTTGCCAAAGGGCAGGGCGGGTGCAGGCACCTTGTACACGCCGTCCTGTTCGCTCAAGTGCGCGCCGGGAATCAACAGGCTATGGCGAATGCCGGGCTTGAGCGCCAGGCGCCGGTGTTTCGCATCCAGGTAAGTGCGTACGCCGCCACTGGCCGGGGCGTAGAACATGGTTATGTCAGCGATATGCACGATGAACATCCCTCCTTTCCAAGCTCTCCTTTACGTGGACCTTAGGCAAGGATAGATGTTCGGTCGGGATGCGAGGGCACTGTGCGAGTGGAGGGGAGCGGGCCGGCCAGCCCCCCTACGCGCTGTGTTCTGTCAGATGCGGAAGCTGCCCACCAGTTGCTTCAGGCGTGCGGCCTGTTGCTCCAGGTCGGCGCAGGCGCGCAGTGTCGACTGCAGGTTTTCTACGCCTTCCTGGTTGAGGGTGTTGATCTCGATGATGTCCATGTTGATCGACTCCACCACCGAGGTCTGTTCCTCGGTAGCGGTGGCGACCGACTGGTTCATGCCGTCGATCTCGCCGATACGCTGGGTCACGCTGTTGAGGCGCTCGCCGGCCAGGTTGGCGATTTCCACGCTGTCATGGCTGTGGCGCTGGCTCTCGCTCATGGTGCTTACCGAGTCGCGCGCGCCAACCTGCAGTTCTTCGATCATGGTCTGCACCTGCTGCGCCGACTCCTGGGTGCGGTGGGCCAGGTTGCGCACTTCGTCGGCCACCACTGCAAACCCGCGCCCGGCCTCGCCGGCACGGGCCGCTTCGATAGCCGCGTTGAGCGCCAGCAGGTTGGTCTGCTGGGAAATACTGGTGATCACTTCCAGAATCTGGCCAATATTCACGGTTTTGCTGTTAAGTGCTTCGATATTGCTGCTCGATGCGCTGATCATCTTGGAAAGATCGGTCATGGCCTTGATATTGCGTTCCACCACCTGCTGCCCGTCCTCGGCCAACTGTCGCGCGTCGCTGGCTTGATTGGATGCCTGCGCCGCGTTACGGGCGATTTCCTGTGCCGCGGCGCCCAGTTGATTGATCGCGGCGGCCACGCTGTTGGTGCGATTGGCTTGTTCGTCGGAATTGACCATCGACGAGTTGGAGGCGCTGACAACCCGCAGCGCCACTTCATTGACGTGTTCGGTCGCCGAGGACACTTCGCGAATGGATGTGTGAATCCGCTCCACGAAGCGGTTGAAGGCGTTACCGAGGGTGCCGAACTCATCGTGGTTTTGAATGGTCAGGCGGCGCGTCAGGTCGCCCTCGCCGTCGGCGATGTCCTGCATCGCACGGGTCATCAGGTGCAGCGGTTGCAGCAGCACGCGGATCAGCATGCCCAGCAGGGCGATAATGATGACCACCGCAATGATCGTGGCGATTACCGCAGAGGTGCGGAATTCGCTGAGCATGGCGAAAGATTTGTCTTTATCTACCGAAATACCCAAGTACCACTTCACCGACGGCAAGCCTTTGATAGGGGTGAAGGTGACGATATTGTCTTTGCCGTTGGCTTGAACTTCGCTGAAATCGCCGCTGATCTTCGGTGTGTTTTTCGGATACACATCGGCCAGGGTCTTCATTACCAGGGTTTTGTCCGGGTGCACCAACACCTTACCGTCGGCGCTGACCAGGAAGGCATAGCCCATGCCGCCGAAGTCCAGCGCGCCGATGGTGTCCACCAGGGTCTGCAGGCTCAGGTCGCCGCCGACCACGCCGATGCTTTGGCTGCCCTTGCTGCTGGGGGTGGCGATGGAAATGATCAATTGCCCGGTGGCCGCGTCGATATAAGGCTCGGTCAGGGTTGAACCGTTGCTGCTTTGCGCGCCCTTGTACCAGGGGCGCACACGCGGGTCGAAGCCCTCCGGCATCTTGTTGGTGTCGGGGCGGATGGTGAACGCGCCCTGGCTGTCGCCCACGTAGGTGGCCATGAAGGATGACGTCAGCGCTTTTTGTTCCAGCAGGCTGGCGACCACAGTCGGTTGCGGATTGATCGCGATGTTCTGGGCGGCGTTTTCTACCAGGGCAATCCGGCCGGACAGCCAGGTTTGAATATTGCCGGCGGTGACATCGCCCATTTCATGCAGGTAGTTATTCAGATCGTCGCGAATGGCGTTGCGCTGCAAATAGTCGTTATACAGCGTGAATAACGCAAAGGCGGCGATGACGATAAGGGAGGCTGCAAGCAGGATTTTGTGGCTGAAACGCAGATTTTTATTCATGGCTTGTAGGGTCCGCTAAGGTCTTAATATCCAAAGCGCGTCCTTGTAGGATGCGCGAAATGACAGTGCGAAAAAAGGTGTGCTATTTGTAGTCGCAGTTCCGTGGTCCCTGTGGGAACTATCTGACCTATTTTTCGACTTTATGGGTCTCACTCTGTCTGTATCGACCTTGGCGCATTAAAGATTAACCATGGGTGACGAAATGCCTGATTCCACGCAACTCCTTATCGGCGCAGACCTTGCCGGCGAGCCTATCGCCCAGGCCATGCGCCTGGCCAATCGTCACGGGCTGATTGCCGGCGCTACCGGCACGGGCAAGACCGTCACGCTGCAACGTCTGGCCGAGGCATTCAGTGATGCTGGCGTGGCGGTGTTCGCCGCGGACATCAAGGGCGACCTGTGCGGCCTGGGCGCGGCGGCCACCCCTCAAGGCAAAGTGGCCGAGCGTATCGCCGGCATGCCCTTCCTTAATTACACCGCCAAGGCTTATCCGGTAACGCTGTGGGATATTCACGGCCAGTCCGGTCATCCGTTGCGCACCACCATCAGCGAGATGGGCCCATTGTTGCTCGGCAGCCTGCTGGAACTGACCGACAGCCAGCAATCGGCGCTGTACGCCGCCTTCAAAGTGGCGGACCGCGAAGGCTTGCTGCTGCTGGATCTGAAGGACCTCAAGGCATTGCTCAACCACCTGCACTATCACCCGCAGTTGTTGGGCGAGGATGCCGCACTGCTGACCACCGGCTCCAGTCAGGCCTTGCTCAGGCGTCTGGCGGTGCTGGAACAGCAGGGCGCCGAAGCGTTATTCGGCGAACCGGCGTTACAGCTTGAGGATATCCTGCAGCCCAACGCGGACGGGCGCGGACGCATCCATCTGCTGGACGCCAGCCGCCTGGTGCATGAGGCGCCAAAGGTTTATGCAACGTTCCTGTTATGGCTGCTGGCCGAATTGTTCGAGCAACTGCCGGAGCGCGGCGACGCGGAAAAACCGCTGCTGGCGTTGTTTTTTGATGAGGCACATTTGTTATTCGCCGATACGCCCAAGGCTTTGCAAGAGCGCCTGGAGCAGGTGGTGCGGTTGATTCGCTCCAAGGGTGTCGGGGTGTATTTCGTCACGCAATCTCCGGGCGATCTGCCCGACAACGTCCTGGCCCAGCTGGGCCTGCGCATTCAGCATGGCCTGCGGGCGTTCACCACCAAAGAGCAGAAGTCCCTGCGGGCGGTCGCGGAGGGGTTCCGGCCCAACCCGGCATTTGATGCCTTGTCGGTATTGACCGAACTGGGCACCGGTGAGGCGTTAGTAGGAACACTGCAGGAAAAAGGCACGCCGGAAGTCGTCCAACGCGTGTTGGTAGCACCGCCGCAATCGCGCATAGGGCCGCTCAGCCAGACGGAGCGCGCGGCATTGGTGGCGGCTTCGCCGCTGCAGGGGCGCTATGAAAAACCGATTGATCGGGAGTCGGCCTACGAAGTGCTGATGGCGCGCAAGGCCTTAGGCCCGACTGAAGAAACCGCGTCGACCGCCGAAGAGCCGAGCTTCACCGACCGGGCCGGGGCGTTTCTCGGGACGGCAGCGGGCAAGGCACTCAAATCAGCCATGCAGCAAGCGGCCAATCAGATGGGGCGGCAACTGGTGCGCGGGCTGCTTGGCTCATTGCTGGGGGGCAGCAAGCGCAAATAGGCGCTCAGGCTTTGGGCCGCGCGTGTGCGGCCAGCCGCTCGAGCGCCGTGCGCAACACCGGATCGCGGATGCCGTCGGCCGTGGCTTGAATGGTTTCGGCGGCGTTCGTCGACAGGTCCAGCGTATGTCCGGCAGTGCCTGGGTGAACCGTTGGCGGCTGTACCTTGAACTGGATACGCGTGAGGTTGGCGAACTCATCGAACGCCATTAATTGGCGCAGCAGGCGTTTGTGCTGATAGCGCAGGCGGGTGGCCCAGTGGCCGTCGGTGACAATCAGCAGCAAGTTGCCTTCGCGCCACGAGGCTACATGGCAATGCTCGCGCGCCGCCGGTTGCAGCTGGCTTTCGAGCAGACGCTGCAAATGACCCAGGCGCTGCGCATGACCAAAGATCGCTCGCAACGGCTTGGCTTCGCGAAGCAACACGCCGGGCGCGCGGGCGGTAACAGGGCGAAATGCCATGATCGGACACCTTAAGTAACAGAGCCGCCATGTTAGCAGAAAGCGTCGGCCCGCCCTCAGGGCTTGCATCAACGGCAGTTTGCTTGTGAAATCAATTGTTAACTTCTGCCCTTCATGGGTTGAAGTTCGCGCAAAAGCCCTTATTTTAAACGAGCCCTCTCACCGCCCCATGCCTGCATCGGGGAACAACGCCACTTTCCTCACCCACGATTCCGGGTAGAATGCGCGTTCGCATGCGGCCGTGAGGGCTGCTCGGGCCACTGACGGTGCGCCCTCCATCCCTATGTGTGGAAGAACCTGCCGATATGTTTGCGCCTTTGTTAAAGAAACTTTTTGGAAGCAAGAATGAGCGCGAAGTCAAACGCATGCTCAAGACGGTGCAGCTGGTCAATGCCTTCGAAGAGCAGATGGTTGCCCTTTCGGACGAGCAATTGCGCGCCAAGACCCAAGAGTTCAAGGCCCGCATAGCCAAAGGTGAAACCCTCGACAAACTGCTGCCAGAAGCCTTTGCGGTAGCCCGTGAAGCCGGTAAGCGCGTCATGGGCATGCGCCACTTCGACGTGCAGTTGATCGGTGGCATGACCTTGCATGAAGGCATGATCGCTGAAATGCGTACCGGTGAAGGCAAGACCCTGGTAGCGACCCTGGGCGTTTATCTCAACGCGCTGTCCGGCAAGGGCGTGCACGTTGTAACGGTGAACGACTACCTGGCTCGCCGGGACGCCAACTGGATGCGCCCGCTGTATGAATTCCTCGGCCTGACCGTCGGCGTTGTGACCCCGTTCCAGCCGCCGGAAGAGAAACGCGCCGCCTACGCCGCCGACATCACCTACGGCACCAACAACGAATTCGGTTTCGACTACCTGCGCGACAACATGGCGTTCAGCATGGAAGAAAAATTCCAGCGTGAACTCAACTTTGCCGTGATCGACGAAGTCGACTCCATCCTCATCGACGAAGCCCGTACCCCGCTGATCATCTCCGGCCAGGCTGAAGACAGCTCGCGCCTGTACACCGAGATCAACAAGTTGATCCCGCGCCTGGAGCAGCACATCGAAGAAGTGGAAGGCGTGGTGACCAAAGAAGGTCACTTCACCATCGACGAGAAGACCCGCCAGGTCGAGCTCAACGAAGCCGGTCACCAGTTCGTCGAAGACATGCTGACCCAGATCGGCCTGCTGGCCGAAGGCGAGAGCCTGTACTCGGCGCATAACCTGGGCCTGCTGACCCACGTCTATGCCGGCCTGCGTGCCCACAAGCTGTTCCACCGCAACGTGGAGTACATCGTGCAGGACGGCCAGGTGGTACTGGTTGACGAACACACCGGCCGTACCATGCCGGGCCGTCGTCTGTCCGAAGGCCTGCACCAGGCGATCGAAGCCAAGGAAATGCTCAACATCCAGGCGGAAAGCCAGACGTTGGCGTCCACCACGTTCCAGAACTACTTCCGTCTGTACAACAAGCTGTCCGGCATGACCGGTACGGCGGACACCGAAGCGTTCGAATTCCACCAGATCTACGGTCTGTCGGTGGTGGTTATCCCGCCGAACAAACCACTGGCGCGTAAGGACTACAACGACCTGGTGTTCCTGACCGCCGAAGAGAAATACGCGGCGATCATCAACGACATCAAGGACGGCATGGCCAAGGGCCGCCCGATCCTGGTGGGTACCGCCACCATCGAGACTTCCGAGCATGTGTCCAACCTGCTCAACAAGGAAGGCATCGAGCACAAGGTACTCAACGCCAAGTTCCACGAAAAAGAAGCCGAGATCATCGCCCAGGCCGGTCGCCCAGGCGCGCTGACCATCGCCACCAACATGGCCGGTCGTGGTACCGACATCCTTCTGGGCGGCAACTGGGAAGTGGAAGTCGCGTCCCTGGACAACCCGACGCCTGAGCAGATCGCCCAGATCAAGGCTGACTGGCAGAAGCGTCACCAGGCGGTGCTGGAGTCCGGCGGCCTGCAGGTGATCGCGTCCGAACGTCATGAATCGCGCCGTATCGACAACCAGTTGCGTGGTCGCGCCGGTCGTCAGGGTGACGCCGGTTCCAGCCGCTTCTACCTGTCCCTGGAAGACAGCCTGATGCGCATCTTCGCCTCGGATCGGGTGAAGAACTTCATGAAAGCCTTGGGCATGCAGTCCGGTGAAGCGATCGAGCACCGCATGGTGACCAACGCCATCGAGAAGGCCCAGCGCAAGGTTGAAGGCCGCAACTTCGATATCCGTAAGCAACTGCTCGAGTTCGACGACGTCAACAACGAACAGCGTAAAGTGATCTATCACATGCGTAACACGTTGCTGGCCGCTGACAACATCGGTGAGACCATCGCCGACTTCCGTCAGGACGTGCTCAACGCCACCGTCAGCGCGCACATTCCGCCACAATCGCTGCCTGAGCAGTGGGATGTGGCCGGCCTGGAAGCCGCGCTGAAGAGCGATTTCGGCGTTGACCTGCCGGTCCAGCAGTGGCTCGACGAAGACGACCACCTGTACGAAGAAACCCTGCGCGAAAAACTGATGGCCGAACTGCTGGCCGCGTACAACGAGAAAGAAGAGCAGGCGAGTGCCGAAGCCCTGCGCACCTTCGAGAAGCAAATCGTACTGCGCGTGCTGGACGACCTGTGGAAAGACCACCTGTCGACCATGGACCACCTGCGTCACGGTATCCACCTGCGTGGCTACGCCCAGAAGAATCCGAAGCAGGAGTACAAGCGCGAGTCGTTCACGCTGTTCTCCGAGTTGCTGGATTCGATCAAGCGCGATTCGATCCGCGTGTTGTCCCACGTCCAGGTGCGTCGCGAAGACCCGATCGAGGAAGAAGCTCGCCTGCGCCAGGAGGCCGAAGCGCTGGCCGCACGCATGCAGTTCCAGCACGACGAAGCGCCGGGCCTGGATCAGCCGGAAGCACTGGGCGAAGAGGTCGATGTGGCCTTGGCGCAAACACCGGTTCGCAATGACCAGAAACTGGGCCGCAACGAGCTGTGCTATTGCGGTTCAGGCAAGAAATTCAAACACTGCCACGGCCAGATCGAATAAGATTTTCGCCTGACGCTGCAACACCCCGCGCCGCGACCGGCCTTTGCCGTCGCGGCGTTTTGCCATTAATTCCCACCGTCGATAGCGACGGCACAGACATCATCTCATTTTAAGGAGCGCATTCATGGCTGTTGGTCTTGGTCCTTTGCCCACATTGCACCCGGTTGCCGGTTTTGAACTCGGCATCGCTTCGGCCGGTATCAAGCGCCCAGGCCGCAAGGATGTGGTGGTGATGCGCTGTGCCGAAGGCTCGACCGTAGCGGGCGTATTCACCCTCAATGCCTTTTGCGCCGCGCCGGTGATCCTGGCCAAGCAACGCGTTGCCGGGCCGATTCGCTACCTGCTGACCAACACCGGCAATGCCAACGCCGGCACTGGCGAGCCGGGCCTGGTGGCTGCCGCGCGAACCTGCGCCAAACTGGCTCAGCTGGCCGGCGTGGACGCCAGCCAGGTGCTGCCGTACTCCACCGGTGTGATCGGCGAGCCACTGCCGGTGGACAAAATCGAAGGCGCCCTGCAGGCCGCGCTGGATGATCTGTCTGTGGATAACTGGGCCGCGGCCGCCACCGGCATCATGACCACCGATACTCTGCCCAAAGGCGCCAGCCGTCAGTTCGTGCACGACGGCGTGACCGTGACCGTGACCGGCATCAGCAAGGGCGCGGGCATGATCCGTCCGAACATGGCGACCATGCTGGGCTACATCGCCACCGACGCCAAGGTGTCGCGCAGCGTGCTGCAGAACCTGATGCTGGACGGCGCCAACAAGTCGTTCAACCGCATCACCATCGATGGTGACACTTCAACCAACGATTGCTGCATGCTGATCGCCACCGGCCAGGCTGACCTGCCGGAGATCACCGAGGCCAGCGGCGCTTATTTCGCCGCTCTCAAGCAAGCGGTGTTTGAGGTATGCATGGAGGTGGCCCAAGCCATCGTGCGTGACGGCGAAGGCGCTACCAAGTTCGTCACCGTGCAAGTCAACGGCGGCGCAAACCACCAGGAATGCCTGGATGTCGGCTACACCGTGGCCCATTCGCCGCTGATCAAGACCGCGCTGTTCGCCTCGGACCCGAACTGGGGCCGTATCCTGGCCGCTGTCGGGCGTGCCGGAGTACCGGACCTGGACGTGAGCAAGATCGATGTGTTCCTCGGTCAAGTGTGCATTGCCAGCCGTGGCGCCCGCGCCGAAAGCTACACCGAAGCCCAGGGCTCGGCGGTGATGCAGCAGGAAGAAATTACGATCCGCATCGAGCTGGGTCGCGGCGATTGCAGCGAAACCATCTGGACCACCGATTTGTCCCACGAGTACGTGAAGATCAATGCGGAATACCGCACCTGATAGCCGGAGGAAACGCACGGTGAAACGAGTGCATGTAGCAGCAGCGGTGATTCGCGGTGGCGACGGCAGGATCCTGCTGGCGCGCCGCGCCGACACCCAACACCAGGGCGGCCTCTGGGAGTTTCCCGGGGGCAAGGTGGAGGCCGATGAGTCGGTCGCTGCCGCGTTGTCCCGCGAGTTGCAGGAGGAGCTGGGCATCCAGGTCACCACGGCGCGACCGCTGATCAACGTGCGGCATGACTACCCGGATAAACAGGTGTTATTGGATGTCTGGGAGGTTTCGGCCTTCACCGGTGAGCCCCACGGCGCCGAAGGGCAACCGTTGCAATGGGTGGCGCCGCGAGATCTGTCCAACTATGAGTTCCCGGCGGCCAATGCGCCGATTGTGGCTGCCGCGCGCTTGCCGGCCGAGTACCTGATCACGCCCGGGGACCTGGACGCTGCGCCGCTGTTGCGCGGTCTTCAGAAAGCCATTGCGGGTGGGATCAAACTGGTGCAGTTGCGCGCGCCCAACGGTTACGACCCCAAATACCGCGACCTGGCGGTGGATGCGGTGGGGCTGTGCGCCGGCAAGGCACACTTGATGCTCAAAGGGCCGTTCGAGTGGCTCGGGGATTTTCCTTCCGCCGGTTGGCATATGACCTCGGCCCAACTGCGCAAGTACGCCAGCAAGGGCCGTCCGTTGCCGAAGGATCGCTGGTTGGCGGCTTCGTGCCACAGCGCCGAAGAACTGGCGTTGGCCGAATTGATGGACGTGGATTTTGTCACCCTGTCACCGGTGCAGCCCACGCAGACACATCCCGACGCGCAGCCGTTGGGTTGGGAGCAGGCGTCGGAGTTGATCCACGGGTTTAACAAGCCGGTATTTTTGCTGGGTGGGGTCGGGCCTGCGGAGCGGGAGCGAGCTTGGGAAACCGGTGCCCAGGGTGTGGCGGGTATCAGGGCGTTCTGGCCGCAGGTTTGAGGTTGCTCTGGCGGGCCTTATCGGGGGCAAGCCCCCTCCCACATTGGAATGTATTCACAGATCAAAGGTGGGAGGGGGCTTGCCCCCGATTGGGCCCTCCCAGTCACCGAGTCATGATCAGTGGGGCTTCGCCGCAGCCTGCCATAAAACCTCCGCGACACCCTGGCGCCTGGCGATCACCCGCGCCGCCACAAACAGCAAATCCGATAGACGATTGATATACGCCAACCCCACACCTTCCAGCGGCTCGACAGCATTCAGGTGCTGACAGCGTCGCTCGGCACTGCGCGCCAGGCTGCGGCACACATGGGCCTGGGCAATCAGCGCAGAGCCGCCCGGCAGGATGAAATTCTCCAGCGGCCCGACTTCCTCGTTCCAGCGATCGATGGCCGCTTCCAGGCGATCCACTTCCGCCGCATTCAGCGCCTTGTACACCGGCATCGCCAACTCGCCACCCAGGTCGAACAGTCGGTGCTGGCACGGCGCGAGCACTTCGATCACATCATTGAGCGCCGGGTGCTGCCCACTCTGTTCTTCAAGGCCAGCCAGCAGTAAGCCAAGTTGACTGTTCAGCGCGTCGACCTCGCCAATGGCTTCCACGCGAGGGTGGTCCTTGGGCACGCGGCGGCCGTCGCCCAGGCCGGTTTCGCCTGTGTCGCCGGTACGGGTGTAGATTTTCGACAGGCGAAAGCCCATGGTCAGTGCTCCAGTTGGGTCAGTTCGTGGGCCGGCAATTGGCTGCCGGCCAAGGGGAGGCGCAGGGTAAAGCAGGTGCCTTGGCCAAGGGTGGAATGCACTTCCATCTGGCCTTTGTGATTGTTGGTGATGATGAAGTACGACACCGACAAGCCGAGTCCGGTGCCCTGGCCGATTTCCTTGGTAGTGAAGAACGGCTCGAAGGTACGTTTGCGCACGCTTTCGCTCATGCCAATGCCGTTGTCCTCCACCTGGATTTCGGCCCAGGGCGGATTCAGGCGAGTGCGCAGGATAATGCGCCCAGGCTCGCGATCGTCTTCACGCAAGTGGATGGCTTGCGCCGCATTCTTCAGCAGGTTGAGCAGCACCTGTTCCAGTTCGTTCGCGGTGCCGGGCACCGGGCCCAGTTGCGGGTCGAACTGGCGGATGATTGCCTGGCCTTTGAAGTCAAAGCCGATGGCCAGGTCGAAGTCGTTGCCGGCGATTTCCACCGCTTGATCGATCAGTGCCGGTAAGTCGCAAGGCGCCATCTGCCGGTTGCTGCGCCGGCTGAAGCTGAGCATATGGGTAACGATCTTCGCCGCCCGCGCCCCGGCTTGCTGGATGCCATCGAGCAATTGCGGCACTTCGCGGCTTTGCAGGTAACGGTTGACCATGGCCAGTTCGATGCCTGCCTGTTCGGCGTGTTCCAGGTTCTTGGGCAAGTCGGGAGACAGACGGCGCCGGATGTTCTGCACGTTATGCAGGATCGCCCCCAGGGGGTTGTTGATCTCGTGGGCCATACCGGCGGCAAGCCCGCCGACGGAAAGCATTTTTTCCGACTGCACCATCATCTCTTCAAGGGACAGGCGCTGGGTGATGTCATCGATACGGATCACCACGCCACGTCCGGCGCCGCCGCTCAGTGGATAGAACGTCAGGGCGTAATGCTTGGGCTCGTCGTCCTTGATCCAGGTCACCCGCTCGATGCGCTCCACGGTGTGTTGCTCCACCGTGGCCTTGATCTGCGGCAGGTATGGTTTGAGCGGTTGGAAGGCCAGGTAGATCGGCTGGTTCAAGGCTTCATCCAGGCGCGTACCGGAAAGCGCGCTGGCTTCCTGGTTCCACTGGGTGACGTAGAGCTGTTCGTCCAGGGCAATCAATGCCGAGGGCATCGAGTCGATGATGCTGTTGAGGTAGTTCTGGAACCCGGTGAGCTTTTTCTCGATCTTGCTGCGCACCTGGACTTCCAGTTCCAGTTTGCGGTTGGTATGGCGCGTCTCTTCGGCCAGGCCCTGGGCCTGGTCATAGGCGGCCTGGGAGTCGTCACGTGCGCGCTTGAGTTGCTGTTCGCGCGCTTCGATGCGCGAGAGCATGGTGTTGAACGCTTCGGCCAGGCTGCCGATTTCATCGCGATTGCCACGGCCGGCGCGCAGGGCGTAATTCTCTTCCCGAGTCACTTGTCGCGACAGTTCTTCCAGCTCGTGGATCGGTTTAGTGATCAGGCGTTTGATCTGCCTGGCGATCACCAGCCACAGCAGCACACTGAAAATCAGGATGCCCAGGCTGGCCGTCAGCGTGCCGGTATAAAACGCTACCGGCAGTTCGCTGCTGGCCACTAGCAGCAGATGCCCGGAGGGCTGCCCCGGACGGGGCAAGGTGATCACCTGGTTGCTGCGAAACTCGGTAACGCGCCAGGCTTCAATATGCCGGTAGTTGTCCGGCAGGTGCAGGCGATCACCGTGCTGCATCTGCGCCAGGCGGTTGCCTTCACTGTCGTACAGGGCGGCGGCGCGCAAAGGCGAATAACTGGTCAGTTCATTGAGCAAGGCATCGGCCTTGGCGGGAGAGTCCAGTGCCTCGGCGGCCAGCGCCGGGTTGGACACCAGTCGCCCGATGGCCTGCAGTGCCTGAGGCGCCATGCTTTCCTGGGAGATCCAGTAAGCGGCGCTGATAAAGGTCAGGTTGGCCACCAGCAGGACGGTGGTCAGCAGCACCAGCAGGGCCGCCAGCAGTTTCTGCCCGACCGGTAGGTTTTCTAGACGCTGGCGCAGCGGCATCAGGGTTTTCCCAGGAGAGAGACAGGCGGGCAGGGTAGCGCGTGGTTCAGTCGCGGGGCAATCCGCGCGCGAGCAGCTCGTCGACCAGGCGCACTTGCAACTGTTGCAAATGGGGCAGGTTCAATTGGTGACGAGTTGCCGCGTGGCAAGCATAGCCCAGCAGATAGCTGATTTCGGTGCGCCGGGCGTTGGCTACGTCCTGGTACATGGAGGAGTAATTGGCGGCGGTGGCGTGGATCACCCGTTCCACTTCGTCCTGTAGATCCAGCGCAGCGGCAGGCTGGCCGCAGCATTCCAGCAGCTCGCTCAGTTCCGCGCACAGCGTCGCGACTTCACAGTGATGGTCTTGCAGACCGCCATTGCGGCATTGATACAGCACGGTCAGCGGGTTGATTGCGCAATTGAGCGCCAGCTTGCGCCACAGGCGCGTCAGGATATCGGTGCTCCAGGCGTGGGGGATGCCGGCGGCGTGCAGGTCATCCAGCCACAAGGGCGGCGTTGGATGGGCCGCGTCCCCCAGCCAGGTATAGCCATGGCCGGCGAACACCACGCGCCAGTCGCCCTCGCGGAAGGCGCCCTCGGTGCTGGAAGCAAACAGGCAACGGGCCTGGGGTAGCTGCGCCGCCACGGCGTCCTGGCTGCCCAGGCCATTCTGCAACAGGATCAGCTCGACATTCGGTACCAGGCGCTGCTGCAACTGCGCGATTGCTGCTTCAGCGTCGTAGGCTTTGCACGCCACGAGCAGGCGATGAATCGGTTCCTGGCTATCGGGTGTTTCGCCAATCACGGGGTAGGTCCGCGTTTCGCCGTGCTCCACCAAGGTCAGTCCACCCGCCGACTGATAGCTGGCCAGGCGTGTCTGGTTGCGCAGGATCAACCTGACCGGCAAGCCGGCGCGCGCCAGCCGTGCAGCCCACAATGTGCCCAGGCTGCCGGCGCCGAGAATATGCCAGGTGGTCGACATCAGTTTGTACTCCGCAGGGTCGCTCACAGTGAATGGGACGAAAGAACCGCTATAATGCCCCGGCATTTTAGCTCGGGCGCGCTCCATCTCTACTGAGCCCGCCCCTTATATTGGAGAAATCACATGCCTTCGTTCGACGTGGTATCTGAACTGGACAAACACGAAGTCACCAACGCCGTCGAGAACGCCGTCAAGGAACTGGACCGTCGCTATGACCTGAAAGGCAAGGGCAGCTTCGAATTCAAGGAAAAGGAACTGACCGTCAACCTGACCGCTGAAGCCGATTTCCAGCTGGAAGCGATGATCGAGATCCTCAAGCTGTCACTCGTCAAGCGCAAGATCGACGCGCAATGCCTGGAAATCAAGGACGCGTACGCCTCCGGCAAGCTGATGAAGCAGGAAGTTATCCTCAAAGAGGGGATCGACAAAGAGCTGGCGAAGAAAATCGTCGCGCATATCAAGGACGCCAAGCTCAAAGTCCAGGCCGCCATCCAGGGCGAGCAGGTACGTGTCACTGGTAAGAAGCGTGACGACCTGCAAGAGGCCATCGCGGCCCTGCGCGCTAAGTCTTTCGATATGCCGCTGCAGTTCAATAACTTCCGCGACTGATCGCCCCAGGGAACCCGAGGGCGTTTTTGACGTCCCACGCCCCAACAATTGCGCCTACTCTTGAGCCCTACGGGGCTCAATTGCTTTAAGCGCCGACCGTCCATACACAGGAGAAAAGAAATGGACTTGAACGCTGAAGTGGATCACTTGATCAAGACCTCCCAGTCCTGGATCCCGATGATCATGGAATACGGCAGCCGGGTTTTGCTCGCCGTCATCACCCTGGCCATCGGCTGGTGGCTGATCAACAAGTTGACCCATCGTGTGGGCCGTCTGCTGGCGATACGCAACGCAGACCTGGCGTTGCAGCATTTCATCACCAGCCTGGCGAACATCATCCTCAAGATCATGCTGGCGATCAGTGTGGCGTCGATGATCGGCGTCGAAACCACATCGTTCGTGGCTGCGATCGCGGGCGCAGGCCTGGCCATCGGCCTGGCGTTGCAAGGCAGCCTGGCGAACTTTGCCGGTGGGGTGCTGATTCTGCTGTTCCGCCCGTTCCGTATCGGCGACTGGATCGAAGCCCAGGGCACCTCGGGCACCGTCGACAGCATTCAGATTTTCCACACGGTGCTGCGTACGGGCGACAACAAGACCGTCATTGTGCCGAACGGCATCCTGTCCAACGGCATCATCACCAATACCAACCGTCAGCCAACCCGCAAGGTGGTGTTCGACGTCGGTGTGGACTATGAAGCCGACCTGCAGAAAGCCCGCGACGTGCTGCTGGAGCTGGCCAAGGACCCACGTGTACTGGAAGATCCCGCCGCCGTGGCCGTGGTTTCGACCTTGGGCGATAGCTCGATCACCGTTTCGCTGCGCTGCTGGACCAAGACGGCGGATTATTGGGACGTGATGTTTATGCTCAATGAATTCGCACGTGACCGTTTGAAAGCGGCGGGGATTGATATTCCATTTCCGCAGCGGGTTATTCGTGTGATGCAGGAAGCAGCGCCGAAGTAATAAAAGAGCCAACGTTTAACTTGGCCATTCGGTCAGGTTAAACGTGTCACCTTAATCTCGTTAGTTAGCTTGCTAGTTATTTTCTGAAGTAATAATTTTGCAATAAAAAAGCCGGCCCTCTGGAAACAGAAGGCCGGCTTTCTATTTTAAGGCCGAGGCCTTAAGTCATCGTTGTAATTTAACCGACAATTACAAGATGTTCAGCGGGTAGTTCGCGATCAGACGCAGCTCGTCGATCGAAGGCGAACCGTAGTAGACGCCATCGCCGGAGCGATAAGTTGCTTGACGCAGACGCAAGCTGAGGTTTTTAGCCGGGCCGCTCTGGACGACGTACTTGGCTTCGATGTCGCGTTCCCACTCTTTGCCGTTCGAGGTCGTGGCGGTGTTGGCGCCGCTGCCGGTCACGTAGCGAGTCATGAAGCTCAGGCCAGGAATGCCGAAGGTGGCCATGTTGATGTCGTAACGTGCCTGGTAGGACTTCTCGCCTTCGGCGTTGAAGTCGGAGCGGGCCACGGAGTTGGCCAGGAAGACCGAGCCGCCGCCGTCTACACCATAGCCGTAGTCGCCGTCGCCGGTGACCTTCTGGGCCGCCAGAGTGAAGGTGTGAGCGCCGATGGTGTACGCACCCTGCAAGCTGAATGCGCGGTTATCGAGCTTGGTTACACCATCTTTCTCGGCACGCTGAAGGCCTGCGCCGTCGCTCTTGGTGTCGTAGATGTTGAAGTCCAGCGCGAAGGACTGGTCATCGCTCAGGGCATGGGTCCAGTTCAGGTTGCTGTAGTACTTGCGGAAGTAGTCTTCAGTCTTCGCGTAGTACAGGCTGCCGGTGACCTCTGGAGTGAACGAGTAGACACCGCCGACAAAGTCGGTCTTGGTCAGGCCCAGGCTGTCATGGTAGGTCTGGTTCTGCGCGACGCTGGAAGTGAAGTGACCGCCTTCCAGTTTCAGGCCCTTGATCTCGTTGCTGGTGATCGAGATGCCCTGTGGCAGCTCAGGCAGCAGACGGCTGTCGTCGGAAGCGAACACCGGCGCGGTGGTGTATTGGTCACCGACTTTGAGGACGGTATTGGAGATACGGAATTTAACAGCGCCGCCGCCTTTGGAGTAGTCATCCTGCGAGCGGCCATCGGAGCCGGTCGGGAACAGGCCGGTACCCGCGCGACCTTTACCGCTGTCGAGCTTGAGGCCCATCAGGCCGATCACGTCAACACCTACGCCGATGGTGCCTTGGGTGAAGCCCGACTCGTACAGTGCGTTGAAGCCCAGGCCGGTTTCTTCGGCGCGGCTCTTGGAGCCAGGGCCCGACGGGTTATTACGGAAGTCGCGGCTGAAGTACAGGGCGCGAGTATTGATGCTGAAAGTGCTGTCTTCAACAAAGCCCTTGGAATCGTCCTGGGCGGACGCCATTGCGAACTGCGAGGTACCGGCTGAAACAGCCAGTGCGATCATGCTCCACTTCATCACGCGCATCGTGATTTGCTCCTTTGGTTTTCGGAAGAGTACTGCCGTCCCACCTGTATTTTTATCTGGGCGGCTCTTTCTTTTTTGTGTCGGCGCAAAGTTATATCACGCGGACTCTATTGACGATACTTACCCATCTTTCCTTTCAGCTTCTTTACGAGGCTGTCGTAAATTGCTAGCTCCATGTCGCAAATTCACAGTCCGGAATGTAACCGGACTGACAACTTCAATACTGTTTCAAAACCTCTTTGAAGGATTGAATGCTTTCCTGCCGTGCATTGAACCGCCGTTGTTTTTATCGCGAAACACCTGCTTCCGAACGGGTGCCGTTGCCGACGATGTGGGTGTGAATGCAACAAGCGTGCTCAAAGCGGTAACCGAATGTCATTTTTTCGTGAAAAAAGTTCCGTTCCTGTAAAAACCGCATAAGCACGGGCTTTTTACGCCCTTTTGTTTGGCCTTGACGGCCGCGTGCTCTGCCTGGTTGGGGTGAGCGCAAAACGCCTGGCCGGATAAAACGTTACCGGTTCACCCCGAAAGTGAGTAATTGGCGGATCCCTTTGAAGCATGAGTGGGTCATTTTGGTGCATCCCGGTGAGGCCCATTCCAGCGTAGCTCAAATATTGGTCTGCATCGAAAGGGTGCGGATTTTCGCTTCGATGCCTCACAGGCTGATCCGCAATGGTCGTGAAGCGACAGGCATTCAAAGGTATGCTGGGGCCCTGAATCTGACTTGCCCAATGGAGTGCCCGCGGTGTTCGCCTTAGATCAACGCCTGCAACAAGACACACTGGTCATCGGGGACTTCCCGCTGTGCCGCCTGCTGCTGTCCAACGACTCGAACTACCCGTGGTTTATCCTGGTCCCGCGCATCAACGGTATCAGCGAGGTGTTTCATCTGGATGTCGCAGATCAACAAAAGCTCTGGGAAGAGACGACCGGTCTGGCGCAGTTGCTAAACGACGGTCTGGGCGCGGATAAAATGAATATCGGCGCGCTGGGCAACGTCGTCAGCCAGTTGCACGTGCATGTGATCGTGCGCAAGCGTGATGACGTCGCGTGGCCTGCGCCGGTATGGGGCAAGCATCCTGCTCGCCCTTATACGCAAGAACAGGTGGCGGCATTGCGTGCGCGTCTGCGCGAGCTGCTACCCGCCGACTTCAATTTTGCCCAGGGCTGAATCATGGACTTGCAAGAGCGTGTTACCGACCTGGAAAGCCGCCTGGCCTTTCAGGATGACACCATCGAGACCCTCAACGACATCCTGGTCACGCAGCAACGCGCGGTCGAGCGCCTGCAGTTGCAGATAACCGCGTTGCTCAAGCGCCAGGAAGAGATGGGCGGCCAATTCGAAACGTCCGAAGAAGAAGCACCACCGCCTCACTATTAATGGCGCCATGAAAAAACCGCGACCCAGCCAGGCTGGATCGCGGTTTTTTTTTGCTGCGGGCAGCTGGACTCAGCGGCGCGGCAGTGCGGCAATCACGTCTTCGGCTTGCAAGCCTTTGTCGCGATTCATGACGGAGAACTCCACGCGCTGGCCTTCCACCAGGACGCGATGGCCTTCGCCGCGAATGGCCCGGAAGTGAACGAAAATATCATCGCCCGAATCGCGGGAAATAAAGCCGAAGCCTTTGGAGGTGTTGAACCACTTGACGGTACCGGTATCCCGATTGGTCATGTCGTAGGTTTGCGACGCGGCCGCCGGGGACGAGCGGTAGAAGCTGATGGCCAGGTGAAGAACAATGGCGACCACAGCAATGACCAGGCTGAGCAGGATGGCCGGGTGGCCGCCGACTTCAGGCATGGGTGCCAGGAGGGTGAGGGTTTGTACGACGACGGTCAGTACCAGCAGCGCGCTGACCAGGTTTTGCAGTTGATGACGAGTGCCCTTGTTCCAATAAGGAATCACGGGTGCCAGCGTCAGGTTGAGAAGGCCGAACAGAGCCAGATACAGCGCGTCGTGTTGTTGCAGGTACGGCAGGCTCTCTGGTTGCAGGCTCGGTATAAAGGACAGCAGCAACGCTGCAACGCCCGTTAGCAGGTGGACGATTTTCAACATTTTGATTAACTCACGTTAAGACGGATCACAAGGAAGAGCTGACTGGCACGGTTCGCTTCTGAACAATGGGAGGCGTTGGGCACGTACGCGGGTATCAGCCTATGCCGGCCACCGCAGACATTAACGATGGCGACACGCTGCCTATTTAACAGCAAAGGCCGTGCCTTCTCAAATCAAGCATTTCGCGGTGTTGCGAAGGGTTGGGCATTTCCGGAGCAAACGCTTGTCCTAGACAGGTGCGGGTGGTTTGGGTGGATTATTTGAGAATGTTCCTATCGTGATCAGCAAATCGTCCGCATGGGCGATTTGCCGCACCTTGCCCGCTGCGCATCACCGGCGCTCTTGCTAGAGTGGTGCTGCATCTGCTCAATGAATGTTTGTCAATTGAAGGGGATAACCATGGCAATCGATATCGGTATCAGTGAAGAAGATCGTAAATCCATCGTCGATGGGCTTTCGCGCCTGCTTTCCGATACCTATGTACTGTACCTGAAGACCCATAACTTCCATTGGAACGTCACGGGCCCGATGTTTCGTACGCTGCACTTGATGTTTGAAGAGCAGTACAACGAGCTGGCGCTGGCGGTGGACTCCATTGCCGAACGTATCCGTGCCCTCGGTTTCCCGGCGCCGGGTGCCTATTCGGTCTACGCGCGCCTGTCTTCCATCAAGGAAGAGGAGGGTGTGCCCAGCGCTGAAGAGATGATCAAGCAATTGGTGGAAGGTCAGGAAGCGGTCACTCGTACCGCGCGTGGGATTTTTCCGCTGCTCGACAAGGTCAGCGACGAACCGACCGCGGACCTGCTGACCCAGCGGATGCAGGTGCACGAGAAAACTGCATGGATGCTGCGTTCCCTGCTTGAGTCCAAGTAAGGCTCGGCCCTGAGCGGCGCCGTCCTGGCGCCGCTTGCATGTTTCTGCGCACTTCCTGGCGTTGTCCTACAGCTTTCAACTCCCTGTCTTCTGGCTCACCCCGCGCTTCGTGCTGTTTGATAGGCCCACTGCCCAATGGGAGAAACCCGTGGGCTGCTGTTTGGCAATGGAGTGTCAGGTGTATGTCACGTGCAGTATGTAATGGAGTTATGGAAGCCTGTGGCGTTCATAAGATAAAGGTCGATCCCTTTTCCAAGGGGTTCGACATGGGGCTGGCAAGGCCGCTGTCTCGATCAGTCAGGCTCAACGGGTTCTCAACATGCCTGCGTCTTGAGCAGATCTATTGGAATATCCTGACGGAAATCGCCAGGCTCAACGCCTGTTCAGTCAGTGCGTTGCTGTCTTACGTCGACCGGGAAGTGCACTTGCGTTATGGGGGGGTGAAGAACTTCAGTGGTCTGGTCAGGGTGGTGTGTGTGGTTCACCTGCTAAAGGGGCGTGCGTCTTCGCCCAGCCCGGAGTAGCCCGGGTGCCCGGTGCCGGTCCGCCATCCTGGCGGGCAGGCTTTCGGGCAGAAAGCCGGCTGCGCTGCCTCGATTAACCAGATATAATCCCGCGCTTTGCTGCGCAGGCCGGGGCTTTACCCTTCGGGCAGGCGTGGCGCAGTAACGATCTGTTCGCGAGACATCGCCATGCCCATGTACGACTATCAATGTGCTTCCTGCGGTCACCAGTTGGAAGCCATCCAGAAGATCAGCGCAGCGCCGTTGGTCGATTGCCCGGCCTGCAAGGCCCCTGAGCTCAAGAAAATGTTGTCGATGCCGGGCTTCCGCCTGAGTGGCGGCGGCTGGTATGAGACCGATTTCAAGACCGGCGCCAAGAAGAACCTGGCGGGCGGCGACAAAGCAGACTGAGTTGAACTCTACGCGCAGGCTCCTGCATTATCCGTCCCCTGGCTTAAATGTCCGGTGACCGAGGCAGGCCTCCACCGAATTTCGAATTACGAGAAGTGAAACCACGACCATGATGCGCAGCCACTATTGCGGCCAACTGAACGAGACCCTGGAAGGTCAGGAAATCACCCTTTGCGGATGGGTTCACCGTCGCCGCGACCACGGCGGGGTGATCTTCCTCGACATCCGTGATCGTGACGGTCTGGCCCAGGTGGTGTTCGACCCGGACCGCGCCGAGAGCTTCGCCGCCGCCGACCGCGTGCGCAGCGAGTACGTCGTGAAAATCACCGGCAAGGTGCGTCTGCGTCCGGCCGGTGCCGTGAACAAGAACATGGCCTCCGGCGGTATCGAGGTGTTGGGCTACGAGCTGGAAGTGTTGAACGAGTCGGAAACCCCGCCGTTCCCGCTCAACGAATACTCCGATGTGGGCGAAGAGACCCGTCTGCGCTATCGCTTCCTGGACCTGCGCCGTCCTGAAATGGCCGAGAAGCTGCGTCTGCGTTCGCGCATGACCACCAGTATCCGTCGTTTCCTCGACGAAAACGGCTTCCTTGACGTTGAAACGCCGATCCTGACCCGGGCCACCCCGGAAGGCGCGCGTGACTACCTGGTGCCTAGCCGTACCCACGCCGGTTCGTTCTTCGCGTTGCCGCAATCACCGCAGTTGTTCAAGCAACTGCTGATGGTGGCCGGCTTCGACCGTTACTATCAGATCGCCAAATGCTTCCGCGACGAAGACCTGCGCGCCGACCGCCAGCCGGAATTCACCCAGATCGACATCGAGACCAGCTTCCTCGATGAAAAAGAGATCATGGGTATCACCGAACAAATGATCCGCAACCTGTTCAAGGAAGTGCTGGACCTGGAATTCGGTGACTTCCCGCACATGACGTTCGAAGAAGCCATGCGCCGCTACGGTTCCGACAAGCCCGACCTGCGTAACCCGCTGGAACTGGTGGACGTGGCCGACCAGCTTAAAGAAGTCGACTTCAAGGTGTTCAGCGGCCCGGCCAACGACCCTAAATGCCGCATCGCCGCTCTGCGCGTGCCTGGCGGCGCGAGCATGCCGCGCAAGCAGATCGACGACTACACCAAGTTTGTCGGCATCTACGGTGCCAAGGGCCTGGCGTACATCAAGGTCAACGAGCGCGCCAACGGCGTTGACGGCCTGCAGTCGCCGATTGTGAAGAACATCCCGGAAGCCAACCTGAATGTGATCCTTGATCGCGTCGGTGCGGTCGATGGCGATATCGTGTTCTTCGGCGCCGACAAGGCCAAGATCGTCAGCGAGGCCCTGGGCGCACTGCGTATCAAGCTCGGTCACGACCTGAACCTGCTGACCTGCGAGTGGGCGCCGATGTGGGTGGTTGACTTCCCGATGTTCGAAGAGAACGACGACGGCAGCTTCAGCGCCTTGCACCACCCGTTCACCGCGCCGAAATGCTCCCCTGCAGAGTTGGAAGCCAATCCGGCAGGCGCTTTGTCCCGAGCCTACGACATGGTGCTCAACGGCACCGAGTTGGGTGGCGGTTCGATCCGTATCCACCGCAAAGAGATGCAGCAAGCGGTTTTCCGCCTGCTGGGCATCAACGAAGCGGAACAGGAAGAGAAATTCGGCTTCCTGCTCGACGCCTTGAAATACGGTGCACCGCCACACGGTGGCCTGGCGTTCGGTCTGGACCGCCTGGTGATGCTGATGACCGGCGCCCAGTCGATCCGTGAAGTGATCGCCTTCCCGAAAACCCAGAGTGCTGCTGATGTGATGACGCAGGCTCCGGGCGTAGTCGATGCCAAGGCGTTGCGTGAACTGCACATCCGCCTGCGCGAGACGCCGAAGGCTGAGTAAGGCTGCTGCGTGGAAGCGCACTGAGGTTTACGCAGTCTAAAAAGGCGCATCTTCGGATGCGCCTTTGCGTTCCAAGGGCTGTGTTCAACAGATAGAAATCCGGCCTGGGGCAGGATTGACAAGGTTTCTAGAGAATTCGGAGTTGTGTTATGGCTGGCCATTCCAAGTGGGCGAACATCAAGCACCGCAAAGAGCGTCAGGATGCCAAGAAAGGCAAGATTTTTACCAAGTGGATCCGCGAACTGACCGTCGCTGCCCGTCAGGGTGGTGGTGATCCAGGTTCCAACCCGCGTCTGCGCCTGGCTCTGGACAAGGCGCTCGGCGCCAATATGAGCCGCGACATCATCGATCGCGCCGTGGCCCGTGGGGCCGGCGCGGCCGACACCGATGATATGGTCGAATTGACCTACGAAGGCTACGGCCCGGGCGGTGTGGCGGTAATGGTCGAATGCATGACCGACAACCGCAACCGCACCGCGGCTGCCGTGCGCCATGCGTTCAGCAAGTGCGGTGGCAACCTCGGTACTGACGGGTCGGTGGCCTACCTGTTCGAGCGCAAGGGGCAGATTACCTTCGCGCCGGGCACCGATGAAGACGCGCTGATGGAAGCGGCGATGGAGGCGGATGCCGATGATGTGGTGACCAACGAGGATGGCTCCATCGATGTGTTCACCTCGTTTGCCAGCTTTTATGCCGTGCGTAACGCGTTGGAGGCTGCCGGTTTCAAAGGCACCGACGCGGAAATCGTCATGCTGCCGACCACCAGCGCTGAATTGGACCTGGACGGCGCGCAGAAAGTGTTGAAATTGCTGGATATGCTTGAAGATCTGGACGATGTACAAAACGTCTATTCGAATGCCGACATTCCAGAGTCAGTGGCCGAACAGCTGGGCTGAAGTGCGATGTGGCTTCATTGTGGGAGGGGGCTTGCCCCTCGATAGCGGTGTATCAGTGGCTGTATGGGGTGACTGATACGCTGCAATCGGGGGCAAGCCCCCTCCCACATTGAATTTTCCCTGTATCAAAAAATGTGTTTAACCCAACCCGCAGGCGTTATGACTTTAATCCTAGGTATCGACCCCGGTTCGCGCATCACCGGTTTTGGCGTGGTGCAACACACCCCGCGCGGCTGTGTGTATGTTGCGTCGGGCTGTATCCGTACCGGTTCGGGTGAATTGGCCGAGCGCCTGCAGATCGTTTATCGGGGCGTGCGCGAAGTTATCCAGACCTACGGCCCGGTCACCATGGGTATTGAAAAAGTGTTCATGGCGAAAAACGCCGATTCCGCGTTGAAACTGGGCCAGGCCCGTGGCGCGGCCATCGTCGCCGGCGCGGAGGAGAGCATGGAGATCGCCGAGTACACCGCGACCCAGGTCAAGCAGGCCGTGGTCGGCACCGGCGCCGCCAACAAAGAGCAGGTGCAGATGATGGTCATGCACATGCTCAAGCTCACCGCAAAACCGCAGATTGACGCCTCTGACGCCCTGGCCATTGCCATTTGCCATGCCCATACCCGTTCCAGCCTGCTGCCTCACGGCCTCGGTACGGCACGCAGTCGTGGCGGGCGCCTGCGTCTCTGATAGCATCAGCGCAATCGTGATTTCCGGTCAGGCGTTGATCTGACCCTACGTGTTAAGGATCTGTACCGTGATTGGACGTTTGCGCGGCACCCTGGCTGAAAAACAGCCGCCGCACCTGATTCTGGACGTCAATGGGCTGGGGTATGAGCTGGAAGTCCCCATGACGACTCTGTATCGCCTGCCATCGGTCGGCGAGCCGATAACCCTGCATACCCATCTGGTGGTGCGCGAAGATGCGCAATTGCTCTATGGTTTCATTGGCAAGCGCGACCGCGATTTCTTCCGCGAACTGATCCGGTTGAATGGCGTAGGGCCCAAATTGGCACTCGCCTTGATGTCGAGCCTGGAGGTGGACGAGCTGGTGCGTGCCGTCTCGGCGCAGGACACCTCGGCGCTGACCAAGGTGCCAGGCGTGGGCAAGAAGACTGCCGAGCGCCTGCTGGTGGAACTCAAAGACCGCTTTAAAGCCTGGGAAGTGGTGCCGAGCATGTTCGCATTGGTACCGAACCAGCCGGATATGCCGGCGGGCCAGGTTGCGAGCGCTGAAAGCGACGCCGTCAGTGCGCTGATCTCCCTGGGCTACAAGCCGCAGGAAGCCAGCAAAGCCGTGTCGGCGATCAAGGACAAGAACCTGAGCAGTGAAGACATGATCCGCCGCGCCCTGAAGGGAATGATTTAAGTGATTGAAGCAGATCGTCTGATTGCGGCCACCGGCCCGCGCGACCGTGAAGAAGTCCAGGACCGGGCCATTCGCCCCCTGAGCCTGGCCGAGTATATCGGCCAGCCCACCGTGCGCGAGCAGATGGAGCTGTTCATCCAGGCGGCGCGCGGGCGCAGTGAGTCCCTGGACCACACATTGATCTTCGGCCCGCCGGGGCTGGGCAAGACCACTCTGGCCAACATCATTGCCCAGGAGATGGGCGTGTCGATCAAGTCCACGTCCGGCCCGGTGCTGGAGCGTCCGGGCGACCTGGCGGCCCTGCTGACCAACCTTGAACCGCACGACGTGCTGTTTATCGATGAGATCCACCGTCTTTCGCCGATCGTCGAGGAAGTGTTGTACCCGGCAATGGAAGACTTCCAGCTCGACATCATGATCGGCGAAGGCCCGGCGGCCCGTTCAATCAAGCTCGACCTGCCACCCTTCACGCTGGTGGGCGCAACGACGCGTGCCGGGATGCTGACCAATCCTCTGCGAGACCGATTCGGGATTGTTCAACGTCTGGAGTTCTACAGCACGGCGGACCTGGCAACCATCGTCAGTCGTTCGGCGAGCATCCTCGGCTTGCCTCTGGACCCGGAAGGTTCGTTTGAAATCGCTCGGCGCGCACGCGGTACGCCGCGTATTGCCAACCGCTTGCTGCGTCGGGTGCGGGACTTCGCCGAAGTGCGCGCCAAAGGGCACATCACCAAGGCGGTGGCAGACCTGGCGCTGAACCTGCTGGATGTGGACGAACATGGCTTCGATCACCAGGACCGGCGGCTACTCTTGACCATGATCGAGAAGTTCGACGGCGGGCCGGTGGGCGTGGACAGCCTGGCGGCGGCCATCAGCGAAGAGCGCCATACCATTGAAGATGTGCTTGAACCCTACCTGATCCAGCAGGGTTACATCATGCGTACGCCAAGGGGGCGGGTGGTGACGCGCCATGCTTACCTGCACTTCGGGTTAAATATCCCGTCACGATTGGGCGAGATGCCCGTGGTAGACGAATTCCTCGATGCAGTGGACGATTAAAAGCGTTCGGCTTGACGATTTATTCCAGCTTTGTGCTGTCCCAGTGACTGGCGTCGTCATTCAGTCAGTGAAAATGTTTCAGAGAATTAAAAAACAGTTGCCTGGCCGGATTGGCAACCTCAGGAGTAAGCACTAGAGTATGCGCGCGCAAAACGGGGATCAGTCGTTCGCACATCGCTGTCGCGTTTATTACGAGGACACCGATGCCGGCGGCATCGTTTACTACGTCAATTATCTCAAGTTCATGGAGCGGGCCCGAACCGAGCGGCTACGGGAGCTGGGCTTTGCCCAATCCCAGCTGGCAGGGGAGGACCTGTTATTCGTCGTGCATTCCAGCGAGGCGCGTTACCACGCACCGGCGCGACTGGACGATGAGCTGCTGGTCAGCGCTGAAGTAATTGAATTGAACCGTGCCAGCCTGCGTTTCAAACAGCAGGTCAGGCGGGCAACGGATGCAACGCTGCTCTGTGAGGGGCAGTTTTTGGTGGCGTGTGTGCGCACCATCAGTTTGAAACCTCGGGCCATTCCCGAAACTCTACGTGTGGCCTTTGCCGCCGTGAGCGGCGCGGGTAAACAATCAAAGCAGGAGATTTAGCGTGGAACCTACCGTCGTCGACCATTCCTCCATGTGGAGCCTGGTCAGCAATGCCAGTGTCGTGGTTCAACTGGTGATGCTGATCCTGGTAGCCGCATCGGTTACCTCTTGGGTCATGATTTTTCAGCGCAGCAACCTGTTGCGTGCCGGTCGACGTGCCCTGGAGAGCTTTGAAGAGCGCTTCTGGTCGGGTATCGACCTGTCCAAGCTCTATCGCCAGGCCGGCAGCAACCCGGACCCGGATTCGGGCGTCGAGCAGATTTTCCGCGCCGGCTTCAAGGAGTTCTCCCGCCTGCGCCAGCAGCCAGGCGTAGACCCGGAAGCGGTCATGGAAGGCGTGGCCCGTGCCATGCGCGTGGCCATTTCCCGCGAGGAAGAGAAGCTTGAGCAGAGCCTGCCTTTTCTTGCCACCGTTGGTTCCGTGAGCCCCTACATCGGCTTGTTCGGTACCGTGTGGGGCATCATGAACTCCTTCCGCGGCCTGGCCCAGGCTCAGCAAGCGACCCTGGCTACCGTGGCACCTGGTATCGCCGAAGCCCTGATCGCTACCGCGATCGGCCTGTTCGCCGCCATTCCCGCGGTTATCGCCTACAACCGTTTTGCCGCGCGCGGCGAGAACCTGATTGGCCGTTACTACACCTTCGCCGATGAATTCCAGGCGATCCTGCACCGTAAAGTGCACACCAGCGAAGAATAAGCAGGTACTCCCCGATGGCTTTAATCACTCGAGCTCGAACCAAGCGCAAGCCGGTCGCCGAGATGAACGTAGTGCCTTACATCGACGTGATGCTGGTGCTGCTGGTGATCTTCATGGTGACCGCGCCGATGCTCAACCAGGGTGTGAAGGTTGACCTGCCCAAGGTTTCCAGCGAAGCCTTGCCTCAGGACAACAACACCCAGGTGCTGACCATTTCGATCAAGTCCGACAAGACCTATTACTGGAATCTTGGCAGCGAAGTCGATACTCAGAAGCAGCAGGACAAGGCCCTGACCTTGCCGGCGATGACCGACGCTGTGACCAAGATCATTCGCGCCGGTAACGAAGGCGGCAAGCGCACCCAGGTGTTCATCCGCGGCGACAAGTCGGTCGACTACGGCTCCGTCATGGGTGCCATGGGCGGACTGCAGAAGGCCGGCGTCGGTAACGTTGGCTTGATTACCGAGGCGCCCTGATGCAGCAACAGCGAGAGCCGTCCGCCTCGGAAAGCTACTTCTGGCCTAGTGTCTGGGCGATTGCCCTGCATGTCCTGGTGTTCGGCATGCTGTTCGTCAGCTTTGCCATGACCCCGGACCTGCCGCCAGCCAAGCCGATCGTGCAGGCGACCCTGTATCAGCTGAAATCGAAAAGCCAGGCCACTACCCAGACCAATCAGAAGATTGCCGGGGAGGCCCAGAAGTCGGCTGCGCGCCAGACTGAAGTCGAGCAGATGGAACAGAAGAAGGTCGAGCAGGAAGCGGTGAAGGCTGCTGCGGAACAAAAGAAAGAAGAGGCGGCTCAAAAGGCCGAGGAATCGAAAAAGGCTGACGAAGCCAAGAAGGCCGACGAGGCGAAAAAGGCTGATGAAGCCAAGAAAGCCGAGAAAGCCGCCGAAGCTAAAAAAGCCGAAGAGAAACAATTGGCTGATATAGCCAAGAAGAAATCTGAAGAAGAAGCCAAGAAAGCTGCCGAGGAAGAGGCCAAGAAAAAGGCCGCTGAGGAAGCCAAGAAGAAGATAGTCGAAGACGCGAAGAAAAAAGCCGCCGAAGACGCCAAGAAAAAAGCTGAAGCAGACGAGGCGAAGAAGAAAGTCGCCGAAGACGCGAAGAAGAAAGCTGCCGCCGACGCCCAGAAGAAAAAGGCTCAGGAAGCAGCGCGCAAATCCGCCGAAGAGAAAAAGGCTCAGGCCTTGGCAGATTTGCTTTCGGATACGCCGCAGCGTCAGCAAGCCTTGGCCGATGAACGCGGTGATGAAGTCGCGGGCAGTTTCGACGACCTGATTCGGGCGCGGGCAGCGGAAGGTTGGACGCGTCCACCTTCGGCACGCAAAGGCATGACAGTAGTGCTGCAGATCGGCATGTTGCCGGACGGTACGGTGACTTCGGTCAGCGTCGCCAAGTCCAGTGGTGACGGTTCGTTCGACAGTTCGGCGGTTGCCGCAGTCAAGAATATTGGCCGGTTGACCGAGATGCAGGGAATGAAACCAAGCGACTTCGCTCCCTATCGTTCATTCAAGATGACATTCACACCTGAGGATCTAGCCTTGTGAGAAACCTTCTTCGAGGAATGCTTGTCGTTATTTGCTGTATGGCAGGGATAGCGGCGGCGGATGAAAAGAACATCCTGGTCACCAGCGGCAGCGATCGGGCTACCCCGATCGCCGTAGTGCCGTTCGGTTGGCAGGGCGGCAGCGTATTGCCGGACGACATGGCTCAGATCGTCAGTGACGACCTGCGCAACTCCGGTTACTACGCACCGATTCCGAAAGGCAACATGATCAGCCAGCCGAACCAGGCCAGCGAAGTCGTGTTCCGTGACTGGAAAGCCGTCGGCGCCCAGTACCTGATGGTCGGCAACATTGTGCCGGCCGGCGGACGTCTGCAGATCACGTACACGTTGTTCAACGTGGCGACAGAGCAGCAGGTCCTGACCGGCAGCGTGTCGGGTACCACCGATCAACTGCGGGATATGGCCCACTACATTTCAGACCAATCGTTTGAGAAACTGACCGGTATCAAGGGTGCCTTCTCGACGCGTCTGCTGTATGTGACGGCTGAACGTTTCTCCGTGGACAACACCCGCTACACCTTGCAGCGTTCGGACTACGACGGCGCGCGCGCAGTGACGTTGCTGCAATCGCGTGAGCCGATCCTGTCGCCGCGCTTTGCGCCCGATGGCAAGCGTATCGCCTATGTGTCTTTCGAACAGAAACGTCCGCGTATCTTTGTCCAGCACATCGATACCGGTCGCCGTGAGCAGATCACCAACTTCGAAGGCCTCAACGGTGCACCTGCCTGGTCGCCGGATGGTTCGCGCCTGGCGTTCGTGCTGTCCAAGGATGGCAACCCGGATATCTACGTGATGAACATGGCTTCGCGCCAGATCACCCGTGTCACCAGCGGCCCGGGCATCAACACCGAACCGTTCTGGGGTAAGGATGGTTCGACTATCTACTTCACCTCCGACCGTGGCGGTAAGCCGCAAATCTACAAGTCCAGCATTGGCGGTGGCGGTGCGGAGCGTGTGACCTTTATTGGTAACTACAACGCCAACCCTAAGCTTTCGGCCGATGAAAAGACGTTGGTGATGATTCACCGTCAGGATGGTTTCACTAATTTCCGGGTTGCGGCCCAGGATTTGCAGCGCGGAACCGTAAAAATCCTTACAGATACCAACCTTGATGAGTCAGCCACTGTTGCGCCCAACGGCACCATGGTAATCTACGCCACCCGCCAGCAGGGCCGGGGAGTCTTGATGCTCGTGTCCATTAACGGACGCGTAAGGCTCCCGCTTCCTACCGCACAAGGCGAAGTCAGAGAACCATCCTGGTCCCCTTACCTGAACTGACGCGGCGCTACAAAAAGATTTGCTTAACACACTGGGGTTCATTAGGAGTTTCACGATGGAAATGCTGAAGTTTGGTAAGTTTGCTGCTCTGGCTCTGGCTCTGTCCGTAGCCGTTGGTTGCTCGTCCAAAGGCGGCGACAATGCCGGTGAAGGCGCAGCTGTTGATCCAAACGCTGGTTACGGCGCTAACACTGGTGCAGTTGACGGCTCCCTGAGCGAAGAAGCTGCTCTGCGCGCTATCACCACTTTCTACTTCGAATACGACAGTTCGGACCTGAAGCCAGAAGCCATGCGCGCTCTGGACGTTCACGCGAAGGACCTGAAAGGTAACGGCGCTCGCGTTGTTCTGGAAGGTAACACCGACGAACGTGGTACTCGTGAGTACAACATGGCACTGGGCGAGCGTCGTGCGAAAGCCGTTCAACGCTACCTGGTCCTGCAAGGCGTTTCGCCAGCTCAGCTGGAACTGGTTTCCTACGGTAAAGAGCGTCCAGTTGCTACTGGCCACGACGAGCAGTCCTGGGCTCAAAACCGTCGCGTCGAACTGCGTAAGTAATTCGTCATGCGAACGTGCCGTCGTGCTCTGACTGTATTGGCTCTCAGCCTCGCACCGCTTGCGGTGTGGGCTGCGGTTCCTGTGGAAGATAGCAACTCTGGCTATAACAATAGCGGGAGCAGTTATCCGCCGGCAGGTTATGGCACGAACGGCGCCTATGCTGGGGGGGCGGCTACGTCCGCCCCCTCGGCACAGGGCGAACTGTTCAATCAGCTGCAACGCATGCAGGATCAATTGGCGCAGCAGCAAGGCGCGATTGAAGTTCTGCAGAATCAAGTGAACCAGCTCAAGCAAGAAGGCCTGGAGCGATACCAGGATCTTGATCGACGCATAGGAGCCGGCGTTACACCTGCCGCTACTCCTGATAATTCTTCTGCCGGTGGCGCGCCAAGCGCTGCTGCCGGTGGTGCGGCAACGGGGGCCGCTGCTGCTGCTCAAGCTCCTGCCGCCAGCAGCGAACCGGGTGATCCGGCCAAGGAAAAACTGTATTACGATGCAGCCTTCGACCTGATCAAAGCCAAGGACTTCGATAAGGCCAGCCAGGCCTTTACCGCATTCCTGCGCAAATACCCCAACAGCCAGTACGCGGGTAATGCCCAATACTGGTTGGGCGAAGTCAACCTGGCAAAGGGTGATCTGCAGGGCGCGGGCCAGGCATTTGCCAAGGTCAGCCAACTGTACCCCAAACACGCCAAGGTGCCGGACTCGCTGTACAAACTCGCTGACGTAGAGCGCCGCCTGGGTCATACCGACAAGGTCAAAGGCATTCTGCAGCAGGTCGTAGCCCAATATCCGGGGACTTCCGCCGCTCAGTTGGCTCAACGGGATCTGCAGCGCCTGTAAGCGATGCTACCCGTTTAGAAGAAACCCGCGCCTGGCGCGGGTTTTTTCGTTAGAATCCACGCCCTTTTATGAAACACGCTTTCTGGGGCCTGCGCGTTGGCGGGGTTCCTTGAAGTGCCTGACGGAGGCGGACAGCCTGTTTAGCTGTTACGCCCGTGGCGACTATGCAAGACACATTACGTATTACCGAAGTTTTTTACTCGTTGCAGGGTGAAACGCGGACCGCTGGCCTGCCCACTGTGTTTGTACGGCTGACAGGTTGCCCGCTGCGTTGCCAATACTGTGACAGCGCTTACGCCTTCAGTGGCGGTACGGTGCGTACCCTCGACGACATCCTGGAACAGGTTGCCGGCTTTAAGCCTCGCTATGTCTGTGTGACCGGTGGTGAGCCGTTGGCCCAGCCCAATGCCATCCCATTGCTTAAGCAATTATGCGATGCCGGGTATGAAGTGTCCCTGGAAACCAGCGGAGCCTTGGACATTTCCGCAGTCGACCCACGTGTCAGTCGCGTGGTCGACCTCAAGACCCCAGGCTCCAAGGAAGCTCATCGCAACCGTTACGAGAATATCGAGCTGCTGACGCCCAACGATCAGGTCAAGTTCGTTATCTGCTCTCGTGAGGATTATGACTGGGCGAACTCCAAGCTGATCCAATACGGTCTCGATCGTCGAGCTGGTGAAGTGCTGTTTTCGCCAAGTCACCACGACCTCAATGCCCGCGACCTGGCGGACTGGGTGGTGGCTGACAACCTGCCGGTGCGCTTGCAGTTGCAGTTGCACAAGTACCTGTGGAACGACGAGCCGGGTCGCTGAGAGGGCGAAGAATTGCCGCAATTACAGCCTCAACGCGTTTTTTCTGATTTATTTGAAATAAGGTGTTGAATAATCCTTAGAAATCAGTATTATACGCGCCACCACACAGCGGGTCGTTAGCTCAGTTGGTAGAGCAGTTGGCTTTTAACCAATTGGTCGTAGGTTCGAATCCCACACGACCCACCATTTTTAGCGGTTTAGAAAATCCGGAAGGCCCACGTAAGTGAGGATTTCCGGGTTTTTTTTTGCCCTATGGAATCTTCCCGCAGCCAATATCACACGATGTGCATGCCCCGCGCCGCTTCGGCAGGCACCCGCGAATACTAGATTAGGCTTTTGAATCCATTCGATATTCTGTAGCCTTGCGCTGCTTCACCCGTGCTTGATGAACAATCACTTCGTCCGGCGGCGCCCGAAGGGCTCCAGAGCCGGTGGTACACTCGACTTTCGCGCTACTGCGCCTGCAGGTCTTGCGAACATGACGCAGATTTCCGAACGCCTACTGGTTCAAGCCCACCTCGATGCCAAGCAGCCCAAGGCCCTCAGCGCCGATGAAGAGGCGAGCCTGCGTAGCGCCATCGCCGCCGAGCTCAAGGCTCAGGATGCGGTGCTGGTGGCCCATTTTTACTGCGACCCGGTGATTCAGGCCCTGGCCGAAGAAACCGGTGGCTGTGTCTCCGATTCCCTGGAAATGGCCCGCTTCGGTGCCGCTCATCCGGCCAGGACCGTACTGGTCGCCGGCGTGCGTTTCATGGGGGAGACGGCCAAGATTCTCACCCCTGAAAAGCGCATTCTCATGCCCACACTGGAGGCGACCTGCTCGCTGGACCTGGGGTGCCCGGTGGATGAGTTTTCAGCGTTTTGCGATCAGCACCCCGAGCGTACCGTGGTGGTGTATGCCAATACGTCAGCTGCGGTCAAAGCCCGGGCCGACTGGGTGGTGACCTCCAGTTGTGCGCTGGAAATCGTCGAGAGCCTGATGGACAACGGCGAGACCATCATTTGGGGCCCGGACAAGCACTTGGGCACCTACATCCAGCGCCAGACCGGTGCGGACATGCTGTTGTGGGACGGTGCGTGCATCGTCCACGAAGAATTCAAGTCCAAGCAGTTGGAAGACATGAAGGCGCTGTATCCGGATGCAGCCATTCTGGTGCATCCCGAATCTCCGACGTCGGTGATCGAGCTGGCTGACGCGGTGGGCTCTACCAGCCAGTTGATCGCGGCGGCACAACGTTTACCGAACAAAACCTTTATCGTGGCGACCGACCGCGGCATCTTCTACAAGATGCAGCAGTTGTGCCCGGACAAAGTGTTTGTGGAGGCGCCTACGGCCGGTAACGGTGCTGCGTGTCGTAGTTGCGCACACTGCCCGTGGATGGCGATGAACACGCTGGAGCGCACCCTGCAGTGCCTGCGCGAGGGCAGCAACGAGATCTTCGTCGAGCCTTCCGTGATCCCCCACGCCGTGAGGCCGCTCAAGCGCATGCTGGATTTCACCCAGGCTGCACGCCTGAAGCTGGCCGGTAACGCATAGTCGAACGCGAAAAAAACAGGGAGGGAGGGGCTTGCTCCTCCCGCATTTTGAGCCCGTTCAGGCGGCGGGTTATCTTTTTTGCTTCGGAATCCGCACCAGCTGGGTGTCGGAATAGATGTCATGCCAGCTGCGTTTGTGCTTGTCGAACAGCGACCAGATAAACCCCAGCCCTACACACAACCACGACGCAATTGACACCACAAAGCGCAGCAGCGCCTGCCACAGGCTGATCCGCGAGCCGTCGGCATTCTGCACGCGCACGCCCCACACCTGCATGCCCAGGGTCTGCCCGGAATGGGTCCAGAATTTGGCGAAAAACCCGAACAGTACAAATAACAGAATCGTCGACAGTAATGGGTCTCCATCCAATGCGCCGGATTCGGTAAGCGTGCGCATCCTGGCTTCACCCACGAACGCGATCCAGATCAGTTTGTAGATGAACGCAGTGACGATCATCAGTGCGGTGCACAACAGGAAGTCATAGAACATCGCTGCCAGACGACGGCCCAGGCCCACGGCGGGGAATTCGCCTTGGGGGCTCAGCAAGGGTTTGGACATGGCAGGGCTCTCGGAAGAAAAAAGCCATTTTACGGAATTGCGCCCATAAAAAAGCCCCTGATGTCATATCAGGGGCTTTTTGTCGCAGAGGGAATCAGCCCTCTGCCTGAACTTCGTCAGCCTGCATGCCTTTCTGGCCTTGCACCGCAACGAAGGTCACTTTCTGGCCTTCTTTCAGGCTCTTGAAGCCGTTGCCCTGAATAGCGCGGAAATGCACGAACAGATCCGGACCGCTTTCTGGAGTGATAAAACCAAACCCTTTCTCGTCGTTAAACCACTTGACGGTACCGCTCTGACGATCAGCCATTTTCTTATTTCCTTGACGCTAAAAAATTAATGACAGCCCCTTTCCACACGAAAGAGTACTGGGCTGGGTTGCAGGAAAGTAAGAGACGTCGAACGGGTTGTAGCACAACTACTTCAGCTACTGCCCAGGTCCAGGTTCCAAGCGACCCATGCAAACACAGTGGGCAAACTCTACGCCAACTAATGCGGAAAAAACAAGCCCCGCTCATAGCCCCGTGTTTGCTTGGCTTCGTGCCACTTCGATGAATATAAGTCCACAGGCTTATTCGATAGAATCACTCACTTGTTATAGGTCGAACCAAGTAATAATTCCTATCGTGAATGCACTGTTATATGGCGGTCGCGTTACAGTTTAGTGCGCGTTTACGCGACCTCCGTTACTTATAGAAACAGTTACTCAGCCGCGATAGTAGCGCTGTGGCACAAATGGCAATTTACTTACACGAACCGGCACCTTTTTCCCACGCACCAAGGCAAAGACTTGCGTGTCCAGAGCGGTGAAGGCGCTGTTCAGGTAACCCATGGCCAGGGGGGCGCCCAAGCTCGGGCCGAAGCCGCCGCTGCAGACATGGCCGATCACGGCGCCGTCTTCGCCGACCAGCTCAGCGCCTTCACGTACAGGCGTGCGCTCCTGAGGCAGCAGGCCCACGCGCTTGCGATCCACGCCGACTTGTTGCTGGGTGAAGATCCGATCAGCGCCCGGAAAACCGCCGGCACGCGCGCCGTCGGCGCGGCGTGCCTTGGAGATTGCCCATAGCAGGCTGGCTTCGATCGGCGTGGTCTCAGTATTCATGTCATGGCCGTAGAGGCACAGCCCGGCTTCCAGGCGCAGGGAATCGCGGGCGCCCAGGCCGATGGGTTGCACTTCGGTCTCGGCCAACAGGCTGCGCGCCAGGCTTTCGGCGCTCGCGGCCGGCACGGAAATTTCAAAACCGTCTTCGCCGGTGTAGCCGGAGCGGCTGACATAGCAATCCACACCCAGCAGGCGCACGGCGGCGAACTGCATAAACGTCATCCTGGTCACTTCCGGCGCCAGGCGCGCCAGCACCTTCACCGCCGCCGGGCCTTGCAGAGCCAGCAGGGCACGCTCTGCAAACAACGGCTCGATGGTGCATTGGTCGCCGATGTGCTTGCGCAGGTGAGCCAGGTCCTGATCCTTGCAGGCCGCGTTGACCACCAGGAACAGTTCGTCGTTACCCAGGTTCGCCACCATCAGGTCATCGAGGATGCCACCCTGATCGTTGGTAAACATCGCGTAGCGCTGCATGCCCACCGGCAGGTCAATGATGTCGACCGGTACGAGGGTTTCCAGGGCCTTGGCGGCATTGGCGCCGGTCAGACGGATCTGACCCATGTGGGACACATCGAACAACCCGGCCTGATCACGGGTGTGCTGGTGTTCCTTCATCACACCCAGCGGGTATTGCACCGGCATGTCGTAGCCGGCAAAGGGCACCATGCGGGCGCCAAGCTCGATGTGCAGGGCATGCAATGGGGTTTTCAACAGGGTTTCGGTGGACATGTTCAGCTCCTGAAAAACGTATTGCCGCGCCTTCGGGCGTCAGCACTCGATAATGTTGACTGCCAAACCGCCACGGGCGGTTTCTTTGTATTTGCTCTTCATATCGGCGCCGGTCTGGCGCATGGTGCGGATGACCTTGTCGAGGGATACGAAATGTTGCCCGTCACCGCGCAAAGCCATGCGCACCGCGTTGATCGCCTTCACCGAGCCCATCGCGTTGCGCTCAATGCAGGGCACTTGCACCAGGCCGCCAATCGGGTCGCAGGTCAGGCCAAGGTTGTGCTCCATGCCGATCTCGGCGGCGTTTTCCACCTGCGAAACACTGCCGCCCAGCACTTCGCACAATGCGCCGGCAGCCATGGAGCAGGCCACGCCGACTTCGCCCTGACAGCCGACTTCGGCGCCGGAGATCGACGCATTTTCCTTGTACAGGATGCCGATGGCGGCAGCGGTGAGCAGAAAGCGCACCACACCGTCTTCGTTCGCCCCTGGGATAAAGCGCATGTAGTAATGCAGCACCGCCGGAATGATCCCGGCCGCACCGTTGGTGGGCGCTGTGACCACGCGCCCGCCGTTGGCGTTTTCTTCGTTGACCGCCAGGGCATACAGGTTGACCCAATCAAGCACCGACAACGGATCGCGCAACGCCGATTCCGGGTTTTTGCACAGTTGACGATGCAGGGCTGCCGCGCGGCGCTTGACCTTCAACCCGCCGGGCAAAATGCCTTCGTTGCGACAGCCAGCGTCAACACAGTCCTGCATGACCTGCCAGATCTTCAGCAGGCCGGCCCGGGTTTCCGCCTCCGGACGCCATGCGCTTTCGTTCGTCAGCATCACCTGGCTGATGGACAACCCGTACGTCGCGCAATGCCCCAGCAGATCCTTGGCACTCTTGAATGGAAAGGTCAGCGGTGTGGCGTCTTCAACAATCCGGTCAGCGCCGGCGGCCCCTTCATCCACCACAAAGCCCCCGCCGACCGAGTAATACTCGCGGCTGCGGATTTGTAGACCGGCGGCATCGAAAGCGCGAAAGATCATGCCGTTGGGATGATAGGCGAGGGGTTTGCGGATCATCGCCAGGTGTTCTTTCTCATTGAACGCGATGCGGTGTTCGCCGAGCAGATTCAAACGGCCATCGCTGCGCATCTGTGCCAGGCGCGTTGCGACGGTTTCAGTATTCACGGTGTCCGGGTGTTCGCCTTCCAGGCCCAGCAGCACGGCTTTGTCGCTGCCGTGGCCTTTGCCGGTGGCGCCCAGCGAGCCATAGAGTTCCACCTTGACGCTGGTGGTGGCGCTCAACAGGCCGTCGCGCTTGAGCCCCTCGACGAATCGAGCGGCGGCGCGCATCGGGCCGACGGTGTGGGAACTGGAGGGGCCGATGCCAATCTTGAACAGGTCGAACACGCTTAAAGACATGAGTGGTTCTCCGGTTTCTTGTTATAGGAGCAGCGGCAAGCTCCAAGCCACAAGCTGCAAGAAAGAGCCATTCGGCTTTTAACTTGCAGCTGGTAGCTTGCCGCTTACAACTGCTTTAGGCATAAAGCTCGATCGACGGGCACGCACACACCAGGTTGCGATCGCCAAACACGTTGTCGACCCGGCCAACCGGTGGCCAGTACTTGCCGTCGATCAACGAGGCCACCGGGTACACCGCCTGTTCACGGCTGTACGGGTGGCTCCATTCGCCCACCAGTTCGGCCGCAGTGTGTGGCGCGTTCTTGAGCGGGTTGTCGTCTTTATCCAGGGTGCCGTTTTCCACCGCGCGAATTTCTTCGCGGATGGCGATCATCGCGTCGCAGAAACGGTCCAGCTCTTCCTTGGATTCGCTCTCGGTCGGTTCGATCATCAGGGTGCCCGCCACCGGGAACGACATGGTCGGGGCATGGAAACCAAAGTCGATCAGACGCTTGGCCACGTCATCCACGCTGATGCCGCTGCTGTCCTTGAGCGGGCGCAGGTCCAGGATGCACTCGTGCGCCACCAGGCCGTTGCTGCCGGTGTACAGCACGGGGTAGTGCTCTTCGAGGCGACGGGAAATGTAGTTGGCGTTCAGGATCGCCAACTGCGAAGCGCGCTTGAGGCCCGCGCCGCCCATCATGCTGATATACATCCAGGTGATCGGCAGGATGCTCGCGCTGCCGAATGGCGCCGCGCACACCGCGCCTTCCTTGCGTTCCATGGCCGCATGGCCCGGCAGGAATGGCGTGAGGTGCGATTTGACGCCAATCGGGCCGACGCCCGGGCCGCCACCGCCGTGGGGAATGCAGAACGTTTTGTGCAGGTTCAGATGGGACACATCGCCGCCGAACTTGCCCGGTGCGCACAGGCCGACCATGGCGTTCATGTTGGCGCCGTCGATGTACACCTGGCCGCCGTTGTCGTGGATGATCGCGCAGATTTCGCGGATGCCTTCTTCGAACACGCCGTGGGTGGACGGGTAGGTGATCATCAGTGCGGCCAGGTGCTCGCGATGCTCGATGGCTTTAGCGCGCAGGTCTTCGATGTCGACGTTGCCACGGGCGTCGCAGGCGGTGACGACCACGCGCATACCGGCCATGTTGGCGGTGGCCGGGTTGGTACCGTGGGCCGACGAGGGGATCAGGCAGATATCGCGACGGGCTTCGCCACGGCTCTGATGGTAGGCACGGATCGCCAGCAGACCGGCGTATTCACCCTGGGAACCGGCGTTCGGTTGCAGGGAGATAGCATCGTAGCCGGTGGCTGCGCAGAGCATGGCTTCCAGGTCCGCGGTCAGTTGCTGGTAGCCGGCGCTTTGCTCGGCCGGAGCGAATGGGTGCAGGGCACCGAACTCGGCCCAGGTCACCGGGATCATCTCGCTGGCGGCATTGAGCTTCATGGTGCACGAACCCAGCGGGATCATGGTGCGGTCCAGCGCCAGGTCTTTGTCGGCCAGTTTGCGCAGGTAGCGCATCAATTCGGTTTCGGAGTGATAACGGTTGAACACCGGGTGGCTGAGGATCGCCGACTGACGCAGCAGCGTCGCCGGCAGGCAGCTGTCGACCTGGGCATCGAAGGCGGGCAGGGCCTTGCCGTCGGCGAAGATCGCCCACAGCGCCTGGATGTCGGCTTGGGTGGTGGTTTCATCGACCGACAGGCCGACCCGCTCGGCGTCGACCACCCGCAGGTTGATGCGCTGGGCACGGGCCTTGTCGTGAAGGGCGGCGGTGGCGGCACCGGTGTTGAGGGTCAGGGTGTCGAAGAAGTGCGCTTGCTCGACCTTAACGCCCAGAGCGGTCAGGCCCTTGGCGAGGATGGCGGTCAATTGGTGAATGCGCTGGGCGATCTGCGTCAGGCCTTTAGGGCCGTGGTACACCGCATACATGCTGGCGATGTTGGCCAGCAGCACTTGAGCGGTGCAGATGTTGGACGTGGCTTTCTCGCGGCGGATGTGCTGCTCGCGGGTCTGCATGGCCAAACGCAGGGCCGGCTTGCCGAAACGGTCCACGGACACGCCGACCAGACGGCCCGGCATGTCGCGCTTGAACGCATCCTTGGTGGAGAAGTAGGCGGCGTGCGGCCCACCAAAGCCCAGCGGTACACCGAAGCGCTGCGCGCTGCCGATGGCCACGTCGGCGCCGAATTCGCCCGGTGGGGTCAACAGGGTCAGTGCCAGCAGGTCGGCAGCCACGGCCACCAGGGCGTTGGCGGCATGGAAGCGCTCGGTCAGCTCGCGGTAGTCGAACACATCGCCATTGCTGGCCGGGTATTGCAGCAGGGCGCCGAAGAATGGGCTGGCGTCGCTCAGTTCGCGTTCGTCGCCCACCACCACGTCGATGCCCAATGGCTCGGCACGGGTGCGCAGCACGTCAAGGGTCTGCGGGTGGCTGTGGATCGAGGCGAAGAAGGCATTGCTGCCTTTGTTCTTGCTCAAGCGCTTGCAGAAGGTCATGGCTTCGGCGGCGGCGGTGGCTTCGTCGAGCAGCGAGGCGTTGGCGATCGGCAGGCCGGTGAGGTCGCTGATCAGGGTCTGGAAATTCAGCAGTGCTTCCAGGCGGCCCTGGGAAATCTCCGGCTGGTAGGGGGTGTAGGCGGTGTACCAGGCCGGGTTTTCCAGGAGGTTGCGCAGGATCGGCGACGGCGTGTGGCAGTTGTAGTAACCCTGGCCGATGTAGGTCTTGAACAGTTGGTTCTGGCCGGCGATGGCTTTGATCCGCGCCAGCGCCTCGGCTTCGCTCAGGCCGTCTTCCAGGCCGAGCACGCTGGTGCCCTTGATGCTTTCCGGGATCACGCTGGCGCTCAGGGCTTCCAGGGAGTCAAAGCCCAGGCTGGCGAGCATGTGCTGCTCGTCTGCCTGGCGCGGGCCGATGTGGCGGGCGATGAATTCGTTGGCGGTGCTCAATTCAATGGTCATGGCGCGCTCCTCAGGCTTCAGCGTTGGCTTTGATCAGGCGGTCGTACGCATCCTGATCCAACAGCTTAGCCACTGCATTGGCATCGGCCGGTTTAAAGCGGAAGAACCAACCTTCGCCCAGTGGGTCTTCATTGACCAGTTCCGGGCTGTCACTGAGTTTGTCGTTCACTTCGAGCACGTCACCGTCCAACGGCATGTACACGCCGCTGGCGGCTTTGACCGATTCGACGGTGGATGCTTCGGCGCCCTTATCGTAAGTCTGCAACTCCGGCAGTTGTACGAAAACCACATCACCCAGCGCGTTCTGAGCGAAAGCGGTGATGCCCACGGTGACGCTGCCATCGGCTTCGGCGCGCAGCCATTCGTGATCTTCGGTAAAACGCAACTCGCTCATGCAAACTCCTCAGGGCCAGAATTCGTCTGGTGGACGGGATTGGAATAATTAGGAGTTGCTTAGCAAAATCGCGGCCAATGTAATTTAATCTATAAAAACCAAAGGCTTAATAGAATTTGGCGGAAAGGGAGACGCTTTAGCTGTAGCGATTTCGCTACAGCTGGGCTGCTGAAAAAAAGCCTATGTGGATCAAAGCCTTGCATGGCGCGCAAAAAACAGGGTTGTAGCGATATCGTTACGCTGTAGCGCTTTCAGTACAGTGAATGTCGTTCTCAGACCAAACCCTGGCAATGCACACAATGTGGGAGGGGGCTTGCCGGTGTTCCATAGTCAACTCCCCTGCACCCGATGTCAGGGCTTGTTGGGAATACCGTACTTGCGCAGTCGATGGGCAATGGCCGTGTGCGAAGTTTGCAGGCGGCTGGCCAGTTGGCGCGTCGAGGGGTAGCTGGTGTAGAGCTTTTCGAGTAGGTCGCGCTCGAAGTCTTCCACGGCCTGTTCCAGGCTGTCGACCTCACCATCGCTCTGACGCGCGACGGAGGTGCCGGCGATATCCAGGTCGCCGATGTCCACCAGGCTGCTTTCGCAGATCGCCGCCGCGCGAAAGATCACGTTCTGCAACTGGCGCACGTTGCCCGGCCAGCGGTTGCCCAGCAGCGCCGGGTAGGTGCCGGGCGCCAGGCGGCACACCGGACGCTGGATCTGCGCGCAGGCCTGCTGCATGAAATAGCGCGCCAGCAGCAGAATGTCCTGACCACGTTGGCGCAGGGGCGGCACTTCCACGTTGAGCACATTGAGGCGATAGAACAGGTCTTCGCGGAAGGTGCCCTCGCTGACCATTTTTTCCAGGTCGCGGTGCGTGGCGCTGAGGATGCGCACGTTGACCTTCACCTCACGGTCGCCACCGACGCGCCGGAAGCTGCCGTCGTTAAGAAAACGCAGCAATTTGGCTTGCAGGTACGGTGACATTTCGCCGATTTCATCGAGAAATACCGTGCCCTGGTTGGCCAGCTCCATGAGCCCCGGTTTGCCGCCGCGCTGCGCGCCGGTAAAGGCGCCGGGGGCGTAGCCGAACAATTCGCTCTCGGCCAGGTTTTCCGGCAGCGCCGCGCAGTTCAACGCCAGGAACGGCGCACTGGCGCGTGCGCTGATGGCGTGGCAGGCGCGGGCCACCAGTTCCTTGCCGGTACCGGTTTCGCCCTGGATCAACAACGGCGCGTCCAGCGCCGCCACCCGTTGTGCGCGGGCCTTGAGCGTGCGGATGACCGGGGACTCGCCCAGCAGCGCATCGAAGCCTTCGGCATGGTCGTGGTGCAGGGCCGACAGTTGTTCGCCGATGCGGTTGGGCTGGTAGAGGGTGAGCAGGGCGCCGGCGTCGGTGATGGGTGTGGCGTCAAGCAACCAGGTTTGGCCGTTGACGCTGATTTCGCGCAGCGGCAGGCGAAAGCCTACCTCCAGCAAGGTCTCCAGCAGGGCCGCGTCATTGAACAGCGCGCTGATGCTTTCGCCGGCCGGTTCGCGCCCGTACAGCGCGATCAACGCCGGGTTGGCCAGCAGGATCTTGCCGGCGCTGTCCACGGCCAGCACCGGGTCGGTCATGGCGGCCAGCAGGGCGTCGAGTTGCAGGTGGCGGCGTTGGCCGGGGAGGATGTCCACCACGGTCACTGCCTGCACGCCCTGCACGCTGAACAGCGCGTCACGCAGTTCTTCAAGTACTTCGGCACTCAACGTCGGTGCATCGATATAGACGTTGGGCGGCACCATTTCCACCGCATCCAGGTTGAGGTTACGCCCACCGAGCAAGGCCAGGACTTCCTGGGTAATGCCGACGCGGTCGATGAAGCTGACGTGGATACGCATGAGGTGGCGTTGGATTCTGGGATGCGGAGGGTGCCCAGTATGCCTTGCAGGCGATAGAGATCAAACTGGGAGGGAGCTTGCCCCCTCCCACAGATCGAACGGTAGTGGGTCAGCGCGACCGGATTATCCCAGGTGTTCGGGTTTGACCGGATCGCCCGATTTCACGTCCAACTGATGCCGCACGTCCTCGAACATCAGGTCGTACTGCTTGTGCATTGAGCCATTGAGTACGGCCATCTTCGGCATCCCATATTTCTGCGCAATGTTCATCGCATGCCGGGCAAAGTCGAAGGCCTGGTCTTTGGGCAAAAAGAACTCTTCCTTGAGGTCCTGGCCCTGGACCGAACCGTGCAGTTTGAACAGCATGCCCTTACCTTCCTTTGGGTCCTGGCTGACTTCGTAATCGATGCACAGGTTGTAGCTGTAGTCATCCTTGTTCAACGCGTGGCGTTCGACGTGCAAGTGTCCCGGTTCAAAGGTAGCCATAGGCGAATCTCCTCTACTTCACAGATAGGTGATGCCAGGTGTCGCCGTGCTGATGCGCGTACCGGCGGTGCCCTGGACGATGGCTTCGATGTCCGAGAGTGAACCGATCACGGCGGTTTTGCCAGTGCGGCGGGCGAACTCGCAGGCGGCCTGTACCTTGGGCCCCATGGAGCCGGCGGCGAAGCCGAGTTTTTCCATGTCGTCGGGGTGGGCCTGGCCGATGGCCTTCTGGGTCGGCTTGCCATAATCGATAAAGGCTGCGTTGACGTCGGTGGCGATCACCAGCAAGTCCGCGTCCAGTTGCGTGGCCAGCAGCGACGAGCACAGGTCTTTGTCGATCACGGCCTCGATGCCCTGCAGTTTGCCGTCTTCGCCATACATCGTCGGGATGCCGCCGCCGCCGGCGCAGATCACGATGGCGCTTTTTTCCAGCAGCCACTTGATCGGGCGAATTTCAAAGATGCGTTTGGGGCGTGGGCTGGCGACCACGCGGCGGTATTTATCGCCGTCCGGGGCAATCGCCCAGCCTTTTTCAGCGGCGAGTTTTTCCGCTTCGTCCTTGGAATACACGGGGCCGATGGGCTTGGTGGGGTGCTTGAACGCCGGGTCGTTGGCGTCGACTTCCACCTGGGTGAGCAGGGTGGCGAACGGCACTTCAAAGTCCAGCAGGTTGCCCAGCTCCTGTTCGATGATGTAGCCGATCATGCCTTCGGTCTCGGCGCCCAGCACGTCCAGCGGGTAGGGCGAGACGCTGGTGTAGGCCGCCGCCTGCAACGACAGCAGGCCGACCTGCGGGCCATTGCCGTGGGCGATCACCAGCTCGTTGCCGGGGTGGATCTTGGCGATCTGTTCGGTGGCGATGCGGATATTGGCGCGTTGGTTGTCCGCGGTCATGGGTTCACCACGGCGGAGCAGGGCGTTACCGCCCAGGGCTACGACGATGCGCATAAAGAATGTCCTTCCAAAGTTCGATGTTGCGAACACAGGACCAAGGTGGGCGGGGGCAGGCCCCTCCCACACTTCACCCGTGTAGCCTTTAGATATCCGCCAGCGCCGATACCAGAATCGCCTTGATGGTGTGCATGCGGTTTTCCGCCTGCTCAAAGGCGATGTTGGCCGGCGACTCGAACACCTCTTCGGTCACCTCCACACCATTGGCCAGGTTCGGGTAGCGCGCGGCGATGTCTTTGCCGACCTTGGTTTCGCTGTTGTGGAACGCCGGCAGGCAGTGCATGAATTTCACCCGAGGGTTGCCCGAGGCTTTCATCATCTGGGCGTTGACCTGGTACGGCAGCAGTTGCTCGATGCGCTCGTCCCACGCTTCCACCGGTTCGCCCATGGACACCCAGATATCGGTGTGGATGAAGTCCACGCCCTTCACGGCTTCTTTGGGGTCTTCGGTGATGGTGATGCGCGCGCCGCTTTCCTCGGCGAAGGCCTGGCATTGCTTGATGAAATCTTCATGGGGCCACAGGGCTTTCGGCGCGCCGATGCGCACGTCCATGCCGAGCTTGGCGCCGATCATCAGCAGCGAGTTGCCCATGTTGTAGCGCGCGTCGCCCAGGTAGGCGTAGCTGATGTCATGCAGCGGTTTGTCGCTATGTTCGCGCATGGTCAGTGTGTCGGCGATCATTTGGGTGGGGTGGAACTCGGCGGTGAGGCCGTTGAACACCGGCACGCCGGCAAACTTGGCCAGTTCTTCGACGATTTCCTGTTCGAAGCCACGGTACTCGATGGCATCGAACATCCGGCCAAGCACGCGCGCGGTGTCTTTCATGCTTTCTTTGTGGCCGATCTGCGACGACACGGGGTCGATGTAGGTGACGTGCGCGCCCTGGTCATGGGCCGCCACTTCGAACGCGCAGCGGGTGCGGGTGGAGGTTTTTTCGAAAATCAGCGCGATGTTCTTGCCTTGCAGGTGCGGACGCTCAGTGCCGGTGTACTTGGCGCGCTTGAGGTCGCGGGACAGGTCCAGCAGGTAATGCAGCTCACGAGTGGTGTGGTGCATCAGCGACAGCAGGCTGCGGTTGCGCATATTGAAAGCCATGATGGATCTCCTTCTGTTTAGGTTATCCCCATGGCCGGCGCCTTATGAGCGGCGGCCATGGCTTGAAAATTAGTAGTCGATTGGGTCGCGGATGATCGGGCAGGTCATGCAGTGGCCGCCGCCACGGCCACGGCCGAGTTCACCGGCGCTGATGGTGATGACTTCCACGCCGGCCTTGCGCAGCAGGGTATTGGTGTAAGTGTTGCGGTCGTAGCCGATTACCACGCCCGGCTCCACGGCCACCACGTTGTTGCCGTCGTCCCACTGCTCGCGCTCGGCGGCGAAGCTGTTGCCGCCGGTCTCGACCACGCGCAGGGCCTTGAGGTTGAGCGCCGCGGCCACGGTCTCGACGAAGTTGGTTTTCTCCCGCTGGATATCGATACCGTGCGGCTTGCTCTCGTCAGGACGCAGGGTAAACGGCACGATCTGATTGACCACTTCAGGGAAGACGGTGACCAGGTCGCGGTCGCAGAAGCTGAACACGGTGTCCAGGTGCATCGCTGCGCGGGACTTCGGCAGGCCGGCGACGATCACGCGCTCCACGGCGTTGTTCTTGAACAGGTTGCGCGCCAGCTGGCCGATGGCCTGGTGGGACGAGCGCTCGCCCATGCCGATCAATACCACGCCATTGCCGATCGGCATCACGTCACCGCCTTCAAGCGTGGCGGCGCCATGCTCCTGGTCAGGGTCGCCGTACCAGATCTGGAAGTCGGCGTTGGTGAACTCGGGGTGGAATTTGTAGATGGCGCTGGTCAGCAGGGTTTCCTGACGTCGCGCCGGCCAGTACATCGGGTTGAGGGTCACGCCGCCGTAGATCCAGCAGGTGGTGTCGCGGGTGAACTGAGTGTTGGGCAGCGGCGGCAGGATGAAGCTGGAGTGGCCGAGGAATTCGCGGAACATCTCGATGGTGCGGCCACCGAAGCTGCTCGGCAGGTCATCGGCCGACACGCCGCCGATCAGGAACTCGGCGATTTTGCGCGGCTCCAGGCTGCGCAGCCAGGAGCCGACTTCATCGACCAGGCCCAGGCCTACCGTGTTGGCGGTGATCTTGCGCGCCAGGATCCAGTCCAGCGCCTCAGGGAGGGCGACGATATCGGTCAGCAGGTTGTGCATTTCCAGCACATCAATGTCCCGCTCGCGCATTTTGGTGACGAAATCGAAATGGTCGCGCTTGGCCTGCGCCACCCACAGCACGTCATCGAACAGCAGTTCATCGCAGTTGTTGGGGGTCAGCCGCTGGTGGGCCAAACCTGGGGAGCACACCATGACTTTGCGCAGTTTGCCGGCTTCGGAGTGGACGCCGTACTTCACTTTTTCCGTGGTCATTTCAGATCCTCCAATGAACAACAATTACAAGGTCAGGAAGCCGTCGTAGAGCCCGTAGGCAGCCACCAGGGCGCCTATGACTACCGCGGCGAAAATCAGCTTCTCGACGTTGGTGAAAATCGGTTTGCCCAGTTCATGCTTGGCCTTGGCGAACAGAATCGCGCCGGGCGCATAGAGCAGGGCGGACAGCAGCAGGTACTTGATGCCGCCGGCGTAGAGCAGCCAGATCGCGTAGATCAGCGCGACGGCGCCGATGAACAGGTCTTTTTTGCGCTCGGCCAGGGCGTTTTCGTAGGTCTCGCCACGCACCGCCAGCAGCAGCGCGTAGGCCGCCGACCACAGGTAAGGCACCAGGATCATCGAGGTGGCGAGGTAGATCAGCGAGAGGTACGTACTGGCGGAAAACAGTGTGATTACCAGGAACAGCTGGACCATGGCGTTGGTCAGCCACAGTGCGTTGGTCGGCACGTGGTTGGCGTTTTCCTTGCGCAGGAACGCCGGCATGGTGTGGTCCTTGGCGGCGGCGAACATGATCTCCGCGCACAGCAGCACCCATGACAGCAACGCGCCCAGCAGCGAGATAATCAGGCCGACGCTGATCAACACCGCGCCCCAGTGGCCGACCACGTGCTCCAGCACAGCGGCCATCGATGGGTTCTGCAGCTTGGCCAGTTCCGGTTGGGTCATGATGCCCAGGGACAGCACGTTCACCAGCATCAGGAACAACAGCACCGTGATGAACCCGATCACGGTGGCCTTGCCCACGTCACTGCGTTTTTCAGCGCGTGCCGAGAAGATGCTCGCGCCCTCGATGCCGATGAACACCCATACGGTGACCAGCATCATGTTGCGCACCTGGTTCATCACACTGCCCAGGTCCGGGTTTTTCACGCCCCAGATGTCAGCGGTGAAGATATCCAGCTTGAACGCGAACAGGGCGATCAACACGAACAGCACCAGCGGCACCACCTTGGCGACGGTGGTCACCAGGTTGATGAACGCCGCTTCCTTGATGCCGCGCAGCACCAGGAAATGCACGGCCCACAGCAACACCGAGGCGCCGATCACCGCCGCTGGCGTATTGCCTTCGCCGAAGATCGGAAAGAAATAGCCCAGGGTGCTGAACAACAGCACGAAGTAGCCGACGTTACCCAGCCAGGCGCTGATCCAATAACCCCAGGCCGATGAGAAGCCCATGTAGTCGCCAAACCCGGCCTTGGCGTAGGCGTACACGCCGCCGTCGAGGTCGGGCTTGCGATTGGCCAGGGTCTGGAACACGAATGCCAGGGTCAGCATGCCGATCGCGGTAATGACCCAGCCGATCAATACCGCGCCCACATCGGCGCTCGCGGCCATGTTTTGCGGCAGTGAAAAGATGCCGCCGCCGATCATCGAACCGACGACAAGTGCAACCAGGGCGCCTAATCGAAGTTTTCCGGGAGATTCAGACATTGCATGACTCCAATGCAGGAGAAGAGAGGCCACAGAATAAATCCGTAAGCTGATCAAACAGCTGACTCAGATCACTTCATTGGCACATTCCATTGCGAATTAATGACTTAACGGCGACCCTGTACGCACGGATTTTCCCGCAGAGGCTTGTTCCAGAGCGCTTTGTGCGTTGGAATTAATCATTTAGTGCAAGGCATGGGGTTTGAAGCTAGACGGGATTGCCAAATGTGCAAACTTTTTCGACGCTGACCGCGAACAAGCGCGCAATGATTTAAAGTGTGCGCCGTATTTAAATTCTAAATAAGCCTAAACTCGAACATCTGTCATGCGCTTGCGTTATGAGCATGGCGAAATAGTGGCGCCGTAAACAAGCGCTACACTCGATTAGTTAAATTAAGTTGGGTGCACAGTTGTCGACTCAAGTGGTTATTCAGTCAGGAGTACTCATGTCTCAAACAAGCGAGAAACTTCGCCTCAGCGGCCTGATCGCGCTGGTGGTGGGGTCCATGATCGGTGGGGGAATTTTCTCGTTGCCGCAGAACATGGCGGCACGTGCCGAAGTGGGCGCGGTGTTGATCGGCTGGGCGATCACTGCCGTGGGCATGCTGACCCTGGCCTTCGTGTTCCAGACCCTGGCCAACCGCAAACCGGAGCTGGACTCCGGGGTGTATGCCTACGCCAAGGCCGGCTTTGGCGACTACATGGGCTTTTCATCGGCCTGGGGTTACTGGATCAGCGCCTGGATGGGTAACGTCGGCTACTTCGTCTTGCTGTTCAGCACCCTCGGCTATTTCTTCCCGGTCTTCGGTCAGGGCAACACCCCGTTGGCCATCGGCTGCGCCTCATTGTTGCTGTGGGCTGTGCATTTCCTGGTGCTGCGCGGCATCAAGGAAGCGGCGTTCATCAACCAGATCACCACCATCGCAAAAATCGTCCCGCTGCTGATGTTTATCGTGATCGCCGCCGTCGCGTTCAAGGCTGACGTGTTCACCCGGGATATCTGGGGCCTGGGCAACCCGCAGATCGGCGGGGTGGTGGAGCAGGTGCGCAACATGATGCTGGTCACCGTGTTTGTGTTTATCGGCATTGAAGGCGCCAGCGTGTATTCGGCGCGGGCCGAGAAACGTGCCGACGTAGGGCGAGCCACGGTGATCGGTTTTCTCGGCGTGCTGGCGCTGTTAGTGCTGGTGAATGTGCTGTCTCTGGGCATCATGAGCCAGCCGGAGTTGGCGGGGCTGCAGAACCCGTCGCTGGCCGGGGTACTTGAGCGCATCGTCGGGCCGTGGGGCGCGCTGTTGATCAGCGTCGGGCTGGCAGTGTCGCTGCTCGGTGCGTTGTTGTCCTGGGCACTGTTGTGCGCGGAAATTCTGTACGCCACGGCCCATGACAAGACCATGCCGGCGTTCCTCAAAAAGGAAAACGCCAACCAGGTGCCGGTCAACGCGCTGTGGCTGACCAACCTGATGATCCAGGCATTCCTGGTGATCACGCTGTTTTCCCACAGCACCTACACCAAGCTGATCTACCTGGCTTCTTCGATGATTCTGGTGCCGTACCTGTGGTCGGCGGCGTACGCAGTGTTGCTGAGCGGGCGCGGCGAGACCTATCAAGACGCGCCCCGCGAGCGCCTCAAAGACTTGCTTATCGGCCTGATCGCCCTCGGTTATGCGATCTGGCTGCTGTATGCCGGAGGTCTGAAGTACCTGCTGTTGTCGGCGTTGCTCTATGCGCCCGGTGTGATCCTGTTCGCCCTGGCCAAGCGCGAACAGGCTCTACCGTTGTTTACCCACGTGGAAAAAGGCATTTTCAGCTGCGTGATCGCCGGCGCGGGCCTGGCGGCATACGGGTTATACAGCGGGGTATTGTCATTGTGACGGGCAGCCGTACGCCTGGACGGTCGATCACCACTGTGGCCGATGTGAACCCAATTCTACGGCCGGCCGATCCCATTGCAGCGGTGTGCCGTTGATGCTCACGGGGGGCAGCAGCCGGTGCGCCGGGCCCCAATGGGTGTGTTCGACCAGCAGCCCCAGGTCGCCTGGCTCCTCGGGCCTCAGCGCCGGTTCCTGCGGCGCTTGCCCTGCTTCCATCAGCAGCTTTGCCGTACGCGCCAGGGACAAGCGCGCCGATCCACCACGTCCGGACTGCAAGCGTTCGCGCAATGCCTGCAGCGCGCTGGCGGCCATGAGGTAGCCGGTGCCGTGGTCCAGCGCCTGCACTGGCAACGGCAGCGGTTTGTCCGCCTGTTGCCAGGCCATGCCCGCCTCGGCGATGCCGCAGCTCATCTGCACCAGGCTGTCGAAGCCGCGGCGGTTGCGCCATGGGCCGCTCCAGCCATAGGCGTTAAGGCTCACGTCGATCAGGCCGGGGGCCAGGCGTTGCAGGCTGTCGGCGCTGTAGCCCAAGCGTTCGAGGGCGTCGGCGCGATAACCGTGGAACAAAAGGTCGGCGTCCTTGAGCAAGGCTTCGAACAGCTGCCGACCATCCTGGGTTTTCAAATCCAGCCGCGCGCAGCGTTTGCCCAGGGTCATTTCCGGCACCACGCCCGGTTCGTCCCAGGTCGGCGAGTCGATGCGCAGCACATCCGCCCCCAGCCCGGCCAGGAAGCGACTGGCCACCGGGCCGGCCAGGACGCGGGTCAGGTCCAGCACCTTGAGCCCTGCCAGCGGGCGGGCCACCGAGCCGCGCCAGGGTTTGGCCGTGGTGGCCGCAAACGTCTGACGCTGCACCAGCGCCTCGGCATTCACCGCCTGCCCTTGGGGATGTTGCTGCCAGGCCGACCCGGTACGCATCTGCGCGGCACAACCGCCGGCCTCGACCATTGCCTGCTCCAGTTCCGCGGCCTTCCAGGCGGCGACCTTGCCGGCCATCTCGGTGCGATCACGGACCTGGCCCAGCACCTGCTCGGCGGCGGCACGGTGATGGGGCGCGTTGGTGTGCAGACGAATCCAGCCGTCGGCGCTGGCGTAATCGCCGGCCACCGGGTCCCACAGCGGCGGCACATGCCAGCCCCGCGGGCGCAGTGAGGACGAGAACCACCAGGACGCCAGACGTCGGTCCACGCTGACGTCGGGCAGGCGGCCGGTCTGTTGCCGGATCAGCTCGGCCACGGCCTGGCCGGCGGCGCCGAGGCCGGCGCAGGCCAGGTCGGTCACGGCGAAGGCCGAGGGCAGGGCGCCGGCGCCGGTCAGAGGCAGCGGCGTCTGCGGTAGATCGAGCGCGGCTTGGATGGAAGTCAGCAGGTCAGTCATCAAAGGCCCTCCGGGAGAAGGACCACTATAGAAGATCAGCCGGCGGGTGTGACAACCCCGGGTTGCAGCGGCAGGTCGAGGCTGGCGATAAAGCCGCCGGTCGGGTGATTGGCCAGCTCCAGGCTGCCGCCGTGGCGTTCCGCCGCTCGCCGTGCGATCGCCAGGCCCAGCCCGTGGCCCTGGGCGGTCTGGCCTGGGGCGCGGTAGAACGGCTCGCCCAGTTGGCTCAAGTGTTCGGCATCGACCCCGGGGCCGTGGTCGCGCACGCTGATCACAATGCGCTCACCCAGACGCTGGGCCTGTAATTCGATGGGCTGGCCCGCAGGGTTGAAGCGCTGGGCATTGCGCAGCAGGTTATCCACCGCCCGCTCGATCATGGTCGGCCAGCCCTTGAGGTGCAGGTCGGCGTCGGTGGTCAGGCGCACCACTTGGTCGGGTGCGCTGAGCTGGGCGTCTTTTTGCAAGGTTTTGAGCAACGTGTTGAGGTCCACCTCTTCGGCGCTGGCGTTGTCGGCGTCAACGCGGGCCAATACCAGAATCTCGCTGATCAGCGCCTCCAGGCGGTCGCATTCGCGCGTCAGGCGCGGCCAGAGTCGCTCGCGTTCTTCGGGGCTGGCGCGTTCGGCCAGGGCCAGGGCGATACGCAGACGCGCCAGGGGCGAGCGCAGTTCGTGGGACACGTCGCGCAACAACTGGCGCTGGCTGCCGATCAGGCTTTGCAGGCGGGCGCCCATGCGGTTGAAGTCGGTGGCCAATACGCCGAATTCATCGCGCCGATTGGCCAGGCGCGCCAGGCTGTTCTGTTGGTAGGTGGCCTGGCCCAGGTCGTGTACCGCGCCGCGCAGGCGGCTGAGCGGACGGGTAATGGACAAGGTGACGAACAGGCTGAACAGCGTCAGCACCACCAGGGCGATGGCCAGGGCGCTCAAGGGCCAGGCCAGACTGCTGCGATGCCATTCGTCGAGTTCCGGATGAGGAATGCGGTAGATCAGCAAATAGGTGTCGCCGGTTTTGTCGCTGGTGTACTCGGCGGTCAGGCGGCGCCAGGGCAGGTGGCCGTCCTTGCTGTCGTTTTGCCGGGCTTCGAACGCCGCGGCGCGACGCGGAAAGGTGCCGCGCACCACCGGGTCGCCGCTTTCGTTCAGCACTTGCACATCAATGTGATACTGGCGCTTGCGTTGCTGCAGCAACTCCTGGGCCGCGTCCTCGCCCTGGGCCTCGTAGAGTTGGGTCCACTCCTGGGCCAGGTTGTTGAGGCCAGGGTGGCGGCTGAGAATCCATGCATCCTGATTGAGCATGTGCCCCAGCAGGATCGACAAACCGGCAACCAGGGCGATGGCCAGCCAGAAACTCGCCAGGATCCGCCAGAACAATGAACGCACAGGACACCCTCAAACAGGAAAAGCCCAGTGGCGTGGGCCACTGGGCTGGGAGATTAACGCCAGAGCATTATTGCGCTTTTTGCGGCTGTTGCGCTTTCCAGGCCTGGAATTGCTGCCACTCGGCCCGACGCTCGGCTTGTTTCTTGACGATCTCGTCGTACTTCTTCTGCTGGTCGGGCTTGAGCAGGTTACGGATATCGGCCTGGGTTTTCTGACGCCCGGCATCGATTTCATCCTGCATGGCTTTCTGGTCGGCGGCCGGGAGTTTGGCCAGGTACTTTTTGACCAGATCCTTGCGAGCGTGCCATTGATCGCCCATCAGCTTGCCGATCTGCTCACGCTGTTCTTTGCTCAGGTCCAGTTGGCTGAACGGACCGCCTTTGCCGCGCGGACCGTGTTCGCCGTGACCCGGGCCACCCATCATGTGGCCTTCAGGGCCGCCCATCGGGCCTGGTGTCGGGCCTTCCGGCATGGCCATGGCGACAGTGGGCAGGGCTGCGGCGAACATCAAAGCGATAAGGGTCTTGCGCATGGTGATTCTCCTGTCTGTATTCCGGTGAATCCGGATGTGAGTAGGTTACGCAGACCAAGGTCAGCGGCGGTCAGGTGTGGGTAAAGCTTCGGTAAAGAGCCATACGATGGGCGCTGACATAACTTAAGCGTGCTCTTTTGTAACAGCGCTGCCACGTTCGTCATGAATACGGGCATACTTCGGCGCCTTAGCTGTATGTATATACAGTTAAACTAAATATTGCAGGAACGAATGCTTGTACTTGTGTCAACTACAATTTGACGAGGGCTTGGCCCTATGCAACATTTGCCCTCAATTCAACCCACCAAAATGTTGAGTTCTAAACTTATAAGGGAGGCGTATGGAGTACAGAACTGCAGACGACGTCCTGCGCGCTCACTGGGATGGTCGCTTGCCGGTAAGTCCAAAGAACATTGCCGAGGCGATGGGAATAGAAGTTGAGGCGCTTACCCCGGATGAGCCCGAAAAGTGGCGTGCCACTGAAAGCGGGCATTATTCTTTTCGCGGTGGCAACCCGCTGATTACCTATAACTTCATGGACGCTCCGGTCAGGCAACGTTTCACTATTGCGCATGAGATCGGCCACCACGTATATGGCGACCTGGACGCGCCGCGAGACACCTCGGAGCAGTTCAGCGCCAAGTCGCGGGACCCCAGGGAAGTGGCGGCCAACCGCTTTGCCGCAGCGCTCCTGATGCCGGCGGCATTGGTCAAACATATGGTCATTGAGCAGCGAATCACCGATATCGCAAAGTTGGCCAGTGCGTTCGGGGTCTCTACGGCTGCGATGGAGTTCCGGCTCAAGGCGATTGGGCTTTTATGATTGATAGCAGCGACGATCTGTCTGGCGGCGAGGCTGATAATCCTGGCCTGATCAGTGACTATTTGAGAAGAGAAGCCTGGCGGTTCAGGTGGGAAAAGCGCCTGACCAATGTGACTGTCGCGTTAATCCTATTGTTTTACCTGGCGCTGCTGGGCTTCGTCTTTCTTGGGAATATTCGAATCTCAGCCGGTGTCTGGTATTTCTTCGCCGCCGTTCGCCCGCACAGCGCGGGAGATATTCCGATCATCGTGTCCCTCTCTACAGTGCCTACGCTGCTGCTTATTGCACTGTTGCGCTATTTCCATCATCGGCCCAAAGCTGACCAGGATGATTTACAGGCACCGTTGCCCATCAGCGTCGAGGCTGCCAAGGCAATAATAAAAGCTACTACGGACGCGATGAAAAACAATTGAGATGAACAGTGAGTAAATGCCCGGCCAACATGCCGGGCTTTTTAATCTACAGGCTGTAGTAATAGCCACGGCTGCGCAATGCCACGATGCGTGGCCGGCCATCAGGGTGCGGGCCGATCTTTTTGCGCAGGTTGCTCACGTGCATATCCAGGCTGCGGTCGTACAGGGTGAGCTTGCGGCCCAGGGCGATCTGCGCCAGTTCCTGTTTGTCCAACGGCTCGCCGGGCTGGCGAAGCAGGGCTTCGAGCAGGCGGCTCTCGGAAACGGTGAGGGTGAATTCCTGTTCATCGATGCTGACCACGCCGCGTACCGGGCTGAAACACAGGTCGCCCAGTTCGAGCTGGGTCGACACGGCGGCCGGGTGACTGCGGCGCAGCACGGCGCGCAGGCGTGCAGTCAGTTCCCGAGGGTCGCAGGGTTTGGCCAGATAATCATCGGCGCCCAGCTCCAGGCCGAGGATGCGGTCCAGCGGTTCGCCACGCGCCGAAAGCATCAGCACCGGCAACTCCGGGTGGTCGGTGCGTAACTGCTTGAGCAACTCCAGGCCGCTGCCGTCGGGCAGCATCACGTCCAGCACCACGGCAGCCGGGGCGCTGTCGGCCAAGGCCTTGCGCGCACTCAGGCCATCGTGACACGCACGCACCTGGAAGCCTTCCTGGCTCAACCAACTGGTCAGCAGCTCGCAGAGCTCCTGGTCATCATCTATCAGTAACAGCTCGCTCATGACTCACTCAATTTAGCCATTGTCGACGACGCCGGTGCCCGCCGCTGGCGAAGATCCCGCACAACAGGGCAATCAGAGCGACGGCGCCGCCGGTGACAAACCACTGTTGTTGCTCGGTCAGCCATCGGGTCAAGCCGCCGCCCTGTGCGTCTTTGAGTTGCTGGGCCAGGCGTTGGTTCTCTTGGCGAAGGCGGCTCAGTTGGGCGCTTTCGCGGGTCGCATCGGCGCTTTGCAGTTGCTTGCTCAGTTCTTCACGCTGCCGTTCGCTGTCTTTCAAGCGTTGCTGCAACTCGGTGATCTGGGCGCCGGCACTCAAGGACAAAGGCGTGGAGCCGCCGGTGTTTGAGGGGTCTTCCGCGTGGGCCTTGGCCCCGATCATTAACACTGCCAACAGACACAACTGACGTAAGCGCATCGGAACTCCTGATTCCACACGAATATTCAGAAAGTTGTCGGCAGGTTACCGGGAATAATGAGCAATTAGGAGTGTGCCGAACGCAATAGGTTCGGCACGCCTGCAGGTTAAGGCAGGACTTGCTTGAAAGGCTTGATCACCACGCTGTCATAGACGCCCGCCGCGACGTATGGGTCGGCGTCGGCCCAGGCCCTGGCTTCAGCCAGGGTTGGGAACTCGGCGACGATCAGGCTGCCGGTAAAACCGGCCTCGCCTGGGTCATTGCTCTCGATGGCCGGGTGCGGGCCGGCCAGCACCATACGCCCTTCGGCCTGCAGTTGCTTGAGGCGTTCGACATGGGCCGGGCGCACGGACATGCGTTTTTCCAGGGAGTGGGCAACATCGGTGGCAATGATGGCGTAGAGCATGTCAGTCCTCGGTTTTCGGCGTGGTGGGGTCGGTGTCATGCAGATGGCGCGACAGGTAGATGCCCTGGCCGATCAGGAACAGCACGGTCATGCCCAGGCTGCCGAACACTTTGAAGTCGACCCAGTAATCCTGGAATGTGAAGGCCACAAACAGGTTGGCGGCCCCACAGAAGATGAAAAACGCAATCCACGCCACGTTCAAGCGGGTCCAGACCGGCTCCGGCAGGGTCAGCGCATGGCCCATGATCCGCTTGATCAGCAGCCGATCGCCGATGAAGTGGCTGCCGATGAACGCCAGGGCGAACAGCCAATTCACCACCGGGGCTTTCCATTTCAAGAAGGTTTCGCTGTGGAACGCCAGGGTCAGGCTGCCGAAGACCAGGCACGCGACCAGGGTCAGCCATTGGCTTTTTTCCAGTTTGCGCTGGGAGATGAAGAGGGCGCCGTAGACCACAATGGAGCTGATGATCAGTACTGCGGTGGCGCTGTAGATGCCTCCGACGGTCAGCTCATGGCCGGCGATATCGATGACCCTGGGGTCGAGTTTGTAAACGATGAAAAACAGCAACAGCGGGATGAAGTCGATGAATTGTTTCACAGTAAGAGCCAGAAGCTGGATGTGTCGGCATAATAACAAACATCCTTGGCAGCGAAAGCGCCACCTGACTTGAGGTTACACACCCCCGTGAATGTTGATTTGCACTGCCACAGCACGGCCTCCGACGGCGCCCTGGCGCCCGCGGTACTGGTTGCGCGGGCATATGAGCACGGGGTGCGAGTCCTGGCGTTGACCGACCACGACACCCTTGAAGGCCTCGACGAAGCCCGCGCGGCGGCCCAGGCCCTGGGCATGCAACTGGTCAACGGCGTGGAATTGTCCTGCACCTGGGGTGGCGCCACTATTCATGTACTGGGCTACGGTTTCGATCAGCAGGCCGCGCCGCTGGTCAAGGCCATCGCCGATTTGCACGATGGGCGCTGGCTGCGGTCCGAAGAAATAAGCCGCAAGCTCAGCCTTAAAGGCATGCCTAACGCCCTCGACGGTGCGCGAGCCATCCAGCAGGAACTGGGCGACAGCGGCAACGCACCGGCCCGTCCGCATTTTGCCGACTGGATGGTGCGCGAAGGGTTTGTGCGAGACCGGGCCGAAGCTTTTCGTAAATGGCTGGGCGCCGGTAAGCTGGGTGACGTCAAGCAACACTGGCCAACCCTGGAGGACACCGTCGACACCCTGCGGGCCTCCGGTGCCTGGGTCAGCCTGGCGCATCCCTGGCATTATGATTTCACCCGCAGCAAACGTCGCAAACTGATTGGCGACTATATTGGAGCGGGAGGCCACGCCATCGAAGTGGTCAACGGGCATCAACCCGCCGAACAGGTCGGCAGCCTGGCGATTCTTGCCCGCGAATTTGGTCTGCTGGTCAGTGCCGGCAGTGATTTTCATGGCCCAGGCGGCTGGTCCGAGATTGGCGAATATCGGCCCGTCCCGGAAGATTTGCCGCTCTTGTGGGGGCGATTCAAGCATGACCCCATTATTGCCACCGTCTGAACAGGTAGAGCACGTGAGTCAATTCTTCCAGATTCATCCGGAAAACCCCCAGCCACGCCTGATTAAACAGGCCGTGGAGATCATTCGCGCCGGCGGCGTAGTGATCTATCCAACGGATTCGTCCTACGCGATCGGTTGCCAGATCGGCGACAAAAGCGCAGTCGAGCGTGTCAGACGCCTGCGTCAGCTGGACGACAAGCACAACTTTGCGCTGATCTGCAGCGACCTGTCCCAACTGGGCCTGTTCGCCAAGGTCGATACCGGCACGTTTCGACTGCTCAAGGCGCACACGCCGGGGCCTTACACCTTTATTCTCAACGCTACCCGCGAAGTGCCGCGCCTGCTGCTGCACCCCAAGAAGCGCACCATCGGCCTGCGCGTGCCGGAACATCCGATTGCCCTGGCGCTGCTGGCCGAGCTGGGGGAGCCACTGATGAGCGTATCGCTGATCATGCCCGGTGAGACCGAGCCGCTGGAAGATCCGTACGAGATGCGTCAGCTCCTGGAAAAACAGGTGGACCTGATCATCGACGGCGGTTTCGGCGGCGCCAAGGCGTCCACCGTGATCAATCTGGCAGACGGCGAGCCGGAAGTGATCCGGATCGGCTGCGGCGACCCCGCGCCCTTCATGGCCGAGGCCTGAATGTCGGCCGTGGAAACCGTCGATCCCCAGGCAGGCGCCCAGCAGGAACTGCCGTTCGCCATGGTCTACGGCCAGGCGGTCATGGAAATGCCGCTGGACCTGTACATCCCGCCGGATGCGCTGGAAGTGTTCCTGGAAGCGTTCGAAGGCCCGCTGGACTTGCTGCTGTACCTGATTCGCAAGCAGAACATTAATATTCTCGATATCCCCGTGGCGGAAATCACCCGCCAGTACATGGGCTATGTCGAGCTGATGCAGTCGGTGCGCCTGGAACTGGCGGCCGAGTACCTGGTGATGGCCGCCATGCTCGCCGAGATCAAATCGCGCATGTTGCTGCCGCGTTCGGAGACAGTGGAGGCCGAAGAGGATGACCCGCGCGCCGAACTGATCCGACGTCTGCAGGAGTACGAACGCTTCAAGGCCGCCGCCGAGGGCATCGACGGTTTGAGCCGCGTCGGCCGCGACGTGGTGGTGCCCAAGCTCGACGCACCCGAGGCCCGCGCGCGCAAGCTGTTGCCGGACGTGAGCCTGGAGGAATTGCTGATGTCCATGGCCGAGGTGCTGCGCCGTGGCGACATGTTTGAAAGCCACCAGGTCAGCCGCGAAGCGCTGTCTACCCGCGAACGCATGAGCGATGTGCTGGAACGCCTTAAAGGCGGCGGTTTCGTGCCGTTTGTCGAGCTGTTCACCGCTGAAGAAGGGCGCCTGGGGGTGGTGGTGACCTTTATGGCGATCCTTGAACTGGTCAAGGAGTCCTTGGTCGAGCTGGTCCAGAATGAGCCTTTTGCGGCTATCCACGTGCGGGCGCGAGCCGAATAAAGAGCTGAAACGATGAATCTGACTGAACCCCGCGAACTGGCGCCGCTGCTGGAGGCTTTTCTCCTGGCCTCGGGTAAGCCGCAGTCCCTGGAGCGCCTGTTCGAACTGTTTGAAGAGGCCGAACGCCCCGAGCCGCCGGTGTTCAAGAAGGCCCTGGAAATTCTGCGCAAATCCTGCGACGGCCGGGCCTTTGAACTGCGCGAAGTGGCGTCGGGTTATCGCCTGCAGATCCGTGAGAAATTTTCCCCCTGGGTTGGCCGATTGTGGGAAGAGCGCCCGCAGCGCTACTCGCGGGCGATGCTGGAAACCATGGCGTTGATCGCCTATCGGCAGCCGATTACCCGTGGCGAGATCGAGGATGTGCGCGGCGTGGCAGTCAACAGCCATATCGTCAAGACATTGCTGGAGCGTGAGTGGATTCGCATCGTCGGCTACCGCGACGTACCGGGAAAACCGGCGATGTTCGCCACCACCAAGGTGTTCCTGGACCATTTCAACCTGAAGAATCTCGACGACCTTCCGCCGCTTGCCGAATTGCGCGAAATGGAGGCCGAACCGGTTCTGGATTTCGACGACGCACCGGTGCCCGCGAGTTTGCAGGAACTGGCCGATGCCACGGCCGAGCCGGAAGAGCCGAAGGACGAGACCAGTTTCCATACCTTGCTGCTGGAACTGGACGACATGGAGCAGGGCATCAAGACCGACTTTGATGATTTGCTGCGTGATGGGGCGGCCGAGCCGGAAACCCGGATGAGCGTGGAGGTCGAGCCTGAACCTGAGGAAGATATCCTCGGCGTGGCCCAAGCCCGTGAAAAACTCCTGGCCGCCGTCGCCGCCCTCGAACAGCCGCCCCTGAGCGACGAAGAAGACGAAGCCCGAGCCCTGGCCGAAGCCATCGAGAACGAACGCCACCAGCTCGAAGACTGACACGGTCCAATGTGGGTGCAACCCCCTCCCGCATCGGTTCTCTGGTGCTTTGGGCATCACCGGTCGGCGGAAAAGCAAATGACCTGGCGCTAATCGACTAGTCTCTGATGCGCAATGCGCGCCATGCGCGTATGATTCGCGACCCTTTGCCGAGCTATTCGGCCAAAGCCCCGCTTTCAATACCCTTCAGGCCACGCCTGAATCGACCCACCGGGAGGTGCTTAAGATGAACGACAAAGACCAGAACGACAGCCAGGAAATCGGCCCAGCAGGCGAAAAACTGCAGAAGGTGCTGGCGCGTATCGGCGTGGGCTCGCGCCGTGACGTCGAAGCCTGGATCACCCAGAAGCGCATCAAGGTCAACGGCGTCGAGGCCACCCTTGGCCAGCGCGTCGACCTGCACGACGCAATCACCATTGATGGCAAGGTCATCAAGCGTGAAGAGGCCGCCGAATCGGTGCGCCGCGTGATCATGTACAACAAGCCCGATGGCGAGATCTGCACCCGTGACGACCCGGAAGGCCGTCCGACCGTGTTCGACAAGATGCCCAAGCCCAAAGAAGGCCGCTGGATCAACATCGGTCGTCTCGACATCAACACCACCGGCCTGCTGATGTTCACCACCGACGGTGAGCTGGCCAACCGCCTGATGCACCCGTCCTACGAGATGGACCGTGAGTACGCCGTGCGTGTGCGTGGCGAAGTCGACGACGAAATGATCGAACGCCTCAAGGCCGGCGTGGTGCTGGAAGATGGCCCGGCCAAGTTCACCGACATCAAGCAGGCTCCGGGCGGCGAAGGTTTCAACCACTGGTACCACTGCGTGGTAATGGAAGGCCGTAACCGTGAAGTACGTCGCCTGTGGGAGTCCCAGGGCCTGGTGGTCAGCCGCCTCAAGCGCGTGCGTTTCGGCCCGGTGTTCCTGAACTCCGACCTGCCGATGGGCCGCTGGCGCGAAATGAGCCAGTACGAAGTCGATATTCTCAGCGCCGAAGTCGGCCTGACCCCGGTGGCGATGCCGCAGATGAACGCCAAGAGCAAAGACAAGCTTGAGCGTATGCAGCGTAAATCGTCGCGTCCGGTGGCGCGTACCGAACGTGTGGCGCGCACCCTGCGCCCGGCGCTCAATGCACCGGCGACCGGTGGGCGTATCTCCCGCGAGCCGCAGATCGAAGGCGAGCGTCGCCCGACCGCACCGTCGCGCCAGGAAGGCGAGCGTGCACCACGCACTCCCCGGCCAGCCCCGGCCGGCGGTCGCAGCAACCGTGGTGAAGCCGATCGCCCGGCCGACAGCGCCAGCACCAAGCGCCCAGCCAAGCCGGCAGCGAACAAGCGCCCCGGCCCTAAACTGGTGGCGGACGAGCCGTCGGGCAAGCGTCGCGGCGCCCCGGCCGGTTCCGGCCAGCGTCCAGGGTTTGGTCGTAAGAAGCCTTAAGGGCAGCGGTAAGTTTTTAGCTGCAAGCTGTAAGAAGAAGCGCTAGCCCTTACGGGTTGGCGCTTTTTTTTGCTTGTGGCTTGCGACTTGCAGCTGGCGCTAGAACGCAAACCTGCCATCGAACACGGGTTTGTCATCCAGCGCCAACACCCCGCTGGCAAAGATCAAATCCAGGTGATGGCTGCCTTTCTGCCCACCCCCCAGTCCCAGATGCAGACCGCAATGGCGCTCCTCGAAACCGGCATTGCGCGCGTAGAGGTCCTTGACGCCTTCATTGGTGCCGATCCCCAGTTCCTCCACACGGCGGTTGGACGGGTTGGCGTTGAGGTATTTGTTGAAGTCATCCGCCAGCCCCGGCACGTCGCTGGCCACGCTGCAGATGGTGGAGTTCTCGATCCACAGCTCCAGGGGCGATTGCAGCACGCCGTATTTGCGCGCAAAAGGGATGGTGCTGAGAAAGGTGCCGATGAATCGCACCTGGCCATTGATCGCCTCACTGTGGGTGGCAATCTCGCCGGGCGCCAGGTCGTGGTTGCCGACGCCGTTAATATTCGTCCACTTCTTGATGCTGCTCAGCGGCGCTTCAAGGCGTGAGCCGTGCTTGTCGGTAAAGCTCAGCACGTTGGCCTGGCCCATACGCCGGATCAGCGTGGCATTGAGATCGGCGATGCGCTGGGGCTCGACACTGAAGGTATCGTAGAAATAGTCGCCGTAATCCTTGAACAGCAGGGACTTCTTCCAATGCTCAGCCATCACGTCTTGCAAGGCGCGAATAAAATCCGGGCCTTCTGCGCGTGGGTTGGGCAGCGTGGAAGAGTCGTACAGAAACAGGTACAGGTCACAGGTGTCGATGGCCTGGGCCAGGGCATCGCTGGCGGTCAAGCCCAGGCGCTGCACTTGGAAATTGAAGCGGCCGGCGCTGCCTTGGGTGATGGCCTGTGCGATGGCGTCGTAGCGTTCGGTGTGGCCCAGCAGCACGGTCGGGCAGTTCACGCCGTTAAGGGCCGGGTGATGGGCGAGGTAGTAGAGAAAATGTTCGACGGCGCGGGCCTTGTCCATGACGGGTGTCCTTGTATGCCTTGGGTAAGGAAGCAGGTGCCGTGCACAGCACCTGCCGGATGCCTGTCGAGGCTTAGAAAGGCCACATCGCGGTGCCAAACGGCACAACGGCGTCGGCTTGCATCATTTCAACGGCGGCCTCATGGGTCGGCGCTTCAAACCAATCGTCGAGTTGCAGTTCGGTTTCCAGGTCGTTTTCCAGTACTTGCATGGTGTATCTCCTAGAGGACGTTGTTTGAGAACGGCTTGCCAGCGGCATCGCTGGGCAAGTGGGAAACCTAGGTGAGGGTGTTTCAGAATGCAAAAAATTTATTGACACGGTTTCATTTGGATTTTTTGTTCTGATTTTTTGCGTGATTGTTTTTTTGAGAAAATTCAAAAGGCTGCGATTACCAATTCTGAGGAAATTTCCTACCGTCAATTTCTATTAAATTTACAGCTGTAACGCAGAATTTCCGTGCTGTAACGATTAATTTACGTATTGATCGAGACAATATTGAACATTCTTACCCTGTAAGGAATGCCTGACAGATCGTCGCACGTGTCAGGCGATGGCCGCCGCAGGCTGTCGAGCCGTGTACAATGCGCGCGTTTTACTGTGACGCCCGTTGCGTGCCTACGCAAAAGGCCAAGACCTCAGGGTTCACCCACCCTGATCACTCCGCCTGGCCACGAGCCGGACGGGTTCGATTTCGTCACAGATAAAAACAAACAGGTGACGCATGACCATTAGAAAAACGCTGTACTCCTGGTGCCTGCGCTGGGGTTTGAGCGGCGCTGCTTGAGCAGAGATTCAACGCAGCAACGTGCATTCAACATCATCAAACCTTGCGTGAGACCTTTTCCATGAGTGGACCCCATTCCTCTTCAGGCGAACTGAAACGTGGCCTGAAAAACCGTCATATCCAGTTGATCGCCCTGGGCGGCGCCATCGGCACCGGCCTGTTTTTGGGCTCGGCCGGCGTGCTTAAATCCGCCGGGCCGTCGATGATCCTGGGTTATGCCATCTGCGGCTTCATTGCGTTCATGATCATGCGCCAGCTCGGCGAAATGATCGTGGAAGAGCCGGTCGCCGGTTCCTTCAGCCATTTTGCCCACAAGTACTGGGGCGGTTTCGCCGGCTTTCTGTCGGGCTGGAACTGCTGGATTCTGTACATTCTGGTGGGCATGTCCGAGCTGACGGCTGTCGGCAAATACGTGCATTACTGGTGGCCGGAGATTCCAACCTGGGTCTCGGCGGCGGCGTTTTTCGTGCTGATCAACCTGATCAACCTGGCCAATGTCAAAGTGTTCGGCGAAGCCGAGTTCTGGTTTGCCATTATCAAGGTCGTGGCAATTGTCGGCATGATTGCTTTGGGCAGCTATCTGCTCGTGAGCGGCAGCGGCGGCCCGCAGGCATCGGTCAGTAACCTGTGGGACCACGGTGGGTTCTTCCCCCATGGCGTCGGCGGGTTGGTGATGGCCATGGCGATCATCATGTTCTCCTTCGGCGGACTGGAAATGCTCGGTTTCACCGCTGCCGAAGCCGATCAGCCACGCACTGTGATCCCCAAGGCGATCAATCAGGTGATCTATCGCATCCTGATTTTCTACATCGGCGCCCTGGTGGTGCTGTTGTCGCTGACGCCGTGGGACAGCCTGCTGGCCACGCTGAATGCGTCCGGCGACGCCTACAGCGGCAGCCCCTTCGTGCAGGTGTTCTCGATGCTGGGCAGCAACACCGCGGCACACATCCTCAACTTCGTGGTGTTGACGGCGGCGTTGTCGGTGTACAACAGCGGCACCTACTGCAACAGCCGCATGCTGCTGGGCATGGCCGAGCAAGGCGATGCGCCCAAGGCCCTGGCCAGGATCGACAAGCGCGGCGTGCCGGTGCGTTCGATCCTCGCCTCGGCGGCGGTGACCCTGGTGGCGGTGCTGATGAACTACTTCATCCCGCAACACGCGTTGGAGCTGCTGATGTCGCTGGTGGTAGCCACGCTGGTGATCAACTGGGCGATGATCAGCTTTTCCCACCTCAAGTTCCGCCAGCACATGAACCGCACTGGCCAGATGCCGCTGTTCAAGGCGCTGTGGTACCCGTACGGCAACTATGTGTGCCTGGCGTTCGTGGTGTTTATCCTGGTGATCATGCTGATGATCCCGGGGATTCAGGTGTCGGTGTACGCGATCCCGGTGTGGGTGGCGTTTATGGCGGTGTGTTATTGGATCAAGAATAAGCGCAGTGCTGAAGCGGCGTTGGCGCCGGCGGGAGCGGCGTTAAAGTAAGCAAAATATGCGGGCTGTGTGAAAACGCTGCCTGCACCAGCTGAAAGCAAACGCCCTGACTTGTCGGGGCATTTGCTTTTCAGGGTTTTAGACACAAAGGAGAAGTGTTCTTCGTTGAAAGGGCTCTTAGTCTGTATCACTTGTGTGCATGTTCGTAATCAAACCCAATGAAGTAGTCGTTTTCTGAAAAAGTAATCTCATGAAAGAAGTACGCTTGGATCAGTGATAACCACTCCTGCCGCAGTTTAAACATGCCGTTATTGACGTCCTCGTTTACTGACAACCCGAGCTTGGAAATCACGGAGTAATCGTCTCCTAAATCCGCCGAGTGCTCCGTTCCGCGTAGCCACTCTGTGGTTCTGTCGAACCATTCCAGTCTCACTTTGAGTCCCATGTGGCTCCTTCGCGGAACCGGCCACTCGCTACCAGTACATACTCAGTATGGCCAAGGCCCCTGGTGGTGGAATGATATCTGATAGTCATAGTTGTCTTGTTTTACCTCATGTTTGAAGTGAGGTTGTAGGACCGCTATCCAATTTTTCTTAAGATCGTAAGCACCATCGAAAATTTGATAGTCTTTCTCTAGCTCAAGCGAAGCAAGTATCGAATGAGCATCTTCAAATATAGTTGACAGTTCTTCTCTCACTCCGAAACCGGTGGGTTTTTCAAACCATTCGAGCATGACTCTGAGGCTCATAGGTGTTTTTCCTCACAGGTGTTTTTTGACGTTTCTCTTTGGGTTTGGCTGTTTTGTTCTTTCGCCAGTTATATGATTGAACGCACCAATATGGCTCCCGTCACCTATCAAGTAAACTTCCAGCTCCCCTTCTGCCGAGCCCCATTCAAAGGTTTTTCTGTTTTTGGCATCCGTCCATCGTTTCCGTATACCCGCACCTCCCTGCTTTGGGGTCATTCCTTTTATGTTCCTCAAACCAGAGAAACCGGTGATTTGTTCCGTAGTCGGCGCCGTGTGATAACCATGACCGAGTGCCGGAAGTGTTTTTCTTCGAACACTCACCACCACATACAGCGGCCGAACCCCCGACTCCACCGGGAACACCAGAATAAAATCCCGATATTGCGGCGGATATACCGGGTTCACCAGAATCTGTGCCGCCTTCTCCGTCGGTGGGTAAATCCAGATCACCGGCGCTTGCGGTGCAGCCTCCAGAGCCGGAATACCCAGCGTGTCACTTGGATCAACGGCGGGAGTCCAGATCAGTTCAACACCCTCACCCAAATCCGCAACAAACTGCTCGTCACGGCTTTGGAATTGCACCACATCGATCATCTGCCAGGCGGCATGGTTGCCTGTGTAAAACCCATAACCCCTGAGCGTGCCGTCCTCACGCTGCTCAATTTGCAGTCGCATCTGCGACCGCGCTCGCTGCATCGAGCGCAACTGCTCTTCGCTATATAACGCGCTATCGCCCAACTTTCCCGGCCAAGCCCACCCCACTACACCGGCCAACAAGCCAGCGGCCATAGACCCGGCTGCGGCAATGGCCGATTCCGCCACCGCCGTACGCAACGCCAACTGCCCCAAACCGACCGGCAAGGCGCTGCCACCGATCTTGCGCAAGGCCACCGCGCCCCGGGCGTCCACTTCCCGCCCACCCAACAGGCTGAAATGACCGTACTCGCTGATCAACTCCAGCGGTACGTAACCGGCGGGGTCCGTGTAGTGAGTGAGGCCATCTGGCAGTTGGCAGGGTTTGAGGAAGGTGCAGCCGGGAGGCTTGGCCGGCTTGGGTGTTGGGGCTGGGGATGGGATGAATAAATCGATAGGCGGCGAATAGGGCGCACGCGATGGCTGCGGGGTGAGGATTCGCCGTTTGAGTTGTTCTTCTTCGGTGATCGGGTAGGCACGTTCAGACATGACGGGCTCACTTCCTTGTATGGGGGAGTGAGCCTACGAGGGAGGATCAAGGAGCTGGAATCAGCATATTCGATGATAAGCGTGGGAAAAGTAGACGCAAAATTCAGCTTGTTTCGAATATATTTTTTTATTGCTGAGTTTGTACACACCCTGCCCCAAGGGGCTGACAGCGTTTCCCGATGCGGTACTCAGTCCGCTCAGTTAAAGGCGGGGGGCAAAAGCGTAAGCGCTGGAAAGATCGCAAGGGATGCATTTATGAGTGGGACTATGAGAATGGCCGGGTTGAACTTTACGACAAGCAAGGCAAACATCTTGGAGATTTCCCCCCCTGATACGGGAGAGCGCACAAAGGACGCCGAGCCAAGCCGAACCACGCCAAAATAATCTTGATAGGAGCCTCAACATGCAGCATGAAATTCTTGCATTCGATAAAAAAACCGAGGGGGTGGCTTTCAGTATTGAAATTCCTGCCGATCAGTACGACAAATTATCGGGCCTAATGTCCTGGAGTGAGCCTGAAGATGCGATCTATGAGTACGACCTATCACCAGAGCAAGTCGGCCTTCTTGAACGCATGACCGGCAAGACTTTCAATAGCCCGGACTACATTTTTCAGTTGTCTTGTAGTGAATGAGGCGATATGGCCGTGCTGTGTAGACGTGAAATGTATGGCAGCAGATGAAATAAGTGGGAACGCGTGCAACTGCGCGGCTCATGGCGTCCTGCCGTGGTTGAGAAAGTAGTCGCTTAAACCCGATGGTCATGTCACACATAAACACCACCCACGGCGGAATCTCATACACCGAGAGACATTCACCGGCTTTTTAAAATGACACCACTCACGTATTGATTCAAATCGAGAAAGTCTTGAAGGCTCCACGCGCGCGGCGGTAGCTTTACACCATTTTGCTGCAATGTTTTGGAGTCAAGTTTTCATTGGGACGAAGGATGACCGAAGAGACAATTACGCCCGGATAATCAGTCAGGCGTTTTTTGAACGCGGAGGTTGTAAGGTCAGGTGTAGGCGGGCTGCTTTTCCCGGCCAGTGGTCCCGTTGCCTTGAGATCCGCTCCGTGGCACATGGCACATAGAGATTCTTGCCATTGGCAAGATCCGCGAAAGACTGCGAAGTTTGAATGAGTGATAAAGTGCTTAGCAAAGCGATCAAGGGTATTTTCATTTTACAGGTGGCTTTGTTGTCGATGTTGTTATCCACGTTTGGCTTATCCGTTGCCTAAGGTTTTTGAGTGATGCTGGTCATTTCCAACAACGTCCACCTGCCCGATGCCGAGATCGAGCTGACCGCCATCCGTGCCCAGGGCGCCGGTGGGCAGAACGTGAATAAGGTGTCGAGCGCGGTGCACCTGCGCTTTGATATTCCGGCATCGTCGTTGCCCGAGTTCTATAAGGAACGGCTGCTGGCACTGCGCGACAGTCGCATCACCAGCGACGGCGTGCTGGTGCTAAAGGCCCAGTCATACCGGACCCAGGAGCAGAATCGCGCGGACGCGCTGGAGCGTCTGGTGGAGTTGATCCAGAGCGCCACCAAGATTGAGAAGAAGCGTCGTCCGACCAAGCCCACCCTGGGGTCGAAGAAGCGTCGCCTGGAATCCAAGACCAAGCGCGGCAGCATCAAGGCCGGGCGCGGCAAGGTCGACTTCTAGGCGTCACGCGCTTCGCGGGCCTTGGGTGCCTGGCGGTACAGGTACAGGCTCAGCAGCAAGCCACCCAGGGCGGCGAGGGCGGCGAACAGGAAGATCGAGGCAAAACCGAAGCCCGCCGCGACTGCGCCGGCCAGCGGGCCGGTGATGCCCAGCGACAAATCGATGAACAACGAATACGCGCCCACCGCCGAGCCGCGACTGGACGCCGGCACCAGGTTGACCGCCTCCACTCCCAGCGCCGGGAACACCAGGGAAAAGCCGAAGCCGCTCAACGCCGCGCCCGCCAGGGCCAGGTGGGCGTCCGGGGCCAGCCACAGCAACAGCAGACCGAGGATCTCCACCGACAGGCAGGCAATCGCTACTCGAAACCCGCCGATGCGATTGATCAGGTTGCCGAACAACAGGCGCGCACCGATGAAACTGGCGCCGAACAGGCTCAATGCCCACACCGCGTTGTCCCAGTGCTGGGTGGTGTAATACAGCGTGATAAACGTCGCGATGGTGCCGAAGCCGATCGACCCCAGGGCCAGCGCGCAGCCGTGGGGCAGCACGCGACCCAGGACGTTCATGAAGGGCAGGCGCACACCGCTGACAATCGGCGCCGCGACTTTATTCCACGCCAGCAGCAAGCCCACGGCAGCCAGCAGGATAATGCTCACGCCCATGCTCCACAGCCCCAGGTGACTGACTAGCAGCACCCCCAGCGGTGCGCCGACCGCCAGCGCGCCATAGCTGGCGATGCCATTCCACGAGATGACCTTGGCGGTGTTGGCCGCGCCCACCCGGCCGATACCCCAGCCGATGGCGCCCGAGCCCACCAGGCTCTCCGCGCTGCCCAGCACCAGGCGGCCGATCAGCAGGCTGCCCAGGCTCAGCGCCGGCAGGCTGGAGAACCATGCGGCCAGCAGCATGAACACACCGCTCAGGCCGCAGCCCGCCAGGCCGATCAGCACGGCGCGCTTGCTGCCCAGGTTATCGATAATGCGCCCGGCGTAGGGGCGGCTGAGCAACGTGGCCAGGTATTGCACGCTGATAACCAGCCCGGCGATCACCGCGCCAAAGCCCAGTTCGCTGTGCACATAGCCCGGTAATACCGCCAGGGGAATGCCGATATTCAGGTAGCCGATAAAGGTGAATAAAACAATGGAAACAACTTGCAGCGTGACCGCCATGGGGCGCTGGGTATCGGGCATGGGAAAACGTCCACATTTGCAGCAGGTAAAGATAGGCTGCTAATGATACCGGTGCTTATGCCCGCGCAGGGCATCAAACCGCAAAAAACTCAGGATTGGGCGGGGCTCAGCAATTGCGTAGTCACCAGAGCGGCCAGGGCGTTTTCCTGAGTACCGAAGCGTTTGAGCAGCATGGCTTGTTTATCGGCGCTCAGGCGGTTCCACACCTCGACCATCTGCAAGGCAGCGTCGAGCAAGGCGGCATCCGGGGTGTCGGGGAGGGTATCGGTCATGGCGGGTATCTCGTGGCTTCAGGCAGTGTGGAAAGCGCTCAACGGTGCGCTTTCCACACGGTCTGGTACGGCGTCAGTCCTGGCGTTCGCTGTCGACTGGTTTGGCTTCTTTGGCCTCAGGCTGCTGGGCGCTGGCCTGCTGCGGTGTTGGCTGCTCAGTTTCGTGCAGGCTTGGGAAGGGGAGATTAGGGATCTCGTGCATCGTCGTCGCTCCTTGCAAAGTCTGTTTTTTCAATCGCAGGTGATTCCGCGCGTTCTACAAGCCTTCGCAGGATACAGCAGTGTAAATGACAAAAAGACTTTTATATCCACCCCACCTAGAACGGCACCTTGCCCAGAATCATGTCGCGGTACATCACAAAATCCCCCAACAGACTGTAGAACGGGTGCTGGAAGGTTGCCGGACGATTCTTTTCATAGAAAAAATGCCCCACCCAGGCAAAGCCGTAGCCGGCAATCGGCACCGCCAGCAACAAGCCAAGCGAGCCCCGGCCAATGGCGTAGGCCAGGATGCCGATGACCAGAGTGGTGCCGATAAAATGCAGGCGGCGGCAGGTACTGTTGCCGTGCTCCTGCAGGTAGTACGGGTAGAATTCGGCGAAACTGTTGAATCGCTTGATGTTTTCCACGTTGGCCTGCCCTTTATTGTTATCCCGTCCGACGGGTGTTCGGCGGGGAGCTTATTTGAGTCTAGAGTGATCAGTGGTAACAGCCAGTGACAATAGATGCCACTTTAGTATCCTTGCCTTCCTGGCTGCCGTTTTGAGCCTGCTTTCATTAAGAAGACGCCATGAGCGAACGAACAACTTCTGCAAGCTGGGCGATGGGGATAGTCAAGGCGTTGGAAATGGACGGCCTGGATTGCCGAGCCCTGTTCAGGCAACTGGGCCTGGACTACGCCGCCCTGAGCGACCCCGATGCACGGTTCCCGCAGGATTCCATGACCCGCCTGTGGCAGCGTGCGGTCGAGCTGTCGGGCAACCCGGCGATTGGCCTGAACATGGGCAAGGTGGTGCGTCCGGCATCGTTTCATGTGGCCGGTTATGCGTTGATGTCCAGCAACACCCTGGCTGAAGGCTTTATGCGCTTGGTGCGCTATCAGCGGATCATCGCCGAAAGCGCCGACTTGAGTTTCCGCCTGTTACCCGAGGGCTATGCGCTGATTCTGACGGTGCATGGTGATCATCTCCCACCGACTCGACAGAGCGCCGAAGCGTCCCTGGCCAGCGCGCTGGCGCTCTGTGGCTGGCTGAGCGGGCGCTCCCTGCAGCCGCGCAAAGTTTTGCTGCAGGGTGAGCAACCGCTCGATCTGGCGCCTTACAAACAGGCATTCCACGCACCGCTGGAATTCAATGCGCCGTATGACGCGCTGATCTTTGAACGCGCCGATATGGACGCGCCGCTGCCCACCGCCAACGAAGCCATGGCGCTGCTGCATGATCGGTTTGCCGGCGAATACCTGGCGCGGTTCTCGGAAAGTCGCGTGACCCACAAGGCACGCCAGGTACTGTGTCGCTTATTGCCTCAGGGCGAGCCTAAACGCGAGGTGGTAGCCCAGACCCTGCACCTGTCGCAGCGCACCTTGCAACGGCGTTTGCAGGAAGAAGGCACCAGTTTCCAGGCCCTGCTCGACGACACCCGGCGGGAACTGGCCGAGCAATACCTGGCGCAGCCAAGCATGACCCTGCTGGAGATCGCCTACCTGTTGGGTTTTGCCGATCCGAGCAATTTCTTCCGCGCATTTCGCCGCTGGTTCGATGCCACGCCCGGCGAGTTCCGGGCGCGGTTGCAGGACGCGTCGACCCTCAGTGGCGCCAGAACGCCGGGATACACAGAACAAAGACTGTGATGATTTCCAGGCGGCCCAACAGCATGCCCAGCGACAGGATCCACTTGGCCGCATCCGGCAGGCTGGCGAAGTTGCCGGCCGGGCCGATGGTTTCCCCCAGGCCCGGGCCGACCCCGGACACGGTGCTGGCGGCGCCGGTCAGTGCGGTCATCCAGTCCAGCCCCAGCAGCGAAAGGGCCAGGGCGATGGCGCAGATGGTGATGGCGAAGAAAAACGAAAAGGTCAGGATCGAGCGCACGATCTCTTCGTCCAGGCGGTGGCCGTTGTACTTTTGCTTGATCACCGCGCGCGGATGAATCAACTGGTTCAAGTTGGCCTTGAGCAGGATATAGGCGACCTGGAAACGGAAGATCTTGATCCCGCCCGCCGTGGAGCCTGAGCAGCCGCCGATAAAACCCAGATAGAAAAACAGCATCAGTGAGAAGTTGCCCCACAGGCTGTAGTCTCCCAGCGCGAAACCGGTGGTGGTCACCACCGATGTGACGTTTAACGCTACGTGGCGCAAGGCCTCCAGCCAGTGCAGGTTGGTGGTCCACCAGTACCAGGTGCCGAGTACCAGCCAGGTGACCAACAGCAAGCCTAGCAAGCCCTGCACCTGCTGATCCTTGATCAGCGCCCGACGGTTGCCGCGCAACGTGGCGACATACAGCGTGAACGGCAGGCTGCCGAGGATCATCACCACCACCGCCACCCAGTGCACCGCCGGTTGTTGCCAGTGGGCCAGGGACTGATCGGAGGTGGAAAAGCCGCCGGTGGAAATCGCCGACATCGCATGGTTGATCGCATCGAACAGGCCCATGCCGGCCCACCAGAATGCCAGGCTGCCGAGAATGGTGATGCCCACGTAAGCCGCCACGATCAGCCGCGCCACCATGTGCGATCGCGGCATGACCTTTTCCGAGCGGTCCGAGGACTCGGTCTGGAACAGGCGCATGCCCCCAATCCGCAGCAGCGGCAGGATCGCCACCGCCATGCCGATAAAGCCGATGCCCCCAAGCCAGTGCAGCAACGAGCGCCACATCAGGATGCCCGGCGACATGCTGTCCAGGCCGCTTAACACCGTGGAACCGGTGGCGGTGATGCCGGACATGCTTTCAAAAAACGAATCGGTGTAGCTGATGTGCTGGGTCAGCAGGAACGGCAGCGCGGCGAACACGCACACCACCAGCCAACTGCTGACGGTGAGCAGGTACATGTCGCGCGGGCGCAGGTGCACCTGCTCGGGGCGGCCGGGGATCACCAGCGCCAGGCCGGCGACAAAGGTGATCAGGCTGGCCCACAGGAAGGATGGGAGGTCACTGGTGCGTTCGAAGATCACCAGGGTGGCCATGGGCACGACCATGGCGATCGCGAGGGTGATCAGGAAGATGCCGATGATGAAACCGATGATGCGCAGGGTCGGCAACGCCATGAAGTGAGCTCGGATGAGGGAACAGAGGCGCCATTCTACCTGGGGGGCAGGGCATGTAAACCGGTGCGGCGGATGGGCGAGCGACACATATGCAAAGCACGGACCACTGTCGGGTTCGTCAGCATGGGGTTCCTTATTCTGTTTAAGAGACCCACCATGCTGTTTGAGTCTTTAACCACCCCGTCGTTGATACGACGACTGAACGCCAATGACAACCCGTCACAAATGGCGTTGGTAGAGAAACTGTCGACCCTCAATCTCCAGCTCCTGGAAGAGCTGGCCCAGCAGCCCAGGTTCGAGACGTTTGTGCAGGACGAGTTTGACCGCCATTTCAGCGACCTGATGCCGCGCCTGGAAGTGCGCAAGGACTATGTTCAGGGCGGCGAGGAACAAGCATTCGGGCAAACGACGTTACAGGATACGCTGGCCCCCTCGCCCTTGGCGCCGACAGTGCTGGACGTCGTGGTGCAACGTATCGTGACCGGCCAGGCGTCTACCCATGCCAGTCGCGATACCCGGTTCTATCGGACACCGGCCGACGAAGGCGATCCGCCGCTCATACCTGAACTGAACGGCCTGGCGTTCGATGGCTTCGTCGATAGTCTGGGCGGCGCTTTGACCTCTCGTTATTTGACCTTTACGCAAACTTACTGGGCCATGCCGCGAGGTTCGACCGATGTGCGCAGCCGTCGACAATGGCTGGTGGATAAACGTCTCGAACACCTGCGCACTGAAGTGGCCTTGCTCAAAGGCGATGGCCTGGTTACGGCGGCGGGCGAGGCGCTGTTCGACAAGTTGTTGCGCTATCCCGACGCGTTGGCCCGCCGCGCGCTCAAGGGCTATAAACCGTGTGCCTATGGCCTGGCGCTCAAGGGCGCGGCGTCCGCGGATGCGTTGCTCCACGGCGCGTTTGTCTTGACCGCCCGCGACCCACAGGACGCACAGAACACCTGGGAATCGGACACGCCCGCCGAGCTGCAAGTGCGGCCCGTTAATGCGGGCAGCAACCTGGGTATTGTGCTGCTGTTCAGTCCGAACAACGGCCTTGAAGAGTTTGATTCACTGGCCAGTCTCGACCGCGAACTGCACCGTCGCCTCAACCATCCTAGCGAATTCTCCAGTCTTCTGGCGCTGATGGCTGACAACGATCAGCCACAGGGTTTGGCTCTGCACCGTGAGGACAAGACCAGTGATCAATTCACATACCTCGAATGGTTAGACTCGCCTTTCATCCACGCCATCGAAGATCAATGCCAAAAGCTGCGAGCCGATTTCATCTCGACCCTCATGCGCTACCAGGCCTTTCCCGCTACGCAAGACCGTTCCCGGCTGGCGGAGAGCCTGGACCTGGCGACCGATTTGACGCGGGCTTTCGATGGCAGCCCGGTATTGTTGGCGCGGCTTAAAAAACGTGGCCAGGCCCAGCTCAAAATCTTTCTTGAAGGTGCGAGTGCCGCCGACAAACTTGCCTGGCACGAGGCGATCCAGGGCTACTGCGATGAACTGTCGAATCTGTCGGACACCGAGGGTCTGCCGACCTTGGCCCAATTCAGTGATAAAACCGCCTTGCTGGCCTATGGCAATGCCCAATTACGCGGGCTCCTCAAGGCGCAATTCGGACTGCAGGCAAATCCAGACGAAATTCTGGTCCATACACGCGAGCCCCATACCCCGCCCATCGTTTACGTACCAGGCGCTGCATCGTCTGTGCCCAGGGAACCCGGTACGCCGCTCTATACCGAGCGCAAACGCAGCTTGACCGAGCTGGCTCTGGAAAATGTCGGTGGGCTGGACTTCAACTTTGCCAACTTCTCCCGCCTGACCGACAAGAGTGGCGCAGTCTACTCGGACCTGACCGTCGGGCAGGTGAAGGACCTGGTTCGCAGCGCCAACATCGGCGACAGCTACGACGCCCTGCTGAAGGATCGCTTGATCACCTCGCCCGCAGCCCTGGCGCAAAAAAGCCACTTTGCCCGCGTCATTGAACGACAGGTAAGGCTGGATGCAATCGAAGCGAAGATCGCCGGTGATTTCTTGCCGGACCGCTTGGAACGGGGCTTCAACTGGGTGCGGGTGGTGCTGGATCAACCGGTGGACAGTGATCGGCGGGAGACCGTCGAGGGGCATCGGGTGGTGGTGCAATCCCTGAAATTGCGCGGCCAGCGGGTACGCGGTGTGTGGTTGTTTCGCAGTGCCTCCTCGAGCGTCGGCTCGACCGTGGTCTACGCGCCGCAAGCGCCTGGTGGGCGTGTGTTCTATGAGTTCGCCGATGACCAGTTGTCTAGTGGCTTCACCCATAACAGCTCCTGGCGCGAGTATCTGGTGGGCCGGGTGGAAAAAGCGCAGCAGCGCCATGTCCGTAGCATTTTGCGTGGGCGAGGCGACATGACCATGATGCATATGCCCAGGATCGCCGGTAACATTTTCGAGGAAGCCTATGAGGTAGAAGCTAACTTCGCGATCAACGACGCCGGGTCTCAGTCGAGAACCACCACTGAAACGGACGTTGACACAGCCATTACGGTTGCAACCACGGCTTTTGACATCGCCGCCATGGTATTGCCGATCAAGGTCATGTTGCCGATTGGGCTGGCCAGGAGCCTGTTTTCAATATTCAACGCTATGGACGCCGCCAGCCTTGGTGACCGCGGGGAAGCGGCGCATCACCTTGTCCGCGCCTTGGGCGAGTTCATCGGGGCGCTGGTGGATGGTGCTGTCGGTGCCCGCACCGGCGCGGCAACCGCCGCTTCGCGGGGGTTGAATCCGCACATGGCCTTGAGAAGCAAACCCGCTGATCTGCTGGTTCTAAAGGGGTGGGAGGGCAAAGGTATCTACTACAAAGTGTCGACCGTGGAGGGCACTCGGCAGTATTTTCTCCGTGCGCAAAATCGCTGGTTTTCGATCCTCGATGAAGGTGGCGAGCAGGCTTGGCGCGTCAGGGATGTACGCAAGCCTTATCAGTATCACCATGCACCTATTCGCCTTGACTCGCAGGGCCGTTGGGAAGTGGGATCACACCCCGGCAAAGGGTTGAAAGGTGGCTTATCGCCTGAAGAAGAGTTGAGGCAGCTCTATCCGTTTCTCAGCCAGGACAATGCTCGGCTGGTGTTTGAGTCATTCAACTTCCCACCCGGGCGTGAACTTGAATTTCAATTGGATGTCGTTCACACCTTGAGAGCGGGCACCGCGCTCGATGCCTTCAACCAATACTTGATGGTGACGCCCAGGCGTTTGTCCCTACGCCTGCGAGGGGGCGATTCTTCCGGCACGCCGCTCACACCGCTGGAACCGCTTCCCGGCCTCAGCCAGGCCAGGCCCGTCAGGCAGCCGCTTGAGCGGTTCGTCGACTGGGGGCAAACCATCGATGCCGCCGAACTCCAGTTACATAACGCCGACCTGGGAATTTACCGGCGCATTGGCGGAACCGCCGCGCTGATCGGTACCGACTACGTCAAGATTGATCAGCGCTACTTTCCTATTCTGCCCTCCGGTGCATCGGCCACTGTGGGTGAAGTGCCTCGCCATTTTGTTTTTATGCGAGATCCCAATCAGCCGTTTCGGACGTATGGGCAATTTGAAACGATGCTCAGGAGGGACCTCTTTGACCAGCCCCGTATAGCGAGCTTCGCGCCCCAGGATCGCCGTTGGGTCAATGCCACGACGATGTCCTTCCAGAAGCCTCTCACCGCCTCGGTCGCGCAGGCGTTCCCGATGCTGACGATCGACAGCCAGGTCAATGTCGCCCGTACGTTGTTCAACCGGGCCAACCCGAACGGGCTCACTGCGTGGGGGATTACCGCCATGCAACGTACCTTGCAGGACTGGCGTCTGGCCTCGCCTTCGAGCCACGTGCGGCTGGGAGATCCGTTGACGCTGCTTCCCACGACGGTGAGAACGGCACAGGGCCATTGGCGGCTGGTGACCCAGCCACACTTATACACGCGGCTCACCTTTCGTACCGATCACACGCCCATTCTTTTGTACAACGCGCTAGTCAGCCGTACCGATGGAACGCTCAAGGCCCTGATGAACCAGGTACTCATTCGCGATGGCTACATCGTCATGTCGGCCTACAGCCCACCTGGCGAAGTGCTATTCAAACGCCCGGCTCGTGACACGCTTTACTGGCTACGGTTAAGGCGTGTGTTTGGGGAGGTAGTGGAGAGCGGTCCCAATGTGACGCTCAGGGAAACGTTACTGGATGCTGCGTCTCGCAGGCAAGTGAATGCCGCGCGGGCGGCGGGCAAATTGGTGTCGCTGGTGGGTGGCATCCATGTGCCGTTCGAGGGGAGCGCGGCGGCCATATTTGTCTTGCGGGTTTGACCTGACTCGACCTGTCGGCAAAAAATGCCCCGAACGGGTCGGGGCATTTTCAGTATCACTTAACGTTAAGCCTGCACTGATCAGAACTCGTGATCGGCGCTGTCCGGGTTCAGGTCGCTGATGCCCAGCTTGCCCGCTGCGGCTTCGATCGAACCGGTCTGCTTGACCAGCGCGGCGATGGCGTCGCGCACGATCTGGTTGCCGGCGTCGTTGCCGGCGGCGATCAGCTGGTCGTAGTGCTCACCCTTGTTGGCGTGATCAACCATGACCTGGATCTTCGCTTCGGTGGCCGCCAGGTCCGCTTTCAACGCGGTGTCGGCAGCCGGATCGGCCTTGGCCACCAGGGACGACAGGCTGGCGCCGGTCATTTTGGTGCCGTCGACACGGGTGTATTCGCCCAGGTAAACGTTACGGATACCCTTGGCGTCGTAGAAGTGCGAATTGTGGGTGTTGTCGCTGAAGCAGTCCTGCTCGTCTTCCGGCGAGTTGGCTTCCAGGGACACCTTCATACGCTCGCCGGCCAGTTCGCCCAGGGACAGACTGCCCATGCCGAACAACATTTTGCGCAAGCCGTCGGTGGCCGGTTCCGCCTCAAGGGTTGCGCGATAGTTGTCGGCGACGTTGGGTTTCCAGTTGCCGACCATTTCTTCCAGATCGCTGACCAGCAATTGGGTCACGGCGCTCAGGTAGGCCCGGCGACGCTCGTTGTGGCCGCCGGTGGCACCGGCGCCGGTCAGGTAGTCCGAGGCCTGGCGGTTGCCGGCACCGGGACCGGTGCCGTTGAGGTCCTGGCCCCACAGCAGGAATTCGATGGCGTGGTAGCCGGTGGCGACGTTGGCCTCGGAACCGCCCAGCTCATTGAGGCTGGCGAGTTTTTCCGGGGTGATGGTCTTTACGTCAACCTTGTCTTCGCCCAACTGGATCTGGGTGTTGGCGATGATGTTGGCGGTGGCGCCAGGGTTGCCCAGGGCATGCTCATAGGATTTGTCGACATAGTCGATCAGGCCTTCGTCCAGCGGCCATGCGTTCACCTGGCCTTCCCAGTCGTCGATGATGGTGTTGCCGAAGCGGAACACTTCGCTCTGCAGGTACGGCACGCGTGCGGCGATCCAGGCGGTGCGCGCGGCTTTCAGGGTTTCATCGTTCGGCTTGGCGAGGAACGCGTCGATGGCGGTCTGCAGGGTTTTCGCGGTGGATTCGGCATCGCTGTAGACCGCGAACACCATGTCGGCATAGTGCGCGACCACTGCCTTGGCGGCGGCTTCGTCGACTTTTCCGGCAGGGGCGGCCGCCGCTGGAGCGGCAGTGCTGGCCGCCGGGGTCGGCGCCTGGGGCGCGGCGGCTTTGTCTTTACCTTCGCCGCAGCCGGCGAGAGAAATGGCAATGGCCAGCAGACTGGCGGTGGCCAGGGGCATACGAATCATGGCGAACATCCTGCTTCGGTTGTTGAGAGGACGCGCGGAGGCCGCGCAAAACTGCGACATAATGCGAAAGATTTGCATTTTGTGTAAAGGGTTATGCGCGGGAAATATTCAGTATCGTTTTGCCCGATTAGAGAATCGCTGCGTTATTGCGCTCCACCTGCTTCAAAAAAACCGCCAACTCCCGCGCCGGCAGGGGTTTGCTGTAGTAATAGCCCTGACCCTCGTGGCAGCCCTCGGCGATGATATAGGCCTCTTGCTCGGCGGTTTCCACGCCCTCGGCGATCACCTGCATGCCCAGGCTCTTGCCCAGCTGGATGATGGCTCGCACGATGGTGGCGTCGTCGTCATCATCGAGCAGGTCCTGGACGAAGCTCTTGTCGATCTTGATCTTGTCCAGCGGCAGACTTTTGAGATAACTCAGGGATGAATACCCGGTGCCGAAATCATCAATGGCGATCAACGCCCCCGAGCGCCGCAGGCTCAACAGGTGTTGAGCGGCGGTGCTGATATCTTCCATCAGGCCGGTCTCGGTGACTTCCAGTTCCAGGCTGCGCGGCGGCAGGCGATAGATCTGCATCAGGTTGTTGACCACCCGCGGCAGCTCGGTGTGATGTAACTGCACAGTCGACAGGTTGACGGCCATGCGCAGGGTGGTGAAACCCTGATCGTGCCATTCGCGCAGTTGGCGGCAGGCATGGTCCAGCACCCACTCGCCGATCGCGATAATAGTGCCGTTCTGCTCGGCCAGCGGAATAAACAGGTCCGGCGGTACCAGGCCATGTTCCGGGTGTTGCCAACGCAGCAAGGCTTCCACGCCGACGACGCGCTGCTCGCGGTAGCTGACCTGTGGCTGGTACACCAGGTGGAACTGGTCGCGGCTGAGGGCCTCGCGCAGGTCTTTTTCCAGCTCGCGGCGTCGGCGCATTTCGCTGTCGACGCTGGCGATATAGAACTGGTAGCGGTTGCGTGAGCGGCTCTTGGCCAGGGTCATGGTCTGTTCGGCTTTCTGGAGCAACTTCTCGGTACTGTCGCCATCTTCGGGGAACAGCGTAATACCGATGGTGGCGCGCAGGCGGATCTGTTCGTGGTCGAGGGCGAATTCCGCCTCGAGGTCGTCCAGGATGCTTTGCGCCAGTTCGGCAGCCTCATAGGGCTGGTCGATATCGGCCTGCACCAGCGCGAATTGGTCGCCGCCCAGGCGGGCGAGGGCGCCGAGCCGGCCGCTGTGGGCGCGCAGGCGGTCGGCCAGGGCCAGCAGTAATTTGTCGCCGGCCTGGTAGGTGAACTGTTCGTTGACGCTTTTGAAATCGTCCAAGCCTACACACAGCACCGCCACGCGGCGCTGACGGCGGCCGGCGTCGGTCAGAATCTTGTCCAGTTGTTCCTGCAGTTTCTGGCGGTTCGGCAGGCCGGTGAGAAAGTCATACTGGGCCATGCGCAGCAGGCTGGACTCCGCCTCATGGCGCAGGTGCGTGTTACGTTCGATGGATTCAAGCAGTTGGTTGGCGGTATTGATCCACAACCCCAGTTCGTTGCGCTCGTGGCCCTTGAGCTGCGGGATCTTGTGCTCGCTCGGCCGGTCCGGGTTGATCGAGGTCAGGTGTTCGATAATCCGCGACAGCGGTTTGGTCAGCAGCCAGTGATAGACCAGATACAGCACCAGGCCCATGGCAAGGGCCCGCAACACCCCGGAAATGAAAATAATCACCGAGTTGACGATAAACCCCTGGCCATAAGTGGCGGTATCGAGGGTGATGCTCAGGTCGCCGTAGTACTCGCTGTAGGGGCCTTTGCCTACCAGGGGGGTGGTGAAGGTGCGTTCCTGGCCAAGAATCAGATCGGTCAGCCAGCGGCTGGGAGCATGCTGCAGGGCGCGGCTTTTTTCCGCGAGCATGGTTTCGTTGGGATGGCCAATGGAGGCCATGCGCACCGCATCGTCCTGGAACAACCCCTCGATGACCTGCATGCCCATCTCGCGGTCCAGGCTATACACCGCCTGGGTCGAAGGGTCGCGGAACATATCGAGGATGCGCTGGGCATCGCCGGCCACGGCCTGGCGCGTCTTGTAGGCATCAAACACGATCTGCGCCACGCTCAGCGCCACGCCCACGACCAACGCCGACAGCAGCACAACCCGTAGCAACTTCACCGACAAGCTGTTCTTGAGTTCCAGCTTCAAAGGGGCATTCCTTGTCTCATGCGGGTGGCCTTCAATATGCCATGAGTATTGGCAATCTGGTGATGGCAGTCAAAGGAACATTGGGGCAAGGGCCGCTTTGGCGGTTTCGGCGGGAAGGTGCAGCGGCAACAGGCAAGGCGGACGGGTATCCGCCTGCTGTGTTCAGCGTGGGATGGGCGATCAGTTGGAGAAGATCACCTGGCGCTTGGCAGTCTCCTGGGCGCTCGAGAAATCCACGGTTTTGTTTTGCGGTTCCAAAGCGTTGCCCAGGGCCTTTGCCAGTACATCGGCGAATGGCTGGGCGAGCGGTGCGAGCGATTTGGTGATGTCGCCAGCGGCTTTGGCCAAGTCGCCGACGATCGGCAGTGCTGCGAGTGCTCCAATGGTCATGGTTATTTCTCCGACAGGGGCAAGAGGCGAATTCCTCTCGCTCCTGCGTGGTCGTAACCAAGCGCCTGGTTCCGCCGCCCATAAAAAAGCCCGGCAATCGCCGGGCTCTTGTACTGCAAGCGTTGCTTAGGCAGTGAAGGTCTTGCCTTCGAACTGCTCAGCCACGAACTTCCAGTTGACCAGGTTCCAGAACGCTTCCACATACTTTGGACGCACGTTGCGGTAGTCGATGTAGTAGGCGTGTTCCCACACATCGCAGGTCAGCAGCGGGGTGTCGCCGCTGGTCAGCGGGTTGCCGGCGCCGATGGTGCTAGCCAGGGCCAGGGAGCCGTCAGCCTTTTTCACCAGCCAGCCCCAACCGGAACCGAAGGTGCCGACGGACGTCTTGGTGAATTCTTCTTTGAACTTGTCGAACGAACCGAACGCCGCGTTGATGGCTTCAGCCAGCGCGCCGGTAGGTTGGCCACCGGCGTTCGGTGCCAGGCAGTTCCAGTAGAACGTGTGGTTCCAGACCTGAGCGGCGTTGTTGAAGATGCCGCCCGAAGAGGACTTGACGATCTCTTCCAGGGTCTTGCCTTCGAACTCGGTGCCAGGCACCAGGTTGTTCAGGTTCACGACATAGGTGTTGTGGTGCTTGTCGTGGTGGTATTCCAAGGTTTCCTTGGAGATATGCGGCTGCAGGGCATCGTGTGCGTAGGGCAGCGGCGGCAATTCGAAAGCCATGATGATTCTCCTAATCAGGTCAGTTGCGGTGAGCGCAAGGCCGATCACGGGCGGCCAAACATGCGCCGGGGAGTTTGTACTCTTTGCGGCGCAGGGTCCGGATCATAGCACCGGGGGTGTGGCAAAACCACGCAACAACTGTGTGGGATAGAGGTTCCAGAGCGTTTTGGAATATCTGTCAGGCGTTGATCAATTGGTAGGCCACGCTGAACATCATGCCAGCCACCAACAGGTCCAGCAGGCGCCAGGTCGAAGGCCGTGCCAGCCATGGGGACAGCCATGCCGCGCCGAGTGCGAGCGTGGCGAACCACAGGAACGAAGCGCTCGCGGCACCGGCGACATATGCGCCGGGTTCGGTTTGCTGGGCGCCCAGGGAGCCGATCAGCAACACGGTGTCCAGATAGACATGGGGATTGAGCAGCGTCACCGCCAGGGCGCTGAGCAGCACCGCGCGCAATGAACGTACCTTGAGGCTGCCGCCCTGTTCCAGGCTCTGCTTGGAAAATGCCCGGCGCAGCGCCAGGGTGCCGTACCACAGCAGGAACGCGGCGCCGCCCCAGCGGGCGATCGCCAGCAGCACAGGGCTGTGCGCCAGTACTGTCGCGAGGCCGAATACGCCGGCGGCCACCAGTATCGCGTCGCACACCACACACAATGCCGCCACGGGCAAATGGTGTTCGCGGCGCAGGCTCTGGGCCAGTACAAAAGCGTTCTGCGAGCCGATCGCCATGATCAACCCAAGGGCCACCAACAGACCGTTAAGATAGCTTTGCCACATAAGGTTTACTCCGCAGTGGTCGCCAGTTGGCGCAGTACGGCCATGGCGCGTTGGGCATCGGCGCGGCCGACAAACAGATGATCGTGGTAAAAACCGGCAATCACGTTGCAACTGATGCCGGCCGTGCCCAGGGCGCCGGCAAAAGCGGCGGTCAGGCCCACGGCTTCCAGGGCCGAATGCACATTTAAAGTGATCCAGGCGGCGATGTATTCGAACGCCAGTCCAGCCTGTTCTGCCTGTTGGCGTTCCACGATCAGGGTCAGGCCTTCCTGTTCGCGGAAGCTGCCAATCACTTCGCAGCCTGGCGGGATACGGGCGTCGGGCAGGGTACAAAACACGTAGTCACCGTCATTGAGGTGTGGGCTCATGCTGCGCAGCAGGGTTGCCAGGGCGGTTTCGCCGGCCATGGGGTGGTTCCTTATTAAAGAGAGGCACTGCTGGCTATTGTCCCGGCGTAGGTTGTATAAGAAAAACCAATATTACTGATCGCTCATTAGAGAAACTGATGTTCGACTACAAATTACTGTCCGCCCTGGCGGCCGTGGTGGAGCAGGCCGGCTTTGAGCGCGGCGCCCAGGTGCTGGGGCTGTCGCAGTCAGCGATTTCCCAGCGCATAAAACTGCTGGAGGCGCGTGTCGGTCAGCCTGTGCTGGTGCGAGCTACGCCACCGACACCCACCGAAATCGGCCGTCGCCTGCTCAACCATGTGCAACAGGTGCGTCTGCTGGAACGTGACCTGCAGAGCCAGGTGCCGGCGCTGGACGACGAGGGCATGCCCGAGCGCTTGCGCATCGCCTTGAATGCCGACAGCCTGGCCACGTGGTGGGCCGAGGCCGTCAGCGGTTTTTGCGCCGAACAACAGTTGCTGCTGGACCTGGTGGTGGACGATCAGACGGTCAGCCTCAAGCGTATGCGTGCCGGTGAAGTGGCGGCGTGCATCTGCGCCAGCGAACGCCCGGTGGCCGGCGCCCGCAGTCTGTTGCTCGGCGCCATGCGTTATCGCGCGCTGGCCAGCCCGGCTTTTATTGCGCGGCACTTTCCAAGCGGAGTGCGCGCCGACCAACTGGCCCGCACCCCGGCGCTGGTGTTTGGCCCGGATGATTTCCTGCAACACCGCTACCTGGCATCGCTCGGTGTGGACGGTGGTTTCGAACACCATTTATGCCCCTCGTCCGAAGGCTTTATCCGTCTCACGGAGGCTGGGCTGGGCTGGGGCCTTGTCCCCGAATTGCAGGTGCGCGACCAGTTGCAAAAAGGCGTACTGGTGGAGTTATTGCCAGATAAGCCGATCGATGTGCCGTTGTACTGGCATCATTGGCGCAACGGCGGGCAACTGCTGAACCTGTTGACCGGCCATCTGGCTCAGGTGTGTGGTCAATGGTTGGTGCCGTTGGAGTGACGGCACGCGTCAAGGCAATAGCGATGAAAAATGAAAGGACACGGGGTAATACATGAAAATTCTGGTCACCGGCGCAAGCGGCTTCATCGGCGGGCGCTTTGCGCGTTTCGCCCTGGAGCAGGGCTTGGACGTGCGGGTCAACGGGCGGCGCGCCGAAGGCGTCGAGCACTTGGTCCGGCGCGGTGCCGAGTTTATCCAGGGTGACCTGAGCGACGCCGACCTGGTGCGCGAACTGTGCCGCGATGTCGAGGCCGTGGTGCACTGCGCCGGTGCCGTGGGGCTGTGGGGCAAGTATCAGGATTTCCACCAAGGCAACGTGCTGGTCACCGAGAATGTGGTCGAGGCCTGCCTCAAGGAGCGGGTCGGGCGTCTGGTGCATTTGTCCTCGCCGTCGATCTATTTTGACGGCCGCGATCACTTGGGCCTGACCGAAGAACAAGTGCCCAAACGCTTCAAGCATCCCTATGCCGCGACCAAATACCTGGCGGAACAGAAAGTGTTCGGTGCCCAGGAATTCGGTCTTGAGGTGCTGGCGTTGCGCCCGCGCTTTGTGACCGGGGCGGGCGATATGAGCATTTTTCCGCGCCTGCTCAGAATGCAACGCAAGAACCGTCTGGCCATCGTCGGCGACGGCTTGAACAAGGTCGACTTCACCAGCGTGCACAACCTTAACGAAGCGTTGCTCAGCGGGCTGCTCGTCACGGGCTCGGCGCTCGGCAAGGCCTACAACATCAGCAACGGCGCGCCGGTGCCGGTGTGGGATGTGGTGAATTATGTGATGCGCCAAATGCAACTGCCTCAGGTCACCCGGTATCGTTCCTACGGGTTGTCCTACAGCATGGCAGCGTTGAACGAAGCATTCTGTGCAATGTGGCCCGGTCGACCGGAGCCTTCGCTGTCGCGTCTGGGCATGCAAGTAATGAACAAAGATTTCACCCTCGACATCAGTCGGGCCAGGCATTATCTGGACTATGAGCCCAAGGTCAGCCTGTGGGCCGCCCTCGACGAGTTCTGCGGTTGGTGGAAGGCCCAGGACCCGAGCGGCGGCTGAGGTCACAACCGGCAACACACCGGGAACCGAATGTGCGGTGCCCGGTCGATCAATGCGGCGCGAGTGCGGTTTATACTCCCGTCGCTCGGCGTTCCAGCCAGCCACTTCGATGATTCAGGGTTGATCCATGCGTAACGATGCCAACGACGATTTCGACAACGTTCCCAGCCTGCGGGCCGACCACGGGGACGACGAGGATTTCGAACCGACCCCCGCCACGTCGGTGCGCTCGCGCACCACGCCCGTGGTCAAGGTCAAGAGCGCCAGCACCGGCCCGCTGTGGGCCTTGGTCGGCGCGTTACTGATCGCCTTCGCCGGCCTGGCGTGGTGGAGCTTCCAGCAGATTTCCCTGATGGGCCAGCAATTGGTTGCGACCCAGGAAAGCTTTGCGCGCATCAGTGAAGAAGCGGCCGGGCGCCTGCAGGATATTTCCGGCAAGGTGGTAGCCAGCGAGGCCAACGTGAACAACGGCAGCGAGGCGCTCAAGCAACAGATTAAACAGCTGGAAACCCAATTGATGGAGCAGGGTAAGCAGCAGGTAGGCGTGGCCGGCCAGGCCACCGAGCTGGACAAACGTCTGGCCCAGATGACCGCCAGCACGACCGACCTGTCCAACGCCAACGCCAAGCTGCAAGGCCAGGTGCAGGCCCTGACCGATGCCGTGGCAACCCTCAAGGCCGCCCAGGGCGATGCCGGCAAGCGCGATGCGGAACTCAAGGAGCTGGCCGCCGATGTGGCCGCCTTGAAAAAACAGGGCAATCCGAGCGCCGCGATTGCCCGTATCGAGCAGGAGCTGGTCGTGCTCAAGAGCGCGCAGGAGACGCAACCGCTCAACAGCGATGCGCCTACCAATAAGGAATTCGATGTGTTCCGCATCCAGACCACGCGCAATATCACCACCTTGCAAAGCCAGGTGCAGAACCTGCAGCGCCAGATCGGCACGCCTGCCCAGTGATCGCACAAGTAAATGTCACCGTCTGGTGACATTTTCCGTCTCCTTCGTTACTTGCCCTCCGGTTGCCCTTGTTTAGACTCCGGTCATCCTACAAAAAACAATAAGGGCCACCCATGACCACCCAACCACTGCCTGCCGGCAGTTGGCTGAATGCACCTGCCCATCACGCCTGGCTCGCTGCTGAAGGCCAACGTCTGCTGGGGTTCGCCAAGGCGTCCCGAGTGCCCGAAGGCTTCGGCAACCTCGACGCCACCGGCCAGTTGCCCGCCGACGCCCGCGCCGAAACCATGAATACCGCCCGCATGACCCACAGCTTCGCCATGGCCCATGCCATGGGCTTGCCCGGTTATGCCGATCTGGTGGCCCATGGTGTCGCCGCCCTCGGCGGCCCGTTGCGCGACCCTGAACACGGCGGTTGGTTTGCCGCGCCCCGTGCGGTGGATGGAAATCGAGGCAAGGCCGCCTACCTGCACGCATTCGTGGCCCTGGCGGCCAGTTCGGCGGTGGTAGCCGGCGCACCGGGGGCTCAACAGTTGCTCAACGATGCGATGCATATCATCGAGCAGTTTTTCTGGAGCGAAGAGGAGGGCGCGATGCTTGAGTCCTTTGCCCAGGACTGGAGCGGCCTGGAAGCTTATCGCGGCGCCAACAGCAACATGCACGCCACCGAAGCCTTTCTCGCGCTGGCCGATGTCACCGGCGACACGCGCTGGCTGGACCGCGCGCTGCGCATCGTCGAGCGCGTGATTCACCAACACGCCGCCGGCAACCAGTTCATGGTGATCGAACATTTCGACGTGCACTGGCAACCTTTGCTGGCCTACAACGAAGACAACCCCGCCGACGGTTTTCGCCCCTATGGCATCACCCCTGGCCATGGCTTCGAGTGGGCACGGCTGTTGCTGCACCTGGAGGCCGCGCGCCTGGAAGCCGGCCTGCCCACCCCGGCGTGGCTGCTGACTGACGCCAAAGGCCTGTTCGCCAGTGCCTGCGAATATGCCTGGGCCGTGGACGGTGCTCCCGGAATTGTCTACACCCTGGACTGGAACCACCGCCCGGTGGTGCGCGAACGCCTGCACTGGACCCACGCCGAGGCCAGCGCCGCCGCCCAGGCTCTGCTCAAGCGCACGGGTCAATTGCACTACGAAACCTGGTACCGGCGTATCTGGGAATTCTGTGACAACCACTTCATTGACCGCGCCGACGGCAGCTGGCACCACGAACTCAACCCGCACAACCAGCCCAGCAGCAGGATCTGGGGCGGCAAGCCTGACCTGTACCATGCCTGGCAAGCGGTGGTGCTGCCGGCACTGCCGTTGGCGCCCAGCATGACCAGCGCATTGAACGCCGGTACTTATGTCACCAAGTGGTGACGTTTGTGCATCCCTTTGTTACCTGCGCCCTGAAAATCCATGTTTAAACTCCGTGCAGCGCAAGCCTAAGACTTGCATGCATAACAACAAAAAAAGGTACTCAGATGAACGCGATTAATCGCCTCGCCGTTGCTATTTCCGTTGCCTCGTTGTTCCCCCTCAGTGCATTTGCCGCCGACTCCAAAGGTACGGTGGAAGTGGTGCATTGGTGGACCTCGGGTGGCGAAAAAGCGGCTGTGGATGTCCTGAAGGCCCAAGTTGAGAAAGACGGCTTCACCTGGAAAGACGGTGCCGTCGCCGGCGGCGGTGGCGCCACTGCCATGACCGTGCTCAAGAGCCGTGCCGTGGCCGGCAACCCACCGGGCGTAGCCCAGATCAAAGGCCCCGACATCCAGGAATGGGCGTCCACCGGCCTGCTCGACACCGACGTGCTCAAAGACGTCGCCAAAGAAGAGAAGTGGGATTCCCTGCTCGACAAGAAAGTCTCCGATACCGTGAAGTACGACGGTGACTACGTTGCCGTGCCGGTCAACATCCACCGTGTGAACTGGCTGTGGATCAACCCGCAAGTCTTCAAGAAAGCCGGTATCACCAAGAACCCCACCACCCTCGAAGAATTCTACGCAGCCGGCGACAAGCTCAAGGCCGCGGGCTTCATCCCGCTCGCCCACGGTGGCCAGCCTTGGCAGGACAGCACCGTGTTCGAAGCGGTAGTCCTGTCGGTGATGGGCGCCGATGGCTACAAGAAAGCCCTGGTCGACCTGGATAACGCCGCGCTGACTGGCCCGGAAATGGTCAAGGCCCTGACTGAGCTGAAGAAAGTTGCGACCTACATGGACGTCGACGGCAAAGGCCAGGACTGGAACCTGGAAGCCGGCAAAGTCATCAACGGCAAGGCCGGTATGCAGATCATGGGTGACTGGGCCAAGTCCGAGTGGACCGCCGCCAAGAAAGTCGCCGGCAAGGACTACGAGTGCGTAGCCTTCCCAGGCACCGACAAAGCCTTCACTTACAACATCGACTCCCTGGCGGTGTTCAAGCAGAAAGACAAAGGCACTGCGGCCGGTCAGCAGGACATCGCCAAAGTCGTGCTGGGTGAAAACTTCCAGAAAGTCTTCAGCATCAACAAGGGCTCGATCCCTGTTCGAACCGACATGCTCAATGAAATGGACAAGCTCGGCTTCGACTCTTGCGCCCAGACCGCGGCTAAAGACTTCCTGGCCGATGCCAAGACCGGTGGCCTGCAACCAAGCATGGCGCACAACATGGCCACCACCCTGGCCGTGCAAGGCGCGTTCTTTGATGTCGTGACCAACTACATCAACGACCCGAAAGCCGACCCGGCCGACACCGCTAAGAAACTTGGCGCTGCGATCAAGTCTGCCAAGTAGGAACTCGCTACAAGCTGCAAGTTACGAGCTGCAAGCGGGCGCGGTATGTCTTGACGCTTGTAGCTTGCCGCTTGTAGCTGCCTTCAGTCTTACTATTGGATTTCCCCATGAGTTCTGTTGCTGTGTTCAGCAAAGCCTCGCCGTTCGATGCACTGCAGCGCTGGCTACCTAAACTGGTGCTGGCGCCCAGCATGTTCATCGTGCTGGTGGGCTTCTACGGCTACATCCTGTGGACGTTTGTACTGTCGTTCACCACGTCTACATTCCTGCCCAGTTACAAATGGGCCGGTCTTGCGCAATACGAGCGGTTGTTCGACAACGATCGCTGGTGGGTAGCGAGTAAGAACCTGGCGCTGTTTGGCGGCATGTTCATCGGCATCACCCTGGTGATCGGCGTGACACTGGCGATTTTCCTCGACCAGAAAATCCGCCGCGAAGGCTTTATCCGCACCATTTACCTGTATCCGATGGCGCTCTCTATGATCGTCACCGGTACCGCCTGGAAATGGCTGCTCAACCCGGGCATGGGCCTGGACAAACTCCTGCGTGACTGGGGCTGGGAAGGTTTCCGCCTGGACTGGCTGATCGACCCGGACCGCGTCGTTTACTGCCTGGTGATCGCGGCTGTATGGCAAGCCTCGGGCTTCATCATGGCGATGTTTCTCGCTGGCCTGCGTGGTGTTGATCAATCGATCATCCGTGCGGCCCAGATCGATGGCGCCAGCCTGCCGCGCATCTATTGGAGCGTAGTGCTGCCCAGCCTCCGTCCGGTGTTCTTCAGTGCGGTGATGATCCTGGCGCACATTGCGATCAAGAGCTTCGACCTGGTGGCGGCCATGACCGCCGGCGGCCCGGGCTACTCGTCCGACCTGCCCGCGATGTTCATGTATTCGTTCACCTTCAGCCGTGGCCAGATGGGCATGGGCTCGGCCAGTGCAATCCTGATGCTCGGTGCGATCCTCGCGATCATCGTGCCTTACCTCTACTCCGAGCTGAGGACCAAACGTAATGACTAGTTTCGCTTCCAAACCTTCCATCAGCCTGAGTCGCATCGCGATCTACGCAGTGCTGATCCTTGCGGTGCTGTTGTACCTGGTGCCGCTGGTGGTGATGCTGCTCACCAGCTTCAAGACCCCGGAAGACATCAGCACCGGCAACCTGCTGAGCTGGCCGACCGTGGTTTCCGGCATCGGCTGGGTCAAAGCCTGGGATACCGTGGATGGTTACTTCTGGAACTCGATCAAGATCACCGTTCCGGCCGTGCTGATCTCCACCGCCATCGGCGCGTTGAATGGCTATGTGCTGTCGTTCTGGCGCTTCCGGGGTTCGCAGCTGTTCTTCGGTTTGCTGTTGTTCGGCTGCTTCCTGCCGTTCCAGACCGTGCTGCTGCCGGCATCGTTCACCCTCGGCAAGATGGGCCTGGCCAGCACCACCACGGGCCTGGTGTTTGTGCACGTGGTCTACGGCCTGGCGTTCACCACGCTGTTCTTCCGTAACTACTACGTGAGCATCCCGGATGCGCTGATAAAGGCCGCACGCCTGGACGGTGCGGGTTTCTTCACCATTTTCCGTCAGATCATTCTGCCGATGTCGACGCCGATCATCATGGTCTGCCTGATCTGGCAGTTCACCCAGATCTGGAACGACTTCCTGTTCGGCGTGGTGTTCTCCAGCGGCGACTCGCAGCCCATCACGGTGGCACTGAACAACCTGGTCAACACCAGCACCGGGGCCAAGGAATATAACGTGGATATGGCGGCGGCGATGATCGCCGGGCTGCCGACCCTGTTGGTCTATGTGATCGCAGGCAAGTATTTCGTGCGCGGCCTCACGGCCGGCGCGGTCAAGGGGTAATCATGGCTACGCTTGAACTTCGCAATGTAAACAAGACCTATGGCGCCGGCCTGCCCGACACCTTGAAGAACATCGAACTGTCGATCAAGGAAGGCGAATTCCTGATTCTGGTCGGCCCTTCGGGTTGCGGTAAATCCACGCTGATGAACTGCATCGCCGGCCTGGAGACCATCACCGGCGGCGCGATCATGATCGGCGATCAGGATGTCAGCGGCATGAGCCCCAAGGATCGCGACATCGCCATGGTGTTCCAGTCCTACGCCCTGTACCCGACCATGAGCGTGCGCGAGAACATCGAATTCGGCCTCAAAATCCGCAAGATGCCCCAGGCCGATATCGACGCCGAAGTGGCGCGCGTGGCCAAGCTGCTGCAGATCGAACACCTGCTCAACCGTAAGCCGGGCCAACTCTCCGGCGGCCAGCAACAGCGCGTGGCCATGGGCCGGGCCCTGGCGCGTCGGCCGAAGATCTACCTGTTCGACGAACCGCTGTCCAACCTCGACGCCAAGCTGCGTGTCGAGATGCGCACCGAAATGAAGTTGATGCACCAACGCCTCAAAACCACCACGGTTTACGTGACTCACGACCAGATCGAAGCGATGACCCTGGGCGACAAAGTGGCGGTCATGAAGGACGGCATCATCCAGCAATTCGGTACGCCGAAAGAAATTTACAACGACCCTGCTAACCTATTTGTGGCAAGCTTTATCGGTTCACCACCGATGAACTTCGTTCCTATGCGTCTAAAACGCAAAGACGGAAGGCTGGTGGCGCTGCTCGACAGCGGCCAGGCTCGTTGCGAGTTGCCGCTGGGCATGAACGACGCCGGGCTGGAAGACCGCGATGTGATCCTGGGCCTGCGCCCGGAGCAGATCGTGCTGGCGGCGGGCGAGGGTAACGGCTCGTCGAGCATTCGTGCCGAAGTCCAGGTCACCGAGCCCACCGGCCCGGACACCCTGGTATTCGTGCAGCTCAACGACACCAAGGTCTGCTGCCGCCTGGCGCCCGATGTGGCGCCGCAGGTGGGCGAGACCCTGACGCTGCAGTTCGACCCGGCCAAGGTCCTGCTGTTTGACGCCAACACCGGCGAGCGCCTGGGCACAGTCGCCGCATTGCCGGTACCGGGGCACGCCGACAACGTGACCCAGTTCAAGGGCCGCTGAGTAAGATAAGTTGTTGTTTTAGTTAAAAAATGTAACCCGCGTTAGATAAAAACAGTTTAATAACAATAAAGACGAGGATGTAGGGATGAAAAAGCAGCACAACAACACTCGGCTGATCTGCCAACTGTCAGCAGCAGCAGCCCTGGTATTGTCCGCCAATGCGATGGCGGCCGATGCCTTCAGTGCCGACTCCAAGTGGATGACCGGCGATTGGGGCGGCGAGCGTACCAAGCTGATCGAGCAAGGTATCGACATCAAGGCCGACTATGTCGGAGAGATGGGCTACAACGCCCACGGCGGTTACAACAACGACAAGACCGGTCGCTACTCCGACCAGTTCGGCCTTGGCGTGGCACTGGACCTGCAAAAACTGTGGGGCTGGGATAACACCCAGGCCAAGATCCAGCTGACCAATCGTAATGGCCAGAACATTTCCAACGACCGTATCGGCGACCCACGTGCCGGCACCTTGAGCTCGTCGCAGGAAGTGTACGGCCGTGGCCACATGGTGCGTTTGACCCAGTTCTGGATCCAGCACCAGATGTTCGACAACAAGTTGGACGTAAAACTGGGCTACTTCGGTGAAGGCGAAGACTTCAACACCTTCCCGTGCGACTTCCAGAACCTGTCGTTCTGCGGCTCCCAGGTCGGTAACTACGTCAACACCTGGTACAACTGGCCAGTCAGCCAGGCGGCTATCCGCGTGAAGTACAACATTACGCCTGAGCTGTACGCCCAGATCGGCGCCTACAACCAGAACCCATCGCAGCTGGAGCATGGCAATGGCTTCAAGCTCAGCGGCAGCGGCACCAAGGGTACTGTGATCCCGGTTGAATTGGTCTGGTCGCCGAAGGTGAATAACCTGCCGGGCGAATACCGTGTGGGTTACTACAAGAGCGCAGCCGATGCTCCGGACGTGCGTAAGGACGTCAACGGTGGCGATGCGGTCCTCAGTGGCGCTGACTTCCGTACCCGCAGCAGCAAGAAAGGCTACTGGTTCGTTGCGCAGCAGCAACTCACCACCCATAACGGCGACGCGTCGCGCGGCCTGAACATCGCAGCCAACGCCACCTTCCACGACAAGGAAACCAACCTGGTCGACAACTATCAGTCGCTCATGCTGGTGTACAAAGGCCCATTCGATGCGCGTCCAAAAGACGACGTCGGCATTGGTGCCGCGCGTCTGCATGTCAACAACGACGTGAAGCGTAACTCTGAGCTGCTCAACGCCGCGAACGGTGTCAGCGATTACGACAACCCGTTGTACACGCCGATCCGCGAAACCGAATACAACTTCGAACTCAACTACGGCTTCCACGTCACCAACTGGCTGACCGTACGCCCCAACCTGCAATACGTCGTGCAACCTGGCGGCGTGGACAAAGTCGACAACGCGCTGGTGGCTGGCCTGAAAATTCAGTCTCAGTTCTAACGCTGGTGCGATAAGCTCCTTCTCTCTGTGCGCATTTTGCGGATAGCCATGGCTATCCGCTTTTTTTTGCGCAGCACTGTGATACAGGACCGTGGCACATGCCTGAGCATCCGCTGCAACGCTTTTTCAAATCTCTGCGCCCGCGCCCCGTGTTTGCCTGGGAGCGCTTTCAGATGCGCGATGTATTGGTGATCGACCATCCGCTGTGCCAGGCGGTGTTCAGTCGCCAGGGCGCGCAACTGCTGCATTTTCAGCCCCGTGGCCAGAAACCCTGGCTATGGTGCGCGGCCAAGTGGCCGCAGGTCGGCGCCATTCGTGGCGGCGTGCCGGTGTGCTGGCCCTGGTATGGCCGCCACCCCAGCGAAAACGCCTGGCCGTCCCATGGCTGGGCCCGGCTGATCGACTGGAAGCTGCTCGACAGCAGCAACGACGACGAAGGCGTGCGCCTGCACTGGCAGTTGCAACTGTGTGACTGGCAGGTGGACCTGCACGCGCACCTTGGCGAGACCCTGGAATTGCGCCTGAGCACCGAGCATCAGGACGAACTGCCATGCCAGTTGAGCCATGCATTGCACGCTTACTGGCGTATTGGTCACGTCGACGAGATAGCGCTGTCTGGGCTCGACGGTGCGCAAGGTTACGATCAGCTCAATCGCCAGGTGTGTCAGCAGGAGGGCGAGTTGCGCGTGGAGGGCGGATGTCAACGGGTGTTTCAGCACGAGGGCGAACTGCACCTCAAGGATCACGCCTGGCAGCGCGAACTGTGCATCGATACTGGCGAGAGTGCCGACACCGTGGTGTGGCATCCGGGCAGTCGACCATTGTTGGGCGTGAGCTTTAACGAGGCGTCAGGGTTTGTGTGCGTGGAGTCGGCGATGGCCGGGGCGAGCCTGGCGCCGGGGGAGAGGGCGCACCTGAGTTTGCAGGCTCGGGCTGGAGTTTAGCGTTGTTGCTTATGGCCTTATCGCGGGCAAGCCCGCTCCCACATTTGGAACGCATTCCCCTGTGGGAGCAGCTGGCTTGCCCGCGATGGCGGCGGTATTGCTGGTAGCGATTGGAGCTTAGTTAAACTCATCCCCCACCGGATACCGGCTGTCATTCAAGCTCTCTTTGATCTTGCGCAAATGCGGCTGGAAATCCACGCCGCGGCGTAACGTCATGCCGGTGGCCAGCACGTCCAACACCGTCAGCTGAATGATCCGCGACGTCATCGGCATATAGATGTCGGTGTCTTCCGGCAATGGAATATTCAGGCTCACGGTACTGGCCTTGGCCAGTGGCGAGTTCTCGGCGGTTACACCCAGTACCGATGCACCGTTTTCCCGCGCGATGCGCGCCACTTCCACCAACTCGCGGGTACGCCCGGTGTAGGAAATGATCACGAACAACTCACCGGTATGCGCCACCGAGGCGATCATGCGCTGCATCAGCACATCGGCATGGGCGGTGACCGCCAGGTTGAAACGAAAGAACTTGTGCAAGGCATCCATCGCCACCGGGGCCGAAGCACCGAGGCCGAAGAAGTGGATCTGCCGGGCCTGAATCAGCAAATCCACGGCCTTGCTGATCAGGTTAGGGTCCAGGGCCTGGCAGGCGCTGTCCAGGGAGGCGATGGCGCTGCCAAAGATCTTCTGGGTGTAGGCTTCGGGGTTATCATCGGCTTCCACGGCGCGGCTGACGTACGCCGCGCCACTGGCCAGGCTTTGCGCCAGCTGCAATTTGAGTTCAGGGTAACCGCTGACGCCAAATGAGCGGCAGAAACGGTTGACCGTCGGTTCACTGACCGAGGCGGCCTGGGCGAGGGCGGCGATCGAGAAGCGTGTGGCCTGCTGCGGGTTGAGCAGGATGACTTCAGCGACTTTGCGCTCTGCCTTGTTCAAGTCTTCGAGGCGGTTCTGGATCTGCTCCAGAAGATTTCGCACGCGGTCCATTCAGTCTTTCCTTCGGGCGACGATGCAAATTAAGGCCGGCAAGCAATCGACGAGCGGCCTGTTGCGGTGGCCTATCCTACTGAGGGTAGCTGAACACCACCACACGCAATGCGTATTTCGGGAAAATGTTGTGGTTATTACTACATTTTTCCTTGAGTGATACCTTGAAAAAAGGTATTTGTAGCTTAACTTGATAAAAGAACAAACATCATGCCTTCGATAACCGTAGAACCCTGCACCTTTGCCCTGTTTGGCGCCTTGGGTGATCTGGCGCTGCGCAAGTTGTTTCCTGCCCTGTATCAGCTTGATGGTGCCGGGCTCCTGCACGATGACACACGCATCCTGGCCCTGGCCCGTGAAGCCGGTTCCGAGCAGCAGCACCTGGCCCATATCGAAAAAGAACTGCGCAAGTACGTCGGCAAGGAACTGGACGAGAGCATCGCCCAGCGCTTTCTGGCGCGCCTGACCTATGTTCACGTCGATTTCTTGAAAGCCGACGACTATGTGGCCCTGGCCGAAAAGGCCGGCACCGAACAACGCTTGATCGCTTACTTCGCCACCCCGGCGGCGGTGTATGGCGCGATCTGCGAGAACCTGTCCAAGGTCGGCCTGGCGGACAACACCCGTGTGGTATTGGAAAAGCCGATCGGTTCGGACCTGGAGTCCTCGCGCAAGGTCAACGACGCCGTGGCGCAGTTTTTCCCGGAAAACCGCACCTATCGCATCGACCATTACCTGGGCAAAGAGACCGTCCAGAACCTGATCGCGCTGCGTTTCGCCAACAGCCTGTTCGAAACCCAGTGGAACCAGCACTACATTTCCCACGTGGAAATCACCGTGGCCGAGCAGGTCGGCATCGAAGGCCGCTGGGGTTACTTCGACAAAGCCGGCCAGCTGCGTGACATGATCCAGAACCACCTGTTGCAGCTGCTTTGCCTGATCGCCATGGACCCACCGGCCGACCTGTCCGCCGACAGTATCCGCGACGAGAAGGTCAAGGTGCTCAAGGCCCTGGCGCCGATCAGCCCGGACGGTCTGACCACCCAAGTGGTGCGTGGCCAATACATCGCCGGCTACAGCGCCGGCAAGCCGGTGCCCGGATACCTGGAAGAAGAGAACTCCAACACTCAGAGCGACACCGAAACCTTCGTCGCCCTGCGGGCCGATATCCGTAACTGGCGTTGGGCCGGAGTGCCGTTCTACCTGCGTACCGGCAAGCGCATGCCGCAAAAACTGTCGCAGATCGTTATCCATTTCAAGGAACCGTCCCACTATATCTTCGCTCCCGAGCAGCGCCTGCAGATCAGCAACAAGTTGATCATCCGCCTGCAGCCGGACGAAGGGATTTCCTTGCGTGTAATGACCAAGGAACAGGGGCTGGACAAGGGCATGCAACTGCGCAGCGGCCCGCTGCAACTGAATTTTTCCGATACCTATCGCAGCGCGCGCATCCCCGATGCCTACGAGCGTCTGCTGCTGGAAGTGATGCGCGGCAATCAGAACCTGTTTGTTCGCAAAGATGAAATCGAAGCCGCGTGGAAGTGGTGTGACCAGTTGATCGCCGGGTGGAAGAAATCCGGTGATGCGCCCAAGCCGTATGCAGCGGGCTCCTGGGGGCCGATGAGCTCCATTGCACTGATCACGCGGGATGGGAGGTCGTGGTATGGCGATATCTGAATTGAAACTGCCGCAAGGCGTCAACGCTCATGAGTACCGTACGCCTGCGTTGCTGGCGGACGGCCTGGCCAACGATGTGGCCGAGCAACTGCGCACGGCCATCAGTGCCCGCGGCGTCGCGACCCTGGTCGTATCCGGTGGGCGCAGCCCGGTGGCGTTTTTCCAGAACCTGGCCAAGCAGGGCCTGGACTGGTCGAAGGTCACCATCACGCTGGCCGACGAGCGCTGGGTACCGGTGGAACACGCCGACAGTAACGCCGGCCTGTTGAAGAAGTACCTGTTGCAGGGCCCGGCCGCCAAGGCGCGGTTCCTAAGCCTGTACAGCGCTGCCGCGAACCTTGAAGAAGCTGCCGAGCAGGCCGACCGCCTGCTGGCCGAACTGCCGGCCATCGATGTGCTGGTGTTGGGCATGGGCGATGACGGCCACACCGCCTCGCTGTTTCCCAACAGCCCGAACCTGAACGAAGCCCTGCAGCCCGACGGTACCCGCCGTTGCTGGCCAATGCTGGCGCCGACCGTGCCGCACCAGCGCCTGACCATGAGTCGCGCGTTGCTGGCCACGGCCCACTACACCGTACTGTCGATCTCCGGCAGTTCGAAATTGACCACCTTGAGCGCCGCGCTGGCCGGAGACGATGTCGCCGCCATGCCGATTCGCGCGTTTTTGCAACCTACTTTAGAGATTTACTGGTGCCCATGAGCCAAGGATCAGCCGCTATGAAAAGCCCACAACCGACCGTGTCCATGGCGGATAAAGTTGCCTTGATCGACAGCCTCTGCGCCAAGGCGCGGATCCTGCCGGTGATCACCATCGCCCGCGAACAGGACATTCTGCCGCTGGCCGATGCCCTCGCGGCTGGCGGTTTGACCGCGTTGGAGGTGACTCTGCGTTCGGAGTTCGGCCTCAAGGCCATCCAGGTCCTGCGCGAGCAGCGTCCTGAGCTGTGCACCGGTGCCGGTACTGTGCTTGATCGTCACATGCTGGAGGCGGCGGAAGTGGCCGGCTCGCAGTTCATCGTTACCCCCGGGATCACCCGCGACCTGCTGGAAGCCTCGGTACACAGCCCGATCCCGCTGCTGCCGGGCATCAGCAATGCGTCCGGCATCATGGAAGGCTATGGCCTGGGCTACCGTCGTTTCAAGCTGTTCCCCGCTGAAGTCAGCGGTGGCGTAGCGGCGATCAAGGCGTTGGGTGGCCCGTTCGGCGAAGTGAAGTTCTGCCCCACCGGCGGCGTCGGCCCGGCCAATATCAAAAGCTACATGGCCTTGAAAAACGTGATGTGCGTGGGCGGCAGCTGGATGCTCGACCCAGAGTGGGTCAAGAACGGCGACTGGGCACGTATTCAGGAAGTCACCGCTCAGGCGCTGGCGCTGCTGGATTGATCTGATTTACCGAATCGTTGTTGCTGTGCTTAACGGCATTTTTGCGGTGCACTTGGTCGGTGTACCGCTTTTTTTTGCCTGCAATAACGCCAAGCTCGCTTCTAACGAGGGCGGTGGTGCAGTTCGGTGATGGCATGGATCAGATGATGGATGTCGGCCACCGAGGTGACCAACCCCGGTGTGACCCGAATGCACGTCCCGAACGATGCCCCGACGCGCGTCGTGGTGAAGAGGTTGTAGTCCTTGAGCAAACGCTCCGCCATCGCCTGCTGGTCACGACCGCTGAACTTGAAAGCGGTAATCCCGCAATACAACCTTGGATCGTCCGGCGTCAGCACCTCGATCCCCGGCAATGCCCGCACCTGGCTCACCCACACATTGCGCAGGTAATTGACCCGCGCGCCCTTGGCTGCCGCGCCGCCCAGCGCCCGATGCTCGTCCAGTACCCGCGGCAGGGTCATCAGCGCCGGAAAGTTCGGCGTGCTGTAGGAGGTACGCGCGCGTACATCGGTGGTCGGGTAGTGAAATTCGCCCATGTCCGTGTCGATATCGGCCAGGCGCTCCGGCGCGATGTATAAAAAGCCCAGGGTCAACGGCGCGCCGATCCACTTGTGCAGGTTGAACCCGGCGAATTGGATGCCCAGTTCGGCGAGGTTGAAATCGATCTGGCCCAGGGCGTGGGCACCGTCGAGGATCACGTCTACGCCGTGGGCCCGCGCAGCCTGAGCAATGTCGGCTACCGGCATCACCAGCCCGGTGCGATGGGTGACGTGGGTCAGAGCCATCAGTTTGAGGCGCGGGTGTTGGGCGAAGGCATCGCGATAGGTCTGTAGCAGGCTGTCGAAACTGGCCGGGTGGGTGTGGGACAGTTCGACAACCTCCACACCGCGATGCGCCGCCAGCCAGCGCATGGCGCCCTTGACCGTGTCGTACTCCAGGTCGCTGATCAGCACCTGGTCGCCCGGCTGCAGGCGATTGTAATTGCGGATCAGCGACTGCAAGGCTTCGGTGGCGTTGCGGGTGAACGCCACCGACTCGGGGTCCACTTCGATCAAGGCGGCGAGCTGGCGCCGGATCTCGACGCTCTCGCCTTGTTCAAAGCGCTGGCGCACATACACCGCATTGCTGCGGTTGATAAACGCTACATGCTCCAGGTATTGCGCCTGGACCGCACGGCTCATGCGACCAAAGTAGCCATTTTCCAGATTGATCGGGCCTGGCTCACAGTCATAGCGCTGGGCGATGGCTTGCCAGTGCGCTTCGTTATCGGCATTGCAGGGCATGGGCGTGGGCTCTTAATGGCGTGGGGCGGGTTTGCCGTGCTTGGCGCGCAGTGGGTCGAGCAGTTCTGACAGGCCGTTGTGGTCGATTTCCTGCATCAGTGCCAGCAGACCGCCCAGTTCGCCGTGGGGGAAACCTTCACGGGCGAACCAATTCAGGTAAGGGCCGGGCAGGTCGGCGATGATCCGGCCCTTGTATTTGCCGAAGGGCATTTCGCGGGTGACCAGCAGTTCCAGCTTTTCCGGGTTCATGGGCGTCAGGCAGTTACGAGGTTGGTCTTGGAAAATACAGGCATTCTGCATGAAGGCCAAATGACAGATCATGCAAATAACGTAGATACAGATGGTTCAATATTTCGTAACTATTTGAATTTAAACAATAAAGTTATTTTTCAAAACCTGGCACGAGCGCTGCAATCATTAAGACAACCTTTCTCAACCCACATAAGGAATTGAAAAATGACTGACATCAACAAAGAATCGATCTCTGTACTGAACGACCTGATCGAAACCAGCATCGACGGTCAAAAAGGTTTCAAAGAGTGCGCTGAAGACATCAAGCACCCAGAACTCAAGGCGCTGTTTGCCAAGCGTTCTGCTGATTGCGCCACCGCTGCCGCCGAGCTGAAAACCGCCGTGCGTGCCCTGGGTGGTGATCCGGAAGATTCCGGCAGCGTTGCCGGCGCACTGCACCGTGGTTGGGTCGACGTTAAGTCGATGGTGACCGGTAAAGATGAAGAGGCTGTGCTGAACGAAGCCGAGCGCGGTGAAGACCACGCACTCAAGGCTTACCGTGAAGCGATCGAGAAGATCAACAAGCACAACCTGCTGGGCATTCGTGACCTGGTTGAGCGTCAGTACCATGGCGTACAACGCAATCACGACCAAGTGAAAGCCCTGCGTAACCAGGCTCGCGCTCAGTCGTAAGCTTACCGCGTAGTAAACGGGGAGGGGGCTTGCTCCCGATAGCAGTGAATCAGTCGATGTTTAATGACTGACTTACCGCAATCGGGTGCAAGCCCCCTCTCACATTTGTATTCAGCCGATGCTGATCGGCGGCAGTTCGGTCAGGGTCACCACCTGCTGTTTACGCGGTGCGAGGATCTCCGCCTCGCCATCCACCACCAGCTCATCGCGCTGGTTGAACACACGGGTGGCAATGCGCACGCGGAACTTGGGTAGTTTTTCCAGGATTTCCAGGCGCACGGTCAAGGTGTCGCCAATCTTCACCGGCTTCTGGAAACTCATCTGCTGGCCGATGTAAATGGTACCCGGCCCAGGCAACTCACAGGCGACCGCTGCGCTGATCAGTGCGCCGCTGAACATGCCGTGGGCGATACGCTCCTTGAACATGGTCGCCTTCGCGTATTCCGCATCCAAATGCACCGGGTTGTGGTCACCGGACATGGCGGCGAACAGCTGGATATCGCGCTCTTCAACGGTTTTGCTGTAGCTGGCGGTCTGGCCGACTTCAAGGGCTTCGTACGGGGTATTGGTAACCTGGGTCATCTCAAGGTGCATCCTGTAGATAATCGGTAATTTTTTGATTTCAAAGGAAAAGTTATTCGCAGCGGGGCGGCCGATGCAAGCTCAGGGCGTGGTCCAGCCATGTCAGTACATCCGCCGTGACTTGCGAACGATTGGTTTCGTTGAACACTTCATGACGCGCCTGCGGGTAAATAGTCAGCTGCAGGTGCTGGCAGCCGGCCGCTTGCAGGGCCTGGGCCAGGTGGGTGAGACGCTTGCCCTCACTGACCGGATCACATTCGCCGCCCATTACCAGAATCGGCAGGCCCGGATCGATCTGCCGCAGGTTGGACGCTTTGCTGATCTGCTGCAAGCCGCCGAGCAGGTCCACCCACAATTGGTTGGTGCAGCGAAAGCCACAGAGTGGATCGTTGATGTACTTATCCACCTCGTCCGGGTCGCGGCTGAGCCAGTCGAAAGCTGTGCGATTGGGTTTGAATGCTTTGTTGAATGAGCCGAACGACAGAAAGTCAATCAGCGCGCTGCGACCGCGCACGCCTTGGCGCAGGCGTTCGGCGCGAGCGATCAGGCGGGCGGCGCGGTACAGCGCCACCGGCTGGAAATTCGACCCGCTGAGAATCGCCCCATGCAGGCTGGCGCTGTGGTGCAGCAGGTACGCCTGGGCGATGTAGCTGCCCATGCTATGCCCCAGCAGCACGATCGGCAGCCCCGGATGCTGTTGGCCGATGTGCTGGTTGAGGCTGGCCAGATCGCCCACCACTTTGCTCCAACCGTCGCGCTCGGCGAACAACCCCAGAGTACCTTCATCGGCGGTCCGGCCATGACCGCGCTGGTCCGGCGCGTACACGCCGTAGCCCGCGTCGCACAGCGCCTGGGCCAGCCGCGCATAGCGCCCGCTGTGCTCAGCCATGCCATGGGACACCATCACCACGGCCTTGATCGGAGCCTGCGGCATCCATTGATTCACGTAGAGACGAGTGTGATCGTTGGCGGTCAGCCAGAAGGTGGACGGGTTCATGGCGATTCCTTTGCTCCGGGTCGTTGCAGTGTATCGCTGATCGGGTGAGGGGCGGGGTATCTGCCTGCGCATCAGCGGCAAGATTCATACAATCAATGACACAGTTCAGTGTATTTGCCTGTTTGGCCATAGCTGCTAACGTCCCCAAAGCTCCGCTTTCTATAAAGGCGGCCGGACACATGCGGGCAAGGGGAATAAGAATAATGCAACCTGATTTCTGGAATGACAAACGTGCGGCGGGCGTTCCCAATGACATCGACCTCACCACCTACAAGTCGGTGATCGAAGTGTTCGAGCGGTCCTGCAAGGCGTTCGCCGACCGTCCGGCATTCAGCAACATGGGCATCACCCTCACGTACGCCGAGCTTGAACGCCAGAGCGCGGCGTTCGCCGGCTACCTGCAGCATCACACCGACCTCAAGCCCGGCGAGCGCATCGCGGTGCAGATGCCCAACGTGCTGCATTACCCGATTGCCGTGTTCGGCGCGCTGCGCGCCGGGCTGATCGTGGTCAACACCAACCCGCTGTACACCCCGCGTGAGATGCGCCACCAGTTCAAGGATGCCGGCGTGCGCGCGCTGGTCTACCTCAACCTGTTCGGTTCACGGGTGCAGGAGGTGTGCGCGGACACCGAGATCGACTACCTGATCGAAGCGAAAATGGGCGACTTCCTGCCCGCGGTCAAAGGCTGGCTGGTCAACACCGTCGTCGACAAGGTCAAGAAGATGGTCCCGGCCTACCACCTGCCGCGCGCCGTGTCGTTCAAGCGCGCGCTGCGCATGGGGGCGGGCCTGGGCGTGACCCGCCACCCGGTGACCCTGGATGACATCGCCGTGTTGCAATACACAGGCGGCACCACCGGCCTGGCCAAGGGCGCGATGCTGACCCACGGCAATCTGGTCGCCAATATGCAGCAGGCGCGGGCGTGCATGTCCCAGGTCAGCGACAACGGTCAGCCGCTGGTGCGCGAAGGGCAGGAGGTGATGATTGCGCCGCTGCCGCTGTACCACATCTATGCCTTCACCGCGAACTGCATGTGCATGATGGTGACCGGCAACCACAACGTGCTGATCACCAACCCCCGCGACATCGGTGGGTTTATCAAGGAGTTGAAAAAATGGCGGTTCTCCTGCCTGCTGGGGTTGAACACCCTGTTTGTGGCGCTGATGGACCACCCGGACTTCAAGACCCTGGATTTCTCCCACCTCAAGATCACCAATTCCGGCGGTACTGCCCTGGTCAAGGCCACCGCCGAGCGCTGGAAGGCCCTGACCGGCTGCACCATCGGCGAAGGCTACGGCCTGACCGAAACCTCGCCGGTGGCCAGCACCAATCCTTACGGCAGCCAGTCGCGGCTGGGCACCGTGGGCATGCCGGTGCCGGGTACGGCGATGAAAGTGATCGATGACGAAGGCCACGAATTGCCCCTGGGGGAGCGCGGCGAATTGTGCATCAAGGGCCCGCAGGTGATGAAAGGCTACTGGCAACAGCCGGCGGCAACCGCCGAAACCCTGGATGCCGAGGGCTGGCTGAAAACCGGGGATATCGCGGTGATCGACAGCGACGGTTTTGTGAGCATCGTCGACCGCAAGAAAGACCTGATCATCGTGTCCGGTTTCAACGTATACCCCAACGAAATCGAAGACGTGGTAATGGCCCACCCGGCGGTGGCCAGTTGTGCGGTGATCGGCGTGCCGGACGAGCGCACCGGGGAAGCGGTAAAGCTGTTCGTGGTAGCGCGTTCTCAGGGCGTTAGCCTTGAAGAACTGAAGGCCTACTGCAAGGCCAACTTCACCGGCTACAAAGTGCCCAAGCACATCGTCTTGCGTGAGTCGTTGCCGATGACGCCGGTGGGCAAGATCCTGCGCAGGGAGCTGCGCGAGATCGCCTGACCGCGAAGTGAAATGCAATCAAAATGTGCAAGGGGGCTTGCCCCCGATGGCGGTGGAACAGTCAGCATTTGTATCGACTGATCCACTGCCATCGGGAGCAGGCCCCCTCTCACATTCGTCTGTGTTTAACCTGTCAAGCCCTGTTCTAGAGCCTTTTCAGGTCGTATAGAATTTTTGCTCTAAAAATGACTATTGGATATTCTTGAGTCATGTTTATGACTGTAGGGGCCTCTTTTGGCTCTAGTCGGCCCTCGGCAAAGCTGCTACTCTCGGCGCGCTTTGTGACCTCTCGGCCTGCTTGAACGCGCCGGACTCACCTAAAAAAACATACACCAATAATAATCGCATCAAATGCGATGATGAATTCGCGTCGCTGAGGAGTGGGCTTCCATGAACGAAGACTTTTGGAAGGATAAGTACCCCGCCGGGATTGCTGCAGACATCAATCCAGACGAGTATCCAAATATTCAGGCGGTACTGAAACAGTCCTGCCAGCGCTTCGCCAACAAACCGGCTTTCAGCAACCTGGGCAAGACAATCACCTACGGTGAATTGTACGAACTGTCCGGCGCCTTTGCCGCTTACCTGCAACAGCATACCGACTTGAAGCCAGGCGATCGAATCGCCGTGCAACTGCCCAACGTCCTGCAATACCCGGTCGCTGTGTTCGGTGCCATCCGCGCCGGCCTGATCGTGGTCAACACCAACCCGCTGTACACCGCGCGGGAAATGGAACACCAGTTCAACGATTCCGGCGCCAAAGCGCTGGTGTGCCTGGCCAACATGGCTCACCTGGCGGAAAAGGTCGTGCCCAAGACCGCCGTCAAGCATGTGATCGTCACCGAAGTCGCCGACCTGCTACCGCCGCTCAAGCGCCTGCTGATCAACAGCGTCATCAAGTACGTGAAAAAGATGGTCCCGGCGTATCACTTGCCCCAGGCCGTCAAGTTCAACGACGTGCTCGCCAAAGGCCGTGGCCAACCGGTCAGCGACGCCAGTCCGCTCAGCAGCGATGTGGCCGTGCTGCAATACACCGGCGGCACCACCGGCGTGGCCAAGGGCGCGATGCTGACCCACCGCAACCTGGTGGCCAACATGCTGCAGTGCAAGGCGCTGATGGGCTCAAACCTCAATGAAGGTTGCGAGATCCTGATCACGCCGCTGCCGCTGTACCACATCTACGCGTTCACCTTTCACTGCATGGCGATGATGCTGATCGGCAACCACAACATCCTTATCAGCAACCCGCGCGACCTGCCGGCGATGGTCAAGGAACTGTCGAAGTGGAAGTTCAGTGGCTTTGTCGGCCTGAACACGTTGTTCGTGGCGCTGTGCAACAACGAGGCTTTCCGCAAGCTGGACTTCTCCGCACTGAAAGTCACCCTGTCGGGCGGCATGGCCCTGCAATTGGCGGCGGCCGAGCGCTGGAAAGCCGTGACCGGTTGCGGCATCTGTGAGGGTTACGGCATGACCGAGACCAGCCCGGTGGCCACAGTCAACCCGATCCAGCATATCCAGATCGGCACCATCGGCATTCCGGTGCCCTCGACGGTGTGCAAGGTCATTGCCGACGACGGCACCGAGCTGGCGCTGGGCGAAACCGGCGAATTGTGCGTCAAGGGCCCGCAAGTGATGAAGGGCTACTGGCAGCGCCAGGACGCCACCGACGAGATGCTCGACAGCGAAGGCTGGCTCAAGACCGGCGACATCGCGATCATCCAGCCCGATGGCTATATGCGCATTGTCGACCGCAAGAAGGACATGATCCTGGTCTCCGGCTTCAATGTGTACCCCAACGAGCTGGAAGACGTGCTGGCCGGCCTGCCGGGCGTGTTGCAATGCGCGGCCATCGGTGTGCCGGACGAGAAATCCGGTGAGCACATCAAGCTGTTTATCGTGGTCAAGCCGGGCGCGACCCTGACCAAAGAGCAGGTCATGGAGCACATGCGCGCTAACGTTACCGGCTATAAGGTGCCCAAGGCCGTGGAATTCCGCGATGCCTTGCCGACTACCAACGTAGGCAAGATCCTGCGTCGCGAGTTGCGCGACGAAGAGCTGAAGAAGCTCGGGCTTAAAAAGTAATGCAATTCAAATGTGGGAGGGGGCCAAGCCACCTCCCACATTTTTTTGACTGCGGCTCTTACAGAGCGAACTGCGCGAAGCTCACACCTGCACCCGCCGGACGCACGTCCTTCAAGAACGAGTCCTTGTCCGCGCTCAGCTCCAAGGTGATCTCCGGCTTGCGCTTGCCCGCATTACGCACCACCAACCCTTCGAGTTTTTCACGCAGAAACGCCGTCGGCACCTTCAGGTGCAGCAACTGGTCGGATTCGGCGTTATGCATCAACAAGTGAATCCACTCGTACTGACCCACCGCAATCCGCGCCACCGGCAGATCGAACCACCAGATATTGCGTTTACGGTCCAGGTCGGTGAAATGGCAATTGTTGACGCCGAGTACGGCACCGCCCAATTCCTGGTTTCTGCGGGCAATGGCCTGTGCTTTATTGAGTTTCATAACCTTCCTACGGGATCTGTTATTCAGCGTAATAGCCTGAATGTGCCGCGCATTCTCGTGGGTTGGCCGCAAAACATAAAGCCCAACCTGTGCGCGACGATCAAATGCACGTTGAAATAATTGAAACTCTGCCGAACGGCCCCCGGTCAATCTTTAGGTAATGACCAAAAACCCTTGATTGTTCTTTCGGAGAAATACCATGGGCAGCACAGCGGATAAGGCAAAAGGTTTGGCCAACGAAGTGGTTGGTAACGTCAAGCAAGGTGTCGGCAAAGCGACCGATAACGACAAACTGCGTGCTGAAGGTGTGGTTCAAGAGAAGAAAGGCGAAGCCCAGCAGGCTGTCGGCAAGACCAAGGATGCCGTCAAAAAAGCCACTAAGTAATGCTGGCTTGGGCGGGTGCAAACCCGTCGTCCTGCGGCCATCCACGGATGGCCGTTTTTATGTCCTGCGCTGCAACTAAACTTTGGAAATTGTTTCAAAGTCGCCAGATGGGCTACTTTGAGGTAGAAAACGGCTCTTGAGTCGCCCACGATCTTTTCCTCTTTGCGGCGAAAGGAGACGCTATGATTTTTCCCGTACTTGATGGCCTCAAGCTGCACACCGTGCTGTTTCGCACCATCAAGGAATTCGTCGATGACGAAATGCCCACCTACGCGTCGGCGCTGGCTTACCAGATGCTGTTCTCGCTGTTTCCATTCCTGCTGTTTTTGATCGCCCTGATCGGTTTCCTGCACCTGCCGGACTTCTTCAGCTGGCTGCGCCTGCAATCGGAGCTGGTGCTGCCGCCCCAGGCGCTGGAGCAGGTCAACCCGGTGATCGACCAGCTGCAGCAATCCAAAGGTGGCCTGCTCTCGGTAGGTATCGTGATTGCACTGTGGACGGCCTCGGCCGGTGTTCGCCTGATGATGAGCGCGATGAACGCGGCCTACGACGTGGTCGAAGGTCGGCCGATCTGGAAGCGTTTTCCGCTGTCGATTTTTTATACCATCGGTATCGCCGGCATGCTGCTGGCCGCTGCCGCGCTGATGGTGCTCGGCCCTCAAGTGATGGAGTGGCTGGCGGGGCAGATCGGTATGCAGGAGTTCGTGGTGACCCTGTGGACCATCCTGCGCTGGCCGCTGATCGTGATCCTGCTGATGTTTGCCGTGGCGTTGATGTACTACGTGATGCCCGATGTCGAGCAGAAGTTTCGCTTTATCACGCCGGGCTCGGTGCTGGCGGTGGTGGTGTGGATCGTCGCCTCCCTGGGTTTTGGCTATTACGTCAAGACCTTCGCCGACTACAACGCCATGTATGGCAGCATCGGTGCGATCATTGTGTTGCTGCTGTACTTTTATATTTCCGCCGCGGTGCTGCTGCTGGGCGCGGAGATGAACGCCGTGATCGAACACATGTCAGCCGAAGGCAAGGAACCCGGGGCGAAGGATTTCGACGAGCCGCCGGCCTTGGAAAAACAGCACGTGTCCGGCCTTGGCCGTGACCACTCCATCAAGCCCACTACTGACGAAGTCTGATCGATGATCCGTGAAATCCTGAAAATGGGCGACGAACGCCTGCTGCGCATCGCCCCTCCGGTTCCGCCGGAGATGTTCGACAGCCCCGAGCTGTGGCAATTGATCGATGACATGTTCCAGACCATGGAACACGTAGGAGGTGTGGGCCTGGCCGCCCCGCAGATCGGCGTCGACCTGCAACTGGTGATCTTTGGCTTCGAGAGCAGCGAACGCTACCCGGACGCGCCACCCGTGCCCCAGACCATCCTGATCAACCCGTTGATCACGCCGCTCAGCCCGGTGCTCGAAGAGGGGTTTGAAGGCTGCCTGTCGGTGCCTGGCCTGCGTGGCGCGGTGAACCGCTACCAGCAGATCCGCTATGAAGGTTTCGACCCCAAGGGCGAGCCTATCGTGCGCTTTGCCGATGGTTTCCATGCGCGGGTGGTGCAACACGAATGCGACCATCTGATCGGCCGCTTATACCCGTCGCGCATCACCGACTTCAGCAAGTTCGGTTTCATCGACGTGATGTTCCCGGAGCTGGATCCCACTACGGCCGATTAAACAAAGAAATGCCGATCAGAATGTGGGAAGGAGCTTGCCCAGTAGCCTTAGTTAGCTGCACATAATCCAAGCCTGCTCACCACAGGGGATCGGCGCACAAAGTGGTTGTGGTGAGCGGGCTTGCCCCGCGCCGGGCCGCGAAGCGGCCCTCTCTCCAGACACAGCGGTGTGCCAGACAAAAAACATGGGCCATTCCCTGCCTGTCACCGGCTATCCGAGGGCGACCTCACTCCCGATTCCAAGCCCATCGCGATCATCGGTTTGTTGCGCTTGTAACGCACCAGCCGCTCGCTGAGGGACTGCGGCAATCGCGTGTCCTGGGTAAAGCCCATCCGCTGATACAACCGCTCCAAGTCAGGATGGCACAACAACCATACCGTGCCCTCGGCTGACGCGACTGCCTCACGGATCAACCGCGCCGCCAAACCCTGGCCGCGATAATCCGGCGCCACAAATACGCCCGTCAGCCACTGCCCGCCCACTACGGGGGTCAGGCACAACCCGGCGACAATGTCGCCATCGCGCGCCACCCATAAACGCCCGCCCTTGAGCGCCTTCATCGATGAGTCGTGGCGGCGGTAAAATTTGTTCAGCAGCGGCCACAGGGGCGCTGGCAGTGGCTCAATGGACAACTCGGGCATGGTATTCAAGCAGGCGTCGTGAGGGGGCCAGGATTATAAGCGCCTTCTGCCGGGCAATAGGTGGTATACCCAATGCTGCATCCCTTCACAGCGGAGTACGCAACATGGCCAAAGGTATGGATTCAAAGAAAGCCGCGAAGAAAAAACCGGCAAAGACCGCCGATGAAAAACGCGCAGACAAGAAAGCCAAGAAATCCGAAACAGGTCTGTTCGGGCACTGATCCGCAAACGCCTGTTCGCTCAAGGGCGAGCAGGCTTGCGAAGTCGTTCGATGGCACGATCATCCGGGAATGGCCGCAGCGTTCGTGAGTGCTTAAAAACCTCGCGGCCAGTGACGTCAGATGGCCGCCAAGGTCTCTTTCAGCGCTTGCGCCTGAGGCGCAGCCGTCTTCGCCGCTACTTGCTGTTCCTGCTGCTGCTTCAAGCGTTCAGCCACCTGCTTGGAAATCGCGTCCTGCTTTTCCTGCGACATGTTCTGCACATCCGCCTCGGTCAGCCCCTGTTCCTTGAGCAATTGCTCACGGATACGTTCGGCCGGAGATTTGCTCATGTACTCAGTGAACTCCGCGCGTGCGCCGGACGTAGCGTTGGTGGCCGGCACATCGCTGGTGGTACTGGTCTGCAATTGCACACGGGTTTTGGCGAAGGCTTCATCGATACGATCGGTGGCCTTGTCCAGTTCCTTTTGCGCGGCCGGTACGGTCACGGCTTGTTGCGCCGCTTGCAAAGCGCCGCTGTACAGTGCGCTGGCGGCGGCGTTGGCGGGGTCCATGTCGGGGCGCTTGATCTGTTGAACGGTCGACACGGCTTGGGTGTTGTTGTTTACCAGCATGATCGTCACCTGTGAAATGTTCGTTGCCACAGCTGGAGCAAATAGCATGCCGAGTGCCGGCACCCCGGTTTTGTTGGGGCGGCGCGCCGTCGGCGGCAAAACTTATCCCACCGACGGCCAACCGTTGCCGTCAATGGGCGATATGTTCCAGGGCCAGGTTGCGCGTGCGTGGCCCGAACCAACTGATGGTGATCATCACGATCAACATGCTGCTGGCGATAAACGCCAGTACACCGGGCGTGCCCAAGTGCTCGAGAATGAACCCGATCAACAGACTGCTGAACACTGTCGACAAGCGGCTGAACGAATAACAGAACCCCACCGCGCGCGCGCGAATATTGGTTGGGAACAGTTCGCTCTGGTACGAGTGATAACTGAAGCTCAGCCAGGCATTGCAGAACGTGATCATCACCCCGCAGAACACCAGCCCCACCGCCGTGGTCTGTAGCGCGAACAGGCTGCCGAAGATTACCGCGCCCATGGCCGAGCCGACGATCTGCCACTTGTTCTCAAAGCGGTTGGCCACCTTCACGAACAGCAACGGCCCCAGCGGATAGGCGAGGGTGATGATAAACGCGTACAGCAAACTGTGGGTCACACTCACGCCCTGGCCCGACAGCAACGCCGGCAACCAATTGCCAAAGCCGAAAAAACCGATGGCCTGGAACACATGGAACACGATCAGCATCAACGCCCGGCGTCGGTACGGCGGCTGCCAGATATCGGCAAAACGCCCGCTGCCCTGCACGCTGACGGCCTCTGGCTCGGGCTCGTCCAGCGGTTTGCCGTGATCCTGGCGGCAGTGCTTCTCCAGGTTGTCCATGATCTGCCCGGCCTCGTCGAAGCGGCCTTGTTGCGCGAGCCAACGCGGTGATTCCGGCAAACGCTTGCGCAGTTGCCAGATAAACAGTGCAAACACCGCACTGGTCAGCACCACCCAACGCCAACCGGCGATCCCGAATGGCGCCTGGGGCACCAGCCACCACGACATCAGCGCCACGGCGGGCACCGACAGAAACTGGATAAAAAACGCGAAGGCAAACGCTGAGCTGCGCATGCGCTTGGGCACCAGTTCCGAGAGGTAGGCGTCGATCGTCACCAGCTCGATGCCCAGGCCGATGCCCACCAGAAAACGCATGCCGATAATGCCCAGGGCGGAGGTCTGGATGCCCATCAACACCGTGGCCACCGTGTACCAGATCAGCGCAAAGGTGAAGATCGCCCGGCGCCCGAAGCGGTCGGCAATCGGACTGAGCAGGCTGGCGCCGAGGAACAGGCCCAGAAAGGTCGCGGAGGCGAACGCGGCCTGGTCGGAGAAACCGAACACACCCTCGCTGCCGGTGTGGAAAATTCCATCGCTGATCAGACCTGGGCTGATGTAGGCAGTCTGGAACAGGTCATACAACTCAAAAAAACCACCGATCGACAGCAGCGCCACCAGGCGCCAGACGGTGGCGACGGCGGGCAGGCGGTCGATGCGCGCGCTGATATGGGCAGCGCGCAACGGGTCGATGCCGTCGGTGGCTGAGGCGGTGAGGGTCGACATGGTTGAGATTCCAGGGGCAGTGACCTGGAATCTTAGCCGGCTAACGGAAACTGCTGCTTGTTAAGTTGCAGGTGGCGCCGAGCACATTTGGCGATTAATTGCGCATAAGGCGCATGGCTTAAGGTTTTATGGCGTGACGATCAATTATGACCATCAAGGGCGAATGCCTTGAAGCCCGCATGCTGGCTGAGCCTGTCGTAATAGGCCGCCACCGCGGGAAAGGGCGGATGCTCCATCGGCGTCATGCGCCAGCGGTGCACCGACAGGCCGATAAGGATGTCGGCCAGGGTAAATTCATCACCGGCGACGTAGGCCTGCGTCTTGGTCAACTGTTGTTCGAGGATGGCCATCTTGTCGTTCCAGCCTTGCACACCGGCCTGGATGCGTTGCGGGTCCTGATAGTCCGGGTTTTTGCGCACCAAGGCATGGAACGCGTAGCCCCAGGACGGGTTCAGCTCGGTAGCCTGCCAATCCATCCACTGCTCCACCCGAGCCCTTGGCGCGGGCTCGGCGGGCAGCAGGTCATGCCGTTGGTATAGGCCGACCAGATAGCGGCAAATGGTATTGGATTCCCACAGCACGCCGTGGTCATCGATCAGCACCGGCACCTGGGCGTTGGGGTTCAGGGCCAGGAACTCGGCGGATTGAGTGGGTGTGTAGCCGATGCCCCAATCTTCACGCACGTAGTCGATGCCCAGTTCCTGGCAGGTCCAGAGCACTTTGCGCACGTTGATGGACGACGCGCGGCCCAAGATTTTCAGTGAGTGTCCCATGGTGCTTCCCTGGCGATGGAGAGAGGGACAATCTAGCAGGGGCGACAAGCGACGGCGATATCTCTAAGTGTGCACGGAAAAAAATGTGCGAAGGGGAGGGGCTCAACAGCGTGGGGCGTGCAGGTCCGCGGCCTTGCCGACCAGCAGTACGCTCAGCTCACTTAATTGATGAATGGCCAAGGCGACATCACGGTGTTTACCGGATAGGTCATTGGACAAATCAAGCAGCAAGGTGCTGACGGAACAGACGGTTTCGTAACTGTTGATCAACAGGGTTTCGATGGAGACATCGGGGATGACGGTGAAAAGCGTATGCGTGGGATGTGGGCTTTGCATGTTTAAGTACCTGATTTGGGCTGATACCTCATCGCTACTAAACGAGGGTGGCAGCTGTACGCAGGTTAGTAGACCGGTATCCCACACAAACCCGGCGCACCCGAAGGCGCCCTGCGCACAGCCACCATCAAGCATCGATAGGCTCATGCATCTTGTGTTGGGAGGCTCGGGCTACTAAACCCGATCACCGAGAATTCAGCGACCGGCAAACCTTAAAGATCGCCTCCCAGGCACACAAGCCGGCGGATTCTGACGTAAGCGTAGGCAAGCGGGCAAGGCGCTTACCGTAATGTCAGCCGCTTCCTACACCGGTCCTACGTGCTCTCCCGCACCCGCAACTCAAACCCCATATCCACCACCGGCTTGGCGATCTTGTTACCCGCCATGATCGTCAACAAATGCTCCGCCGCACGCCGGCCAATCGCTTCGCGCGGAGTGCTGATGCTGCTCAGGCGCGGCACCATGAAGGAGGAGGACGGCAAGTCGTTGAAACCCAGCACCGCCACTTGTTCGGGCACCTTGATGTTATGGCGCAGAGCTTCCAGCAATGCGCCCTGGGCCAAGTCGTCATTGCCGAAGAAAATCGCATCCACATCCGGATGGCTGGCCAGCAACTGCAGAAACAACTCGCCGCCCAGGCCCACGGAAGAGGGGCGCGGCGTCAGCAGTTCCAAGGCGGGGTCGTAGAGGCCGGCCTGTTGCAGCGCCCGGCGAAAGCCTTCGCCGCGCAGTAGGGTGCGTTGGTCCAGTTGCGCGCCGATGTACGCCAGGCGCTTGCGCCCACGGGCGATCAAGTGCGCCGCCGCCGTTTCACCGGCGACCAGTTGCGAGAAACCCACGCAGTTCACGCCGGCGTTGGGGTCCAGGTCCATCATGTAGACGCAGGGTACGTTGCTGGTCTCGACCATCCGTCGGGCGCTTTCGGTGCGGTCGAAGCCGGTCAGCAGCAGGCCTCGCGGCTGGTAGGCCATGTAATTGCGCAGCAGGTTTTCTTCTTCATCGCGCGAGTAGTGGGAGTTGCCGATCAACACTTCGAAGCCCTTGGGCCGCAGTACCTGATGAATGGCTTCGAGGGTTTCGATGAACAGCAGGTTGGACAGCGAAGGCACCAGCACCACCACCGAATGGCTCTGGGCCGAGGCCAATGCGCGGGCGGCAGGGTTGACCACGTAATTGAGTTCGGCGGCGGCGTGCCGGACTTTTTCCGCCAACTCCGTGGCCACGGTGCTGATGCCGCGCAGGGCGCGTGAGGCGGTGATAGGGCTGACGCCGGCCAGGCGGGCGACTTCGTTCAGGGTGGGGCGTCCCGTCGTGCGGGTATTTTTATCGTTCTTGGAGGTCATCAGGCGGCTTGCCAAACAAAAATCGAGGCACTAAGGTAGCGCTGTCTCCAAAAGGCTGCAAATACTTGAACGTTGGGTTGCCTGATCCTGTTCAAACCATTGGAGCGGATGCACGCGTCACTCCATAAAAAAAGACAAGACGGCGCGGGAAAAGCCTGTTTTTGCACTAGCCTTACAGCGTGCAAGGGTAGCGCTATCTGCGTCCTGAGGTGTTTCATGAGTCAACCAGTTACCGCCTTGGTCATCATGGGTGTTGCCGGCTGCGGCAAGACCAGTGTCAGCGAGGCCCTGTGCCGCCTTAACGGCGCCACCGCCATTGAAGGCGACAGCTTTCACCCCGCCGCCAACATCGAAAAGATGAGCGCAGGCCACCCCCTCAACGACGACGACCGCGCCGGCTGGCTCGACATCCTCTGCGATGAGCTGCGCCGCTCGCTCAAGGCCGGCCAACACCCGGTGCTCACCTGCTCGGCCCTCAAGAAAAAATACCGCGACCACCTGCGCGAAGCCGCGCCGGGCCTGGGGTTCGTGTTTCTGGAACTGACCCGTGAAGTGGCCGCCGACCGCGTGTCCCACCGCCCTGGGCACTTTATGCCGGCCAGCCTCATCGACAGCCAGTTCGCCACCCTCGAATCGCCCAAAGGCGAGCCGCTGACCCTGGCCCTCAACGCCAGCCGCGACAACGTCGAGCAACTCGCCGAGCAGACCAACGCCTGGTGGCTGGAACACGGTTTTGAACCATCCAAATAATTGTTTGCCGGACAAGATAGCGCTATCCCCGGCAACTCATTCAATACCCGCTTTAATAACAACAACAAACAGGAGAGACCCCCATGTTTGGCATGTCCCACGAGTCGTATCTGCTGCTTGATGCAGTGGTCACTATTATCGGGCTGATCGTCTTGATCACCCGTTTCAAGGTTCACCCGTTTATCGCGTTGATCATTGCGGCAGGTTTTCTCGGCCTGACCTCGGGCATGCCCGTGGACAAGATCATCAAGGCGTTCCAGGACGGTTTCGGCGGCGTGCTCGGCTTTGTCGGCATCATCCTCGCCCTGGGCACGATGCTCGGCAAGATGATGGCCGAATCCGGCGGCGCCGATCAGATCGCCCAGACCCTGATCCGCGCCTTCGGCAAGGAAAAGGTCCAGTGGGCCATGATGTTCGCCGCGTTTCTGGTGGGTATCCCACTGTTCTTCGAAATCGGCTTTGTGCTGCTGATCCCGCTGGTGTTTATCGTCGCGCGCCGCACCGGTGTGTCGCTGATCAAAATCGGCATTCCGTTGCTCGCCGGCCTGTCGGCGGTGCACGGCCTGGTGCCGCCGCACCCGGGCCCGCTGCTGGCCATCGGTGTGTTTGGCGCGGACATCGGCAAGACCATCCTGTACGGCCTGATCGTCGCACTGCCGACCGCCATCATCGCCGGCCCTATCTTCGGTACGTTCATCGCCAAGTACATTCCGGGCAACCCGTCCCAGGAACTGGTGGATCAACTGGCCCGCGAGCCGGAAAGCAAAGACCTGCCGAGCTTCAGCATTACCCTGATCACCGTGCTGTTGCCGGTGTTCCTGATGCTGCTCAAAACCTTCGCTGACATCGGCCTGCCGGACGGCCACATCGTGCGCAACTGGATGGATATGATCGGTCATCCGATCTCCGCCCTGCTGCTGGCGTTGCTGCTGTCGTTGTACACCTTTGGCAGCCGCCAGGGCATTCACTCCAAGCAGATCCTCAAACTGCTCGACGCCAGCCTTGCGCCGACCGCCGCGATCATCCTGATCATCGGTGCCGGTGGTGGCTTCAAGCAGATGCTGGTCACCAGCGGTGTAGGTGACGTGATCGGCCATATGGCCGTGACCGCGCAGATCAACCCGATTCTGCTGGCGTGGCTGGTGGCGGCGGTGATTCGCGTGGCCACCGGTTCGGCCACTGTGGCGACCATTACCGGCGCGGGCATCGTGGTGCCGGTGGTGGGCATGATTCCGGGGGTGAACCGCGAGCTGCTGGTGCTGGCGACGGGGGCGGGGTCGTTGATCCTGTCTCACGTCAACGATGCGGGGTTCTGGCTGGTCAAGCAGTACTTCAACATGACCGTGGCCGAGACCTTCAAGACCTGGACGGCGATGGAAACCATCCTGTCCGTGGTGGCGTTGATCTTCATCATGTTGCTGTCGTTGGTGGTCTAACAGGCACACCACAAGGCAAGGGTGAAAACCCAATCAAATGTGGGAGGGGGCAAGCCCCCTTCCACATTTTTAACTGCATTTTTGCAACACAAATGGCTAGGCTTTCTGGACCAGCCCATCCGCGCGGAACATCCCGCGAATCCCACGCACCGCCTGGCGAATGCGGTCCTGGTTCTCGATCAGCGCAAAGCGCACATGATCATCCCCATACTCGCCAAAGCCGATTCCCGGTGACACGCACACCTTGGCTTCCAGCAGCAGCTTCTTGGCAAACTCCAGCGAACCCATGGCGGCATACGCCTGCGGGATCTTCGCCCAGACGTACATCGACGCCTTCGGATTCTCGACCATCCAACCCAACTCATGCAGGCCCTTGACCAGCACATTGCGGCGTTGGCGGTATTGCTCGGCGATGTCTTTTACGCATTGCTGGTCGCCCTCCAATGCTGCAATCGCCGCCACCTGCAACGGTGTGAACGTGCCGTAGTCGTGGTAGCTCTTGATCCGTGCCAGGGCGTTGACCAGTTCCGGGTTGCCCACCATAAAGCCGATACGCCAGCCGGCCATGTTGTAGCTCTTGGACAGGGTGAAAAATTCCACCGCAATGTCCTTGGCGCCGGGCACCTGCATGATCGACGGGGCTTTCCAGCCGTCGTAGACGATATCGGCGTAGGCCAGGTCGTGGATCACCAGCACGTCATATTGCTTGGCCAGCGCAATCACACGTTCGAAGAAATCCAGCTCCACGCACTGCGCGGTGGGGTTGGACGGGAAACCGAGAATCATCATTTTCGGCTTGGGGATCGAACCGCGGATCGCCCGTTCCAGCTCGGCGAAGAAGTCCACGCCAGGCACCAGCGGCACCGAGCGCACCTGGGCGCCGGCAATCACGGCACCGTAGATGTGAATCGGGTAGCTGGGGTTGGGCACCAGCACGGTGTCGCCCTGGTCCAGGGTGGCCAGCATCAAGTGCGCCAGGCCTTCCTTGGAACCGATGGTCACGATGGCTTCGGTCTCGGGGTCGATATCCACTGCATAACGGTCCTTGTACCAGCGCGAGATCGCCCGGCGCAGGCGCGGTATGCCTTTGGAGGTGGAGTAACCGTGGGTGTCTTCACGCTGGGCCACTTGCACAAGTTTTTCAACGATGTGCGGCGGCGTGGCGCCGTCGGGGTTGCCCATGCTCAAGTCGATGATATCTTCGCCGCGCCGACGCGCAGCCATCTTCAGCTCGGCAGTGATATTGAACACGTAAGGGGGGAGTCGATCGATGCGCGCAAAGCGGCGCGGCGAACCTTGTTCGGCCATTGTTGCCTCGAGAGTACGTAAGCGCCCGGAACCGTCCGAGCGACGTCGGCCACTGCGGTGGCCTGCGGGGCAGACAATACGGTCGGTGATGGCCAGCTGTCCATATGCGTGGGAAAATTTTCTGCTTGGAGCAACGCATGGATATGCCCCTATACTCGACGCGGGTTTGTTCCCTCATAAGAAGGAGACTGTTCGTATGGATCAGCACAGAAAACAACCGTTGGCGCCGCGCATGGAAGCAGGCAAGGCCTTGGTGATCGCCGGTGTAAAAGGGCGTTATTCGAAGGCCACCATCGGCGATATCCCGCGGCTGTGGGAGTTGTTCGACAGTTGCATCAAGGACATCAAAAAACGTGTCGGCGGGTTCACCTACGGGGTGTGCCATAACCCCCACGACGGCGAATTCGATTACATGGCCGGCGTGGAAGTCCCGACCAAAAGCGAGGTGCCACGCAACTTTGACGTGATCGAAATTCCACCGCTCAACTATGCCGTGTTCCCGCATCACGGCCCGGTTCAGGCGTTGGAACAGACCTATGAACGCATCATGTTCGAATGGTTGCCGCACTCGGGCTACAAGGTGATGGGGGCGGATTTCGAGCGCTACAGCGCGGATTTTGATGCGCGCAAAGGCACGGGAACGGTGGAAATCTGGTTACCGATCGGAGAGCGGGGCTGAACCGGCAACCAATGTCGCGTAAACATGACATGGACCTCTGAACGTCATGTTTACGTGACTGTTATTGCTTCGGATGAAGTGCCCGGCTCAACCTGCGCTCGTAGCCAACCCGCCCCTTATAGGCCTCGCCGCTGTCCACCCACCCAAGCCCCAGATACAAGCCCATCGCCGCCACATTGTCCGTGTCCACCGACAACTCCAAGCCCTTGATCTGCGGCCATGCCTCCAGCGCCACCGCCGGCAACGCCTGCAGACACGCCTTGCCGAACCCGCGACCCTGTTGCCGGCGATCCACCTGCAAGGCATGCAGCGTAGCGCTGTGTTCATCGGCCCAATGGGGCAGGCACGGTGGGCGTTTGAGCAGGAGGAAGGCGACGGGGAAATCGTCGGCCAGCAGCGCAAAGCCTTTGACGCCGGGGCTGGGTTTAGCCAACAGGCTATTGAGCGCGCAATACATATCGCCGCAAAACGGCAACTGCTCAGGGTGAACTTCGATGGCGCTGACGTGCTGTTGTTGCATGGCAGTCAGCGCCGCGTAGTCGACGAGGCGGGTGTGCATCGAGGGTGTCCGAACGGCTGCAAGTAGGGGCGCAGTCTATCGGGTTTGGTGCAGCGACATTATTTTTCAACCGCGCCGTCCCACTTTAGTCGTCCCGATCATTCCAGCATTTTGCCCAACAACCAGCTCCCCGCCGGCCCCGGTGGATGATGCCGCGACCACAACGCATCCACCGCCACCGAGCGCGGCCAGCCGCGTGCTTTCAGCTCCACCAATTGGCCGCCGCCAAACCGTTCCACCAGCCAGCGCGGAATTGGCGCCCAGCCGAAACCCAATTGGGCCATCTCCAGCAGCATCAGGTAACTGGGGGCCGACCAGACGCGGCCGTTGGCGCGGGTTTCATTCGGGTTGATGATGCTGGCCAGACGCAGTTCGCGATGCTGTTGCAGGGCGTGCGCGGTGAGAGTGCCGAGGCGCGCCAGGGGATGTTTGGGGGACACGAACAGGGCAATTTCCGTGCGTTCTTCCACGGGCGCGCGCGTCAGGTCCGGTGGGTACACGTCCTGCTGTTCAATAAACGCGATCTGCGCGCGACCACTTTGCACCAGCGCGATCAGGTCCTCGCACTCGGCGATCAGGCATTCCAGCTCAAGGTCCGGGTAGCGTTGTTCGAATGCACTGAGGGCGACCTCGAAACGGTCGGACTGGTAGGTGTCCGACATCGCGATGCTCAGCTTAGGCTCCAGCCCCTGGGCCAGCTGGCTCGCCGCCAACTCAAGCCGGCTGCTGGCCTCCAGCACCTGCTCGGCGCGTTGCAGCAGCACATGGCCGGCGGGGGTGAGGGTCGGCTTGCGACTGCTGCGGTCAAACAGCACCACATCCAGGTCGATCTCCAGGCTCGCCACCGCCGCGCTGACGGTGGACTGGCTCTTGCCGAGCTTGCGCGCCGCCGCTGAAAACGAGCCTTGGGTAGCCGCCTGCACAAACGCCTGCAGCACTTCATGTGAGGCCATGACTATCGCCTTGATCGATGGTTATTGGTTATGAAGTATCGATTCAAAGGGTAATGATGGCAACCTTCCTCACTGTGGAGCCGGGTCATGAGCCCTAGCAAATCCCTTACCGAACGCGTGTGCCAGGCCATCGGTTTCGAAGCCCTGGCGTTGTTGATCTGTACGCCGTTGCTGGCCTGGATCATGGACAAGCCCGCCCTGGAAATGGGCATGGTCACCCTGGCGATCAGCGTGATGGCGCTGACATGGAACGTGATCTTCAACGGCCTGTTCGACCGCCTCAAAGTGCGCCTGCAGTTAGCCAACAACCCATGGACCCGCGTGCTCCATGCGTTGCTGTTCGAAGGCGGGCTGATCCTGGTATGCGTGCCGTTGATCGCGGCGTGGCTCAAGATCAGCCTGTTGCAGGCGTTCATCCTCGACATCGGTGTACTGCTGTTTTTTCTGCCGTACACCTACGTGTATCACTGGGGGTATGACGTGCTGCGCGAAAAACTCCTACAAAAACATACCGCCCGACGCCTCGATACGCTGCCCGGTGATCCAGTGGCTGCCGTCGGCGAGCAGGCTGGCGATCGCGCCACCGATATCGTCCGGTAAACCGGCGCGGCCCAGGGCGGTATTGCTGGCGACCATCGCGTTGAGGTCGGCGTTGTCGCGCACGGCGCCGCCACCGAAGTCGGTCTCAATCGCACCGGGGGCGAGGATGTTGACGCTGATGCCACGCCCGCCCAGCTCCTTGGCCTGGTAGCGGGTCAGCACTTCCATCGCGCCTTTCATCGCCGCGTAGGCTGCGTAGCCTGGCAAGCTGAAGCGCGCCAGGCCGCTGGAGACGTTGAGGATGCGACCACCGTCGCGGATCACCGGCAGCAGTTTCTGGGTCAGGAAAAACGGGCCCTTGAATTGGATCGCCAGCAGTTGGTCGAACTGCGCTTCGGTGGTCTCGGCGAAGCTGGCGTGAATGCCGATACCGGCATTGTTGATCAGAAAGTCGAAGCGATCCTGTGCGAAAACATCCTTGAGCACGCCAGCCACATCGCCGACGAAATCACCGAACGTCGCGCTCTGGCTCACATCCAGCTTCAGCATTGCGGCACGACCGCCCAATTGTTCGATCTGCATCAGCAGTGCCTGGGCTTCGTCGGCCTTGCTGTGGTAAGTGCCGATGATATCGACGCCCTGTGCGGCAAGGTGCAGCGCGGCGCTCTTGCCCAGGCCACGGCTGGCACCGGTGATAAGTGCGATTTTACGGGTCATGGTGCAGTCCTCTTCGGATGTGAATGTGGGACGGAGTGTATTTGTCCGTCTGTAACGTGATAAACAGAACGAAACCGGAATCACTGGCCGGATAAGGCGAACAATCCCATGAATAAACTTGAGTTGCTGCGCACCTTCGTACGCGTCACCGAGCTGTCGAGTTTTACCCAGGCCGGCGAGAGCCTGGGCCTGCCGCGTTCTACCGTGTCCGAGCATGTGCAGGCGCTGGAGGAACTGCTCGGCGCACGCTTGCTGCAACGCACTACGCGCAAGGTGCAAGCCACCCAGGACGGTCGCGTGTTGTACGAGCGCAGCAAGGATTTGCTGGCCCATATGGAGGAACTCGAGGGGCTGTTTCGCCAGGACGAAGCTCAGTTGGCCGGGCGGATACGCGTGGACATGCCCAACGCCCTGGCGCGGGAGTTGATTCTGCCGCGCCTGCCATCGTTCATGGACGCACACCCGCTGATCGAGCTGGAGATCAGCGCCACCGACCGCCAGGTCGACCTGCTCGCCGAAGGGTTCGACTGCGTGTTGCGCATCGGCGCGCAGCCGGATCAGACGGTGGTAGCCCGCTCGCTGTGCAGCCTGCCGATGATCAATTGTGTCAGCGCCAGCTACCTGCAGCGTTTTGGCGTGCCACACACCTTGGCCGACCTCGCCGACCATCACTTGGTGCATTACGTACGCCCGCTGGGATCACGTTCGGCGGGGTTCGAGTATCTGCAGGGCAATAAGGTGCAACGGCTTCCCATGAAGGGGCGGGTGACGGTCAACAGCACCGATGCGTACAAATCGGCTTGCCTGGGCGGCTTCGGGATTATCCAGGTGCCGACCCTGGGCATGGCCGACGAATTGGCTCGCGGTGAACTGGTGGCGATCCTGCCGGACTACCCGCCACCGCCGTTGGATGTGGCCCTGCTCTACGCCGGGCAACGGCATTTGCCCATGCGGGTGCGGGTGTTCATGGACTGGTTGGCCGCCATGGTGCAACCCCACCCGGATGTTTGATCAAGGTGCGTCAGAACAGGTTGGTGAACAGCCAGTACAGGCTGCCCGACAGAAGAATCGCCGCCGGCAACGTCAGCACCCAGGCCATCAGCAAATTGCGGATGGTCTTCATCTGCAAGCCACCGCCGTTGGCCACCATGGTGCCCGCCACGCCGGATGACAACACATGGGTAGTCGAGACCGGCAACCCATACATATCCGCCGCGCCGATGGTCAGCATCGCCACGGTTTCCGCCGCGGCGCCCTGGGCGTAGGTCATGTGGGTCTTGCCGATTTTCTCGCCTACCGTCACCACAATGCGCTTCCAGCCGACCATGGTGCCGAGGCCCAGGGCAATGGCCACGGCGATTTTCACCCACAGCGGGATAAAGCGCGTGGCATCGTCGATCTGCTGTTTGAACAGTTGCAGTTTGCCTTGGGTGTCAGCGTCGAAGTTGCCGACCTTGCCCTTGTCCATCAGGCGAATGGTTTCGCTGGTCAGGTACATATCATTGCGCACGTTGCCGACCGCTTCGGCGGGAACCCTGGCCAGGGAGCCGTAGCCTTTGACTTCATCGCCAATGTGGCCGGCGAGGGCGGCAAGGGCCGGCACCAGTTCCGGAGTGGCTTCCTTGGTGCGCACATACACCGACAGAATCGCGCGCGGGTCGCCTGGCGCGGCCTGCGGCGCGCTTTTGACCAGCGCGGCCTGGGTCACTTCGGCCACCGCCGCAAATTGCAACGATTGTTCGGCGGGCATGGTGCGGTTCAGGGCATAAGCCATCGGCAGGGTGCCGACCAGAATTAGCATGATCAGGCCCATGCCTTTCTGGCCGTCGTTGGAACCGTGGGCGAACGACACGCCGGTGCAGGTAGCGATCAGCATGCCGCGAATCCACCACGGCGGCGGGGTGTCGCCCTTGGGGGCTTTATACAGCGCGCGGTTTTTCACGAAGGCGCGCAGGGCCAGCAACAGCAAAGCGGCAAACACAAAGCCGATCAGGGGCGACAACAGCAACGCATAACCGATCTTGGTCGCCTGGCTCCAATCCACCCCGCTGGTGCCGTCGCGCCCATGCATCAAGGCGTTCGCCACGCCCACGCCGATAATCGAACCGATCAGGGTGTGGGATGACGACGCAGGCAACCCCAGCCACCAGGTGCCGAGGTTCCACAGAATCGCGGCGATCAGCAGCGCGAAAATCATGGCAAAGCCGGCCTTGGAGCCGACCTGCAGAATCAACTCCACCGGCAACAGGGCGATGATGCCGAACGCCACCGCGCCGCTGGAAAGCAGCACGCCGATAAAATTGAAAAAGCCCGACCATACCACCGCGAAGTGCGGCGGCAGCGAATTGGTGTAAATCACCGTGGCCACAGCGTTGGCGGTGTCATGGAACCCGTTGACGAACTCGAAGCCCAGGGCGATCAACAGTGCCACGCCCAGCAACAGGAATGGCGTCCAGGTGGTGACCTGTGCGCCCATCTCGTGCATGTCGTGCATCAGGCTGTAGGCGGTGAATAACAGGCCCATGGCAAGCACGGCGAAGAAAATGATCACCGTGACCAGGCCGGGTTTCTTGTCGAGCCGGGGTTTGGGGCCTGCCAGGGGGGCGGACGTGGAAGCAGTCAGGGAAGGGGTGGCCATGCCGGAGCATCCAGAGTGAGGAGGATGTCGCCCATGATCATTGCAGAATGTTACAGAGATGCTGCGGCACGTCAGTGTTTAGGTGATTGAAGGCGCCGTCGGTCCGCTCGTGCAGCCAGGGCAGGGCGCACTCAGTAGTCCTTGCGCTTGCGGAATGCCCAGCGTCCGGCAATCAAGGTAAACGTCGCCACCAGCGCCACCAGAATCCAGAACCCCTCCGGATCCTGGGAAAGCGGCACGCCGCCGACGTTCATGCCGAAGAAACCGGCGATGATGTTGATCGGCAGCGCCAGCACCGTCACTACGGTGAGGGTGAACAACGTGCGGTTGCTCTGCTCGTTGAGGTTGGCGGCGATCTCTTCCTGCAACAGCTTGATGCGTTCGCCCAGGGCCGTCAGGTCGTTGATGATCAGCGCGAACTCCTCGGTGGACTTGCGCAGCTCTTTGACGTCTTCCTTCTGCAACCACTGCGGCGGACGGTTGAGCAGCCGCAGCAGCGAGCCCGGTTCCAGCGCCAGCAAGCGTTGCAGGCGCACCAGCACCCGGCGCATGGCGCCCAGTTCGGCGCGGTTGGTGGACACGCGCGAGGAAAGCAACTGGTCTTCGATATGGTCCACGCTGATGCTGGTCTTGCGCACGATCTGCGTCAGCACCTCGCCCTGATCGCGCAGCAAATGCACGAGCAATTCCAGCGGCGAACGAAAGCGCTCACCGCCTTTGACCGACGAACGCAATTTATCCACCGAGTGCAGCGGTTGCAGGCGCGCACTGATCAACAGCCGGCTACGCGCACACACCCACAGCGTGGAAATATCCGAGGAGACCATGCTGCTGAAGTTGAATACCACATCGTTGACCACCGCCAGCAAGGCTGCGTCGACGTGTTCGATGCGCGTGGAGCGCGAGCCTTCATGCAGCGCTTCGAAGAACTCTTCGGGCAGCTGCAGGTGAGCCTTCATCCAACGCTCGCAGGCCGCGTGGGCCAGGTTCAGGTGCAGCCATAGGAATTCTTCCGAGTCGGCCGGTTGCTGCAGTGCTTGCAAGGCCGTGGCTGAGTCGATCTGCTCGCCTTTTTCACCTGGGCGAAAACGAAAACCGTAGAGCAAGCCAAACAGGTCAGAGTCCTGGTGGCTGTGGTCGATGCTGTGGTTCATGGAGGCTCGCAGAGAAAGCGTCTGTAGGACTTTTCACAGGTTCGCGTGGGCGAATCATTGCAGGGAGATTTGACAGTTTTGTGACGGCTCGGAGGGGCTGACCACCGGTCAGCTACGCTCAAGAAGCGTCTGGAACGGTCGATCCAACGTGTAAGCACCACTGTCGAAAGGGTTGGCGGGATGACAGGGATGTGGCTGTGCGTGCGCCTTTCTTCCTGTATCGAGGCTTTCCCCGATGAACGTTTTACGAGCTTCACTGAGAGCGCAGATTCTGTCGCTGCTCGGCGGGAGTCTGTTGGCGATGCTGTTGATCGCCCTGGCTTGTTTCAACTTCTTGTCCAATGGTGTGCAGAGCTATCGCAGCTTGATCGATGGCCCGTTGCACACCTCCCAACTGATCGATGAAGCCAACCTGCAATTCAAAGTGCAGGTGCAGGAATGGAAAAACGTTCTGCTGCGCGGCAAACAGCCTCAGGACCTGGAAAAATACTGGGGCCAGTTCGAGGCACGACAACACGATGTGCAAGGCATTCTGGCGCGGCTGGTCACCCAGACCGACAGCGATCCGGCGTTGAGCCGACGCATTGAAACCCTGCGCCAGGAACATCAGCAACTCGGCGTGGCCTACCAGAAAGGCCGCGACGCCTACGTGGCTTCCGGTGGCGACCCGGTGGCCGGCGACACGGCTGTCAAAGGCGTGGACCGCGCCGCCAGTGAGCAGATGAGCGCCTTGGTCAACGACCTGCGAGAGCAAGGCAACCAGAAATCCCTGGCCATCAGTGCCTATGCCGAGCGCACCGTAGTGGTGGGCCTGGGCATCATGCTGCTGTCCGGTGTGCTGATCGGTTTGTTCAGTCTGTGGTTGATCAACCGTAACCTGATCCAGCCAATACGTGGCCTGATCGACTACGTGACGCAATTGAGCCGTGGGCGTTTTGCCGAGCGAGTCGCCAGCCGGCGCCAGGATGAACTGGGTCATCTGGCCGCCGCCGCCAATACGTTGCGCGACTTCCTGGCCGAGACGTTCAGCCGCTTGCAACGCAGTGCCACCGACCTGGTCAGTGCCAGTGGCGAGCTGAATTCGATTGCCGGTCAGATGGCCTCGGGCACCCACGATCAATTTACCCGCACCGATCAGGTGGCCACGGCCATGACTGAAATGTCGGCCACCGCCCAGGAAGTTGCACGTCATGCCGCCGACGCATCCCGCGCCGCCGATGAGGCCGACCGCTCTGCGCGTGAAGGCGGCGACGTGATGCAAGTCACCATTGCCACCATCGGCCAGATGCGCACTGAAATCCTCAACACCGGCACCATCATTCGTCGCTTGGAAAACGACAGCGTGCGCATCGGCAAAGTACTGGAAGTGATTCGTGGGATTGCCGAGCAGACCAACCTGCTGGCGCTCAACGCCGCCATCGAGGCGGCACGTGCAGGGGAGGCGGGACGCGGTTTTGCGGTGGTCGCCGACGAAGTACGCAGCCTGGCGCAACGCACCGCGGCGTCGATCATCGAGATCAACGGGATCATCCAGGCGGTACAAACCGGCGCGGTGGATGCGGCCGAGGCGATTGTGAGCGGGCAGTCATGCAGCGACGACAGTGTGGAAAAAGTCACTCAGGCCGGTGCCATGCTCGCGCACATCACGCAGGCGGTGGAGGCGATTCGTGACATGAACCGTCAGATCGCCACCGCAGCCGAAGAGCAGACCTCGGTGGCCGAGGACATCTCGCGCAATATCACGCAGATCACAACGGTCGCTACCGCCAACCTGGACAACGTGCGACGCACCGAAGCGGCGAGCCAGAACCTGCGAGGGCTATCCGGGGAGCTCAATGAAGTGACGGCGCGACTGGGCGGTTGATCGCGCATAAAAAAGCGCCACCCTCGCGGGTGGCGCAATCGTTGATCAGGAGTCCTGCTTGTCTTCGAGTACGGCGCCGGTCTTGGCGTCGAGGGTCACATCCCACTTTTTGCCGGCGGTGTCGGTCATTTCGACCTCGTAAGCCAGTACGCCGTTTTTGTGGTCCAGCTCGGTGTCGGTGATGCTGGCGCCGGCATGCTTGGCCACGGCGGCGGCGTTGAGTTTTTCGAATGGCATTACCGCGCCGGACTTGAGCAGGCCTTCAATGTGGTCCGGGCGAACATCCGCCTGGGCCAGGCCGGCAGTCAGGGTCAGAGCGGTGGCGGCGAACAGGGCAGTCAAAGTTTTCATGGGGTGTGTCCTTCTCGGTTGAGCTGTTTAAGTGGCGCCAGATTAACCGGCGCAACTTAACTCACCCTTAAAGGCGGGCTCAGAACTTATTGTCCCTGAGCAAGTCCTGCACACTCGACGACGGCCAGCGTTTGTAGAACTTGAGCAGTTCGGCGGCGCGGTTGGTGAAGATGCCGTCGACGCCGGCCTTCATCACTTTCTCGAAGTCCACCGGCTCATCCACGGTGTACACGTGCACCAGCAGGCCTTTGTCGTGGGTCAGCTTGTTCATCTCAGGTTTCACCAGGTCCGAATAGCTCTGGTCGCCGAGGTTGGTCAACTGGGCCGACGGGCCGGTGCCGATGGCGCCAAGGCGCTTGGCCTCGTCCACCCACTTTTCGAATTCGGCGGCGTCCTTGGGTTCTTGCTTGGCGTAGTACGCGGCCTTGGTCGGCTCGCCGGATTCGGCGAAGGTCTGCTTGGATTTAGGCTCGATGCTGCCTTCGCCCACCCACAGCAGCAGAATCTTCGGCGTGTTCGGCATTTCCTTCTGCAGCTCTTTGAGGCTCGCGGTTTCGAAGGTTTGCAGCACCACGCGGCCCTTGCCCTGGCCAACCCCGGTGTTGCTTTTGCCCAGCTTGGAGCCGGCGGAACTCAACCAGCCTTTATCCAGCAGTTTGTTTTTCAGGTCGGCTTCGATGCCGGGGAATTGCTTGGGTTCTTTGGTTTCGATGTACAGGCCGGGTTTGTGCTGCGGGTTGCCTTCAGCAATCTTGATGATGTCGTCCAGGCTGAGGATTTTCAGGCCGACGAAACCGGGGCGCGCGCGGTCCGGGTAGGCGGCGTTGAACCAGCTGCCGGCGTCGAGGGTTTGCAGTTCCTTCCAAGTGAATTCGTTGGCCGGCGCGTCCTTGCGCTCGGGAAACTTGGTGGCCACATCGGTGGTGCGTTGCAGATTGTTGTCGTGCAGGGCGAACAGCACGCCGTCCTTGCTGCGCTGCAGGTCCAGTTCCAAGTAGTCGGCGCCCAGGTCACGCGCAACCTTGTAAGCGGCGGCGGTGGACTCGGGGGCATCGTAGGAGGCGCCACGGTGAGCGATCACAGCGGGGTAGGGAATGCCTTCGTTGGTTGCCAATTCAGCCGGGCTGATCGGTTCGGCGGCCTGTGCATGGCCCAGGCCGAGCATCAGGGCGAGCAGCAAGGCGCTCTTAGTGAACGTGGCAGGCATAGGCGAAGTCCTTTCTTGGAGGTAGCTTTGAGAAGGGCTCCTTTTTAACAATTGATTGCGAAAGGCGCTATCACCAAACCGACATTAACGTGTGCACCCATCGATTTTCTGCCTTTTTCAGCAGGCATTGCAGTACTCTTGCCCGCAGCTGCCCCGTCAGAGGACAGCAATTTCTGCCACGCGTGTAAACCATCTTTCCAGTCCCTGTGGGACTTTTCAGTGAGGTTTAGCATGCGCATCACTTCCGAGCTTATCTGCCAGGCCGCCGACCAACTCAACGGTTTCGTCGGCCTCAACCGCAAGACCGACCAATACATCGTGCGTTTCAGCGAAGACTCGTTCGGCATGGACGTGGCCGATGACGGCATCATTCCCTGCGCCGAATTTGTCTGGCTGCCGGCCCCGGGGCAAACCATGACCCTGTCCCGCGAGCGCATCCAGTTGCTGCTTGATCAGAATATCGACGATCGCATCCACATCACCGAACCGCTGCGGGTGTACATGCGCCGGGTGGAAATCCCGCAGATCAGTGCCTTGCGCAGTCTGGTGCAGGCACACGCTCGCGCCTAAAAGGCATAGTCGCGCTCCACCTTGCACACTCGTGTGTGAAACGCCGAATACCAGGTGGAGCGCCCTCGCTCACGCACCTCCCGGTGTTCGGCGTGGTGTTTCCAGGCCAGGATTGCCGCTTCGCTGGCCCAATACGACACGGTGATCCCCAGGCCGTGCTCCCGCGCCGACTCTACCCCGAGAAACCCCGGCTGTTCGCGCGCCAGTTCGAGCATGCGCGCGGCGGCCTGGCCGTAGCCTTGATCGTCTGCGGCGAGCAGCGAGGTGAAAATCACTGCGTAGTAAGGCGTCGCCGGGGTGCTGGCGATCATGCCGACACCGCCTGGCAGGCCTTGAGCAACGCCAGTACCAACGGCGCGGGGGTGCCTTTGAGCGCGGCGCGCTCCGGTTGGAAGAGGGTGGCGACGAAGAACGGGTGGTCGAGCAACTCCACCGCGCGCAGATCCCCGGTCGAATCATGCCCGGAGGCGATCAGTGCCCCTGCGAGCAATGCATCGGCGAAGGTCGGGTTTACCCCGTAGCGGCAGCGATAGCCTTCTTCGATCTGCAACTGGCCGTAGGCTTCGGCGATCCGCGTGTAGGGCGCTAAACCCACGGGATCGGTGGCTTCCACCAGCGAGCACGTTAACGGCGCGATCACTGCGCGGGCGGCATTGGGCGCCAGCTCGCCGTGCTCGGCATCGGCCCAGCCCAGCACGTTGCGGGCATACTCAAGCACCGCATGTTGAAAACCGCCGCAGGTGCCGAGGAAAGGGCGCCGTTGTTCGCGGGCAAACCGAATGGCGCACAACGCGCCTGCGGTGTCGCGGTAGGGGCTGGCGGGCACGCACCAGAAACCATCGAAGCCGTGCAGTTCGGTGGCGGGCGTCACGGTGTCGGTGGCCAGCCATTGCGCGTGAACCTGCACGCCAAGGGTGTCCGCGGCCTGTTGCAACGCGATGGGAATCGCCTGGTGCGCAAGCACATCGGGGTTGTAGTCGCCGATCAGGGCAAGGTGCAGGTGAGGGTGTTTCATTGGGTGCATCCCATGGCTTGTGGTGTCCTGGCGTGCACTATAGATTGGCGCTCACGCAATCAATATTGGCGTTTACGCATATGCTCAATGCAGCCACGCACTATCAGCTCGACTATGCCGACCTCTCTCTGATCCTCGCCTTGGTGCGCGGCGGCACCCTGGCGCGGGCGGCGGCATTGCTGCGGGTGGATGTTTCCACGGTATTTCGCGCGGTGCGTCGGCTGGAGGCGGCATTGGGCCAGACCCTGTTTGAAAAGAGCCGCGCCGGCTACCTGCCCAGCGGCCTGGCCGCTACCCTGGCGCAACAGGCCGAACGCGCGGAGCAGGCGCTGGAAGCGGCGCGGATTGGCGTGGAGCAAGGTGGCGAAGTGATCAGCGGCACGGTGCGCCTGACGTGTACCGACTTGGTATTACAGGGCCTGCTGCTGCCGGCGCTGGCGCAGTTCATGCCGGACTATCCGGCGCTGGCCCTGGAACTGAGCACTTCCAATGACTTCGCCAACCTCAGTCGACGCGATGCCGATGTTGCCCTGCGGTTAACGCGCACGCCGCCGGAGCATCTCGTCGGACGTTGCCTGGGCAGCGTGTCGTATCAAGTCTGCGCCAGTAGCGATTATGCCGCCCGCCACGCAGGCCGAGTGTTGGCGGAACTGGCCTGGATCGCGCCGGATGATTTTCTGCCCGATCACCCCACCGTCGTCTGGCGTCGCGAGCACTTGCCGGGTGTGCGTCCCGGTTATCGCTGCAACAGCATGTTGTCGGTCACCGAACTGGTGCGGGCGGGGCTGGGCGTCGCGGCGCTGCCGAGTTTTCTGCTCGATCACACCCTGCAAGCCCTGGGCCCGCCACTGGCTGCGCATGACACGGCACTATGGTTGCTCACGCGCCCCGATTGCAGGGCCTTGCGCTCGGTGGTGACGCTGTTCGATGAACTGGGTCGACATGTGCGCTTGCCGCAGGGTTAAGTCTTGCGCACAAAGTGTTGATGCATTTCGCACGTCAGGCTGTCGATGTGCTCCGACAGCTGCTTGGTGATTTCCGTCAGCCGGGTGTTCTGTTCCAACAATTCCAGCAACTGCCTGTTGGTCTGCGCGGCTTGGGCCTGGCGCTCGCTGTTGGCGACGGCCAAGGCTTCGCGGTGTTGGGCATCGGCGTCGGACTGCGCTTTGTCGCGCGCAGCCTGACGGGTCTGGGCCAGCAATATCAGTGGAGCGGCATAGGCTGATTGCAGGCTGAAAGCCAGGTTGAGCAGGATGAAAGGGTACACGTCGAAATGCGTGACACCGCTGACGTTGAGCGCCACCCAGAGGATCACGATCAGGGTTTGCGCGCCAAGAAAGGCGGGCGTGCCGAAGAAGCGCGCGAACGCTTCGGCCTTCAGCGCAAACGTGTCGTTACCGAAGGTGGGGGCCAGGTGGGCATGGCGCCGGTGGAAACGCAGGTGGTCGACGGCGGCGGTTTCGGGTTTGTCTGGGGTCATGGCGGGCTCGGGTCATCAACGTTAAGACAGTGACTCACTATAGGCCTGGCCGGCTGTCTGATGCATGAATAACCCGAGCCTGCGCTCAGCGTGCGCCCCGCTCGTTGGCGAACGCGCTCACCGCCTGCACCGCCTCGCCGGTGCCTTCGCGGATCTGCACAATCACCGCGCCGGCGCGGTTGGCCAGTTCCACGCCCAGGGCGGCGCGGTCGCGCGTGCCGTCCATGCTGGTGATGGCCTGGCGGGTTTCGGCCTGGATGAGTGCGATCATGCTGGAAATTTCCGACGTCGAGCCGCTGGTGCGCGCGGCCAATTGCCGAACTTCATCGGCCACCACGGCGAATCCGCGTCCTTGCTCACCGGCGCGCGCGGCCTCGATGGCAGCGTTAAGCGCCAGCAGGTTGGTCTGATCGGCGATCGCGCGGATGGTGTTGACGATGGTGGTGATCTGCTCCGAACGCTCGCCCAGTTTGGCAATCAAGTGCGATGAACTGTCGATGTCGGCGGCAATGTCGCGCATGCCGCTGGCACTTTGCTGAATCACCTCGGCGCCTTTCTCGGCGATGTCCCGGGTGGTCATGGAGATGTGATAGGCCTGCGCGGCGCTGGCGGCGTCGGCCGCGTGCTGCTGTACCCTGGCGGTCACGTCGGAGGCGAACTTGACGATTTTGCACAGGCGCCCGCCGGCGTCGTACACCGGGTTGTAGCTGGCTTCCAGCCACACCGGGTTGCCGTGTTTGTCCACCCGTTCAAATTGACCGTTGAACAATTCGCCTTGGTTAAGGCGTCTCCAGAACTCGCTGTAGGCCTGGCTGCCGGCCGTGGCTGGGGTGCAGAACAGGCGGTGATGCTGGCCCTGGACCTGCGCCAGGCTGTAACCCATGCGTTGCAGGAAGTTGGCGTTGGCGGTGATCACGGTGCCGTCCAGGTTGAACTCGATCACCGCCATGGCCCGGCCGATGGCTTCCAGTTTGCCGTGGGTTTCGCTTTCGCTTTGCAGGCGTGCGGTGACATCCATGGCGTACTTCACCACTTTGATTACACGCCCGCTGTCATCGCATATCGGGTTGTAACTGGCTTGCAGCCACACCGAATGGCCGTCGCCGGCCACCCGTTCGAACGTGCCCGACTGGAAGCGTCCGCTGCGCAGGTCCGTCCAGAACTGCGCGTAATCGGCGCTGCGCGCGAACGCGGGCGTGCAAAACATCCGGTGGGACTGGCCGATCACTTGGTCGGCGCGGTAGCGCAATGTCTTGAGAAAGTTGTCATTGGCCCGCAGCACCTGACCTTGGGGGTCGAACTCAATCACTGCCATCGAACGCTCGATGGCGTTCAGCAGGTGGGTTTGCTGGGCAAGGGTGTGCTGCAGGGCGTCGATGGTTTTCTTATGGGCGTTGAATAGCATGGTCGTGTGCTCAGGCAAGCAAGCGTCTGGGGGGTTCCATGGATATGCGCCTGCCGCCGTAGGGCCTGTGCCGTACGGTTGACGTGCTCATTGCCAGCCTCCGTGTGCTGGCAGGGTGGGTGTAACAAAGGGTTCAGAGTGATCAGCCTGCCCGGAAGTTCGCCCGTGGGCGGGACCATTTTTGGGTTGACGACCAGTGAAGGCATTATGCTATCGACGGGGCGGTGCACGAAGATTTCAGACGAGATGTCATTGCGCCACTTTCAGGCGGTACACGCGAGCCGGTGGTCACTGACGCCGACCCGGTTGCGCCCGGTGTGTTTGGCGGCGTACAACGCGCGGTCCGCCGCATTCAGCCAGGCAGCCGCATCGGCGAACTCGGGCTGGAAGTCCGCCACGCCGATGCTCAGGCTCACCCGTAGCTCGGGAATATGCGCGTTACGATAGTCGCTGAACGTTTCGCGCAAGTGCTCCATCAGGTGCACGGCTTTATTCAGCGACATCTGCGGCAAAATCACACAAAACTCATCGCCGCCGTACCGGCCGGCCAGGTCGTTGTCGCGCAGGTTGCGCCGCAGTTCCAGGCTCAGTTGACGCAGCACAGCGTCGCCCACGATGTGGCCATGGGTGTCATTGATCTGTTTGAAATGATCGATATCGATCAGCGCGATGGTGGCGTGGCTTTGCTGCTGCTGGCATTTATGGAACTTGAGGTTCAGCAGGTCTTTCCACGAACCGTGGTTGAGCAGCCCGGTGAGGCTGTCGATACGGCTCAGCGCACTGAGGGTACGCTTGTGTTCCGAGAGTTTGATCGCCAGTTGATAGCAGACCATGCCGATGGCCATGGGGTAGAGCGTCAACATCGGCAGGCTGGCGTAGACCTCCACCAGCCTGACATCGGGGTTAAACCGCAGCCCGAAAATCAATCCGGCCACCCCTGCACCGAGCAGTTGGGCAAGCAACCCGCGCAGCAGCAAGTGCGTGCCACCTGCGGCCACGCTGTTCATGGCGATCATCGATAGCAACGTTACGCTGATCAACGGCGTGAACTGGAGCGTCGTGGCCCAGAACCCGCCCAGCACCGCGTCGTACATCAGGTTGCGTCGTTCGGCGTTGTAGGGGAATTTGGCGCGGGTCGCCAGTTGAAACGCTAGATGTGGCCAGGCAAATCCACTGGCCAGCAATAGCGCCCATACCCATCCGGGCATGCCCAGCGGGTAGAGCGCGGCGGTCACGCTGATGCAGCACATGGCCGCGCCGATGATCCTTGGCTTGTAGAGACGCCTGGCAAATGACAGCCCTTTGCCTTGTCGGTTTTCCATAAATACCTGGGTGAGTTCTTTTTTTGCGGAGGTGACGGCACTTGATCGGGCATGACCGTTGATCGGGGAAACCCTGTGAATATTGTCAGGGATTCCCGTAGGAATAATCAGTGTCCTTCCAGGCCATTTGCGCAAAAAAGACGGCGAATGCGTCAAAAGCGACCAGGAATGTCGCTCCGGCAACAGGCATTACTGCGGGCGGGGCGGGTTGATTTCATAGCCGGCCAGGAACAGGTCAATGGCCGACTCGATAACGCTGGCCTGGGTGGCCGTGTCGAGGGTGGGTTGGCCCAGCGTAATCTGCGGCCAGAACGCAAACGCCTTGAGCAGGCTCTGGATCTGGTGGGCCGCGAAGGCCGGGTCGGTGCAGGACAGACGCCCGTCCTGCTGCGCCGCGCGCACCCATTGCGTGAAGCCTTCTTCGCGTTGGCTCAGGCGCGTGACCATATCTTGAGCCCGTTCCGGTGAATGAATGGTGGCGGCGATGGCGACGCGGGCCAGGTCGAGGAAGTTGGCGTCCGACATCATCTTCATCTTGGCTTCCAGCAAACCGCGCAGTTGTTCGCGCAGCGGGCGGTCGCTGGCGTAGATCACGTCGAGCTGCGCCACGGTGCTGGCCCAGAGTTGATGGAGTATCTCGGCGAACAACTCTTCCTTGCTGGGAAAGTGGTTGTACACCGTGCGTTTGGACACCCCGGCCGTGGCGGCGATCTTATCCATGCTGGTAACTTCGAAGCCGTTAGCCCGAAATTCGCTGATGGCCGCGCTCACGATGGCTTCGCGTTTGCGGTCGGTAAGGCGTTTAGGGGCAGTCATGGATAACGTTCGGCTCTTCGAGGGGAAATTACACTCGGTAGTTTACTTGCTCTCGCTTTTGTTGCAATCTTGAAACTACACTGTGCAGTGTAATTTATGAGCGGACCGCAGGAGTCACTCTGTCATGCCCACGATTTCATCCCGTGTCGACCCTTCCACCCCGCGCGCCAAGCAGGGCAAACGACATTTCAATAATGAGGCGCCGGTGCAGCACGCCGGGTTTGGCAAAACGTTGCGCATTTTCTGGAACATGCTGTTCAACAAACCCCGCACCACGCGCCCCGTAGGAGCCATTCCGGTCGAGCCTTTAACGCGCCAGCAGTTACTGGACGCACCCGACCACAGTGTGTTTCGCCTCGGCCATTCCACCGTCCTGCTCAAGCTGCGTGGCAAGTTCTGGGTGACCGACCCGGTCTTCGCAGAGCGCGCCTCGCCATTCGGTTGGGCCGGCCCCAAGCGTTTCCACCAGCCGCCGATCAGCCTTGAAGACCTGCCCGACCTGGAGGCGGTGATTCTTTCCCACAACCACTACGACCATCTGGACCGCAATGCGGTGGTCCGGTTGGCCGCCAAGACCCGCTGTTTTCTGGCGCCGCTGGGCGTGGGCGACCTGCTGATCAAATGGGGCGTGGATGCCGACAAGGTTCGTCAATTGGAGTGGTGGGAGGGGACCGAGGTGGGCGGCATTCGTTTTGTCGCGACGCCCGCCCAGCATTTTTCCGGGCGAGGCCTGTTCGACGCCAACCAGACGCTGTGGTGTTCCTGGGTGATGATCGACGGCGCGCGACGGATTTTTTTCAGCGGCGACACCGGGTACTTCGACGGCTTCAAACGCATTGGCGATCACTACGGTCCGTTTGACCTGACCCTCATGGAAACCGGCGCCTACAACGTTGACTGGCCGCATGTGCACATGCAGCCGGAGCAGACCCTGCAGGCGCATATCGATCTCAAAGGGCGTTGGCTGTTGCCGATCCACAACGGTACTTTCGACCTGGCGTTTCATGCCTGGCACGAACCGTTTGACCGCATCATGGCGCTGGCGTGGGAACGCAACGTGGCGATTACCACGCCGCCAATGGGCCGGGCGTTCAGCTTGAACCAGCCGGAACGCGGGCATGCATGGTGGCTGGACGTGGAGCCCCAGGGCCTTGAGGAGCGGCTGGTGAGCTGATGCGCCAGGTGCCTGGAAAAGGAGTTTTCAAAGTGTTTCACCCCTGCGACACGTAAGCGTGAGAGGTGCGATGATCCCGGCAAATTCACAGTCCGGGGCAGGTTTTGATGGAAGAAGATTGTAGGAAAATTTTGCGACCTTGCGCGCCTGGCGCCCTGGAACCTTACCCGTCGTCCTGTCCGGCCAGCCTGTCGTCGGCGCCCGTGGGCAATCGCCCTGAGAAGCAGGCCACTCAAGGCAGCATTGCCTTCGCGACCGCGCCCCAGCCAGGCATTCCTGCCCCCAGGCAAGATGTGCCGGGGCCGATGATGAAGACCGTGCGAGACCCGGCGTTATCGCTTATTGCGTTGAGTGGCATCGAGCCTTCGGGTCCCGTGATGGTGGAAGTACCGCTGGTGCAAAACGACAGTACGTTTGCACCCTGCCAGGCATTGGCGCGCAGGCGCATAGGCGTTGCCGACCGCTATACCCATGGCGATGCGCACGAACCGATCGAACATCGAGCGACGTTCACCCATGCGCTGGACAGGCTGAGCCGCGCCGGTGCGCAACTTGTGCCTGTGCCTGCCCGGCAGGCCGATGCCAGTCTGCGATTCGATCTGCATACCCACAATGAAATCGATGCGTTGGTGAGTGAATACCGACTCGATGCCCTGGTGTCGGACAGCCGCAGCAGTGCGTTCCATGACGCGTGCTGGGGCGGTTACGCCAGGCTGGGCGAGCCGCTTGAGGACGGCGCGACGCTGTGGTTCTACGTGGCGCGGTGGTCCAGGGATTCGCTGCCCGCGCTGGTACAGGCTTATCGCAGTGCTGGTCAGGGCCAGCCGCACGCCTACTCGCCGCGTTGAACAATCGCACGCAGTGAAGTGCTTGCATCACGCAGCCTGGGAAGAGGGGAGTTTTTAGACTGGCGCACGGATCAACGGTGATCCTTCGTCGTTTCTTACCCTTCCTGGGAGGTGGTTTATGTTTGGCATGGGTTACGGTGTGAGTGCGGTGGTTAAACACGCTGTGCAACTGATGGGATTGAACGCGCCTGCGCCGGTATCAAGGCCCGTTCCGCCGGGAACCGAATACGCGAGTGTTCGTGAACTTGGAGAGCAGATGGCCCGGCCGGGCGGGCTGACGTCGGTCGAGCTGGTCAGTTACCTGCAGCAGCGAATTCGAACACTCGACCCCGCCTTGAGCGCCGTCATCGAACTCAACCCGCAAGCATTGGACATCGCCCGCGAGCTTGATTGCGAGCGCGCCAACGGCAGAGTGCGCGGGCCACTGCATGGCATCCCCGTGTTGCTCAAAGACAACATCGAGACCGCGGACACCCAGCAAACCAGCGCCGGCGCCTTTGCCCTGGTGGGCGCCCCGGCCGCCCAAGATGCATTTATCGTCGAACGCCTGCGCCAGCAGGGCGCGGTGATCCTGGGGAAAACCAACCTGACTGAGCTGGCAGGCTTTCGCGGTGGCCCCGACGGCATGAGCCGCCGGGGCGGCCAAACTCGCAACCCTCACGATGCCGACGCGCCCGTAGGCGGCTCGAGTTCAGGCTCGGCGGTGGCGGTCGCGGCCGGCCTGGCACCATTGGCGGTCGGCACCGAAACCAATGGTTCGATCGTCGTACCGGCCGCGTTCAACGGTGTGGTGGGGCTCAAGCCCAGCGTGGGCGTATTGAGCCGCAGCGGTATCATCCCGGCCAGCCACCGACAGGACACGCCAGGGCCCATGGCCCGCACGGTATTTGACAGCGCACTATTGCTCAACGCCTTGTCGGGCAGTGACCCCCACGACGCAGCGACTACTCAGGCACCCACAGGGATCGACTACACCGCATTGCTCACGCCCGGCGCGTTGCAGGGTAAACGTATCGGGTATCCCGCAACGTTTTCCGCCGACGGCGAAAGCCTGCCGGTGGACAACAGCCCGCAGTTTGCGCAAACGCTTGAAGTGCTCCGCACCCAGGGGGCACAGCTTGTGCCGGTCAACATTCGCCTGGCGGATGCCTCGCGTTATGACGAGTTACTGCTTGCCGATGTAAAGGACGAACTCAATGGCTATCTGGCCAAGCGCGACGGGTTGCCGGTGAAGTCTGTGTCTGAGTTGATCCGTTTCAACGAGCAGCGCGACGGCACCGACACGGACCACCAGCCGGTACTCAAGGACGTCGAAGCCTCCACCCTGAGCGCCGAAGAACGCGCGCCGTTATGGGATGCGCTCATCCAGGCCTTTCGCGGCACGGTGGACGAGTTGATCGATCAGCAATCCCTGGACGCCCTGGTCTCGGATTTCGAAACCAACAGTTACTTCGCAGTCGCCGCGTCCGGCTACCCTGGCATCAGCGTACCGTCGGGCAAGGATGCAAATGGTGCACCCACCAGTGCCTACTTCTTCGGTGCACGCTGGTCGGAGCCGACGCTGCTGGCCGTGGCGCATGGGTATGAGCAGGCGGCAAAAGTGCCTGCCAGGCCTGGGTTGTGACTACGCACTGTTCCAACCCCTGGCCTGCTGTCAGGCCCCATTGGGTTGCGGCGCCGACCCGTCGAGGGCCGCCGTCGTCGAGCCCATCAGGCGCGAAATGACGCTTTGCGCCGCGGGCTCGGTGGGTGAGGTGCCAAACCGGCGCGTACGCATTCCCCACCCCGGCGCAAACCCCGGAAAAAACACCAGCCCTTCAGCCTCCAGCCGAAACGCCAGGGCCAGGCGGGTGTCATCGTCCACCTCTCCCAGGCTTTCGAATTGTTGAAGCGCACTCACCGGCACCCCGGCCTGGCGGGCCAGCTCTTCGCGGCTCCAGCCGAGCATGGCGCGCGCCTGCACGCTGTGTTTAGCGGTGAATTGGTGAAGCACGATCTGCTGGTCTACAGAAGAGCTCATTGCCAGAGAGGACATGGGATTTCTCCAGGGTTCGACGAGTGAGGGGTTACTATACTGTGTTTTTGTACAGTTGTTTTGACCGCTCATCCCCTCGAAGTTTTCCCCTTGCCGCGTCGATGCCGATAACCGGGTGCACGACACAGATCGCTCGCCAGCAGTGGGTTACAGCTCTTCGGCCCCCGGCACCTCGCGAACGATCAAGTGGTCCAGGTTTTCGATATTCGCGCTGAACACCCCGAACGTCTGTTCGGGGTTTTTCTTGCTGGGCACCTGCTTGAGTTCCGGCGTCACTCCATAGAAAAAACAATACAACGCCCGCTCGCTGGCGACCGCCGCCTTGATCTGCTCCAGAAATGCCTTGCGCTTGCGGTAGTTGTCGATGAGCTTTTTGCTCAGGTAGACATTCACCGAATAGGGCTTCTTGTCGAGCCACACCTTCTTTTCGAAATCGATGCGAAAGCTGTTGGTGTAGTCCTTGATCTCTTTGATTTTGCCCCAGTAGATCAGGCCCTTGTTGTCCTGCAGGTATTCGATCTTTTTGAAAAAGGTCCAGTAGGTCGCGGTGTGCTCGCCGATCTTCAACGGCATGCTCTTCAGCTTGTCCTTGTCGTCGATATTCGACACGTAGCACTCCACCGGGTGGGCGAATACGCTGGTTTTATCCGGCGTAGCGTCGCTGCCGCTGACGGACGTACCGATGCGTGTCGGGGGTGTTTTCGTCGGATCTTGTGGGGGCTGTCCCTCAGTATTCACGGTCGAGGCTTTACGCGGGTAAGTGCGCCGCGTCAGTACGAATTCCGATGGGAAATTATCCTCGCGGTCGTCCTCGTTTTCGCCGTCCGTACCTTTGTGCGTACTCGCGTAGCGGCAGCCGTCGATGTGCTGGGTGCCGGTCTTGTTCTTGAAATGCGGCGTGCGCTGGTAGTTGACGTTTTTCGCATTGAAGGTGCTCAGTGTGTTGCTCGCCTTGAAGGCGGCACGGCACGCGTCGTTGGGGCAGAGGAAGCTGTCGGTGTCGGAGTCGAAATCGGCGGTTTCGTCGAAATTCAGCTCTCGTACATCATAGATCGACAGCTTCTCGTCGAGACTCAGGCAGTAGGCCGTGTCGAATTTCATGGGGCTCGGGTCCGTGAGAAAGTTCGCTATTAATAGCCGTATCCCGAGTAAATATCAGCAAGAACCTGCAACGCGACGCCCACTCAGGAAGCACAAGGTACCCCCCAGTGCGGTCAGCGCACCCAGCGCATAGAACATGCTGGTCGGTGCCGCATTGATCAACAGATAGCCACAGATCACCGGGCTCATCGCCCCGCCGAAGGCCGCCAGGTTCTGCGCTCCGTAGTAACTGCCGCGCAAGGCGTCGGGGGCGATGGTGTCGATAAACAGGAACTCGGACGGGTAGATGATCATCTCGCCCAGGGTGAACACGAACATCGCCACGCACCAGCCCAGCAGGCCGTCGGCCAGGCTGAAGCCGATCAGCCCGGCGATGAACAGCGCGGTGCCCAGCATGATCCAGTAACGCAATTGTTCGCGCTTGAGAAAGCGGCCGATCTGGTACTGCATCAGGATTACCGTGATGGCGTTGCACGCCAGCACGGCGGACAGAATCTTCAGCGCCTGCTCGGGCTTGTAGGCCACCAGCAGAAACTGCGACAGATAAAGCGTGTAGCGCCCGTGGACAATGGTGCTCAACAGGCTGCCGCTGGTGAACAGGATCAGCGTGCGGTCATTGCGCAAGGTACGCAGGGTGCTGAAAAAACTCAGCGGCCTGACGCTGTCGTCGCGCTGGGTGGGTGCAATGCCGATCATCAGGAACACACTGCCCAAAGCAATTGCACTGGCAATCAGGAACGGCGCCAGTTGCATATGCCCGGCAATCACCACGCCCACCATCGGGCCGGTGGCGTAGCCGACGTTGGTCAGGGTGTAGCGCAGGGAAAACACCTTGGCGCGCTCGCCCACCGGCAGGTTCTCGCTGATGATCGCCTTGGAACCGATCAAAAACAGCGCCGACGCAGCTTCGGTGATCACCAGGGTCAAGGTGGTGAGGTAGAGGTTGCTGGCAAAGGTCAGCAATAGAAACCCGATGGAGCTGGAGAGCATCGCCAGGATCAACAGCTTGCGCTTTTCCAGACGGTCGATGATGTAGCCGCCGTAGAGGCCCAGCAGGGTGGCGATAAACACCGCAACCCCCATCAGCAGGCCGATGTCCTGCTGATTCAAGCCCAGGCGCGTGCTCAACAGCAGCGCCAGCAACGGGCTGGTCATGGCGCGGCTGACCACAATGGTCACCGAGCAGATCATCAGGCGGCGGATTACCAGGGAGTAGGTGGCCACGGTGGGGGCGAGCGTCCTAGTGAGTACTTGATGACAACACAGGGCAAATGTAGGAGGAGGCAAGCCCCTCCTACATTTTTTAGACCGAGTTATTGGCCGGCATTAATGGTGATCTTCTCGACCGCCCCTTGCTCCAGGTCCCACTTTTTCAGGATCTTGCCGTAGGTGCCATCATCGATCATGCCCTGCAACGTCTCACTGATCGCCGTCACCAGCTCAGTGTTGCTCTTCTCGATGCCCAGCCCGGTGAACTGCTTGGAAATCGCCTGACCCACCGGCTTGTACTTACCCTTGTCCAACGACATCAGATAAGGAAGGGTCTCGCTGCCCTGCATCGCCGCATCCAGGCGGTTCTGCTGCAACTGCGCCCGCGCGTCCGCCGAGCCTTCGGTGCCGATCACCACAATGGCCGGCTTACCCGCCGCTTCGCAGTGTTCCTTGCTCCACGCGGTAATTTCCGACGGCCAGGTGGTACGGCGGCTGGTGCCGACTTTTTTACCGCACAGGTCAGTCAATTCCTTGATCTCTTCACGCTTGGCCAGGGTGTACAGCTGTGGGCCGCTGGTGAAGTAATCGATGAACGTCACCGATTTCTGACGCTCGGCGGTGTCGCTCATACCCGACAGCACGATATCCACGCGTTTGGTGGTCAGGCCGCTGAGCATTTGCTCGAAGCCGGTTTCCTGCCACTTGATCTTCACGCCCAGGCGCTCGGCCAGGGCGTTGCCCAGGTCGAAGTCAAAACCGGTGAGCTGGTTGGTGGCCGGGTCCTTGAAGTCCATCGGCGGGTAGTTCGGCACGATGGCCGCGCTGATTTCGCCTTTATCCTTGATGGCCGCCGGCAACGCTGCGAACACTGCGGAGGAGGCCATCAGGCCGGCGAGCAGGGTGGGGAGGAACATGTTTTTCATGGGGGCGTTCTCGTTAGTTTTTTAGTTAAGTGCGAACGGCAGAAATAAAGCTTTGGGTACGCGGGTTTTGTGGGCTTATTAGAATGTCTTCGGGGCTGCCGGCTTCCACAATCTGGCCTGCGTCCATAAACACCATGCGGTTGGACACTTCACGGGCAAAGCCCAATTCATGGGTGACCACGATCATGGTCATGCCGGTGGTGGCCAAATCGCGCATCACCGACAGCACTTCGCCGACCAGCTCCGGGTCGAGGGCTGACGTAGGTTCGTCAAACAGCATCAGCTTGGGGCGCATTGCCAACGCGCGGGCAATCGCCACACGCTGTTGCTGGCCGCCGGACAATTCCACCGGATAGGCATTGCGCTTGTCCGCCAGGCCGACGCGGGCCAGCAATTCCAAGGCATCCTCGGTGGCTTCCTTGGGCGAGCGCTTGAGCACCTGGCACGGGCCTTCGATGATGTTCTGCAACACCGTCATGTGCGGGAACAGGTTGAAGCGCTGGAACACCATGCCAGTGGCCAGGCGCTGGCGGGCGATCTGCACTTCGTTCATCTCATGCAGCTTGTTGCCGACGACCCGATAACCCACCAGTTCGCCGTCGACCCACAGGCCGCCCTTGTCGATTTTTTCCAGCTGGTTGACGCAGCGCAGCAGCGTGCTTTTACCCGAGCCGGACGGGCCGATGATGCACATGACTTCGCCTTGCTCGACCTCGATATTGATGTCGCGCAGCGCGTGAAATTGGTCGTAGTACTTGTTCAGGTTGACGGCCTTGACGATGCTTCTCATGGGGCAAATCTCCTCAACCCAGGCTTACGAGCGCTTGCCGGCGCCGCGGGCAAAACGACGCTCCAGGCGGCTTTGGCCAAATGAAAGAACGGTCACCACCGCCAGGTACCAGATACCGGCCACCATCAGCAGCTCCATCACCCGGGCGTTGGCGTAGTAGATGTTCTGCGCGTTGTGCAGCAGCTCCGAGTACTGAATCACGCTGGCCAAGCTGGTCATTTTCACCATGCTGATGAACTCGTTGCCTACTGGCGGAATGATCACGCGCATGGCCTGCGGCAGAATGATCCTACGCAGCGCCTGCAGGCTCGGCATGCCGATGGACTTGGCGGCTTCGTACTGGCCGGTGTCCACCGACAGCAAGCCGGCGCGCACCACCTCGGCGGTGTAGGCGCCCTGGTTGATGCTCAGGCCGAGCAGGGCGGCCACGAAGGGTGTCATCAGGTCGACGGTGTCGATGCTGAACAGGCCGGGAATCGCGATCACCGGGAAGATCAACGCCAGGTTGAACCACAGCAGCAACTGCAGAATCAGCGGCGTGCCGCGAAACAGCCAGGTGTAGGTGATGGCCACGTAACGCAGGATCGGGTTGGCCGACATGCGCATGATCGCCGTGATCACCCCGATCACCACGCCCAGCGCCATCGCCAGGATCGACATGATGATGGTATTGGCCAAGCCCCACAGGATCGCTTCAGACGTCAGAAACTGGCCGATGTAGGACCATTCGATCTGGCCGTTGGCGAACGCGCGCAACAACGCGGCCATTACGATCACGATCAACGTGGCAAAAAACATGCGCCCGTAATAACGCCGCGGCACGTGCTCGTACTGCGTGATATCGAACTGGTTTTCGGACAGCTTGCGCTCTATTTCCAAGCGCTCGGCCGGAGTTTGGTTCATGGTGATTCTCCAAAAAATACGTGTTGCCTGATCGTTCCCACGCTCTGCGTGGGAATGCATCCCGTGACGCTCTGCGTCACTCTTGCGCACGGCTCGGTGGGAGGCGGAGCATGTCCACGCGGAGCGCAGGAACGATCTTCAAATTCTGAAACCGGTATAGGTGTCGGCCCATTGCTGCTGAGCCGCCAGTGCAATCTTCAACCGCCCAATCTGCTCCCTAACCCGCTCCGGCGCCGTCCCACCCCAGCCACTGCGCGCCGCAATCGCCGCTTCCAATGTCAGGCAGTCCCGCACCTCGGGCGTCAACCTTGCATCCACCTCCGCCAACATCGCCGGCGAGGCTTCCCACAACTCGATCTCATGCTTCTCACAGGCCTGCACCAAAGCGCCGGTAATCTCGTGGGCCTCCTTGAACGGCACGCCACGGGTAGCCAGCCAATCCGCCACCTCAGTCGCCAAGGTAAAGCCCATCGGGGCCTGGCGCCGCAACTCCTCCACCTGGACTTTCATGGTCGCGACCATCCCGGCCATGGCCGGCAGCACCAGCAGCAAGGTGTCCACGCTGTCCAATACACTGTGCTTGTCTTCACTCAAATCGCGGTTGTAGGAGAGTGGCAACGACTTGAGCGTGGACATCAACCCGGTCAGGTTGCCGATCAAACGTCCGGCTTTGCCCCGTGCCAATTCGGCAATGTCCGGGTTCTTTTTCTGCGGCATGATCGAGCTGCCGGTGGCGTAGGCATCGTCCAACACGACCCAACGAAACTGGCGCGACGACCACAGGCAAAACTCCTCCGACAGCCGCGAAATATTCACCCCGAGCATGCCTGCCACAAACAGGAACTCCGCCACATGGTCACGGCTGGCGACAGCGTCGATGGAGTTTTCGCACGGCCCGGTGTAGCCCATTTCCTTAGCCGAATGCTCCGGCTGCCGCGCAATCGCCGAGCCCGCCATCGCGGCGGCGCCCAATGGCGACAACGCCGTACGTGCATCCCAATCCACCAGGCGCTGTACATCGCGCAACATCGACTGTGCGTGAGCCAGCAAGTGATGGGCGAACACGATGGGTTGCGCCTGCTGCAAATGGGTAAAACCGGGGCAGATGCTCTCGACATGTTGCTCGGCCTGCGCCACCAACGCCTGCTGCAAACCCAGCACCTCGGTGGTGATGGTGCGCGCATGGTCGCGCAGGAACAGGCGCAAATCGTTGGCGGTTTGATCATTGCGCGAACGCCCGGCGCGCAACTTGCCGCCCAGGGCGCCCAGGCGTTCGGTCAATACGCGTTCGATAAAGGTGTGCACGTCCTCGTCATCCTGGGTCGGATGCAGGCGGCCGGCGGCGAAGTCATCGCCGATACGGTCCAGGGCCTCGAGGGTACGCAAGGTCTCCGACTCGTCCAGTAAACCGGCGCGCTGCAACTCACGGGCATGGGCACGGGAGCCGGCCAGGTCGTAGGGCGTCAGGCGGAAATAGCGCTCAGGGCAGCGCGACAACGCGGCCAACGCAGCAGACGGGCCGGTCTTGAAACGCGCGCCCCAAAGGCGATCGGTGGGCTGAGACATAGATGTTCCTCACGCTTGTTTTTAGAAGAGTCGGAGGCAGTAACAATCAAATTTCAATCGGGTTGAATCGACGTCTGACGCGCCGTATTCAAGGTTGCCAAGGGCGGATGTTTATGTTCATTATCGCCGCCTGGCTATGTTCAAGGATTGGGTTGAAGCCTGTTGAATATGGCACTAGAGGTCAACGCGTATTATGGAAACTCCACTTTCCACTTCTGGAAACCTGCCGCCCAAACCCGGCGCACGACCGCCCCTGCAACTCAGTGGTTTGGACTTCAAACTGCTGCGGGTATTTATGGCCGTGGTCGAGGCCGGCGGCTTCAGTGCTGCGCAAAACGAGCTGAATGTGGGCCTGGCGGCCATCAGCAAACAGATCTCCGATCTGGAAATTCGTATCGGCATGCGCCTGTGTACGCGCGGCCGGGAAGGCTTCGGGCTGACCGAAGAAGGCAAGTTGGTGTATCAAGCGTCCATCGAGTTATTTACCTCGGTGGACAGTTTCAGAGACAAGCTTAGTTCGGCGCAAAATGAACTCATTGGCGACCTTAGTGTGGGCGTTATTGATAACACTGTGTCCGACGTTAATTCCCCGCTGATTACCGCACTGGGCAACTTACATAGCCAATCGCCAAAAGTTAGATTACGCCTGCACGCCTCGCAACTGGATGAAGTTGAACGCGGCGTGGTGGAAGGGCGCTTGATTGTCGGCATCGTCCCCGTCTACCAGCGCCGCGAAGAATTTGACTACTTCCCGCTCTACGAAGAAAAGGCCCACGCCTACTGCGCCGTAGGGCACCCGCTCTTCACCGCGAACGACATAACGCCCGAGGTGCTGCGCCAATACGAAGTGGTCAACCATCGGTATGCGATCCATCGCGACAAGACTAATTTCGTCAACTACGACAGCCAATCCGCCTCAGCCTCCCAGGTTGAAGCGGTCGCCATCCTGGTGCTGACCGGCCGCTTCATCGGTTTCCTGCCCGAACACTACGCCGCACCGCTGGTAAGGGAAGGACGCCTGCGCGCACTGTGCCCGGAGCACGTTCACCTGAGCACCGCCTTCAACCTGATCCTGCGCCACAACGCGCCGAGAAGTCCGCTGGTAAAAGCTTTTGCCACCGCCCTGGGCGTAAACCTCAAAGCCACCACATAAACCACTCGCCGAACACAGATCAACGGGCTGGAAAAGGTCAAATGTGGGAGGTGTCGAGCTTTAGCGAGGCTGCGATGGGATCGATTCGGTTTCCCTGTCGAACTTCTCCACTCGCATCGCCTTTTCCTCCAGGCCGTTATCGTTTTCGACGCGAACGGTGGATTTGTTATCAAATTCAGGGGCGCGTTGGCGTTTTATGGCTGCAGGAAGTAGCTGGCGGCTATGAGCAAGAGCGGTTCGAACGCTTGATCCTAGCTCCCCATGCCTATGGGCTAAGGATGGGCGTCCGTCGGATGACTGCTATAGAGCTTTGCAATAGAGCATCCACGAACTATCATTCTTCCCAGTCTTCCCTACCCAAAGAGGTGTTCTCTATGTCTTCTGGAACGATCTTCACTAACAATCGAACGCAAAATATTCGTATCCCTGCTGACATGCGCTTTCCTGCGGGGGTGAAAACTGTCGAGGTCCGCGCTGTGGGACGCGAGCTGATCATTTCGCCGGTTGAAAACACTTGGGACAGCTTTTTCCTTGCAGGCCAATCGGTATCTGATGATTTTATGGAAGAGCGCGCCGATCAAACCCAGCAAGAGCGAGAGTCTTTTGATGATTAAGTACATGCTTGACACCAACATCGTGATCTACATCATCAAGCGTCGGCCCATCGAAATACTGGAAAAATTCAACGCGAACGTAGGGCGTATGGTGATTTCTTCAATTACCCTCGCAGAGCTGATGCATGGAGCAGAAAAGAGTCAGCTCGTTGAGAAAAATACGCGAGCCGTGGAAGACTTTTCTTCCCGCCTCGACGTCCTTAACTACGATGACAAGGCCGCCTTTCACTACGGCTCGATTCGTTCGGATCTGGAGAAAAAGCGCACGCCTATCGGTGTAAATGATCTCCATATCGCCGGGCACGCTAGAAGCGCAGGCTTGGTCTTGGTGACTAACAATGAATGTGAGTTCAAGCGCGTGAATGGCTTGATTGTGGAGAACTGGGTAGCGGCTTAAAGCGTTCCCTGAAAACCACCACCCGAATCACCGCTGCAACCGAGCCCGCTTTTTCTTCTTCGCATGAAAATGCCGAAAATGCGCATCCTGCGCCGCCGCCAGCAACTCCCGATCCCCACGTGTATCGCCCCAGGCCCGCAGCCGATACTCACCCAAATCGCCATACACCGCTTCGAGCCGCAGCACCTTATTCTCACACCGGCAGTTATTCCCGGTGAGCTTGCCGGTCAACACCCCGTCGACCACCTCAAGCTCCGTGCCAATCAACTTGATCCCCAGCCGATCGGCAAACGGCTGCAACACCAACGCCGGCGACGCCGAGCACAGCGTCACCACCGCCCCCGAGCCCAATTCCTGCTCCACCGACAAAACCCCCGCCGGGCGCATCAACCGCGCCCAATTGCGCTGGCAATACTCCTCGGCCTTGCGCTGCACCCACGTCTTCTCCACCCCGGTCATAAAGGTGCGGATCAACTGCGCCTTCAACTCATCCCGGCTGATCTGCCGCACCAAAAAGCGCAGCCCAGGCACCGCCAGCTTGACCATCCGGCCATAAAACTCGCCGGTGCCAAAGGCAAACTTGAGGAAGGGCACGAAACTGTCGTGGTGGGTCAGGGTGCCGTCGAAGTCAAAGACGGAGAGTACTTTGGCGTCTACGGGGCCGGCTTCGAGCATGTCTGGGTTCACGGGGTGGCCTCGGTCCTATCTAGTATTTTTTAAGCGTGCATCAGGTGTGACAGCAGGAGTCTACTCCCGTGCCAATCTTCCGACCTTGGCGTAAAGCCCTTCGGTGAAAGCCTCTCGATCACTCGACCGGTGACAACGCTGATGGCAATTGGGGCACAAGGCTACAGCATTGGTGATGCGATCCGAACCCTTCTGGAGGCAGGTGTTTGTGCTGATGTACTTCAAGAAGTGGCGGGCACTCCAAATAATAAGTCTGCCGCCACCTAGGCCTCTATAGATGCGCCATTCGATCTAGTCGATCAGAGGCTTGACGCAGCGCGATCTTCTGGTCACAAAAGCGCTCGCGCAAAGCGCGAAGTCTTTTTTTCTGTTGTTCTAAAGGGAATCTTGCAGGGTCGTCGAGTATTTCCTTGGCGCTCAATTGAATGATCCTGATGTTGTCCAGAACCAGGTCTACGGAGGCTTTCGCTTTTAGGTAGTCCCTTTGGGCCTGGTGTTGTGCTTTCAGAACAATACCGCTGGCGATGAGGCTGCCGCCTGCTGCTGCGATGGTGTAACTGACAAACGATGAGGCGAGTTTCAGATGGGTGAAAAATTTAGAAACTGTACCGTTTTGGGAGCCCAGATCCAGGCCATATGCGATGTACCCACCACCCAGTGCCAATAGGAAACCAATTAGGTAAAGGGCAAATGGTTGTCTGTAGACTCTTCCCGAAAGAATGCTCCAGGCACCAAGAGCGAGTAGGGCGATACTGATAAGTGTGAAGACAAGCATTTCCATGCTGTAGGTCCGATCCTGAATTTTTATCAAAAAAAAGAGCTGCCGTGAGCAGCTCTTTTACTGTTACTTGTTAATCAATCCCAGCTCAGCGCGCCGCCGGTCTGGTACTCGATCACGCGGGTTTCAAAGAAATTCTTCTCTTTCTTCAAGTCCATGATCTCGCTCATCCACGGGAACGGGTTAGTCGTGCCTGGGTACTCTTCCTTCAAGCCAATCTGCGACAGACGGCGGTTAGCGATGAACTTGAGGTAATCCTCCATCATCGCCGCGTTCATGCCGAGAACACCGCGCGGCATCGTGTCGCGCGCGTATTCGATCTCCAGCTGCGTCCCCTGCAGGATCATCTGGGTCGCTTCTTCCTTCATCTCGGCATCCCACAAATGCGGGTTTTCGATTTTGATCTGGTTGATCACGTCGATACCGAAGTTCAGGTGCATCGACTCATCGCGCAGGATGTACTGGAACTGTTCCGCCACGCCGGTCATTTTGTTGCGGCGGCCCATGGACAAAATCTGGGTGAAGCCGCAGTAGAAGAAGATGCCTTCCAGTACGCAGTAGTAGGCGACCAGGTTACGCAGCAGCTCCTTGTCGGTGTCGACGGTGCCGGTTTCGAACTTCGGATCGGAGATCGAGCGGGTGTACTTCAGGCCCCAGGCTGCCTTTTTGGCGACCGATGGAATCTCGTGGTACATGTTGAAGATCTCGCCTTCATCCATGGCCAACGATTCGATGCAGTACTGGTAGGCGTGGGTGTGGATCGCTTCTTCGAAGGCCTGGCGCAGGATGTACTGGCGGCACTCCGGGTTGGTGATCAGGCGGTACACGGCCAGCACCAGGTTGTTGGCGACCAGGGAGTCGGCGGTGGAGAAGAAGCCCAGGTTGCGCATGACGATGCGGCGTTCGTCGTCGGTAAGGCCTTCGGGGTTTTTCCACAGGGCGATGTCGGCGGTCATGTTGACCTCTTGCGGCATCCAGTGGTTGGCGCAGCCGTCGAGGTACTTTTGCCAGGCCCAGTCGTACTTGAAGGGCACGAGTTGGTTGAGGTCGGCGCGGCAGTTGATCATGCGCTTTTCGTCGACGGCGACGCGGGCGGAGGCGCCTTCGAGTTCGGCGAGGCCTTCGGCGACGTCGAGTTTGTCCAGGGCGGCCTTGGCGCGCACGATGGCGGCGGAGTCACTGGCGGTGACGGCGCGGGCTTCGATGGCGGCGGCGGCGCCGGCACCGTCGAGGCGGTCCATGTTGGCTTCGGTGGCGTGGCCGGCGTTGGCGCCTTTGGTGGCTACTTCGCCTTCATCTTCTTTGTCGAATTCGTCCCAGCTCAGCATGACGTGTCGTCTCCTGCGTGAGGGCTCCAAGGTGCCCGTGTGAAACCGGATGGTTGGGTGTTCACACGGCTCTCGGGCCGCGGTGGATCTTAAGGAATCGTTTCTTGCAACAGCTCGCGCAGGCATTAAACGGAAATTGCGTAACGGGTGCTCTGCGTGAGGCTTGAGGGGCGGAGCAACAGGTGCAAGCTCCGGCGGTGGCCTCAGGTCTGGCTCTTCGTCCCTGTGTAAAGGGATATTGCAGGCCCGATTTACCCGCGCATTATAGGGAAAAATTCGGCTTTGTGTTGCGACGGATGGTCTCGGATCAGAGACAAAAAGGCGGCTATTTGAGCCAGAGTGAGGGTTTGCGGGGGGTTGATGGGGTAGGAAATTTTTGACGGGCGGTGGGCTATTTATTGTGGGGGGTAGGGTAGGGCTTTTTGAAGAGAGGAAGGGAGGGGAGGGGCTGAGTGACGACCGCTATCGGGGGCAACCCCATTCCCACATGTACCGCGTGCTTTGCCAGGCGTCGGTTCTTTGCCGCAAGAACGATTTCTTGCGGCGAATAAGATCCGGGTCTGTTCCAACTAACGAAGTTGTTATCCGTTAGAGCAACCATTACCCATCACGTGATAATTAAGAATGTGACGCTGACCTTGGGAATCTTCATATTCCATTTTTACCGGTACAACTTCGCAGACTTCCGGGATGTTGCTCATGGACAACACTTTGGCTACGTCCAGCTTGGTGCTGTAGGTGTAGTCCTCAACAATCGGTGCATTCTGGCCGGCCAGTTCAGTCGGGGCCTCGTCGGCCAGGGCGGCGGTGGCGCACAGGCTGCTGAGGGCCATAACTAATAAAGCTTTCATTACTGTATCTACCTTCTTCAGGGCGAAAGGGGTCACGGGGCCCTTGTGAGGCCGCGTGTGTAACTTAAAAGTTGGGAAGTTCGGATTAACGTTGCCTTCGTGGGGGCTGTTACGGTGTTAATCACGGTGCCTTGGTTGGCGGAACTGATTCTAGGCCTGCGGGTTATATTCATATACCCGTGCTTTTGATAAACACTTTTGGCGGTTTTTGTAACAATCGCCGAATCAGGTTTTTTCCATCTGCGCGCAAAGCCGCGCAGGCAGCGGGCCAGAGCGGCGTAATGGCATAGCAGGGCAATTTGTAGGGTCTTGTTACTACCATCGTCGAATGGTTCTATAGGCTCACCCCGGCTACAACAGGGGCCATACAAAAACAACTATTGTCACCGAGGTAAGAAAGATGAGTGCGGCTTCCCTGTACCCCGTTCGCCCCGAAGTAGCAGCCAACACGCTGACCGACGAGGCGACCTACAAGGCCATGTACCAGCAGTCGGTGGTCAACCCCGATGGTTTCTGGCGCGAGCAAGCCAAGCGTCTCGACTGGATCAAGCCTTTCACCACGGTGAAGCAGACGTCGTTCGACGATCACCACGTCGACATCAAGTGGTTTGCCGATGGCACCCTGAACGTTTCCTACAACTGCCTGGACCGTCACCTCGCCGAGCGCGGCGACCAGGCGGCGATCATCTGGGAGGGCGATGACCCTGCCGAAAGCCGCACCATCACCTACCGCGAGCTGCACGAAGAAGTCTGCAAGTTCGCCAACGCCCTGCGTGGCCAGGACGTGCACCGTGGTGACGTGGTGACTATCTATATGCCGATGATTCCCGAGGCCGTGGTCGCCATGCTGGCGTGCGCGCGTATCGGTGCAATTCATTCGGTGGTATTCGGTGGTTTTTCGCCGGAGGCCCTGGCCGGTCGTATTATCGACTGTAAGTCGAAAGTGGTGATCACCGCCGACGAAGGTATCCGCGCCGGTAAGAAAATTCCGCTCAAGGCTAATGTCGACGATGCCCTGACCAACCCGGAAACCAGCAGCATCCAGAAGGTCATCGTGTGCAAGCGCACCAATGGCCAGATCAAGTGGAACCAGCATCGCGACATCTGGTACGAAGACCTGATGAAAGTGGCGGGCACTGTGTGCGCGCCCAAAGAGATGGGCGCCGAAGAAGCGCTGTTCATCCTCTACACCTCCGGTTCCACCGGCAAGCCAAAAGGCGTGCAGCACACCACCGGCGGCTACCTGTTGTACGCGGCCCTGACCCATGAGCGCGTGTTCGACTACCGCCCGGGCGAAATCTACTGGTGCACCGCCGACGTCGGCTGGGTCACCGGCCACACCTATATCGTTTACGGCCCGCTGGCCAATGGCGCGACCACGCTGTTGTTCGAAGGCGTGCCGAACTACCCGGACATCACCCGGGTGGCAAAGATCGTCGACAAGCACAAGGTCAATATCCTCTACACCGCACCGACCGCGATCCGCGCGATGATGGCCTCGGGCACCGCCGCCTGCGAAGGCGCCGACGGCAGCAGCCTGCGCCTGCTCGGTTCGGTGGGCGAGCCGATCAACCCGGAAGCCTGGGACTGGTACTACAAGAACGTCGGCCAGTCCCGTTGCCCGATTGTCGACACCTGGTGGCAGACCGAAACCGGCGGCAACATGATGAGCCCGCTGCCCGGCGCCCACGCGCTCAAGCCGGGCTCGGCGGCGCGGCCGTTCTTTGGTGTGGTGCCGGCGTTGGTGGATAACCTCGGCAACCTGATCGAAGGCGCCGCCGAAGGCAACCTGGTGATCCTCGATTCGTGGCCGGGCCAGGCGCGTACGCTGTACGGCGACCATGACCGTTTCGTCGACACCTACTTCAAGACCTTCCGTGGCATGTACTTCACCGGTGACGGTGCGCGTCGTGACGAGGATGGCTACTACTGGATCACCGGGCGCGTGGATGACGTGTTGAACGTGTCCGGCCACCGCATGGGCACCGCCGAGATCGAAAGCGCCATGGTCGCGCACCCTAAAGTCGCCGAAGCGGCGGTGGTGGGTGTGCCGCACGACATCAAGGGCCAGGGCATTTATGTCTACGTCACCTTGAATGGTGGCGAAGAGCCGACCGAAGCGCTGCGTCTGGAGCTGAAAAACTGGGTGCGCAAAGAGATCGGGCCGATTGCTTCGCCGGACGTGATCCAGTGGGCGCCGGGCCTGCCGAAGACGCGTTCGGGCAAAATCATGCGTCGTATCCTGCGCAAGATCGCCACGGCCGAATATGACGGGCTGGGGGATATCTCCACCCTGGCCGACCCGGGTGTGGTGGCGCATTTGATTGAAACGCACAAGACCATGAACGTCGCGTAAGGCGGGGTAGGTGGCAAACAGCCCCATTCGGCGTAGGCCGAGTGGGGCTTTTTTGTCGTTGCTTAAAACCGGTGGATATCCAAGTAGAGCGGACGCAGAGCGTCCTGGGCTGCATTCCCACGCGGAGCGTGGGAACGATCAAGGTAGAAACCAATAAATATCGGTTTTTCCCGTAGGAGGTTTCTGAATGTTACCGAGCGGTGCAAATGTGTAACCTCCTGCCCAGGCATGAGGCAAAGCGCTACGCTCATGCCGCGAAAAACCGCGTTTTAGACACCCTTTGAAATAAGATTAAACGCCAGACTTGCCGTGCTAGAAGGGTTTGCGAATAATAGGCCCGCAATTTGCAGCATCAACAGGTTTAATATCTTTTGTCTCTGCATAAATTTCAGAGGCTGTCAATGAGCTGGAACCGCTTTCTCGGTGCTTCTGTAAATTGTTGTCGCATTGAGGAAATATCGGCTTCCGGCCTGTCGTTAGAATGCCGATCACTCGCTCGTCGTCGCAGGTAGCCACCGGCGCAGGACGCAGCACCGCTATTCGGTTTTACTCAATCGCATCGTGGGCCCTGGCTCATACTGCTGTTTCTGCCCTATACCGATGGAGTCCCAAGATGAAGAAACTCGTGCTGTTGGGCGCCCTGGCGCTGTCCGTGCTGTCCATGCAGGCTTTCGCTGAAGGCAAGCCGCTGAAAATTGGTATCGAAGCAGCCTACCCTCCGTTCGCATCGAAAGCGCCGGATGGCAGCATCGTCGGTTTCGACTACGACATCGGCAACGCGCTGTGCAAGCAGATGGACGTTAAATGCACCTGGGTCGAGCAGGAATTCGACGGTCTGATCCCCGCGCTGAAAGTGCGCAAGATCGATGCGATCCTGTCGTCCATGTCCATCACCGACGACCGCAAGAAGTCCGTCGACTTCACCAACCGCTACTACCTGACCCCGGCGCGCCTGGTGTTGAAGGAAGGCACGACCGTCAGCGACAGCCTGGATGAGTTGAAAGGCAAGAAGATCGGTGTGCAGCGCGGTTCGATCCATGATCGTTTCGCCAAGGAAGTGCTGGCCCCTAAAGGCGCCACCGTGGTTCCTTACGGCACCCAGAACGAAATCTACCTGGACGTGGCCGCCGGTCGTCTGGACGGCACCGTGGCTGACGCCACCCTGCTGCAGGACGGTTTCCTGAAGACCGACGCCGGCAAAGGCTTCGCGTTTGAAGGCCCGGCATTTACCGACGTGAAATACTTCGGCGACGGCGTAGGCATCGCGGTACGCAAAGGCGACAAGGAAAACCTGGACCGCATCAACGCTGCGATCGCTGCCATCCGTGCCAACGGCGAGTACAAGAAAATCCAGGACAAGTACTTCGACTTCGATATCTACGGTGCCGACGCCAAGTAAATCGTCGCGGCTGTCTGTCCAGAATGGCGCAAGCAACAGAATTCCTGCGGTTTGCGCCATTTTTTCATCCCCCTTTTCGAGGACCTGAATCATGTTGAAAGGCTACGGGGCCGTCATCCTCGATGGCGCATGGTTGACGCTTCAGCTCGCCTTGTCGTCCATGGCCTTGGCCATTGTTCTGGGTCTGATCGGGGTCGCGTTGCGCCTGTCGCCGGTGCGCTGGTTGGCCTGGCTGGGTGACTTGTACTCCACGGTGATCCGCGGGATCCCCGACCTGGTGCTGATCCTGCTGATTTTCTACGGCGGTCAGGACCTGCTCAATCGCGTCGCGCCGCTGCTGGGCTTTGACGACTATATCGACTTGAACCCCTTGGCCGCCGGCATCGGCACCCTGGGTTTCATCTTTGGCGCCTACCTGTCGGAAACCTTCCGCGGCGCCTTCATGGCCATCCCCAAGGGCCAGGCCGAAGCCGGCCTTGCGTATGGCATGAGCAGCTTCCAGGTGTTTTTCCGGGTGATGGTGCCGCAGATGATCCGCCTGGCGATCCCCGGCTTCACCAATAACTGGCTGGTACTGACCAAGGCCACCGCGCTGATCTCGGTAGTGGGCCTGCAAGACATGATGTTCAAGGCCAAGCAGGCGGCCGACGCCACCCGCGAGCCTTTCACCTTCTTCCTCGCAGTGGCGGCGATGTACCTGGTGATCACCAGCGTGTCGTTGCTGGCCTTGCGTTACCTTGAAAAGCGCTACTCGGTAGGCGTAAGGGCGGCTGATCTATGATCTTCGACTACAACGTCATCTGGGAGGCCATGCCGCTGTACCTCGGCGGCCTGGCGACCACTCTGAAACTGCTGGCGATCTCGCTGTTCTTCGGCCTGCTCGTGGCGGTGCCCCTGGGCTTGATGCGGGTGTCCAAGCAGCCGCTGGTCAACGGCGCGGCCTGGCTCTACACCTACGTGATCCGCGGCACGCCGATGCTGGTGCAGCTGTTTCTGATCTACTACGGCCTGGCGCAATTCGAAGCGGTGCGCGAGAGCTTCCTGTGGCCGTGGCTGTCCAGCGCGACGTTCTGCGCGTGCCTGGCCTTTGCGATCAACACCAGCGCCTACACCGCCGAAATCATTGCCGGTAGCCTCAGGGCCACTCCGAATGGCGAGATCGAAGCGGCCAAGGCCATGGGCATGTCGCGCTACAAGCTGTACCGCCGCATCCTGCTGCCGTCGGCCCTGCGCCGCGCGCTGCCGCAGTACAGCAACGAAGTGATCATGATGCTGCAGACCACCAGCCTGGCCTCCATCGTCACATTGATCGACATCACCGGCGCGGCCCGTACCGTCAACGCGCAGTATTACCTGCCGTTCGAAGCGTATATCACCGCCGGCGTGTTCTACCTGTGCCTGACCTTCATCCTGGTGCGCCTGTTCAAGTTGGCCGAGCGCCGCTGGCTGAGCTACCTGGCTCCACGGAAGCACTGATATGGAACGTATCGACCACCTGTTGCCCTGGGGCCACCTGGGCTGCGAGCGCCAGCTGAGTGTGTTCCGTTTCGGCAGCGGCGAGCGCAAGGCGTATATCCAGGCCAGCCTGCACGCCGATGAGCTGCCCGGCATGCGCGCCGCCTGGGAGCTGAAAAAGCGTCTGATCGAACTGGAACGGCAAGGCGCCCTCAACGGCGTGATCGAGCTGGTGCCGGTGGCCAACCCGATGGGCCTTGGGCAGCTGCTGCAAGGCAGCCACCAGGGCCGTTTCGAAGTGGGCAGCGGCAAGAATTTCAATCGCGACTTCGTTGAATTGAGCGAGCCCGTGGCCGAGCTGCTCACCGGCAAGCTGGGGGATGACCCTCACGCCAATGTGCGCCTGATTCGCCAGGCGATGAGCCAGGCGTTGGACGCACTGCCCGAGCCGAGCAGTCAGCTGCAGGGCATGCAGCGCGTATTGCTCAAGCATGCGTGCACCGCCGATATCGTGCTCGACCTGCACTGCGACGCCGAAGCCGCGCTGCACATGTACGCGTTGCCCCAGCACTGGCCGCAGTGGCGTTCGCTCTCGGCGCACCTGAATGTGAAGGTCGGCCTGCTCGCGGAAGACTCCGGCGGCAGTTCGTTCGATGAAGCCTGTTCGCTGCCGTGGTTGCGCTTGTCGCGGGCATTCCCCGAGGCACAGATCCCGTTGGCGTGCCTGGCGACGACGCTGGAGCTGGGCGGTCAGGCCGACACCGGTCGCGACGAAGCGATCTTCCATGCCGAAGGCATCCTCGCCTTCCTCGCCGAGCAGGGCCTGATCAAAGGCGAGTGGCCGGCGCCGCAACACGAACCGTGCGAAGGCGTGCCGTTCGAAGGCACCGAGTTGCTGTTCGCGCCCCACGCCGGGGTGATCAGTTACCTGCGCAAGGCCGGGGACTGGGTCGACAAAGGCGAACCGATTTTTGAAGTGATTGATCCCCTGACCGACCGCGTGAGCATTATCTGCGCGGGCACCTCGGGGGTGCTGTTTGCCGTTGAACGGCTACGTTATGCCCAAGCGGGTTTCTGGCTGGCCAAGGTGGCGGGGCGCGAAGCGCTGCGACACGGGCGCTTGCTCAACGACTGACCACCTGTTTTTGTGAGAACCGACCGCATGTACAAGCTTGAAGTCCAAGACCTGCATAAACGCTATGGCAGTCATGAAGTGCTCAAAGGCGTGTCCCTGGCCGCCGCCGCCGGTGATGTGATCAGCATCATCGGTTCCAGCGGTTCGGGCAAAAGTACCTTTTTGCGCTGCATCAACCTGCTGGAGCAACCCCACGCCGGCAAGATCCTGCTCAATAACGAAGAGCTGAAACTGGTGGCCAACAAGGACGGCGCCATGAAGGCGGCCGATCCCAAGCAACTGCAACGCATGCGTTCGCGCCTGTCCATGGTGTTCCAGCATTTCAACCTGTGGTCGCACATGACCGCGTTGGAAAACGTGATGGAAGCACCGGTGCATGTGCTGGGCATGTCGAAAAAAGACGCCCGTGAAAAGGCCGAGCACTACCTGGCCAAGGTCGGCGTGGGCCATCGCAAGGATGCGTTCCCCGGCCATATGTCCGGCGGCGAGCAGCAGCGCGTGGCGATTGCCCGTGCCCTGGCGATGGAACCGGAGGTGATGCTGTTCGACGAACCCACCTCGGCGCTCGACCCTGAGCTGGTGGGCGAAGTGCTCAAGGTGATGCAGGACCTGGCCCTGGAAGGCCGCACCATGGTGGTGGTGACCCACGAAATGGGCTTTGCTCGTGAAGTGTCCAACCAGTTGGTGTTTTTGCACAAAGGCATCGTCGAAGAACGCGGCAACCCGCGTGAAGTGCTGGTGAATCCACAATCGGAGCGGTTGCAGCAGTTCCTGTCCGGCAGCTTGAAGTAGCCACTCCGTGTGAGCGCTGCTTTATGTGGGAGGGGGCAAGCCCCCGCCCACATTGGATGTTCATCGTTTTTGAGATTTGTGTTCATTTACGGGCTAGCATTGGCCCACGGCTTCTTTCACTGTTTCTGCTTCGGATAGCCTTCCATGACCGCCCACAAAATTGGTTTCCTGATCTGGCCCAGCACAAAAGCACTCACGCTTGCGCTGGCTGAGGAGGCCTTGCGCGTGGCCCAGCGGGTGCATCCGGAAGTGGTCTACGAGCTGTCGTTTCTGCTCGCCGAACCTGCCGCCGAAGGTGCCTGGCAACTGCCGGGCGAGCCGTGGGCCGGCAAGCTCGAAGGCTTTCAGAAACTGTTCCTGCTGGCCGACGAGCCGCCCACCGTCATCGCCTCTCAACTGAGCAGCGCGCTCAAGCAATTGGTGCGCGCCGGGTGTGTGATCGGCGGGTTGTCGGCCGGCGTCTATCCGTTGGCCCAGCTCGGTCTGCTCGACGGTTACCGTGCCGCTGTGCACTGGCGCTGGCAGGACGACTTTGCCGAGCGCTTCCCCAAGGTCATCGCCACCAGCCATCTGTTCGATTGGGACCGCGACCGCCTGACCGCCTGCGGCGGCATGTCGGTGCTCGACCTGCTGCTGGCGGTGCTGGCCCGTGACCACGGCGCCGAACTGGCCGGTGCGGTGTCCGAAGAACTGGTGGTCGAGCGCATCCGCGAAGGCGGCGAGCGCCAGCGTATCCCCCTGCAAAACCGCCTGGGCTCCAGCCATCCGAAGCTGACCCAGGCAGTGCTGCTGATGGAAGCCAACATCGAAGAGCCGCTGACCACCGACGAAATCGCCCAGCACGTGTGCGTGTCGCGACGACAACTGGAACGCATCTTCAAGCAATACCTCAATCGCGTCCCCAGCCAGTACTACCTGGAACTGCGCCTGAACAAGGCGCGCCAGATGCTCATGCAAACCAGCAAGTCGATCATCCAGATCGGCCTGTCCTGCGGCTTCTCTTCGGGGCCGCACTTCTCCAGCGCCTACCGCAATTTCTTCGGCGCCACCCCCCGTGAAGACCGCAACCAGCGCCGCAGCAGCAGCCCATTCGAGTTGTCGTCGGTGCCGGCCGAGCGCGGCTGACGGGTTACTCCTCCACGGGCTCCGGCGGTGTCGGCGGCGCCAGAGGGGCGCCTGCATCATCGTGGGCCGCATCCGCGACTCCCAGGTCATTGCCGGTCTGCAAGAAATAGGTTCTTAAACGCTCGATGCTGGCAGGCGAAAACGAGTTCCCACTGAAGTCAGACTCTTCATCGAAGGGCAGTTGCCGTTCGAGGATGTCGGCGGGCACCTCTACGATGGCGTTGTCGCTGACGTCCAATGTGGTCAGGTGATGCAGGCCAAATACGCCACTGGGAAACTCGGTGAGCCCGACGTCCTGCATATACAGCGACTGCAGGTTGGACAGCTGGCTCACGTCAATCGGCAGGCCCAGTGGGTTCTCGCTCAGGTCCAGGTACTCCAGTTGCGTCATCGCCGCCAGCGCGCCGGCGGTTTCCTCAGTCAGGATAATCCGGCATTCCTGAAGGCTCAGGGAGGTCAGGCTGGGTATGTCGAATATCGAGGAAGGCAGCTTGCTCAGGGCGTAACGGAACACCGACAGGCTTTTGAGTTTGGGAAAGCCTGCGAGCAACCCGTCGATGTCGGTGGTGATGTCGCCCGTGCTCAGGTCCAGTCGAGAGATGTGTTCGAAACGCGCGTTCAACCTCGGTAGTGCGCCACGCAGCGGTGTCTCAAACGTCAGCTCGTGAGTGGGTGGCTCGCCGCCATTGAGTTCATCCAACGGACTCTCGCGGCGCCAGCCCTGTTCCAGCAACTCTTTGAACATCAGGCGGTTGATCTGCTCCTGGGCCTGGAGCTGCTCATCCATCCGGGCGCCTTGCGTGGGCTCGGGTGCCGGGACATCCAGTGCCCACGTCTGCAAATCTGCGCAGAGCTGGCGGTACTCGGCTTCCAGGCTGTCGAGTGCTCGAGGTACGGCGTCCATATCGCCTGGCAGGTTGAACACAAAACGGTTGGCCTCCGCCGAAGAGAATGTTGGGTAAAGCACTGATACCCGCGCGCGCTCGTTGGCTGGCGCATCGGCTTGCAGATGCTCGCCCTGGGCCTGGCTGTAGGTTTTGATGTGCTGCAATGCCTGGCGCGACAGCGGGTTGCCCGATAGGTTGAAGGCTCTGGTGGCCGACGCAGGCAGTGCGAACAAATCCTCGGGCAACTGGCTGATCCGGTTGTGGCTCAGGTTGATTTCACGGCGTCCCGTGGGCACCAGCAGGCTGGCGGGGAGCTCGGTCATGCCGGTGTTTTGCAGCGATAGCCTGAACAACCTGGGCAGACGTTCGAAATCGGGTAGGTGGGTGAGCGGGTTGTGACTGAGGTCCAGGTGCTCAAGGTAGTACAGGCCGATAAGGCCTTGTTCCTCGCCGGCCGACAGGCGCACGCCGCAGCGTGGCAGCTGCAGCGAGACCAGGTAGGGCAGCTCGAAGACCGTGGGTGGAATGGCACCGAGCAAGGCGTTTTCCACCCGCAGGCTGGTCAGTTGAGGAAACGCTTTAAGGAACTGCGCCACTTGCAGTGGGCTGGCGTTACCTTGCAGCTCAAGCGATGAAACCTCGCGGAAAAGCACGCCCAGCGCCGGCAGGTCACCGGCAAGCGGCGAGGGAACACGCAGTGCGTAGGTCGGTACGATGCTGGTACTGCGCTCGTCCAACGCCGACTCCTTGCGCCAGCAGGCTTCAAGCAATGCCTTGAAGGTCTGGCGCGTCTGGATGTCCTGCGGACGTGGCGCTTGCGTGGCCCATTGGGTCAATTCTGTCTGCAGGGCTGCGTACTCCTGCTCAAGGCGTGTCAGTTCTATTCGCCCCATTTCCAAAGTGCCGTGCAGGCCAAAGATAAAACTGCGCACTTCACTGTCATTGAAGGACGGATAAAGCGCTTTAACCCGGGCGACGTCCAAGGCGTGTGGCGTGGCTTCCCAGTGGCTGCCGGTGCGTTGGAAGTAGATTTTCACCTGTTCCAGGGTCGTCGGGGTGAACGGGTTGTTCGCCAGGTCGAAGTGTTCGCTGACAGCCGCCGGCAAGGTGAACAGCTCGGCGGGCAACGCGCTGATGCGGTTGTTCGACAGGATCGCGGCTTCCAGTCGCGGGCGATTCGCCAGGCCTGGCGGTACTTCGGTGATACCTGTGTGGTTGAGGTCCAGAAAGCTCAGCTGCGGCATGTTCGTCACATCGGGCGTGATGCCCAACGGGTTGTTGTAGAGATCCAGGCTTCTGAGGCGCGTCATGGCCGACAGCGTTTGCGCGCTCCGGGCATTCAAGGTGATCGAACAGTTGCTCAGAATCAGTTCATTGAGGTGCGGCATGCCCGGTGTGGCGGCGGGAAGTGCGTTCAGCGGCATGTCGCGCACCGCCAGCAGGCGCAGGTTTGGAAACAGCGCCAGGAAGGCGTCGAGGTGCGCGACCGGGCGCTCGCTGCCTTGCAGTTCCAGGAGTGTCACGTGAGGCAAGCGTGCGGTCAGTTGTGGCAGCTCGCCTTCGATGGGGGCGCTGAGCAGCAGGCGCAGGCCGTTGCGGGTGATCGGCTCATAGTAGTCGTCGACCGTGGTTTCGTGGCGCCAGGCGCGCCGGATTTCATCGGCCCAAAGGCGGCGATTGCGCCTTGCATACGTGTAATCCTGATGCCTCAGGCGTTCTCCGGTGGTGGACCGCTGAGGTGTATTGCTTTCCCAGATATCCAGGTCATTGTCCAGTTGCGCGTATTCGACTCTCAGTGCCGCCACCGCGCTCGAGGGTCCACCGGGTAGGCGCTGCAGGGTGATGACCAGCGCATTGATGCGTTCTTGAGAGAGGCGGGGATAGAGCTGTTGCAACTGCGCCTGGATGCTTGGCACGGTGCCGGGCTGGTGCGCGGGTGCCGCTCGATAACCCTCCATGCCGCCGAGCAGGCGCATGGTACTGGGGTCATGGCTGGGCTTGAGAATGGGATCGGCCGCCAGTAACGGGCTGAGTTGGCGGTGTTCCAGTGCGTGTTCGGCCATTGCCTGCCTGAGCTGCGGGCCTTGGCCGATGTGCAGGCCCAGTGCGTCGCGTTGGGTGTCGGGCAGGGCCTGCAGGACGGCGGTGTACAGGTCGGTGACCCCGAGCAGCTCATCGGTGAGCGTGGTCGGTGTATAGCCTCCGGTTTCGTGGCGGATCAAGGTTCGGTGGATAGGGGCGCTGGCGCTGCCAATGCTGTCGCGCAGCGGGCCGCTGGCACTGTAGTCCCTGACCTCGATACGCACGTCACTCGACCAACCCGGCAGGCGCTGCAATGAATGCAGGGCCAGGCGGTGGGTGTCCAGCGAAGCCAGCGACTCCCGATACAGCCCTTCATAGGCGCGAGCCACGCGTACCTGATGCAAGGCGGCGCGTGCCCGCTGTTGAAGGGATTGCGGGATATTGCCCTGGTTCAGCTCACGCAGTTCGCTGGTGCTGGCGTGATGCAGCAGCGCTTCGGCGGCGCTCAGAGGCAGGCCGCGCTCTGCGTTGATAAGACTTTGCAACCCAGCGTCGGTGGTGTGTTCCAGGCTGTGGTAGCGCGACTCGAACAGCGCCGCATGTTTGTCCTGGGCCAGGTCGGCCAATCGAGCCCTGAGGGTCCCGGCTCGTGCCTCCAGGGAGATCGGCGGCAAGCCGAACTCTTCCTCCAGCAACTGTTTACGTTCAGGTTCGTCCAGTGCCTGCAGCAGGGTTTTCAACAGGTCGCCGTTCGTTAACTGTTCCTCGGGTATCTGCACCACGGCGGCATCCGGGTTGCCGACGACTTCCCAGGCAACGGTGCCGTGGCGGTCGAGAAAACGCAGGGTTTTGGTCTTGGGCCACAGGCCGTAACGGGTCAGCAGGAACAGCTGGGTCTGGGCATCGGCGTGACTATATACGGCCGGATCGTCGCTGCGCAGTTGAGCGGCGAAGGTGTGCAGGTCGTGGTCGATCTTGAAGCGCCTGAGGCTGTCGGCCAAGAGTGCCGGCGGCGGCTGCCGGTTCAGGTAGTGCGCGCGCAGCGCATCGTCATCGACCCCGCTGATGTGGCGAACCTGCTCCAGTTGGGCATCGCTCAGGGCATCGACCTGATGGCCGAGCCGGCGCAACAGGGTCGGGCGGTCCCACGCCAGCGGGTAGTCCAGTTCGGTGACCCAGGCACCGCGGTCATTGGTGTACAGGCGCGGACGGTAGGCATCGGGGCGTGAAGGATGTTGCAGGCGATAGTGCCCGGTTACAGGGTCCGTCGCTACGGCGTAGTGCTGGCCGGCCAGGGGCAGGACGTCTTTGCCGGCGTGGCGATACAGGCCCTTGGCATCGGGCATGGCGTCGGCGGGCAGCGACAGGTCGTGGGCATAGGGTGCCAGGTCCGCATTCCACAGCCTGGAGGAGCCATCCTTGCGCATGACCGGTGTGAGCGTGTCAAAAAATGCCCACACGTGCGCGGGCAGCGCCTGGCGCAGCAAACTTTCGGCGATGGGCAGGCCGGTGGCGAACAGGCCCAGTTGCACCAGTTGTTCAAGCACCGACATCAGGTGTTCGAAGGCTTGGTCCTTGACGCCTTCGGCCCAGTCGACAATGCCCTCGAAGGTCTCATCGAGCAATTGGTAGGCGGTGTAGCCGAGCATCAACAGCCCCAGTGGCGGCACGAAAGGCGCGGCGATGAAGGCGACGACCTGCAGCAAGGCCGAACTGATCTTACCCAGCAGGTCCCAACGCCGCCAGCGCGCCTGCTGGTCGACGCTGGCGGTAGCGATCGCCATGCTCCGCGCATCGTTGAGCAGCTTATTCAAGTGGCTGTGGTAGAGGTGCTCGAACAGGTCTTCGCCGAAAGGGGTGGAGACCGCTTGCAGGTCAGGAGCGGCTGTCGGTGTTTCGCGCCAGCTGGGGCGTGCGTCCCCCTGGGTGTGTGGATGCCAGGTGACTTCGCTGAGGCGCGTGTCCAGCAGGGTGAAAAAACGGCCCTGTTCCTCATGGCCGACAAAATGGCTGAAAAAGCGCTGGTACTTGGGATGGCGCAGTTTGATCGTCAGTTCCTGCATGAAGTGGGCGGTGGAGGGGTAGTACTTGAGCGGGTGTTCCGGGTCGCCGGGAATGTAGGCCACTACGGGCACCACGGTTTGACTGCGTTCAAGGTCTGCGGCAAACAGCACGATGCCGGTGAGCGGGGTGGACAGCAGGCTCAAGTCGTGACGCAGCAGCGAAGTGCAGTCCTGGCCATTGAACAGGCGCGCGAGGGGATCAACACTGGCTTGCGGGATGTCGCCCTTCATCCGTGCCATCTGCAAGGCGACCTTCAAGGCCGACTGGTGGCTCTGCCTGAGCTTGAGCTGCAGGGCCGCCTTGGCCGCCGCATCCTGCACCCCCAGGTACTGCTCGAGGTAGGCGCTGTACTGGCGGCCGATATCCAGCTCGCGGCATAGCTGGGTGAAGGCGGGTACGCTGATGCGGGTGGCGACGCCGGGCAGGCTTTCGAAATGGCCATCGGCACCGGGGCGGGTGATGAAGGTGGACGCTTCTTCGTACGCGCCTTCTCGGGTTTCCGATTCTTCGAAGTTGTGCAACGCCGCTTCCAGCAGCGACACCGTCCAGGTACGCGCGGCACCGGACTTGACCTTGAGCCAGGGAATGGTGGCGGGGATATAGAGCCGAAGGTAGGTGCTGCGCACATCACGCTCGACACCGAAGCGCTGCTTGAGGGCTTGTTGCAGAATCGGTGCGCCGAAGTCTTGGGGGGATTTGAGGCTGGTCATCACCCGGTCCACTTGGTTTTGCGCGGCCCACGCTTCGCCGATCAGCGGCTTGAGCGCGTCATGTTGCTCGGCGGTGGCATTCGCATGCCAGGGCTCGATGCGCGGGGTGACAGCCTTGAGGGCTGCCCGGCGAGCATCGGACGCGTTGCCCAGCCAGGCGGGAATGGCCTTCGCCAGTAGGTCGTGGTGAAGGTCGCGATAGGTGGGAAGTAAATCGAGCGGGGCGGTTGGGTCGGGTTGCACGGGCATCGGCTGGCGCCTTCATGTGGTAAATGAAGGCCTAGCAAGCCAGAGGGTGACATAGGGGCGGTGTTAGATAGTTGCGCGGCTTGTCCGGATTAAAACAATCCGCCTTGGCCTGCCTCTGCGGCTTTACACGGTTTAAACTGCGCCATTGCGACGCTATTTGTCGCATTGGCGTAAACCCACGAAAATCGCGGGTTGGCGCTATAAGAAGTTGTCGCTTGGCGGCAAGGCCGCGCCGAAAACTGTCCTTACAATCCCTGCATCGCCCGCCAGTTCCAGGCAGGCGTTCCTCTTCAGGAGACTCCGATGTCCGTTGAGCAAGCCCCGGTGCAACGTGCCGATTTCGACCAGGTCATGGTTCCCAACTACGCACCTGCCGCGTTCATTCCCGTGCGTGGCGCAGGTTCACGTGTATGGGACCAGGCCGGTCGCGAGCTGATCGACTTTGCCGGCGGCATCGCGGTCAACGTATTGGGCCATGCCCACCCGGCGTTGGTCGGCGCGTTGACCGAACAGGCCAACAAGTTGTGGCATGTCTCCAACGTGTTCACCAACGAGCCGGCCCTGCGCCTGGCGCATAAGCTGATCGACGCCACCTTTGCCGAGCGCGTGTTCTTCTGCAACTCCGGCGCCGAGGCCAACGAGGCCGCCTTCAAGCTGGCCCGCCGCGTGGCGTTCGACCGCTTCGGCAGCGAAAAATACGAGATCATTGCCGCGCTCAACAGCTTCCACGGCCGTACCCTGTTCACCGTCAACGTCGGTGGGCAGTCCAAGTACTCCGATGGTTTCGGGCCTAAAATCACCGGCATCACCCACGTTCCTTATAACGACTTGGAAGCGCTGAAAGCCGCCGTGTCGGATAAGACCTGCGCCGTTGTATTGGAACCGATCCAGGGCGAAGGCGGCGTACTGCCGGCCGAACTGGCTTACCTGCAAGGCGCCCGCGACCTGTGCGACGCGAACAACGCGCTGCTGGTGTTCGACGAAGTGCAGACCGGCATGGGCCGCAGCGGCCACCTGTTCGCCTACCAGCATTACGGCGTGACCCCGGACATCCTCACCAGCGCCAAGAGCCTGGGTGGCGGTTTCCCGATCGCGGCGATGCTCACCACCGAAGCGCTGGCCAAGCACCTGGTGGTCGGCACCCACGGCACCACTTACGGCGGCAACCCGCTGGCATGTGCGGTGGCTGAAGCGGTGATCGATGTGATCAACACCCCTGAGGTGCTGGCGGGCGTGAAGGCCAAGCACGCACTGTTCAAGGCGCGCCTGGAGCAGATCGGCAAGCAGTACGGCCTGTTCACCGAAGTACGCGGCATGGGCCTGCTGATCGGTTGCGTATTGAGCGATGCATTCAAGGGCAAGGCCAAGGACGTGTTCAACGCGGCCGAAAAAGAAAACCTGATGATCCTGCAAGCCGGCCCGGACGTGGTGCGTTTTGCCCCGAGCCTGGTGGTGGATGAGGCGGACATCAGCGAAGGCCTGGACCGTTTCGAGCGTGCGGTAAAGACGCTGACCCAAGCCTGATACACATCTGTCTGTCGGACCGGATCAAATGTGGGAGGGGCTTGCCCCCGATGGCGGTGTATCAGTCACAGATGTATCAACTGACAGACTGCTATCGGGGGCAAGCCCCCTCCCACACTGGAATATGCCCACTTGAAGCTATGTGGCGTTCCTGACCTGTCCGGTATTTTTTTCTGTGAATTTTCGAGTTAAGGAGTGACACCATGCTGGTGATGCGCCCCGCGCAAATGGCTGATCTGGGCGAGGTACAGCGTCTGGCTGCGGACAGCCCGATTGGTGTCACCTCCTTGCCGGACGATGTGGAACGCCTGAGCGACAAGATCGCCGCCAGCGAAGCGTCTTTCGCGGCCGAGGTGAGTTTCAACGGCGAAGAAAGCTATTTCTTCGTGCTCGAAGACACCGAGACCGGCAAGCTCGCCGGTTGCTCGGCCATCGTCGCCTCGGCCGGTTATTCCGAGCCGTTCTACAGTTTTCGCAACGAGACCTTCGTGCACGCCTCTCGCGAGCTGAAGATCCACAACAAGATTCACGTGCTTTCCCAGTGCCACGACCTGACCGGCAACAGCCTGCTCACCAGTTTCTACGTGGTGCCGGAACTGGTCGGCTCGCCGTGGTCGGAACTCAATTCCCGCGGGCGCCTGTTGTTTGTCGCCAGCCATCCGGAGCGCTTTGCCGATTCGGTGGTCACCGAGATTGTCGGCTACAGCGACGAGAACGGTGACTCGCCGTTCTGGGACGCCATCGGCCGCAACTTCTTCGACCTCAACTACGCCGCCGCCGAGCGCCTGTGCGGGCTCAAGAGCCGCACCTTCCTCGCCGAGCTGATGCCGCATTACCCGATCTACGTGCCGCTGCTGCCGGACGCAGCCCAGGAGGCGATGGGCCAGGTGCACCCGCGCGCGCAGATCACTTTCGACATTCTGATGCGCGAAGGCTTCGAGACCGATCATTACATCGACATCTTCGACGGCGGCCCGACGCTGCATGCGCGGGTCTCGGGCATCCGTTCGATTGCCCAGAGCCGCGTGGTGCCGGTGAAGATCGGCGAGATGGTCAAGGGCGTCGGCCGCCAGTACCTGGTCAGCAACGCGCAGCTGCAGGATTACCGTGCGGTGATGCTGGAGCTGGATTACGCGCCTGGCAAGCCGGTAACCCTGGACCTGGCCGCGGCTGAAGCCCTGGGCGTCGGCGAGGGCGCCAGTGTGCGCCTGGTCGCGGTTTAAACGCAGAGTTTCGCGGGTGGCCAAGAGCGGCCCGTCTGAGGAGATAGCATGATCGTTCGTCCCGTACGCAGCAGCGATTTACCGGCCCTGATTGATCTGGCGCGCAGCACCGGCACCGGCCTGACCACCCTGCCGGCCAACGAAGAGCGTCTGACCCACCGCGTGGGCTGGGCGGAGAAAACCTTTCGCGGCGAGGCCGGTCGCGGCGATGCCGACTACCTGTTCGTGCTGGAAAACGACGAGGGCCGCGTGGTCGGCATTTCCGCGATTGCCGGTGCCGTCGGCCTGCGTGAGCCCTGGTACAACTTCCGGGTGGGCCTGACCGTCAGCGCGTCCCAGGAATTGAACATCTACCGCGAGATCCCGACGCTGTTTCTGGCCAACGACCTCACCGGCAATTCCGAATTATGCTCGTTGTTCCTGCACGCCGATTACCGCAACGGTCTCAACGGCCGCATGCTGGCCAAGGCGCGCCTGTTGTTTATCGCGGAGTTCGCGCAACTGTTCGGCAACAAGATCATTGCCGAGATGCGCGGCGTGTCCAACGAGGCCGGGCGTTCGCCGTTCTGGGAGAGCCTGGGCCGGCATTTCTTTAAAATGGAATTCAGCCAGGCCGACTACCTCACGGGCGTGGGCAACAAGGCGTTTATCGCCGAGCTGATGCCGAAGTTTCCGCTGTACAGCTGCTTTTTGTCCGAAGACGCGCGCAGCGTGATCGGCAAGGTCCACCCCGACACCGAACCGGCGCTGAGCATGCTCAAGAGCGAAGGCTTCAGCTACCAGGGCTATGTCGACATTTTCGACGCCGGCCCGGCGGTGGAATGCGAAACCAGCAAGATCCGTGCGGTGCGCGACAGCCAGTCGCTGGTGTTGGCCATCGGTACGCCAGGGGACGACGCCACGCCGTTCCTGATTCATAACCGCAAACGCGAAGATTGCCGCATTACCGCCGCACCGGCGCGCCTGGCCGCCGGCACGCTGGTGGTCGACCCGTTGACCGCCAAGCGTCTGCAACTGGTGGTCGGCGATCAGGTGCGTGCCGTACCGTTGTCCGCTGCTCGGGAGTCGAAGTAATGAATTCGTTGTATATCGCAGGTAGCTGGCTGGCCGGCCAGGGTGAACTGTTTGAATCGCGCAACCCGGTGACTCAGCACGTGCTGTGGGCTGGCAACGGCGCCACCGCCGAGCAGGTCGAGTCCGCCGTACAGGCCGCGCGTCAGGCGTTCCCGAGCTGGGCTCGGCGCAGCCTGGAAGAACGCATCGCGGTGCTGGACGCTTTCGCCGCCACGCTCAAGCGCCGCGCCGATGAAATCGCCCGCTGCATCGGTGAGGAAACCGGCAAGCCGCTGTGGGAAGCGGCGACTGAAGTCACCAGCATGGCGAACAAGATCGCCATCTCCGTGCAAAGCTATCGCGAACGCACCGGCGAGAAGAGCGGCCCGCTGGGCGACGCCACCGCTGTGCTGCGCCATAAGCCTCACGGCGTGGTCGCGGTGTTCGGTCCGTATAACTTCCCCGGTCACTTGCCCAACGGGCATATCGTGCCGGCGTTGCTGGCGGGCAACACGGTGCTGTTCAAACCCAGCGAACTGACCCCGAAGGTCGCCGAGCTGACCGTGCAATGCTGGATCGAAGCCGGCCTGCCGGCGGGCGTACTGAACCTGCTGCAAGGCGCGCGGGAAACCGGAATCGCCTTGGCGGCCAATCCAGGCATCGACGGCCTGTTCTTCACCGGTTCCAGCCGCACCGGCAACCATCTGCACCAGCAATTCTCAGGGCGCCCGGACAAAATCCTGGCCCTGGAAATGGGCGGCAACAACCCGCTGGTGGTGGACGAAGTGGCCGACATGGATGCGGCGGTCTACACCATTATCCAGTCGGCATTTATCTCGGCCGGCCAGCGTTGTACCTGCGCCCGTCGTCTGCTGGTGCCGCAAGGCGCCTGGGGCGATGCGTTGCTGGCGCGGTTGGTGGCAGTCAGTTCGACCATTGAAGTCGGCGCGTTCGATCAGCAACCGGCGCCGTTCATGGGCTCGGTGATTTCCCTCGCCGCCGCCAAAGCTTTGATGGACGCCCAGGAATTGATGCTGGCCAATGGCGCCGTGGCGCTGCTGGAAATGACCCAGCCCCAGGACCAGGCAGCGTTGCTGACGCCGGGTATCATCGATGTGACCGGCGTGACCGAACGCGAAGACGAAGAACTGTTCGGCCCGCTGCTGCAGGTGATCCGTTACCACGACTTCGAAGCGGCGATTGCCGAAGCCAACAACACCCAGTACGGCCTGGCCGCAGGCTTGTTGTCCGATTCCGAAGCGCGCTACCAGCAATTCTGGCTGGAAAGCCGCGCCGGTATCGTCAACTGGAACAAACAGTTGACCGGCGCCGCCAGCACCGCGCCATTTGGTGGAGTAGGGGCCTCGGGCAATCATCGCGCCAGTGCGTATTACGCGGCGGATTATTGCGCGTACCCGGTGGCATCGCTGGAAACCCCAAGCCTGGTGGTGCCCGCGACACTGACCCCTGGCATTACCCTCATCTAGAGGTGGGAGGGGATGTGTTGAAGACTTTTGATGCCTATAAAAACAGATGTTCGTGGAGCCTCGCCGATGAAATCCTATGAAGTCAATTTTGACGGTCTAGTGGGGCCGACCCATAACTACGGCGGGTTGTCCTACGGCAACGTCGCGTCCCAGAGCAACAGCCAGCAGTCTTCGAACCCCAAGGAAGCGGCGTTGCAGGGCCTGCAAAAAATGAAGGCCCTGATGGACATGGGCTTCGTGCAAGGCGTGCTGGCTCCCCAGGAACGTCCCGACGTGGCCGCGCTGCGCAACCTCGGCTTCAGCGGCAGCGATGCTCAGGTGATCCAGCAGGCGGCCAAGCAGGCCATGCCGTTGCTGGTTGCCAGTTGTTCGGCATCGAGCATGTGGGTGGCCAACGCCGCCACCGTCAGCCCCAGCGCCGACACCGCCGACGGCCGCGTGCATTTCACCGCCGCCAACCTCAACTGCAAATACCACCGCAGCATCGAGCACCCGACCACCAGTCGCGTGCTGGGCGCCATGTTTGCCAACCCGCAGCACTTCGCCCACCACGCCGCGTTGCCGGCAGTGGCGCAGTTCGGCGACGAGGGCGCCGCCAACCACACGCGTTTCTGCCGTGACTACGGCGAGGCCGGTGTGGAGTTTTTCGTGTTCGGCCGCAGTGCGTTCGACACCCGCTACCCGGCACCGCAGAAGTACCCGGCGCGCCAGACCCTGGAAGCTTCCCAGGCCGTCGCCCGTCTGCATGGCCTGAAGGATGACGGCGTGGTCTACGCCCAGCAGAACCCGGCGGTGATCGATGCCGGCGTGTTCCACAACGATGTGATCGCGGTGGGCAACGGCGAAGTGCTGTTCTACCACGAGGATGCGTTTCTCAATACCGAGCAGATGCTGGGCGAACTGCAGGCCAAGCTGGGCAAGCTGGGCGGCAATTTCCAGTCGGTGTGTGTACCGCGCGCCCTGGTGAGCGTCGAGGATGCGGTGCGTTCCTACCTGTTCAACAGCCAGTTGCTGACTCGCGCCGACGGCTCGATGCTGCTGATCGTGCCGGAAGAGTGCCGCGCCAATGAACGCGTCTGGCAGTACCTGCAGGGCCTGACCGCCTCGGGTGGGTTGATCCGTGAAGTGAAGGTCTTCGACCTCAAGCAAAGCATGCAGAACGGCGGTGGCCCGGCGTGCCTGCGCCTGCGCGTGGCGCTGAACGAAACCGAACTGGCGGCGGTAAACCCAGGGGTTATCATGACCGCGCCGTTGTACGACACGCTGACCCAATGGGTCCACAAGCACTATCGCGACAGCCTGCGCGAAACCGACCTGGCTGACCCGCAATTGCTGCTTGAGTGCCGGACGGCACTGGATGAACTGACGCAAATCCTTAAACTGGGCGCGGTTTATCCTTTCCAGATCAATTAACGCCGCACGGCTGAGAGCATTTTATGACCGACACCCTGAAACTGATCCTTGAAGACACCGACGGCACCCAGCTGGAAACCTCCTGCACCCGCGTCGCCGTGGTGTGGCAGGGCAAGGAAATCTGGATTCAGCACGACGGCCGCGGCCAACTGCTGATCGGTGTGGACGTGGAGGAAGGCGACGCCGAGTACGCCAACCTGCTGATGCGCCCGTTGGCCACCAACCTGATGAGCCTGCAACTGGAAATGGAACCGGCCGACGTTGACGGCGATGATGACGATCACGTCCACGGTCCTGGCTGCAACCACTAAGGAAGCTTGCGTATGCTCGCCCTCGGCAAACTGCTTGAACTGACCCTCGCCGGTCGCGAACCGGCGCAAAAAATTCAACTGACTGTCGACGGCGTGCAGATGCGCTGGCTCAGCGAGGGCGCATTGGAAGTGCGACCTCCCGAGACAAGGGACAATGGCAGCGATCTGCTGCTGTCGTCCGGCATCCATGGCAACGAAACCGCGCCGATCGAACTGCTCGACCGCCTGTTGCATGGCATCGCCCGTGGGGACATCAAGCCCCGCACCCGTATTCTGTTCCTGTTCGGCAACCCCGAGGCCATGCGCCGCGGCGAGCGTTACCTGGAACTGGACATCAATCGGCTGTTCAACGGCCGTCACGAAAAAAACATCGGCCCCGAAGCCATGCGTGCCGCAGAGCTGGAACAACTGGCGCGCAGTTTTTTCAGCAAACCCGAGCGCACGCGCCTGCATTACGACCTGCACACCGCCATCCGTGGCTCCAAAATCGAGCAGTTCGCGCTGTACCCGTGGAAAGACGGGCGCCAGCATTCGCGTCGCGAGCTGGAACGTTTGCGTGCGGCGGGCATGGAAGCGGTGCTGTTGCAGAACAAAACCTCGATCACCTTCACGGCGTTCACCTACGAGCAACTGGACGCCGAGGCTTTCACCCTGGAATTGGGCAAGGCGCGGCCGTTCGGGCAGAACCAGGGGGTGGACGTTTCACGCCTGGAATCGCGCCTGACGCAGATCATCGAAGGCACCGAGCCTGCGACCGACAGCCTGGATGGGTTGAAACTGTTTGCCGTGTCGCGGGAAGTGATCAAGCACAGCGATGCGTTCCTGCTGCACTTGCCGGCGGATGTGGAAAACTTTTCTGAGTTGAAAAAGGGTTATCTGCTGGCCGAAGACGTGGCCAAGACCCGTTGGGTAATCGAGGAGGAGGGTGCGCGCATCATCTTCCCCAACCCGAAGGTGAAAAACGGTTTGCGGGCAGGGATATTGATTGTGCCGACCACGGACGTGGGCCTGGCATAGACCTGGACCGAATGTGAGAGGGGGCAAGCCCCCCTCCCACATTTTGTTTTGCAGTATTGCTTAGACTGCTACCGCCCGTGGCTCGCTGCGACGGATCGCCCGCACTTTGTGCAGCGTGTCGGCGCAGGTCCGTGCCGCTTCCTGGCCCTTGTGCACGAAGTGCTCGTAGAAGAACGTCGTGTGTTCGCTGCCGCCGTGGAAGTGATGCGGCGTCAGGGATACCGAGAACACCGGCACTTCGGTTTCCAGTTGCACCTGCATCAGGCCGCTGACCACCGATTGGGCGACGAACTCATGGCGGTAGATACCGCCATCCACCACCAGCGCAGCAGCGACGATGCCGGCGTAACGGCCGGTCTTGGCCAGCAGTTTGGCGTGCAGGGGCATTTCAAAGGCGCCGCCGACTTCGAAGAAATCGATGTCCGATTCCTGGTAGCCCTGGGCGATCATTTCGGCGAGAAAGCCTTTACGGCTCTGGTCGACGATATCCTTGTGCCAGCAGGCCTGGATAAACGCGACGCGCTCGCCGTGATGGTTTTTGCTTTTGCTGTCGATAGCGGTGGGTTGCATGTTCTGACTCCTGTTTAAGAAAAAAACAGGGCGTTATGAATCGAATGGGATTTAAGGGTACGCATGCGCAAACAGGCGTGCGGCCCTTAGGTGCCAATCCCGTTCTCTCTTCATCCGGACTATGACCGTCGGCCCCGGGATCACACCGGGTCTGCTGACCTTGGCGCCGGCCTGCGTGAGCAGTCCAAGGCGTCAAGCGCTCGCGGGCTATGCACATTGCGTGCAATTACCGCCGGTGGGGAATTGCACCCCGCCCTGAGAACGTTGCCGCCAGAACCCTGGCGGCGCAGAGTTTTTAACACGGTTTTTCAGAAACTGCACGGACGCCGTATCGATAAGCTATATCGGTTTGTTTGGTAGCTATTCGATTGACTGCACATAGGGCTTGATATCTCGCGGGTTTGCCCGCAGTAATCGTCAATACGACAAAACGCCCCACCTGCCCGAGGCCAGTTTGATGACCGTGATAGACCTTCGCAGCGATACCGTGACCCAACCCACCGCCGGCATGCGCGATGCCATGGCCAGCGCCGTCTGCGGCGATGACGTCTACGGCGAAGACCCCAGCGTCAACCGCCTGGAAGCCGAGCTGGCGCAACGCCTGGGGTTCGCCGCCGCGTTGTTCGTGCCCACCGGTACCATGAGCAATCTGCTGGCGCTGATGGCCCACTGCGAGCGCGGCGAGGAATACATCGTCGGCCAGCAGGCCCACACCTACAAATACGAAGGCGGTGGTGCGGCGGTGCTGGGTTCGATCCAGCCACAGCCGCTGGAAGTGCAGGCGGACGGTTCGCTGGATCTGGAGCACGTGCTGGCCGCCATCAAGCCCGACGACTTCCACTTCGCCCGCAGCCGCTTGCTGGCCCTGGAAAACACCATGCAGGGCAAGGTGCTGCCGATGGAGTACCTGGCCAGGGCACGGGCATTTACTCGCGAACACGACCTGGCCCTGCATCTGGATGGCGCGCGGCTCTACAACGCGGCGGTCAAGCTGGGCGTGGACGCGCGTGAGATCGCCGCGCATTTCGATTCGGTGTCGGTGTGCCTGTCCAAGGGCCTCGGTGCACCCGTAGGCTCGGTGTTATGCGGCTCAACCGCGCTGATCGCCAAAGCGCGCCGGCTGCGCAAGATGGTCGGTGGCGGTATGCGCCAGGCCGGTTCTCTGGCGGCGGCGGGCCTGTATGCACTGGACCATCAGGTGCAGCGCCTGGCCGAAGACCATGCCAATGCCCAGTGGTTGGGGGATGAGCTGCGCAAGGCCGGCTACACGGTGGAGCCGGTGCAGACCAACATGGTCTATGTGCAGGTGGGCGACCAGGCGCAGGCCTTGAAGGCGTTTGCCGCCGAGCGCGGGATCAAGTTGAGCGCCGCCCCGCGTCTGCGCATGGTCACTCATCTGGATGTAAGCCGGGCGCAGATGGCGCAGGTGCTGGAGACATTCGTCGAATATTCGCAAAAATGATCGTGCAGACCGTCTAATTGAACGTCGCTATCGCATAAACACGCTGTACCACCGGCAAAGGGCCGATATAATGCGGCCCTTTGCCGTCGCTCCGTCTGATGATGTTGCGCACTGGCCTTTGGCCGCAGCCTCCGTGGAAGAACCTAATGAAAAGCGCAGAAATCCGTGAAGCCTTCCTTCGCTTCTTCGAAGAGCAAGGTCACACCCGTGTCTCCTCCAGCTCCTTGATCCCAGGCAATGATCCCACCCTGCTGTTCACTAACGCGGGGATGAACCAGTTCAAGGACTGCTTCCTGGGCCAGGAAAAGCGCGCCTACACCCGTGCAGTCAGCAGCCAGAAGTGCGTGCGCGCCGGTGGTAAGCACAACGACCTGGAAAACGTCGGCTACACCGCCCGCCACCACACCTTTTTCGAAATGCTCGGCAACTTCAGCTTTGGCGATTATTTCAAGCAGGACGCGATCAACTTCGCCTGGACCTTCCTCACCGGCGTACTGAAACTGCCGAATGAAAAACTGTGGGTCACCGTTTACGAAAGCGATGACGAGGCGTACGACATCTGGACCAAACAGGTCGGCGTGCCGGCCGAGCGCATGGTGCGCATCGGCGACAACAAAGGCGCGCCGTACGCGTCCGACAACTTCTGGACCATGGGCGATACCGGCCCGTGTGGCCCATGCACCGAGATCTTCTACGACCACGGCGCCGACATCTGGGGTGGCCCGCCGGGTTCGCCCGAAGAAGACGGCGACCGTTACATCGAGATCTGGAACAACGTCTTCATGCAGTTCAACCGCACCGCCGACGGCGTGCTGCATCCGTTGCCGGCGCCGTCGGTGGACACCGGCATGGGCCTGGAGCGGATCAGTGCGGTGATGCAGCACGTCCATTCCAACTACGAAATCGACCTGTTCCAGAGCCTGTTGGCGGCAGCCGCCAAGGCTATCGGTTGCAGCAATGACAACCAGGCGTCGCTCAAGGTAGTGGCCGACCACATTCGTTCATGCGGCTTCCTGATCGCCGACGGCGTGCTGCCGTCCAACGAAGGCCGTGGCTACGTGCTGCGCCGCATCATTCGTCGCGCCTGCCGCCACGGCAACAAGCTGGGCGCCAATGGCAGCTTCTTCTACCAGATCGTCGCGGCCCTGGTCGCCGAGATGGGCGATGCCTTCCCGGAACTCAAGCAGAACCAGGCGCACATCGAGCGTGTGCTCAAGGCCGAAGAAGAGCAGTTCGCCAAGACCCTGGAACAGGGCCTGAAGATTCTCGAGCAAGACCTTGCCAACCTGTCGGGCAACGTGGTGCCGGGTGACGTGGTGTTCAAACTCTATGACACCTACGGTTTCCCGATGGACCTGACCGGCGACATCGCCCGCGAGCGCAACCTGACCCTCGACGAAGAAGGTTTCGAGCGCGAGATGGAAGCCCAGCGCGTGCGCGCACGTTCGGCCAGCGCTTTCGGCATGGACTACAACAGCCTGGTCAAGGTTGACGTGGCCACCGAGTTCACCGGCTACAAAGCCACCAGCGGAGCGGCCAAAGTGGTTGCCCTGTATAAGGACGGCCAGTCGGTCGACGTTTTGAACGAGGGCGACGAGGGCGTCGTGGTGCTGGACCAGACCCCGTTCTACGCCGAATCCGGCGGTCAGATCGGCGACTGCGGTTTCGTCAAATCCACCTCCGGCCGTTTCGACGTGCGCGATACCACCAAGACCGGTGGCGCCTTCCTGCACCACGGTGTGCTGGCTTCGGGCAGCCTGACCGTGGGTTCGCCGGTCGACACCCAGGTAGACGCCGATGTGCGTCACGCCACGGCGCTGAACCACTCGGCCACCCACTTGCTGCACGCCGCACTGCGTCAGGTGCTGGGCGAGCACGTCCAGCAGAAAGGTTCGTTGGTCGACAGCCAGCGCCTGCGTTTCGACTTCAGCCACTTCGAAGCGATCAAGCCTGAGCAGATCAAGGCGCTGGAAGACATCGTCAACGCCCAGATCCGCAAGAACACCCCGGTCGAGACCGAAGAGACCGATATCGAGACGGCCAAGGCCAAGGGCGCCATGGCGCTGTTCGGCGAGAAGTACGGCGACAGTGTGCGCGTGCTGAGCATGGGCGGCGACTTCTCGGTGGAACTGTGTGGTGGTATCCACGCCAACCGCACCGGCGACATCGCTTTGCTCAAGATCATCAGCGAAGGTGGCGTGGCGTCCGGTGTGCGTCGTATCGAAGCGGTGACCGGTGCTGCGGCCCTGGCCTACCTGAATGCGGCGGAAGAACAACTCAAGGAAGCGGCCAGCCTGGTCAAGGGCAGCCGCGACAATCTGGTCGACAAGCTGTCCGCCGTACTGGAGCGCAACCGTGCGCTGGAGAAACAGCTGGAGCAGTTGCAAGCCAAGGCCGCCAGTGCTGCGGGCGACGATCTGTCAGCTTCGGCCGTCGACGTCAAGGGCGTGAAAGTTCTGGCTGCGCGCCTGGACGGTCAGGACGGCAAGGCGTTGTTGGCGCTGGTCGATCAGTTGAAGAACAAGCTCGGCCGCGCAGTGATCCTGCTCGGCGGTGTCCATGAGGAAAAGGTCGTTCTGGTTGCCGGTGTAACCAAAGACCTGACTGGCCAACTCAAAGCCGGTGATTTGATGAAGCAGGCCGCCGCGGCAGTGGGCGGGAAGGGCGGTGGTCGTCCGGACATGGCGCAAGGCGGTGGTGTAGACGCCGGTGCCCTGGATGCGGCCCTGGCCCTGACCGTGCCGTTCGTCGAGGCTGGCATTTAAGGCGCTGTTAATCGGCCCGTGGTCTAGTCGCGGGCCTGACCAGTGCGGGTGGATTGGAAATTTAGGCGCCCCTTTACGGGCTGAGGCGGCTGGAAATGGCTTTGATCGTACAGAAATTTGGAGGCACCTCGGTCGGTTCTGTCGAAAGAATCGAGCAGGTGGCCGACAAGGTTAAGAAATTCCGCGACGCGGGCGACGACCTGGTGGTGGTGCTGTCGGCCATGAGCGGCGAGACCAATCGCCTGATCGATCTGGCCAAGGCAATCAGTGGCGACCAGCAACCGCTGCCGCGCGAGCTGGATGTGATCGTGTCCACCGGTGAGCAGGTGACGATCGCTTTACTGGCCATGGCCCTGAACAAACGCGGCGTGCCGGCGGTGTCCTACACGGGCAGCCAGGTGCGCATTCTGACCGACAGCGCGCATACCAAGGCGCGTATCCTGCAGATCGACGATCAGAAAATCCGTACTGATCTCAAGGCCGGGCGCGTGGTAGTTGTAGCAGGCTTCCAGGGTGTGGACGAGCAGGGCAACATCACGACCCTGGGGCGTGGCGGTTCGGATACCACCGGCGTAGCGCTGGCGGCGGCCCTCAAGGCTGACGAGTGCCAGATCTACACCGATGTGGATGGCGTCTATACCACTGACCCACGCGTGGTGTCGGTGGCCCAGCGCCTGGACAAGATTACCTTCGAAGAGATGCTGGAAATGGCCAGCCTCGGTTCGAAGGTGTTGCAGATCCGCGCGGTGGAATTCGCCGGCAAGTACAACGTTCCGCTGCGCGTATTGCACAGCTTCAAAGAGGGTCCGGGCACCCTCATTACTATTGATGAAGAGGAATCCATGGAACAGCCGATCATTTCCGGCATCGCTTTCAATCGCGATGAAGCCAAGCTGACGATCCGTGGCGTGCCAGACACTCCGGGTGTGGCGTTCAAGATCCTGGGCCCTATCAGCGGCGCGAACATTGAAGTCGACATGATCGTGCAGAACGTTTCGCACGATAACACCACCGATTTCACCTTCACCGTGCACCGCAATGAATACGATGCGGCGGAGCGGATTCTGCAGAACACGGCCAAGGAAATCGGTGCCCGTGAAGTGGTGGGCGACACCAAGATTGCCAAGGTGTCGATCGTTGGTGTGGGCATGCGTTCCCATGCCGGCGTTGCCAGCCGCATGTTCGAGGCTCTGGCCAAGGAAAGCATCAACATCCAGATGATCTCCACCTCGGAAATCAAAGTCTCGGTAGTGATCGAAGAAAAGTACCTTGAGCTGGCCGTACGCGCGTTGCACACCGCTTTTGAGCTTGACGCTCCGGCCCGACAGGGCGAGTGATGCACTGCCTGAAAGGCGCGGTTTACCGCGCCTTTCATTTTTTTGTAGGGCGCATGGTCTTTTGCCTGCGCTGGACAATACTTAGGTGGGTAGGGCTATGGCCTTCTGGTTGTAGGTCGATTGCCTTTTTTTTGCAGACTGTTGTTCCTGAACTGAAATGCGTGAGGAGAAAGGCATGCTGATTCTGACTCGTCGTTGCGCAGAAAGCCTGATTATCGGTGATGGCGAAATCACCGTGACCGTGCTCGGCGTCAAAGGCAATCAAGTGCGTATCGGAGTTAACGCTCCGAAAGAGGTAGCGGTTCACCGCGAGGAAATTTACCTGCGGATCAAGAAAGAGAAGGACGAAGAACCAAGCCTTTAATTTTTATCGTTTTTTATGTTTGCAAACGGGGATCAACGTGGTTAATATACGCCCCGTGTTGCGGAGAGCTGGCCGAGTGGCCGAAGGCGCTCCCCTGCTAAGGGAGTACACCTCAAAAGGGTGTCGGGGGTTCGAATCCCCCGTTCTCCGCCATTATTTGCTTAGTACGTTGCAATCTGGATTTATCGGTAAGTTGTTGAAATTACTCGAAAAAATCGCTTTACATAGAGATTGAACGGCCTATAATGCGCGGCAACAAATGCACTCGTAGCTCAGCTGGATAGAGTACTCGGCTACGAACCGAGCGGTCACAGGTTCGAATCCTGTCGAGTGCACCATTTAAGAGTTAGTTGCAGCAATGCAGGTAGCTTGGCTCCAACCAGTTGTGATCTGGTCTAAAAACACAATATGCACTCGTAGCTCAGCTGGATAGAGTACTCGGCTACGAACCGAGCGGTCACAGGTTCGAATCCTGTCGAGTGCACCATACAAACAAAAAGCCCGCCTAGTGCGGGCTTTTTGCCGTCTGGGTTTTATCTTTTTTCGCTCCAGTCATGTGTTTTCCTTTTCTGCTGCGTCGTCGCAGTTCATAGATGCGGCTACTACTCAACTTTGGCTTGCAAGCGCTTGTTCTTTCCAGTTTTTTAACATTAAAAGCGCCCGCAAAGGTGTATCATTGCGCCCGTCAGCCCCGCCGGGGCTTGTGGAATACCTCCATGGACTTACCCAGTAGTTACTCAGTACCGCGTTTTACCAATCATGAATTGACTGATTGATCCTTCCGGCGTGCCCTGCTGCTGGGAGTGGAGCTCGCCTATGACCGAAGTTGAAGTAAAGAAAACTCAAGAAAGCCTGCAGGATCGCCTTGCTCAAGTCATCGAGCTGCTGCAGCGCCAACGTGTGGTCGAAGACCTCACGCATCGCCAGGAAGGTCCGCACCACGACCGCGTCGAAAACCTGGTACACCGGCAAAACCTCGTCGAGCTGCAGCGCAAGCTCGACGACTTGCACTCCGCCGACGTCGCTTACATTCTCGAAGCCCTTCCGCTCGATGATCGCCTGACCCTCTGGCAGTTGGTCAAGGCTGATCGCGACGGCGACATCCTGCTCGAAGTATCCGACTCGGTGCGCGAAACCCTGATCGCCGACATGGACGATCATGAGCTCCTCGCCGCTGCCAAGGAGATGGATGCCGACGAACTCGCCGACCTGGCCCCTGAGTTGCCTCGGGACGTTGTCCATGAGCTGATGGAAGCGCTCGACGGTCAGCAGCGTGAGCGCGTGCGGTCGGCGTTGTCCTATGACGACGACCAGGTCGGCGCGCTGATGGACTTCGAGATGGTCACCATTCGCGAAGACGTCAGCCTGGAAGTGGTGCTGCGTTACCTGCGCCGGCTGAAAGAATTGCCTGGCCATACCGACAAGCTGTTCGTGGTCGACTACGAAGGCATTCTCAAGGGCGTCCTGCCGATCAAGCGCTTGCTGGTCAATGACCCGGAGAAAAAAGTAGCCGACTTGATGGCCAGCGACACGGTGAGCTTCCATCCTGACGAGGACGCCTATGAGGCGGCCCAGGCGTTTGAGCGGTATGACTTGATCTCCGCGCCGGTGGTCGACAAGAACGGCAAGCTCATTGGTCGTTTGACCATCGACGAAATCGTCGACCTGATCCGTGAAGAGAGTGAAACCGAAGTCCTCAACATGGCGGGTCTGCGTGAAGAGGAAGATATTTTTGCTTCGGTCTGGCGCTCGCTGCATAACCGCTGGGCCTGGCTGGCAATCAATCTGATTACCGCGTTTATCGCTTCACGCGTAATCGGACTGTTTGAAGGCTCCATCGAGAAACTGGTGGCGCTGGCGGCATTGATGCCGATTGTGGCGGGTATCGGCGGTAACTCCGGTAATCAGACCATTACCATGATCGTGCGTGCGATGGCGCTGGATCAGGTGAGCACAGCCAACTCCTCGCGGTTGTTGCGCAAAGAGCTGGCGGTTGGTCTGATCAATGGGCTGGTATGGGGTGGAGTGATCGGCGTAGTGGCTTACTTGCTCTACGGCAGCTGGTCGCTCGGGGTGGTGATGACGGCTGCCATGACCCTGAACCTGTTGCTCGCTGCCCTTATGGGGGTGCTGATCCCGATGACATTGGCGCGCTTGGGGCGCGACCCGGCCATGGGCGCCAGTGTCATGATTACGGCCATGACCGACAGTGGCGGTTTCTTTATCTTCCTGGGTCTGGCGACGATCTTCCTGCTCTGAGCCATGCCCATGCGCGGCGTTCCCGTCGCGGCGCTGCGGGAGCGAGCTCGCTCCTGCATTTCAACACTCAAATCCCAGGCAAAAAAAAGCCAGCACTAGGCTGGCTTCGGCTTTCAGTAGCGTATCAGTCGGCTTCTGCGGCCGCCTCGACGTCGTGCGCAATAAGCGAGACGAGCGCATTTTGCTGGCGGTGGGAGAGCTGACGGAAACGCTGCAGCAGTTCGCGTTCGTGCAGCGACAGCTCCGGGCTGTCCAGGCGCATGCTCAACTCTTCGCCCAGCGCACCTTCCTGAATAAGGCTCTGTTCCAGGCGCGCGATGATTTCGGAGTTCATGCTGCGGTGATGATTGCGAGCCACCTCGGCAATGCGTTCCCGCATTCCGTCTGGCAGACGTACGACGAACTTGTCAGCCGTACGGCTGGAATAAATTGCCTGTTTCAATGGGCGCATATATTTAACCGGTTAGTTCAGGGGAGCGGTTTTTGGAATTGGCCGCAAGATGAGTGTTAAGACAAGACTCACGACCAAAGTTCAACCCGAATTGCAAAGAGGCCGCATCATGCCTCAGATTTGCCAGTTCCTTGGCGTCAATTCTGTGACAAATATTGAACTGCCTGGAGGCTTTATGCCAGCACTGATTTACATTTTTGCGGACTGGTTGGAAAACTTCCCGTCGGGAGGATTTCAGTAATCATTCCTGAAAAACCAAGCCACAGCTGGGGTTGAGGGCCGCACATCCTAACGCAGAGTGGCCTTTTGCCCTTATGTTTAAGACTAGTGGCAATCTGCCGATTGACTAGGTCGAGGCGACGTAAGGTAGGGCGAAGGAGAGGGGGGGGTGGCAGGTGTCGGGCGAATATCCATGATTCAGACGCGAGAGTCAGCGCAACACTGGGTCGAACTTGATACGGCGCCCTACGATCAGGGTCAGCAACCACAGGCAGGCGCAGACGCTGCTGGCAATGAATGCCGTGGTCTGCTCGTCTTGGGCATGCGTTCCCAAGCCATATATGCAGGTTGCAGTGGTCAGGCAAAGGAAAAACCAGGCGGATTTACTCATCGATCGTGTCCTTAGAAAACCCAGTGTTCGGATGCGGGGGCGCCCTGGGTATCTTGTGCAAGGCGTACCGGGGATTGCGCGCCAGGCGTCATTACCGCCAGTTGCGGGCGTTGTTGCAGATGGTGCGGAATCGCCTGGCTGATCTGGGCCGGATCCGGCGCCTGTGACGACTGGAAGTGAAACATCACCAGCGCAGCCAAGGCGATTGTATTGAGGGCTAACAGAAGGGCACTGTTCATGGTGATGTACTCCGCTTACCGCCGTGGCTGAATAGGGTGTTTGCGAGAGGGATAGTGCAGGTCTCGTGCCAAACTATTTTATTAATGAAATCAACGGTTTGGTTGAGTATTGAAGGCTTTGGAGGTTGCAATTTGCAACATGGTCACTGAGGGGGAGTGCATTTTGCACGATGACGGCTATCTCCCGTGTTTGCTGGACGAAACTGCACATTCCGGCCTCGGGATCGCCCTACACTCAAAAAGCTGACGGACGACATGACAAAATGCACCTCGGCCGTTAACATGCACGCCGTCCATCGCCTTACCCGGCTTGGTGGCTGTCATTAGTCCCAGTAGCTCAATTGGATAGAGCATCCCCCTCCTAAGGGGAAGGTTGGCCGTTCGAACCGGCCCTGGGACACCATATAATTCAATGATTTAGCACTCCCACAACACTTCTGTTTTTGATCCGTGGGTGCATGGCGGGTGCAACGATCCGATTAGAGCCTCGCGCAACTCCTTGCGCGGGGCTTTTACGTTTGTGGTTCACGCATATATGCAGGAGGCAAAATGCACCCGTTGTTAGAAGAATTAAGTAGTGAGCTTGAGTTGCTAGCGCAGGAGATTGCCGATCAATTTCCAAGTGACGAGCCCCTTTCAACATTCCAGTCGAACTGGTCCTTTCCTGGTCTCACTGGCACTGAGCTAATGAGTAAGGCGCACCGGCTCGAACGCCTTATCACTGATAGGGGGGGCGATTTTCTTGGATCTTATGAAGAGGACCTTGCGAGCTACCCTAAACGCCTGCAGTACCTCAGGAAAGCAACTGTCCCGAATATGTGGGACAACGCTTCTCAGGCGGTGCCTGCCTATGTTTTGACGTTAGAAGGCTTGGAGCAGGCTCTTGAGCCGATCCTTCTGAGCGAGCACGACCTATCGAAGAGTATTCAGCAGTCGCTTAAGAAGGTTCGAGCTATCGAGGCGCGTGTTGGCGATTTAGCTGAGAGGTCGTTGGACTTAGATCAGCAGGTAGCGCGTATCGAAAACGCCAATAGTGCAGCCGAGGAATTACCTGCCGATCTTCAGTTGCTGAAGGAGGCTAGGCAGCGGGTCGACATCGTTGTTAAAGGCGCCGATTCCGACAAGGCAGCTATCGAAGCTGCCAAAAAACGGATTGAAGAGTTAGAGGTCACAATATCAAAAGCCGCTGAAGATGCCCGGAATGTCACTGAGCTTTGTGAGCAGGCTTATGCTTCTGCCACAAGTACGGGGCTTGCGGCTGCGTTCACTGAGCGATCCCGCGCATTAGATTTTTCAATGTGGGGCTGGGTGTTTGGGCTAGTTGTCGCTCTGGGGGCTGGGAGCTTTTTCGGGTCAATTCAAGTGGAGCGGCTTGGACGAATGATCGGTGACTCGTCAGCGAGTGGCTTTTCGATCACCGTTAACCTGGTGCTAGCGGTGCTTTCTGTGGGTGCGCCGGTATGGTTTGCATGGCTGTCAACGAAGCAAATTGGACAGCGCTTCCGGCTTTCTGAAGATTATGCATTCAAAGCATCCATTTCTCGTGCTTATGAAGGTTATCGTCGGGAAGCTGCGAAGATTGATCCAGATCTGGAAAAGCAGCTCCTGAAGTCTGCGCTGTCTAGGTTTGATGAGCAGCCACTCAGGCTTGTAGAAACCGACAGTTTCGGTAGCCCATGGCATGAGTTTCTGTCGTCTGGAATCATCAAGGACGCTGCCAAAAGCGTTCCTGGCTTTATGCAAAAAGTCACAGACTTGGCGGCGTCCTCCCTTGAGCGAAAAGGAAAGATCGAGCCCCCTAAAGTTGCGTCGAACGACCCATCTCCAGTAGAGGAAGCCAAGGCCTAGTTTTGATCGCGGATTCTTAAAACTGTCGTTGTCGAGTAGCCGGCGTGTCGTGCGGTTGCTCGAATTCCCAACCCGGCGTTAAGCAACTCTCTAACACGCCCATGTAGGTCTACGTCGATGGTCTACCTTGGTATTTTCCGGCAGCCATGGCCTTTTCAATGCCTTGGGCCTGACGCTGCCGGCGTTGCTCGTAATCCTTGCGGGCAATCGCTGCCATCATCTCCACCAGCATTAAGTTGATCGCCCCCAGTATTCTGCCGGTGTAACATCTGAGGTGCTGTAACACCCACTTCTACATCACGGCAGAGAACGTGTAACAAATAAAAATCCTTTATATTCAATTGTTTATGTTTTTTGTAACGTATGTAACACCAGTAACACGACTTGTAAGTCCCGTCCCCTTGCCCCTCTTATAGAGGTTCCTACAGCGAGAGTGACCTCCCTCCTGGTTGCAGCATTGAATACCTGACAGTGTTAGCCGGATCCTATTAGGCACCGATGTTGCTATCGGCCTGTACGACGCTTTGTCGCTAAGCGTTTGGGCATGTGCGATGTCCTGCCCTCAGGAATTGGGCAGGCGTGATGCGCTGAGTCCATGTCACACGTGGTCCGTAGTGCGACGTTCCAAATGGTGCACCGAAAAGTCGCCGGGGACCCTGACGACATCCTAGCGACACGGGGCATGAAACCCGCGGGATCGTGGTAGCGGCAACCACACCAGCTTACTGAAATTTCAATGTTGAAATTGAAAGGATCTTGAAGAAAAAAGGGCATCGTTACCGTGTTGGTAACGGTGCTCGCAGATGGCTGAAAGAGTAGGGCATATGCACAGGTGAACAGGAGTTCATCAGGTTCACCTGTTCACTAAGCTGGGTGCCCTTCCGCTAACATGATCCGGCGGGTTCTTTGCCCCGTACCTAGAAGAATTCTTCAGGGTCCCCACCATCGAACCCAAGCCAAGAGCATGATCCACCTCGCTTCGCTGAAGGAGCAATACCACAGGGGCTAGGGGGCTGCCCTAATAAAACCGTGTTACCGGTGTTACGCGTGTTACATAAGCATATAACTATATGATTTTAATAGGTTTATATGGCGTTACACAGCTGGGTCTGGTTTGCCGATATACGTGTTACATGGCGAAGAGGTGTTACATCAATTAATGCCTTGGCAGGAGCTGTTTGTGATGATTGCGGCGGGTGCCATCTCGACCGAGGGGCTTCGTTTAGAGGGGCAGCTACCGGCCAATAGCAGACAGATCGTTCTACAGCCTCGGCGCTTTGTATCAGCCAGCAGAGCACTAGCGCAGAGAGGAAAAATACTGAGTAGGCGGTTTACCCAGTGCTTTCTTGAACATAGTGATGAATGCATTAACAGAGTCATATCCCAGGATGCCCGCCACACGTTGCACGGATACCCCCTCCGCCAAATGACTCAGTGCGATCATCAAATGCAATTGTTGACGCCAGCGTCCGAAGCTCAGCCCGGTCGTGCTTTCTACAAGCCTGGCCAGCGTTCGTTCACTGGTTGCAAGCCGAGTGGCCCACTCGCGCAACGTGGTTCGGTCGCCTGGATCTGAGAAGAGCGTATCCGCGAGTTGTTTGATCTTGGGGTGGTCTGATATCGGCAAATGCAGCTCTTTCAGCGGGGCATCGGAAAGCTGCTCAAGCAGCACTGCAACCAGCCGAGCTGTCTTGCCCTCGGAATGGTAAGCAGGTTCCTGTTCAGCGAGATGCAGGACCATCTCCCGAACAAGGGGCGTAATGGCAACCGTGCAGCATTCTTCAGGCATGGCTGCCGCACCGGGCTCAACGAACAGAAAGCAGGTCCGGGCGTTTTCGGTCACTCGGCAACTGTGCGGCGTGCCGCCCGGGATCCATACGGCGTGCTGGGGAGGGACAAGCCAGAGTGCATTTTGCACCTCACAGCTCACTGCGCCATGCAAAGACAGGATGAGCTGGCCTTTGCGATGATCATGCGGACGGGCACCCGAATCATTGAGGTCAGGCGCAACCTTGAGGGCAATCGCTGCCTGGGCGAAAAGGTCTGAATCGAAATCTTCCGGCGAGGAAACGACATTTTTTGAGCTTGGCATAATTTAGATATCAGGTGTCTTGATATCTATATTAGCCGGTTCTGAAGTTCTCTACAGTTGTCTTCTTTTAAGAGGACAGATAAAGAATATGTCAGATACAAAAAACAAGTGGCATGCCATCGCGCTCGTCGCAGGCATTCTGCTTATCGCCGTGAACCTGCGCGTTCCCTTTACCAGCATCGCGCCCGTTTTGCCGCTGATCCAGATTGATTTTGGCTTGAGCGCCTCAGCTCTAGGCCTGCTTACTTCACTGCCATTACTTGCCTTTGCAGCCTTCTCCCCGCTCAGCGCATCGGTCGCCCGCAGGTTCGGCATCGAGCGCACGCTTTTCGGTGCACTGTTGGTCATTTCAGCGGGCATCCTGCTCCGCTCCGCAGGCAGCGCATGGGTGTTGTACGCCGGTACGATATTGATAGGCACTGGGATCGCCCTGGGCAACGTGCTGCTGCCCGGCCTGATCAAACGCGACTTCTCGACAAAAATGGCGTCCATGACCGGCGCTTATTCCATCACCATGGGTGCAGCGGGCGCTGTCGGTTCAGCCGTAATAGTTCCGCTGACCCAATCATGGGGATGGCCGATTGCCCTGAGTTTGTTGGTCGCAGCCCCGTTGTTGGCGCTGGTGGTGTGGCTGCCGCAGTTGAAAAAACACGAACACGTAAATCTGTCAGGTCCGAAACAAGCGCCAACCGTGGCCGTCTGGCGTTCGCCGCTGGCATGGCAGGTCACACTGTTCATGGGGCTGAACGCGATGCCTTTTTATGTCGCCGTCGGCTGGCTGCCGACCATTCTGATGGACCATGGCATATCCCCGGAGCAAGCAGGCACGGTACACGGCACGCTTCAACTGACGACGGCCATTCCCGGCTTGATTCTGGCGGCCACGCTTCGTCGTCTCAAAGACCAGAAACTGGCAGCCGCTACCGTCAGCCTGTTAACCGCCTCATCCCTGATCGGGCTCATTTACGCGCCAGACTACGCCATGTTGTGGGCCGCGGTCCTGGGCTTCGGCTCTGGTGCCAGCATGATGCTCGGCCTGACCTTCATCGGCTTGCGCACAAAAAATGCCGGTGACACGGCGGCACTTTCAGGAATGGCGCAGTGCGTCGGCTACCTGATGGCAGCCGCAGGCCCCTTGCTGCTGGGCCAACTGCACGACTGGACTGGTGGCTGGACAGGACCGCTGCTGATCACAGCCGCAATCTCCGTAGCCGGAGCATTCACCGGCATGCTGGCCGGGCGCAACGTTCAACTTGAATCTGCTGAATCATCGTCGCGAACAAGCCCAGCAATCCAGTCAGCGAATGCGCTCACAGCTGGCGATAAAAAGCGCTGATGCGGGTATAGCAGGTGAACAGGAACCGATGCGGGCTGCCAGTCAGCAAGCACTTCGACCAGTCGCCCTTCTCGCAGATGCTCGCTGACCACGTTCTCAGCGAGCTGCACCAGCCCGAAGCCTTCAAGGCACATTTTGATGTAAAGCCCAGTCTCGTTGACGGCCGCTGTGCCGTTCACCGGGACTGAGATTTTTTCGGTACCACGGGCAAAGCGCATTTCACCTGCTTGCCTTGCGCGGCCCGAGAAGTAATGGATGGCCCGGTGGTGAGACAAATCTTGCGGATTTTGCGGAGTGCCGTTCTCTTCGAGATAGGCGGCAGACGCACAGGTTACCCAGCGAAACCGACCGAGTGGGCGCGCAACGAGCGTTGAGTCATCGAGCTCGCCTGTACGAATAACGCAATCGACACCCTCTTGAACCAGATCAACCTGCCGATCGTTGACGCCTATCATCAGGTAGATATCCGGGTAGCGCCTGTAGAAGTCTTGCAGGTTTGGCATGACGATGAAGTGTGCAATGCCACCCGGCATATCGACACGCAAACGCCCCTGTGGCCGTTTTACGGAATCCGTCAGGCTGGTCTCTGTGTGTTCGATCAGCTCCAATATTTCCCGGCATTGCGCCAGATATTGTGCGCCCTCAGAGGTCAGGCTGACCCGACGCGTTGTTCTGTTCAGCAGGCGTACCTGCAAGTACTTCTCAAGATTTTTAACGCTGCTGGTAACTGTGGAGGCCGGCAGAGAGAGCGTCTGCGCCGCCTGGATAAAGCTTCCTGCTTCAGCCACACGTACGAAAACCTGCATCGCTTGAATACGGTCCATGACTGTTAGCAGCCTCAAAGCAGTGATCGGGTAAAGTCGTTATTATTCGTAGATATTGAATAATAAAAACAGTTTAACCATCTTTTTCCCGCAGTATCGCATTGCGTACATTGCTTCCAACGAAATTTGAAGAGGTGTACAGAAAATGGCTGAATATAACCGCAGCATTGTGCAGGCCCCGACCGCTCAGGCCGCCCGCACCCTTATCCGCGGCGCCACTGTGCTGAGCATGGACGGTGATATCGGCAATCTGGCGCGCGGCGATATCCTTATCGAAGGCAGCACCATCACGGCCATAGGTGAAAACATCGAGGCCGGCGACGCTATGGTTATCGAGGCATCCGGCATGATTGCCATGCCCGGCATGGTCGATACGCATCGTCACTCCTGGGAGGGCCAACTGCGTCGAATCAATCCGAATGCCGAAACCCTGGAAGACTACTGCAACGCAACGCACTTCTCGTTCGCCAAATACTATCGCCCGGCTGACATGTATATTGGCAATCTACTGACTGCATTGGGGTGCATCGATGCGGGCATCACGACCGTGGTCGATAACTCGCACAACAGCCGCACCGGCGCGCACTCCGACGCCGCGGTCGAGGCGCTGCTCGATGCTGGTATCCGGTCTGTACACGCCTCCGGTGCGCCAGTTTCTGGTGAGTGGGACAAAGCCCACTGGCCCGGCAACCTGGAGCGTCTCCAGGGGAAATACGTCAAGAACGGTGACAACCCGCTGCTCTCGCTGGCGGTAATGGCGCAGCTGGAGCCTGAGCTATGGGCTGAGGCCCGGCGCTTGGGGCTGCCTATCATTACCGAATTCTTCGGCGGGGACATGGCAGCTGAGTTGGAGGGTTTGCATCGCGAGGGTCTGCTGCGCCCCGATAACATCTTCAACCACTGCACAGCGCTGCCGGACGCCGGCTGGAAAATCATTCGCGAGGCTGGCGTGCGGGTCAACGTATGCCCGCGTTCAGATGCCCACTACGGCATTGAAGATGGAATGTTCGCCATGCAGTCGGCCCAGCGTCACGGCATCAGCCCGGGGCTGAGTGTCGATAACGAAACCTCCTATAGCGGTGACATGTTCATGGAGATGCGGGTGGCGTTCTACCTGCAACGCGTCATGGGCATGCACCAGCAGCGCTGCTGCGGCGCAGAGCATCATCCGGTGACCCTGTCGGCTCATGGCCTGCTCAAAGCCGCCACTCTTGACGGCGCCACCTGTGCAGGATTGCAGGACAAAGTCGGCACCCTGACCCCCGGCAAACAGGCCGACCTGATCCTTATCAATGCGCAGGACATCAACCTTTACCCGTCGGGTAACGCATTCGGCACCGTGGTACACGCGGCCGAACGCAGCAATGTCGACACGGTCATGATTGGCGGGCGCATCGTCAAGCGCGGCGGCAAGGTGCTGGGCGTGGACAGCGAAAGGCTGCGTGCAGCAATCGACGAATCCCGTGAGCATCTGTTTGCTGCCGCAGGCTACCAGCCGGATATTTTTGCCGAGACATTCATGCCGCTTGAGTCAGCCAAGTAAGGAGGCGCGAAATGAACGCAGCTTACTACCTGCTGGCCATCGCCGCGGGGCTTGGCATTACCCTGCAGACCACGCTGAATGGTCAACTCGCTAAAGGTGTGGGTGGAGATTCCGTAGCGGCGGCGCTGTTCTCATTTACTGCCGGAGCGGTGTGCCTGGGCGTCTTTTCATTGATGCGTGGCGGGATAGTGGCCTCACTGGCGGCTATACCTGCCCAGCCCTGGTGGAGCCTGCTGGGCGGTCTGCTGGGTGCCGGTGCCTTGCTTAGTTATGTGGTGCTTGCGCCAAAAATCGGCCTGTCAGCCCTGCTGGGCCTCGCTATCGCAGGTCAGATTATCTCCTCACTGGTTATCGATCATTTCGGATTGATGGGGGCATCGGAAAGGCCGGTGTCTCTCATCAAGTTGGCCGGGTCGATGGTGATGCTCGCAGGACTGGCCATCGCCCTGTTCGGTGACAGGTGGTCAGCGCTTTTCTCCAACTGACTGCCTTGTTTGCCCCATCCTGTTTCGTAGGACGCAACCATGTTTAAAACCCTAAGCGGCACCACCAGTCTTCTTGGCGAGTGCCCTGTCTGGTGTGAAAGAACGGAACGCCTGTTCTGGACCGATATCCCTGGTTGCGAACTGCTTGCTCTGGACCCCGTGAGCGGTGAAGTACAGCACTGGCGAGTGCCCGAGCCGCTGGGGTCGTTCGCCCTTACGACCAATACAGACGTATTGCTAATGGGATTGGCCTCCTGCCTAGGTTATTACAACCTGAGTACTCTTCGCTTCACCAAAATTACCATCACGCCTGGAGTACCCGGAACCCGGGTCAATGATGGCCGCTGCGACCGTATGGGCAACTTTGTGTTTAGCACTATGGATGCCGGTGAGGCGGTGCAAACTATAGGGCGATTTCACCGGTTCAATGCCGCGACGCTCAAGACTGAAACGCTGGACCTTCCCGAAGTGGCGATCCCGAACAGCATCTGTTTTAGCCCGGACGGTTCCACCATGTATTACGCGGACTCCCTGCAAGGATGCATTTTCTGCTGCGATTACCCGTCGCTAGAAAACCAGCGTGTATTCACTACAGTCAACGGTCAGGGTGCTCCAGACGGTTCTTGTATTGATGCGCAGGGCTTTCTCTGGAATGCGGAATGGGGCGGTAGCAGAGTCGTGCGTTACGCGACTGACGGCAAAGTTGACAGCGTGATCGACTCCCCGTGTATTCAGACCACTTGTCCGGTGTTAGCGGGACTTGGTTATGAAACGCTTTACTGCACCAGCGCACGGATAGGGCTGGATAAGCCGGCAGATTTCGATGGCACGCTGATAAAAGCCGAAGCCGTTTTAGCTGCCGGATCCCCTGAAGAGCGATTTACAGGACGACTGCACTGAATAGTAGTTTCTAGCCTGTCGCGCCGTTCTGAATGCCAACTTGGTAGACGCGTATGAATGACCGCTTCTGGCCGAAAGCGCTAGTCCGCGAGCGACTGCTATCGGCCATAAGCTGCCCTTTACAACTCGTCAAATCGACGTTGCTTTAGACCACTGAACAGGCTTTTGTAACTTTTTCTCGCTTCACAATGGCGTACGCCGGCTTCATCCTAAGCCGGTATAGATGGACGCGAGTCCGCTGACGGAACTGGGGGCGACTGCGTGCGCAAAACTCGACCGGGAAAAATACAGCCGGCGAAACTACCAACGCTGCGGATGCCAAAATGATGGCATTCGATAAGAACTTGACTAGAATAGAACCTTTACAAAAAGAGGGAGCATTCATCACCTCATTACTGTGCCGCTCTCTGTGACCTTGACTCGACCGTAGGGAATTGAAGAAAATGGATTTGTCCGAAATTAAAATTGCTCATTACACTGGACAGCGTATTTGGATGGTTCGCGCTCAGGGCGGAAAGTACTTACGTCATTTCAGAACGGGTTCAGTTATTTCTATTGAGCATTTGGATAGATTCTATAATCACCTAGACCATGGAAGTCCAAAGATCCCCAGTAACGAGCAGATCAGGCGCTTAATACTTGAAAACGAAAGATACATTGACAAAACCTCAAAAATACCGAAGTTTAACGCATCCGGCAGAAACTGCTTTCACCAGATAGATCACTTCCTCAACGATATTAAGAAAGGAGATTTAGTTGTCTCACTTGACACCACTCATATCATGATTGGTGTCTGCACATCATCAAAAGCCACACTTAGCAGTCGAGCTATTGCCTCTTCTGCCGATCCTGAGAAAATGACGACAGTCAAATTGAAACACCGACTCAGGAAAGGTGTCGAATGGGGGCCTATAATAAAAAGAGAAACTGTAGGAGGATTGCTTAAGGGAACATTTCAATCGCGTCATACCGTCACCAATCTAGACACACACTGGCGGGATATATTTGGACTGATCTATCCATTCTTCACCTATAACAATGAGCTCTATTTCTCCAATCGAATCGGCACACGATCAGACATTAACGGGAAAATAATTAGCAAGTTGTTTGACAATCTCTCAAGCGTCCAGGTAATACTTGAAGAGCTTCTAGAAAGAAAGCTTAGTGACGAATTTGTCAACAATCTTTTAAACGACGATATCGCTTGGGAAGAATTTGATTTAACCGCCAAGGCATATTTTGGATCGCCTGGAGGGATTTTTAACAAGGTTCCCCTTCCCCTATCTGTGAACCCTAAGTTCGTTTTACGAGCCTTTGCTCTGGCGTTTCTACTCACCTCGGGGCAGATAACCGCGGTAGCGGCGGCTGACCAACTTAGTCCCGCTGACGACGCGTTCAATATTTACACTCCTGCAGAAATAGTTGACGAACGGCTCTTACAGAGGGATGGAGACGAAAACGTAGACCGGTTATTAGGAGAGCTCGCAAGAAAGAATGCTGATGCATTCGGAAAAATCAAAACTGGTCAGAAAACGGCTAAAGTCAAGGCTAAGCTTCGCCTTTCAGTACCCAAGCATGACACGACGAACCTTGAAGACAAGGCGGGAATAAAAGTAACAAGAGTTGGCTCAAATGCGCAGTAATATTGTTGACATAGCCGGCGGAACATTCGTAGTAACAGGTATTTCCTACGCAACCGGAATTGCTTATTACAACTCCTTTTTCCGAAAAATAAACGGCAATCCAGATTTATTTTCCGTATCGCTTGAAAGAATATTGTTTGAGGGCGGGAGACAGCTTTTACATATTGCTTTTAAGCCGGCCTTAATTATAATCGCAATAACACTAGTATTAGCCATTATAAATTCCATACTCAAAAAACTTGGATCGGGCTTTTTAGAAGAGCTATTTGTAAATATAAAGAATTCAAGCATAGGAAAGTCCGTTCACACAATTAGCTGGGCGTACTTATTTGTAATGATGTCCATCATCACCAGCTACTCTTTTACCTCGGGGAAAGAAGCTGGTGAAAAACATGCAGCTTCTACTACATGCACTCGAGCAAGCATTGTTACAGAGAAAAAAACAATAGTCGGGTGTTTGATTTACAAGAGCGACTCTGAGGTCTGGGTGATTACTATCGACAAAGACCAAAAAGTTTTGCTAAACATACCAAACGATAAATATTTATCAATATCAATTTATTGATACCATCACGATTAGCTTAGTGGCCAAGGAAAAATTGCGCGCAGCATCCTGAGCGGGCTCTTATACAGGGGTATGCAGTCTGCGTACTCCGTTTTTAGGAGTGATAGATGAAGTACAGATATCGACTATCAGCAACTGCACAAGGGAAACCTGCGACCTTCTGACGATGGAGATGTCGTCGGTGTCGAATTTGAAAGCGAGTCGGGATTCGCTCTCATACCCAACGTTGGGGACGTGGTGCACGTCCCAGCGATGGAGGGGCACGTTAGCGTGAAAGGTCTGGTGAAAACGCGCCTTTGTTAGCTACACCCGCGTCGGCGCAGAACTCTTCTGTAGCATCAACATCGTGGTTGAAGAACGCGATGACATTGACTGGGGCGCTCTGACCAAAGAGTAAATCTAGGTAGTCCCGCGAGCGGGTCGGCTTTGTTGCAAGAAAAGGATGTTTAGGGGCGCGCCCTTCGTCCGCGAAACCTGTGACTGAAACTCCCGGTTTCGTAGGGGCGACGGAGTGACCGCTTCTAGCCGAAAGCGGTCCTAAGTCCACATCCGCCAAAGATCAGAAGCCGAAAAATCTGGAGGCTTTTTCGTAATGGGAGGACCTATCGAAGCGGAAGCTTCTTAGGCTTCCGCCTCTTTATCAGTCGCCCTTTCTTTTGAGTTGAAGGTCAATGAAATCAAGCTCTGCCTTGATTGCATCAATCGTGAGCGTCTCAACCTTGGTATTTTTGTTTGCTCTTGCGTTGAGCTTTTTCACGCCAGCTAGGACGACAATTATCCCGTTTAAATGGAGCTTTCGGGCCTTCAGGTAATCAGGCATCTGTGCGCTGTTCTGTGGTGGTTTGTTCATGATTGGACCGATGGTAGGCCCGAAGCAACCAGCCCTCGCCGGTTGCTTCGGGGTAGGTTTGGATTAGGCGGCCAGCAGGTCAAGCAGGCTGTGTTGGTGTGAGCGATCCACGAGTTCGCGCCAGGTCCAGCTTCCAAAGTGCTCGCCCTGTTCAGGGATATCCAGCTTCATCAGTCCCACCGGGTCACGACTAATCAGGTTGCGTGCTGCCCAAAGCTTGCCGCCTGTCTCCAGCAGTGTTTTCGCGGCCTTATTCCATTGTTCTTCTAACACTGTGTTCGCCAGATGAGCCGCTTGGTTTTCGATCTTGGCGCGCTCTTTTTGTGCTTCTGTGATATGCAGGTCAATCGTCACGAGCTCCTGCTCCAGCGCGGTGATGAGCAGTTGTTGGCGGCGGTGATGCTCAGCAGCACCCGTGAGGTTCTTTGCTGCCTTTTGAGCTTCTGCGTTAGCAGCTTTCTCGCCTTCGACATCGCCCCAGGCGACGGCCTGTGCATAGGCAGTGGCTGCGTCAGTTTCAGCTTGTCGGGCCTTTGCCATGTCTTCCTGATCGCTCTGGCGGACCTGCTGCAACCGGATCTCGATGCTGCTGCGCTTTTCGTTGAGTTCCATTTCGTCGGCTTTCCAGTTCGCCATATCGCTGAGATAGCCCGCAGCCAAGCTCTCACGGTTTGCCAATGTATCAAGGCGGTCTATCTTCTGGTTCAGTGCGCTGATCTCTAGATTTCGCGAGTCGATGCGTCTTTTGTGATCGTTGATTTCATCCTGCACGGCCCGTTGACGGCCCTGTTGGATAACCTCTGGGCTTTCTAGTGCCGCTTCAAAGGGTGCCAGGTCGAGCCGAATGCTCTCCATTTCGTGTGTCAGTGTGTCGCGGCGGTCTTTCAGTTCTTGGATAGTGGTCATCTGTATTATCTCTGGGCACTACGTTTGATAGGCATGGTCGTTGAACGGCTGGCGAGGCCGGGAATGAGCCGGCGCTACCTCGATCTGTAGGCTTACAGCTAGGCGGCTTTTGCCTCGCGTTCGTCCTTTCCTGGAACTGTCTTCACCACATAGCAGCGCTGAGGTCCTAACCCAGGTAGACGAATCAAGCTGTACGCCTTGCCATCGCTTCCCGGTTCGAGCATGCCCCGTTGCAGCAGCTCCTTATTTACTGCACTGATGTTCATGCCTCTGAAGATTTCGGCACGCCAGGCTTCAGGCAAAACGTAGTAGGTGTTGGTGGTGTGCAGGGCGTCGCCCATGCCGTGTTCCAGGGTCTTGCGAAAGCCCAACCGATCAATCGTGCGCGGCCCGTGCTCATCGATCTTTGCGGCGGTAGACTCCCAGCGAGTAAAGCGGCTTTCGCCAAAGCGCTCTATGACCTGACGCAATCGCGCCGAGATCGCATCGCCCTCGAAGTTCCCGGCGCCGCCGCGTTCGGTCAGCCATGCATGCAGACACACGCGGGCAGCGGTCGTAGCTGTGCCATCCGGCCAACCAGTCACATCGAAAGCGGTAGCCAGCTCTCCGGCCGCTGCCGCGAGGCCAAAGCGAAGTGCTGCACGCTGTGCCTGACCACTGGCCGAGGCGGGCAGGTTTTGGGTGATGAACTGCTCCACCGTGCGGCGCACGATCACCGACCACCTGAGCATTTCTCCTGGCGCGCACAGTGCGTGCAGGAAGGCGGTGAGGGGTGTGCCGTAGTATTTTGCTACACGGGCCTTGAGCGCATCGGAGAGGGCAGCAGCATCCTCAAAACCGTTCAGCACATCGAACATGCCGAGACCTTTGCTCGCATCCGCAGGCACGGCGAGCATGCGCACCTCCATACCGGCTTTCAGCTCCTTGTTGGCATCCGCCATGTGCTGCGCCAACGTTTTCTCGCCGGTCGAGAGAAACAGCAAGCGCCACTCCTGCACCTGTCGGCCCGCTTGTCCTCGATCATTCGCCCGGGCCTTACCAGTGCCGTTGCCGAGCATGTAGACCGTCTCGCCAATAATGCGCGGGTCGCACATGCCGATTTCATCCAGCACCAGAAGACCGTCTGAGTGGGCGGCGGCGATAGACTCCAGGGCGTTATCCGTGGAACGCCACGAACGCACCAGACGCGGCCCGCCATAGACCGAGGCAGCGACCTGCAAGTGGGTGGTCTTGCCGCCGGAGCTGTCGCCGTAGAGGTGGAAACCGCCCGACTCATGACCAAGCAGGTTCAGCAGAGGTCCCGCAAAGGCCACAGAGACGACAAACGCCAATCGGTGATTACCAACGCACAGCGCGCCGATTTGCTGCTGCCATTGCTCCAGAGAACCCGCTTCGCTGATTGGTGGAAGCTGCGCACCGGCTTCATAAAAATGCAGGTGTTCGGCGTGTGAGCCGATTTGCTGTTCGGGCAATAGGAATGCGTTGTCGTGCCAACCCAAGCGTGTGACCAAACGTGCGCGCTGGGCGCTGTCGAAGCCGCCGAGGTAGCTTTGTAGGTCGTTGCGGGCATTGCGTCCTGATCGGCTCCCGGCAAGGCGCAGGCCCATGTCTACCAGCGGACCAAGCACGTCTTTGCCGAAGTCGCCGGTCATGGTTCGGGCCGGAATGTTCCAGCGCTTTCTGGCGCCGTCTGGGTCGTCAAACTCGACCAGCAAGCCCCAGTTGTGACCCTTGTCGTCGCGAGTGCGAGCGATGATTTCGAGAGGTGAACACACGGGGCGCGCCTCGCCATCATCACCAGAGTAAAACACCCCTTCAGGTGTTAGGCGAAAGCCGCCCGGCAATGAGTCATTTTTCGATTTCGCAGGGCGTTTGGAAGGTGGCTTCCCCTTCGTTTGTTGAGGCTCAGTGGGCTCAACGACAGTGCCGAAAAACTCGCCGTTGCGTACCAACTCGGCGACGTGGCCTGCGGTCCAGCCTTTGGCTAACGCATCTGCTGCGTCGTCGCTATCCGCCCATTTTCCACCCTTAACGATCGTCGGTTTCCCGCCTTTGCTGCTTGGCTTGAGCTTGAACACGTCGAGCGAGATTCCTTGCACTGATGCAGCGCCCAGTTCTATCAGCTTGAGCTCAATGGCCTCCATGCAGGTCTTGCCGCTGGCATCGTTATCTGGCCACAGCACCACCGTGCGACCTTTGAGTGGCGTCAGGTCAGCCTTTTGCCAAGAGTTGGAGCCGTTCGGCCAGCAGGTGGCGACGTAGTCGGGCATCAGTTCAGCAGCGGCATCAGCGGCCTTTTCACCCTCACATAGCACCACAGGCGCATCTGCACGCTGTACCAGCTCATCCAGACGCAGCAAGGGCCTTGGCTGAGGCAAGCCTTGCCAACGCCATTGTGTGGTTTGTCCATCGGAGCGTTTGCACCAGGTCAACGGCGCAAAGACCTTTCGCGGTTTGCCATCTTCATCTGGGCCCAGGTCGAAGCGATACAACGCCATGACCGGCTGGCCCTGAGCATCGCGATAGATCCACACCTTGGACGGGGTGCCGTGTTGTCGGTGCTTGGCAGGGCACTTGTTCATGGCCTCGGCCGGGATCGGCTGAATCGCGACCCACTCAGGCACTGCGCTTTTCGTCGGTGCGCTTTTGGTGGTTGCAGATCCTGCGGAAACACTGAGCAGATCCGCCAGCTTTTTGCAGGCCTCAACGTCGGTGCCGCCATCGATGTAACGCACCAGGTCGATCAGGTCCCCGCCCTTATCTCCAGTGGCAAAATCCGCCCAGGTGCCTTTGCTCAAGTTGACCTTGAGTGAGCCTGCGCGTTTGTCCGTGCGCGTCGGGTTCGGTGCTGTGTATTCATTACCGCCGTCGACACGTTTGCCGTTTGGCAGCCAGTGAGTAAGGACGCGGTCGATATTCTTCAAAGCGGCACTTTTTACGTCGGCAAAGCTGGGACGTTTTGAGTTGTTGCCAGTGCGCTGAGTCATGGTGTGGTCCTCGACTCAAGCAACGCCTCGTTCACGTCGTCGATCAGTGCCTTTGCCATTTCGCCGAGGTAGAAGGCAGGCCAACTAAAACGCTCGCCCGCATCACTGATGGCTGCATCGAGGATCAGTTGATTGGCGTGGTGCAGAATCTGGGAGACGGCTTCAAGTGCATCCTCCAGCGGGATACCGGCATTCACCCGAAACAGGTTTTGGCCGTTACCGTTGGCAGGGGAAAACTCGGAGCGTCCACGCGTGCTGGAGTGGGTCACAGCGCACCGCCTTTCTGGCCCATCGGCACAGAGGAGGCATCACCGTACATGGCGAGTGTTTTGATCAAACCCAAGGTGCCGCGCACGTCCCAAATAACAGACGACAGCACGCGGTTGGAAAGCAGGGGTTTATCGCCGTCTAAGTGATCTTCCAACAGCATGAGAACTGAATCGGCACGGTCGAGCGCACAGGTGATGGCGTCGATAGGCAGACCGGCTTCGGCGTCCTGGCTGACGCAGAGCAAATCCTCGGGCAGTGCAAAGCCTGGGAGCATGCTCATTGGGCACCCCCAAAGACTCTCAGATTTTCATGTTTGATTGTTTGGGCGTTTGAGTCCGCCCATTCGGCGTATTGATAATCTTGCTTGTTGAGGGAGTTGAGCGGCACTTGAATTTTATAGGCGCCACAGCAACGAAGGACTTCAAGGTCAACTACTCGTGTCGTGTTCGACATTCTGCGTTGATCAAGAATTACCCCCATATGGTCTATCAAATTTATGGTGATATGCTTAGAAGGTTGCATTGCGGTCTGCTCAGATTTGCTGTGTGACAGTCGAGTCAGTGGTACGAACACTGACTCGACACCCTTTTCTTCGAGGGACAGGTATAGAGCTAAGCTGCGCGATAGAATTCTTTGCAGATTTGCCCCCTCGAATAACGACGCGCTCACCTTGATCCTTCCTTTGCTGCGCGTTCAATCCACGCCTTGAGCTCGGTCATCAGAATCAGACGCCGCCGTCCGAGTTTGAAAGCTTTAAGGTCGCCCGCAGCGATGAGCTCATAAACGCCTGATCTTGAATAGCCAACCACGCGGGCTGCGTCTTCAACGCTAACTGCAAGGGGGGAAATGTGTTCGGGATTGTTCATTAGCTTGCCTGTCCTTGATCGGTGGAGCGGACTGTACGATACTGGTCCGGACGTAAACATCCTATTTGTAAGTAACACGATCTGCAAGCAAAAATATTGTGGACATTCAGAGGAGGGAAAATGGCTAATCGTTCAAAGAAGGCGGTTTTATCAGCTAGGGTCGACCCCTACCTCAAAGCCGCGCTGGAGTTGCTGGCGGTCTCGCGAAACGAGAAAATCGTAAAGATCCTAGAGTCATGCCTTGAGAATGGGATGAATGACAGAATCATTGCGAATCCGTTTAAAACTCCGCAAAAAAAATTGGAGAAAGTCAGTTTCATGGTCGCATTCGCGGCGATCTGGTCGGAGAATGAAACGCTTTACAAATTACGCGCTGGAACTCTAGGGCCTGATTTTGCTGGCGAGGAGTTGTCGATGGTCGCTATGTTTATCAACGGCGATAAGTATTTCGACGGGGAATTCGATGTTTTTGGGGATCTAAACGGTTCGAAAGATACGTTTGGCTTTGAACCGCGAATGCAACCTCGCGTGAACCTTGCGTTGGTGGAGAGGGAATGGCCAATTGTTGAGGAATACGTGAGGTTCCTCTCGAACAACAAGCCACTTCAGCCGGGCTATGCCGATTACAAAAGTATGCGAGCTCACTCTCTGGCTAAATGAGTTCAACCGCAGCGGCTTTTGTTTCAGGCGCCAGATGGGCATATCGTAGTGTCATCTTAATATCGGCGTGCCCTAGCAGATCCCGTACCGTGTTGAGCGGTACGCCGGCCATTACGAGGCGTGAAGCGAAGTCGTGACGCATATCGTGCCAGCGGAACCCGTCGATCTGCGCCCGCTCAAGTAACTTGAGCCAGGCGCTTTTCACGTCTTCAAAGCGACCGCCGTCCTGGCCAGGGAACACATACGGCGATTTTTTCACCTGCTTCTTCCAGGCTTCAAGTACGCCCAACGCCTCCTTGTTCATCGGGATGTGGCGCGTATCGCTGGTCTTGGTGGTGGCCCCAGCGACTGTGATTGTCTTGGTGCCGAAGTTCACTGCTGACCATTTCAGGTCGAACAGCTCTCCGCGCCTCATGCCGGTATTCAACGATACCAACACCATTGGCTTCAGGTGATCGGTGAAAGGCAGTTCCAGCAGGCTTGGCATCGGCTCTCTGTGGCGGTCCGTCCGCCAGGTGTTTGCACTCTCGCGCTCGGCCCTCATTTCATCCTGTCGAGCGTCCAGGGCGTCGCGTAGACGCTTGGTCTCGTCAGCAGCCAGGTAGCGAATCACCCCCTTTGAATCGACTTTGAGCTGTTTCAGCTTGGTCAGCGGGTGTGTATCGATGTACTCCCACTCAACGGCACGACTGAAAACACCACTAATCGAGCCCATTTTTCGATTCACCGTCGAGGCCTTGTTGCCGGCCTGCATCCAACCGGTGCGGATCTGCTCCAGGTCTCGTCCGGTGATCGCGTCCAGGCGCTGGGACATGATTGGGTCAAAGTTATTACTGAGGGTGTGCTGCGTCTTCTCGTGGCCTTTGTGATGAGCCTTGAACCACGGCATATAGGTGTCTTCAATGAAGTCGCGTAAGGAGGGCAGGGTGGCGCCCCTTCGGCCTTGACTGACCGCCAGAGGCTCTCCATGTGCTCGGGCTTCTGCGAGGTACTGAGTGGCCTCAGTGCGCGCTTGATCAAGCGTGAGTATGCCGACACGGCCTAAAGTCTTCTTCCGGCCACGGGCCCAGGAGACGACGTAAGATTTTGCACCTGCGGCAGTAACACGCACGAATAGACCGCCGACGGTGGTATCGTGAACTTCGTATTCGTTGCCAGTGACGTGCAGTGATCCGAGCAGTTTGGCTGTTAGCTTCTCTTTCAATTTGTTCCCATGGGTGCATGGTGGGTGCAAAAAGAACTATACGTAGTCGTTTTTACGGACACAACCGGACGCTAGGGCCAATAAACGCTGCGCTTCCTCAATGGTGGCTGGGCTTTATATGACCCTCCTAAGGGGAAGGTTGGCCGTTCGAACCGGCCCTGGGACACCAGATTCAAAGCCCCGCACGGAGATATCCGGCGGGGCTTTTTTGTGTGCGCCGGATCTTTTCCAACCCCGGTCGAACCTTGGCGACGATCCAGGTTCACAGCAGGGGCTTGGCGTGTATTTAGTGCAACGTTGTAACTTGCACCTCACTGGGCAGCGTCTGAGCTGTAGCCAATCGTTTTAAACAAATTTTCCCCGGAAACCGCCCGTACCGCCTGTCCGGAACCGGCTACCCAGGACTATCATGCCGATAGCCCTGTCTCTCACTGCAAGGAGCCGCTCGGAACGCCGATGCGCCAGATCTGGAAATCTTTTCGAGCCCTTTATTTCGCCTCCTTGATGATGCTGATCGGCTCCGGCCTGCTCAGTACTTACCTGGCCCTGCGCCTGGCGGCCGATCATGTCGACAGCCTGTGGGTGGGTGCGCTGATGGCGGCCAACTACTTCGGCCTGGTGCTGGGCGGCAAAATCGGGCACCGCCTGATTGCCCGGGTCGGGCATATCCGCGCCTATGCTACCTGCGCCGGCATCGTCGGCGCCGCAGTGCTTGGCCATGGTCTGATCGACTGGCTGCCGGCCTGGATCGTGCTGCGGGTGATCGTGGGCCTGGGGATGATGTGCCAGTACATGGTTATCGAAAGCTGGCTTAACGAACAGGCGGATGCCAAGCAGCGTGGCGTGGTGTTCAGCGGTTATATGATCGCTTCGTACCTGGGCCTGGTGCTCGGGCAGTTGATCCTGGTGATGCATCCCCAGCTCGGCCTTGAGCTGCTGATGCTGGTGGCGCTGTGCTTTGCGCTGTGCCTGGTGCCAGTGGCGATGACGCGGCGCATCCACCCCGCACCCTTGCACCCGGCACCGATGGAGCCGCGCTTCTTTATCAAGCGCGTGCCGCAATCACTGAGCACGGTACTCGGCGCGGGGCTGATCGTCGGGTCGTTCTACGGCCTGGCGCCGCTCTACGCGGCCCAGCAAGGGTTGACGACCGAGCAGGTCGGTCTGTTCATGGGTAGCTGCATTTTCGCCGGCTTATTGGTGCAGTGGCCGCTGGGCTGGCTGTCGGACCGCTATGACCGCGCGCTGCTGATCCGCTGCTTTGCGCTGTGCCTGGCCGTTGCGGCCCTGCCGCTGGCGATCCTCACCCAAGTACCGCTGGAGGTGCTGTTCGTCGCCGGATTCCTGTGCTCGCTGGTGCAGTTCTGCCTTTACCCGTTGGCGGTGGCGTTTTCCAATGATCATGTCGAGGGCGATCGTAGGGTTTCCCTGACGGCCATGCTGCTGGTGACTTATGGCGTCGGCGCCAGTATCGGGCCGCTGCTCGCGGGCGTGGTGATGAAGCTGTTCGGCAGCCAGATGCTGTACGCGTTTTTCAGCCTGTGTGCGCTGATTCTGGTATGGCGCATTCGTCCTAAAGCGGTGACCAACCTGCACCAGGTGGACGATGCACCGTTGCACCACGTGGCCATGCCCGACAGCATGTCCAGTTCGCCGCTGGTAGCGGCACTGGATCCGCGGGTGGATGAGCAGGTGGTGCAGGACCAGATGCAGACCACCCCGCCTGAGGCGCAAACCGACCCCGAGCAGCCGCCGGTCGACGAGCCGAGCCCTGAACCGCCCACCGAACCGTTGGACCCGGACGAGCATCCTCACGACTTGAGCAGGGCGCGCCCCTGAAACAAAAAACGGGCAGCCCCTTTAAGGAGCTGCCCGTTTTTTTGTCGCTGACCGGACCGTTTAAAAATCGTCGTCTTTATCGAATCGACGGGCTTCGCGCTGCAACTGGTAAACAAATCGCTCAACCTGGCGCTGCACCAGGCCACTCATGTTGTGGAAGCGTACGCCGGCGAAAGTGGTGTTGATCTTTTCTTCGAAGTGCAGGTAACGCAGTTCGACTGAAGTGGTCATGCTGCCGAAGGGCAGGGCGGCGACAAAGCGGTCGTACACCTGTCCCAATTGCAGGCGCGCGCAGATATCACCCTCAAAACGCAATTTGCAGCCGGTAGCGGAAATATCCAGCAGCTTGCCGCTGACCGGTGCCTTGAGCTTTTCGCCGCCCAGCTCGATGTTCACCAGTTGCGCCAGTTTCAGAGCGGCGCGAAAGGCATTGCGCCGCTGATGGTAGACCACCTCGTCGGGCATGCTGCCGGTATAGATGCGATGGCCGTTTTTTTCGCTGATGGTCAGGCTGCCGTTGCTTTCCCAGGCGACACGCACGCCGTCGTGAAAGCCTTCGATGCGGAACGGCTCGCCGTTTTCAAGGTGGCGTTCACCGTCGCGGGGGATCATTTCGTCCAGCGCCAGGGTCTTGTTGTCCCGGTCGACATCCACCAGATAACTCTGGAAACGCTGGCTGCGCTCGTGGAAGGTGATGATCAGCGGGTCATGGCTTTCCTGCAGCATTCGCAAGGTGCCGGCGATTTCCAGGGGCGTGGTGAGGACCTTGGGGGGCTGCGGAGCATCTTCCGCATTAAGGGCGTTGAACACGGTTCTTCCATCTCCAGGCAAAATACGACTACACGCAAGAACCGGCATTTTGCCAGCATGTAGCGCGCCTTGGATAGGGCGCGCGATAAACGATGTCAGGCTTGGCTGCGAGTGCTTGGCTTGACCAGGCGCGAGGTGGAACCCTGGGCATTGTAAAGCGCCGGTGGCTCGCCGCCGTGGAGGATACGCAACTGGTTGGCCGTGGTGGCTTGCTGAAGCTGGATCGATTGGCCGTTAAGCTGGTTGGCTTCCTGGCACTTGGCAAGCAATTGATTGAGTTCTTTGCTCTGGGCCAGCAGCTGTTCGCCGACCGAGGAGTGGCTGGCCAGTTGCGCGAGCCCGTCGTGATTGGCCGGCAGGCCCAGGCTGATCAGGATCTGGCTGCGTTTTTTGCCGTGCTGCTCCAGCAGGACAATCAGCGACTGCTTGCGCGCGAGAATTTCTTCGAGCAGCGGCATGTCCCGACCGTAGAGGGCCAGGGACTCTTCTTTGAGCAGATCGAGCAATTGTTGCGTCGGCTCAAGATCATCGATGATCAGTTGAAGCAGATTTTCGTCGTGATGCATGGCTGGCCTTGGGATTTAAGCGTCCAGAAGCCCAGCGCAGGCCTTTGCCTAGCGCTCGGCTTCGAAGTTAAGCAGCTTGCTGGCGACACGGTTGCTGTCGACTTTGTAGCTGCCATCAGCGATTGCCTGTTTCAATTCGGCCACGCGGGCTTTATTGACGACCGGTTGATCGCGCAGCGAGTCAGTGACCTTCTGCAACTGTTGAGCCTCATTGCTCAGGTGTACCGATTCCCCGCTCTGGCTGGCGCTGGCCTGTTCTGCCTTGGCGGGCAGCGCAGCCTTGGCGTCTGCACTTTCCTTGGCACCTGAAGTGCGCGTGGCGCCGGACGTAGCCGGGGAGTTATTTAAACGACTGAAATCAATGACCATGATAAAAAACCTCTGGGTATTTGGACGCTTGCCATGTTTTCGGCCATACCCGGATTAACTTTAGGCGCGAATGACAATAAATCTCCACACGGGACTTGTCCGTGCACAGTGTAGGAAAACCCAGCGTCCTCTACCAGTGATCTATAAGGCCACCTCGACTTGCCCCGGCGCGGTCACGCGCGCCTTGATGACGCGATTGGAGTTGAGATTCTTGACGCGGATCTGTTCGCTCATGCCCCCGTTGGACAGCGCTTCTCCCGGCATTTTCACGTTCAAGGCGCCGCTGCTGGCGGAAATCACCACTTGATCGCCCTTGCGAATCACCTCGGCCTGCTCCAGATGGACCAGCGTGAGGAGCTGGTCGGTGACCACTGGTCGGGTCAACCTCTGGCCGATGGCCTGATCAACGGACGTCAGATAGCCCTGATTGATCTGGCTGATGTCGCGTTCACGCAGCACCACGTCTTCAAAACTGATGATGCCGGTGCGTTTGAGCGGTCTCGCTACCACGACCACATCGCGAAACAGTTTGACCTGCGCCGGCACAAATACGGTCCAGGGCGAGGCGCCGTCGCAGCGTACACGCACCGTCACGCGGCCGATGGGCTGGGCCGGGCTTTCCAGGGTCGCTGTCAATTCCTTGTCGCATAGTGGCATGCGCAGGCGTGGGTCCAGCTGGTTGACTTGGATTTCATAACGCCCCGGCGTCTGTGTGCTTGCCAGATAATCTTCTACAGTGAACTCAAGAAAGCCCTGAGTGACGCCGATAAGGAGATCAGGCAAGGTGACGTTCTCTGCGCGGGCCGTGGCGCCCAGGCAGAAAGCAAGCAATGCCAACGTGACGCAGAGCAATCTGCGGTGGCGGGGGTGTCGGGAAACTGTCGTTTTCATATCCATAGCCAACAAATAGCAAAGCTCGTGCCGTTTAGTGTTGGGTGCGCGTCGTACCCCCGAAGGTTTTAGCGTAGGAGTCTGGGCATGGCAGGTGTAATGGATTCAGTAAACCAGCGCACACAGCTGGTAGGGCAGAATCGCCTGGAATTGTTGCTTTTTCGCCTTGATGGCGGGCAGCTGTACGGCATCAACGTGTTCAAGGTGCGGGAAGTGTTGCAGTGCCCCAAGCTGACGATCATGCCCAAGTCCAGTCCGGTGGTGTGCGGCGTGGCGAATATTCGTGGCGCGACCATCCCGATTCTTGACCTGGCGTTGGCGACCGGTTCGTCGGGCCTGCAGGATCGCGAGAGTCCGTTCGTGATCATCACCGAGTACAACACCAAGACCCAGGGCTTCCTGGTGCGCTCGGTGGAGCGCATCGTCAACATGAACTGGGAAGAGATCCATCCGCCACCCAAGGGCACCGGCCGCGATCATTACCTCACGGCGGTGACGCGGGTCGATAACCAGTTGGTCGAAATCATCGACGTGGAAAAAATTCTCGCCGAAGTGGCTCCCACCTCGGAGACGATTTCGGTGGGAGTGGTGGACGCCGAGACGGCGCACAAGGCCGTGTCCCTGCGTGTGCTTACCGTGGACGATTCCTCGGTGGCGCGTAAGCAGGTGACCCGTTGCCTGCAAACCGTCGGCGTTGACGTGGTGGCGCTCAATGATGGCCGCCAGGCGCTGGATTACCTGCGCAAACTGGTGGACGAAGGCAAGAAGCCGGAAGAAGAATTTCTGATGATGATCTCGGATATCGAGATGCCGGAAATGGACGGCTACACTCTCACGGCCGAGATACGAAGTGACCCGCGTATGCAAAAACTGCATATCGTCCTGCATACTTCGCTGTCGGGCGTCTTCAACCAGGCTATGGTCAAGAAGGTCGGGGCGGATGACTTCCTGGCCAAATTCCGTCCTGATGACCTCGCATCCCGGGTAGTCGACCGGATCAAGGCAGCAGATCACAGCTAAGGTATTTCCTTGGCGGTCACACGATTTAAGAGGCGGTAGTATCAGTGTCTACGGGTAATTTGGATTTTGAACAGTTCCGGGTCTTCCTGGAAAAAGCCTGTGGCATATTGCTCGGTGAGAACAAGCAGTACCTGGTATCCAGCCGTCTCAACAAGCTCATGGAGCAGCAGGGCATCAAGTCCCTGGGCGAGTTGGTTCAGCGGATCCAGAGTCAGCCGCGCGGTGGGCTCAAGGAGATGGTGGTCGATGCCATGACCACCAACGAAACCCTGTGGTTTCGAGACACTTACCCCTTTGAAGTGCTCAAGAGCAAGGTGCTGCCGGAGGCCATCAAGGCCAGCCCCGGCCAGCGCTTGCGCATCTGGTCGGCGGCCTGTTCGTCGGGGCAGGAGCCGTACTCGATTTCCATGGCCATCGACGAGTTCGAGCGGACCAACATGGGCCAGTTGAAGGCCGGGGCACAGATCGTCGCCACCGACCTGTCCGGGACCATGCTGACCAATTGCAAAACCGGCGAGTACGACAGCCTGGCCCTGGGCCGTGGTTTGTCCCAGGAGCGTCTGCAACGTTACTTCGACTCCAAAGGGGCGGGGCGTTGGGCGGTCAAGGCGCCGATCAAGAGCCGCGTGGAGTTCCGTTCGTTCAACCTGCTCGACAGTTACGCCAGTCTGGGCAAGTTCGACATGGTGTTCTGCCGTAACGTGCTGATCTATTTCTCGGCGGAAGTGAAGAAAGACATCCTCTTGCGCATCCATGGCACGCTCAAGCGGGGCGGCTACCTGTTCCTCGGGGCCTCCGAAGCACTGAACGGCCTGCCGGACCATTACCAGATGGTGCAGTGCAGCCCTGGCATCATTTACCAGGCCAAGTAAACAAGGCCTGTGCAGTCAAAAATGTGGGAGGGGGCTTACCCCCGATAGCGTTTGGATCAGTCACCTATCCATGACTTGATACGCCGCTGTCGGAGGCAAGCCTTCTCCCACTTTTAGTTTCGCGGCAATCCCCCATTGCCGCTTTACTGGCGCCAGGCGGAAGCCGCTTGCCGCTTTTCTGGCATTGCCGCCGGCAATATCGGCTTAAGTCCTTGATATACGGGCGTTGAAAAGATTGGCATGCACCTTGCTATACCTCTGTTAACGAACAGCAGGTCAGCCTAAAGGTTTCCGCCATGAGCATCAGCTTCGATAAAGCGCTCGGTATCCACGAACAAGCCCTGGGCTTCCGCGCCCAGCGTGCCGAAGTCCTGGCCAACAACATTGCCAACGCCGATACCCCGAACTACAAGGCTCGGGACCTGGACTTTTCTGCCGTGCTCGCCGCGCAGCAGGACAAGACCAAGAACGGCACCTTCGCCTTGAACATGACCAACAACCGTCATATCGAAGCGCAAGGCCTGAGCAGTGGCGACGAGTCGCTGCTGTATCGCACGCCGATGCAGCCGTCCATCGACCAGAACACCGTCGATGCGCAGTTGGAGCAATCGGCCTATGCCGAGAACTCGGTGAACTTTCAGGCCAGCTTTACCCTGCTCAACAGTAAATTCAAAGGGCTGATGTCAGCCCTGCGTGGAGAGTAAGCCATGTCCCTGTCCAGTGTTTTCAATATTGCCGGCAGTGGCATGAGCGCGCAGACCACGCGCTTGAACACCGTCGCCAGTAACATCGCCAACGCCGAGACTGTGTCTTCGAGCATTGACCAAACCTACCGCGCCCGTCACCCGGTGTTCGCCACCATGTTCCAGGGCGGCCAGAGCGGCGGCAGCGATTCGCTGTTCCAGAACCAGGATGCCGCAGGCCAGGGCGTGCAGGTGCTCGGTGTGGTCGAAGACCAGAGCAACCTCGAAGCCCGTTACGAGCCGAACCATCCGGCGGCCAACGAAAAAGGCTACGTGTACTACCCGAACGTCAATGTGGTCGAGGAAATGGCGGACATGATTTCGGCCAGCCGCTCGTTCCAGACCAACGCGGAAATGATGAGCACCGCCAAAACCATGATGCAGAAGGTCCTGACCCTGGGTCAGTGATAAGGGGCGCCAACCATGGCCATTGTCGATACGTCTAACAATACGGCGGTTCAGGACCTTTTCAATTCGAAGGTCAAGACGGCGTCGGATAACACTAATCTGGCGAACGCCTCCAAGGCCGCGACCGGCAATCAGTCGCTGGGCAAGGACGCGTTTCTGCAGTTGCTGGTTACCCAGCTGAAAAATCAGAACCCGCTGTCGCCCCAGGACAACGGCGCGTTCGTCGCCCAACTGGCGCAGTTCAGCAGCCTGGAAGGCATCAACACCCTGAACGACTCGGTGAACTCGATTTCCAGCAACTTCAGCTCCTCCCAGGCGTTGCAGGCTTCGTCGTTGGTGGGGCGCTCGATCATCACCCAGACCGACAAGGCGCTGGTCGATACCAGCAAGAGCATGAACGGTTCGGTGGCAGTGACGGCGGCGACGGGCAATGTGTCCGTCAAGATCACCGACAAGGACGGCAACGTGGTCCGCACTATCGACATGGGTGCCCAAAGCGCCGGCACGTCCGACTTTATCTGGGACGGCAAGAACGACAAGGGTGAAGTGGCGGCGGCGGGTACTTATACCTTCGCGGCCACCACCAAGAACGACAAGGGCGAATCGGTGGCCCTGGCCACCTCGCTGCCGGCAACCGTCACCAGCGTGACATTGAGCAAGACCGGCGGCGAAATGCTGCTGAACCTGGCGGGCGGCATGGGCAGCGTCAAGCTGTCGCAAATTCAGACTATCGGTACATAGAGCCGGCTAAATACGGCAGAGGGAGAGAAACATGTCTTTTAACATCGGCCTTAGCGGCCTCTATGCGGCCAACAAACAGCTGGACGTGACCGGCAACAACATCGCCAACGTTGCGACCACCGGCTTCAAGTCGTCCCGTGCGGAATTCGCCGACATCTACGCCGCGTCCAAACTGGGCACCGGCCAGAACAGCATCGGTAACGGCGTGAACCTGGCGGCGGTGTCGCAGCAATTCACCCAGGGCGACGTCAACGGCAGCGGCGGTATCCTGGACATGGCGATCCAGGGCGGCGGGTTCTTCGTGCAGAAGGGCAGCGACGGTTCGCTGGAGTACACTCGTTCCGGTGCGTTCCGTGCCGACAAGGACGGCTACATCACCAACAACACCGGCACCTCGCGTCTGCAGGGCTACGCCGCGGATGACGACGGCAAGATCATCAAGGGCGGCCTGACCGACCTGCAATTGAACCTGTCCAACCTGCCGCCGAAGGCGTCCACCAAAGTGGACTCCACCAGTAACCTGAACTCCTCTGAGCCGGTGATCGACCAGACGCTCAAGCCGTTCAACCCGTCCGATACCAGTACGTTCACCACCCAGTACAGCACCACGTTGTACGACTCCCAGGGCAACGCGCACCCGATGGTGCAGTACCTGGTGAAAACCGACGGCAACAAGTGGAACGCCTATACCTTGATCGATGGCCGCAACCCGGACGGTTCGGCGCCGACCGGCACGCCTTCGACGCCGCCTGTACCGTCGACCCTGAGCTTTGACGGTGCCGGCAAACTCACCGGTATTCTGACCGGTACCGTTTCCAGCACGACCCTGAACGTTACTGGGTGGGTACCGGGTACCGTGACCAACGGCGTATGGAAGGCAAACGGCGCGGATGCCAACCCGACCGGTATCGCCATCAACATGGCTAACATCACCCAGTACAACTCGGCCACCTACCGTAACCCACCGGTGACCGACGGTTATGCCACCGGCCAGATCACCGGCCTCAAAATCGACGGCAACGGTGTACTGTTCGCAACGTTCAGCAACCAGCAGAGCAAGGCCATCGGCCAGATTTCTCTGGCCAGCTTCAACAACGAACAAGGCCTGCAGCCGGCGGGCGGCACTTCCTGGCGTGAAACCTTCGCCTCGGGCCAGCCAGGTTACGACACCCCGCAGTCCGGGACCTTGGGCTCGATCGTGGCCAACTCCCTGGAGAACTCCAACGTCAACCTGACCAACGAGCTGGTGGACCTGATCAAGGCCCAGAGCAACTACCAGGCGAACGCCAAGACCATCTCCACCCAAAGCACCATCATGCAGACCATCATTCAGATGACCTGATGCCATGGCGTCACGCGCTTGACTGAAAACCCCTCGATCGAGGGGTTTTTTTTTCTGACGAATATCGTATGGAACGCCCTACGCCCTCAATGCCACCCAGGAGGCGGCAAGCCGTTGAGCTTGTGATCTGGGGTGGGGACAGCGATGGGAAATCAGTGGCAGGTGGGTTTTGCCGGGGCCGCTGCAGCGGCACCGCTTTATTTGAGCGGCAAGGGCGCGACAGACGATATCAGCGAGGACGCGGGCGCAACTAAGAACGCCGTCGCAGCACTGCTCAAGGAACTGGACGACGCCCAAAGTACCGGCAAGAGCCAGACCGTCCGGGAGCTACGCGACAAGCTCAACGAGAAGCGCAAAGCGCTGGGGGACGATGCGTTCAAGAAGATCCTCGAGCAACTCAAGGACGAATGGTCCCGGCGATGGCTTGAGCTGTTGAAGATGCTGTTTCCGGATTTGTTTCCGGATGCGCCTTCTCCTTCTCCCGCGCCCCCATCGCCTGGTGGCGGCGGTGGCGGTGGCGGCGGTCATTTTCCTGGCCGCGGCGGGTTCGGTCCCAGCGAGTCGATGAGCCACAAGCCGATTACCGAAGGCTCAAGGCACTATAACTACAAGCCCGACACGAGCAGCCCCGGGCAGAAGCCGAACAATATCTGGAGTGGGTTCAGCCAGGGGCCTGACGGCAATTGCGTGACGGTATCGGCAATAAAGGCTGCAATGATGCAGTACGGCCAAAAACCTACGGACGTTTTCAAAGAGGTCAAGGAGGTTGGCAACGGCTATGAAGTGACCATGCGTGACGGCTTCCAGCTGTCTTTGTCCAAGGATGAAGTGAGGCAGGCGGCCACTCATGCGCGTTTCAAGGGCGATGACCCGGCAATGATGACCGATGCCAACTTCATGTATGCCGCGAGCGCCAAGCGGGCGCAGATGGAAAACAACGATGGTAGCGCCGGACGCAGTTTTCAGGCGGCCATGAACAGCCTCAACGATGGTGAACACTCGCGTGAAGGGCTGGATCGTTTGGGTTTGAGGGGACGTTACCGGCCGGCAACCGATGCTGACTTGAGAAGCAGCAAGGTGGGGACGGTGGAATACGACGGTCATTCGATGGCCGTGATTGAGGGCCGTATTGAGTTGTGGGGCAAACGCGGCGGCATGCCTCGATCGGGTATTGCAACCGTCTTGTTCTAGTCGCGGCGCTGTTCATCCGGCAAAACAAAGCCCCCGGTATGCGATAAGCATAACGGGGGCTGGTTAACCCAGCGGGCTCAGCTTATTGGCAAGCTTCGCAATCCGGCTCGTCGATCGCGCAGGCCTTTGGCACTGGCGCCGGGCCGGCCGGGGCGGCGAGTACCGAATCATCACCGTGGTTGCCGCTGGACACTGCGTTCAGCTTACCGGTGTTGATGGTCGACTTCTCGGTGCTGGTCGCGGCCAGGGCACGGAGGTAGTAAGTGGTTTTCAGGCCACGGTACCAAGCCATGCGGTAGGTCACGTCCAGCTTCTTGCCCGAAGCGCCGGCGATGTACAGGTTCAGGGATTGCGCCTGGTCGATCCACTTCTGACGACGGCTGGCGGCGTCAACGATCCACTTGGTGTCCACTTCGAACGCAGTCGCGTAGAGCTCTTTGAGTTCCTGCGGGATGCGCTCGATCTGCTGCACGGAACCGTCGTAGTACTTCAGGTCGTTGATCATGACCGAGTCCCACAGGCCGCGGGCCTTGAGGTCGCGCACCAGGTACGGGTTGATCACGGTGAATTCGCCCGACAGGTTCGATTTCACATACAGGTTCTGGTAGGTCGGTTCGATCGACTGCGACACGCCGGTGATGTTGGCGATGGTGGCGGTCGGTGCGATGGCCATGATGTTGGAGTTACGAATACCTTTCTGCACACGGGCACGTACCGGTGCCCAGTCCAGGGTTTCGTTCAGGTCAACGTCGATGTACTTCTGGCCACGGGCTTCGATCAGGATCTGTTGCGAATCCAGCGGCAGGATGCCCTTGGACCACAGCGAACCCTGGAACGTCTCGTAGGCGCCGCGCTCGTCGGCCAGGTCGCAGGAAGCCTGGATCGCGTAGTAGCTGACCGCTTCCATGGACTTGTCGGCGAACTCGACCGCAGCGTCCGAACCGTAAGGAATGTGCTGCAGGTACAAAGCGTCTTGGAAGCCCATGATCCCGAGGCCCACCGGGCGGTGCTTGAAGTTGGAGTTCTGCGCCTGCGGCACCGAGTAGTAGTTGATGTCGATCACGTTATCGAGCATGCGTACGGCGGTGTTGACGGTGCGCTCCAGCTTGGCGGTGTCCAGCTTGCCGTTGACGATGTGGTTCGGCAGGTTGATCGAGCCCAGGTTGCAAACGGCGATCTCGTCATTGTTGGTGTTCAAGGTGATCTCGGTGCACAGGTTCGAGCTGTGGACCACGCCCACGTGCTGCTGCGGGCTGCGCAGGTTGCACGGGTCCTTGAAGGTCAGCCATGGGTGGCCGGTTTCGAACAGCATGGACAGCATCTTGCGCCACAGGTCTTTGGCCTGGATGGTCTTGAACAGCTTGACCTTGCCTGGGTACTCGGTGAGGGCTTCGTAGTACTCGTAGCGCTCTTCGAAGGCCTTGCCGGTCAGGTCGTGCAGGTCCGGTACTTCGGAGGGCGAGAACAGGGTCCACTTGCCGTCATCGAAGACGCGCTTCATGAACAGATCCGGGATCCAGTTGGCGGTGTTCATGTCGTGGGTACGACGACGGTCATCACCGGTGTTCTTGCGCAGCTCGATGAACTCTTCGATGTCCATGTGCCAGGTTTCCAGGTAGGCACACACAGCGCCTTTGCGCTTGCCGCCCTGGTTGACCGCTACGGCGGTGTCGTTCACCACTTTCAGGAACGGTACGACGCCCTGGGACTTGCCGTTGGTGCCCTTGATGTACGAACCCAGTGCGCGCACCGGCGTCCAGTCGTTGCCCAGGCCACCGGCGAATTTGGACAACATGGCGTTGTCGTGGATCGCGTGGTAGATGCCCGACAGGTCGTCCGGCACGGTGGTCAGGTAGCAGCTCGACAGCTGTGGACGCAGGGTACCGGCGTTGAACAGGGTCGGGGTCGACGACATGTAGTCGAAGGACGACAGCAGGTTGTAGAACTCGATCGCACGGTCTTCTTTGTGCTTCTCTTCGATCGCCAGGCCCATGGCCACGCGCATGAAGAACACTTGCGGCAGTTCGAAACGGATACCGTCCTTGTGGATGAAGTAACGGTCGTACAGGGTCTGCAGGCCCAGGTAGGTGAACTGCTGGTCACGCTCGTGGTTGATCGCCTTGCCGAGTTTTTCCAGGTCGAAAGTGGCCAGGACCGGGTTCAGCAATTCGAATTCGATACCCTTGGCGATGTACGCAGGCAGGGCCTTGGCGTACAGCTCTGCCATTTCGTGGTGGGTGGCGCTGTCGGCCACGCCCAGGAAGCCCAGGCCTTCGGCACGCAGGGTGTCCATCAGCAGGCGCGCGGTCACGAACGAGTAGTTCGGTTCGCGTTCAACCAGGGTACGGGCGGTCATCACCAGGGCGGTGTTGACGTCGGTCAGGGCCACGCCGTCGTACAGGTTCTTCAGGGTTTCGCGCTGGATCAGGTCGCCGTCGACTTCTTCCAGGCCTTCGCAGGCCTCGGTGATGATGGTGTTCAGGCGGCCCAGGTCCAGCGGCGCGAAGCTGCCGTCGGCCAGGGTGATGCGGATCGACGGGTGCGCTTGTACCGCCGCTTCTTCGGCGGGCGTGCGCACGGCACGTTCCTTGGCGCGCGAATCGCGGTAGATCACGTAGTCGCGAGCCACTTTCTGCTCGCCGGCACGCATCAGGGCCAGTTCGACCTGGTCCTGGATTTCTTCGATGTGGATGGTGCCGCCCGAAGGCATGCGGCGCTTGAAGGTCGCAGTGACTTGTTCGGTCAGGCGGGCAACGGTGTCGTGGATGCGCGACGAAGCGGCAGCGGTGCCGCCTTCAACTGCAAGAAACGCTTTGGTGATGGCGACGGTGATTTTGTCATCGGTGTAAGGAACGACAGTGCCGTTACGCTTGATCACGCGCAGCTGGCCAGGTGCGGTGGCGGACAGATCCATAGTCGAATCGGCGGCCTGCGGCACGGAGCCCTGCGGGTTCTCACGAGTTGTGTCGGTTTGCATGGGGGGATGTCTCCACGTTCTATATTTGATTGCGAGTGCCAGGCTCTTCCTGCAACACCCGTACCGTTTTCCATATCGGGATGGAGAAACAGGTGCCATCCGCGTGAGCGGTTTGGTCTACTGAAAATCGGTTGGTTCCACGCTGCACTAACAAATAAAGCGCTTGAGTTTCGAGCCACTTGTGTGGTTGGGCGTTTAGGTCGAAAACGCTACATGTAGGGTCTTCGATGCCGCCGAGCTACAAGATAATGCGTTTTGGAGGGCTTAGCAACGCAGTAACCTGTGGATAACGCTGTGGGTAAAATGTGTATGAAAGGTGCAATGGTCTTGTAGGCCGCGTTACCACTGCGTCGGACCGTTTGTCATGAAATGTTTCGTCCAAAAAACCAGGGTGCCCTTTTCGAAGGGCGCGAACCCTATCACAAAAAAACACGATCACCGAATGGATTTCCGCCTTGTGTTTGAGGGCTGGCCCATGGCTACAATCGGCGCTAGTTTGTCCGCGCCACATGACAACTTAAGGCGCGTGCTTGCGGGCCTCTGGGCTTTTCGCGAGCGCGCTCGCTCCAATAATAAATACAACCGAGGTAGCTGATGGAGCACGACGCCTGGCACATACTGATCGTCGAGGACGACGAGCGACTGGCCGAGCTGACGCGCGATTACCTGCAAAGCAACGGTCTGCGGGTCGCAGTGGAAGGCAATGGGGCGCTGGCGGCTGAGCGCATCATCCGCGAGCAGCCGGACCTGGTGATCCTCGACCTGATGCTTCCCGGCGAAGACGGCCTGAGCATCTGTCGCAAGGTGCGTGAGCGCTACGACGGTGTCATCCTGATGCTCACCGCGCGCACCGACGATATGGACCAGGTGCTGGGCCTGGACCTGGGGGCCGACGATTATGTGTGCAAACCGGTACGCCCGCGCCTGCTGCTGGCACGGATCCAGGCGCTGTTGCGCCGCAGCGAGCCGGCGCAAGCGCAGGCCTTGGCGCTTGAGCGGCGCCTGCAATTCGGCCCGCTGGTGGTGGACAGCGCGTTGCGTGAGGCGTGGCTGCATGACGCCGGTATCGAACTGACCAGCGCCGAATTCGACCTGCTGTGGCTATTGGTCGCGAATGCCGGGCGCATTCTGTCCCGCGAAGAAATCTTCATCGCCCTGCGCGGCGTCGGCTACGACGGTCAGGACCGGTCCATTGATGTGCGCATCTCGCGCATTCGCCCTAAAATCGGTGACGACCCGATCCACCCGCGCCTGATCAAGACCATCCGCAGCAAAGGTTACCTGTTCGTCCCCGAAGCCGCCGTCGACCTGCAGCTGTGAACTCAATCTTCCTGCGCATCTATGGCGGTATGTGTGCCGCACTGATCCTGGTGGCGCTGCTCGGCGTGCTCGCCTTGCACCTGCTCAACGAGGTGCGCAGCGACCAATACCGCGAGCGCCTGGCCCACGGCACATTTGCCCTGATGGGCGACAACCTTCAGCCCATGAACCGCATCGAACGCCAGCGCGCCCTGGCGGTGTGGGAGCGTTTACTCGGCATACCGCTGGAGTTGCGCACCTTCGCCGACGCCCGCCTGGACCTGGGCCAGCGCACCAGCCTGCAGCGCGGCCAGGTGCTGGTGCAACAGACCGGCCCGCATGCGGCGCGGGTGGTGCGGTTGGTCAGCGAGCAGGAACAACTGGTGCTGACCGGCGAAGTCCAGCAAATCAGCGAACAGTTGGCGCGCGCGACGATTTACCTGCTGTCCGATGAACTGGTGCGCTATCCCGTGGCGGAACAGCCTCAACGGCTGGCGGCTATAAAGGAGACCAAAGGCTTTGGCTTCGACATGCGCCTGATGACCCTGGACCAGGCCGACATGGATGACGACCAGCGCCGGCGCGTCTCCGAGGGCGATACGGTGATGGCGCTGGGCAAGGGCGGCGACTCGATCCGTGTGTTTGCCGGCATGGTCGGCACGCCGTGGGTGTTGGAGATCGGCCCGCTGTACCAGATGAACCCGTATCCGGCGCAATGGCTGATCCTGATCGCCTTGATCGGCCTGACCCTGATCGGCCTGATCGTGTATTTCCTGGTGCGCCAGCTGGAACGTCGGCTCAAAGGGTTGGAAGCCGCCGCCACGCGTATCGCCAAGGGCAACCTGCATGTGCGTGTGCCGGCCCGGGGCGCGGACTCGGTCGGGCGTCTGGCGGCGGCCTTTAATGGCATGGCCGAGCACTTGCAGCAGTTGCTGGCGATCCAGCGCGAACTGGTGCGTGCGGTGTCCCATGAGCTGCGCACGCCGGTGGCGCGCCTGCGCTTTGGCCTGGAGATGCTTGGCGAGGCCGCTACGTCTGAAGCGCGCCGCAAATACCTGGAGGGCATGGACAGTGATATCCAGGATCTGGACGGCCTGGTGGATGAAATGCTGACCTACGCGCGACTGGAGCAGGGGTCGCCGGAGCTGAATTTCCAGCGCGTGGACCTGGATGGGCTGCTCGATCAGGTGATCGGCGAATTATCGCCACTGCGCCCGGCCATCGTCGTCAGTCGCGGCATTTGCCTGTCATCGGCCCTTTGGGACGGCGCCCGGGTCGATGCCGAGCCGCGCTACCTGCACCGCGCGCTGCAGAATCTGGTGACCAACGCCATGCGTCACGCCCGCAGCCAAGTGTTGATCAGTTATCAGGTGGGGCAGGTACGCTGCCGTATCGACGTGGAAGATGACGGCCCCGGCGTACCGGAAAGCGCCTGGGAGCGCATCTTCACGCCGTTCCTGCGCCTGGACGACAGCCGCACCCGCGCTTCCGGCGGGCATGGGCTGGGCTTGTCGATCGTGCGGCGCATCATTTATTGGCACGGCGGGCGAGCGTTGATCAGCAAAAGCAACAACCTGGGCGGCGCGTGTTTCAGCCTGAGCTGGCCGAGGGACCAGGATAAGCACGCGCACTGATCAGCACGCCTGGGCCTGCACGGCCACCAGGCTCAGCAACTGACCGTCGTCCAGTGCGAACTGGCCTTGCAGCTCCGTACCCTGGCACCATTCGTGGGACAGGTCCGTGAGCAACCGCAGGCGTGCATGGCCTGTGTCAGACCACTCCAGCAGCTCGGCATGCTCAAAGTAAAAGCGCTTGTGCACGAGCGGGTAGAGCGCCTTGAACAGGCTTTCCTTGAGCGAAAACGTCAGTGTCACCAGCAGCGCGACCTGCTCTGGCTTGAGTCTGGCCATGCGTTGCAGTTCATCGGCGGTCAGAATCTCCCCGGCCAGGCGTTGCGCCCGTTCGGCACTCAGCAGATTTTCCAGGTCCATGCCCAGGCCGCGCCATTGCGCCGTGTGCCCGACAATTGCGGCGGCGTGCCCGGTGCTGTGGGTGATGGAACCGCTGACAGAGGGGGGCCAAACCGGCGCGCGATCTGCGCCGATCGCCGGGATGCAATCGGGATGACCTAGCTGGTGCAGGGCGGCGCGGGCGCACACGCGGCCGGCCAGGAATTCGGCCTGACGCTTGGCGACCGAACGCTGGATGCTCGCCGGTGGCGGCACGGCGCAGCGTTGAAAATCGTCCACCGCCAGCATCGCGGGATCGAAACGGGTGCTGAGCAACACCGTGCCCGCCAGTGGATCGGGCAGGGGCCAGCGGGCGTCGAGCGGAGTGCAGCAAGCGGGTAGGAGATTCATGGGGCGGTATTTTGCCCAGTTGCCGTCTCACAGGATAGCCCGCGCCGGTTCAGGCCAGGTTCAGAGCCTGTTCAGGGGGAGTTCAGGGGCGCCTGCGTAGTCTGGCCGGACAGCCAAACGCGTATGAGGTAACACCATGACTGCGATCAAAAAGCTGATGCTGGCCTTGACCCTGCTGAGTGCCGCTGCCGGAGCGCAGGCGTCGGAGGGCGCCTTCGCCGAATTCGGCAGGGAGAAAACCAGAAAGCCCAGTAACCTGATCCATCGTGTGAGCTTCGAAGAAGCGGGCAGCCAGACCTCGCCGTGGGGCCAGGCCTTGGGCGCGACGACCCCGCAGCCAGCCTACCGCGTCGGTTATGCGCAGCTGACCGGTCAATTCAATGGCATCAAACTGCGCCCGCAAGACCTGCAGGGCCGCTATGATGTCACCCAGTCGGACAGTTGATACGCTTTGGAGAGCCCTATGAAATTGCTGGTGGTGGAAGATGAGGCGCTGCTGCGCCATCACCTGTTTACCCGCCTGACCGACAGCGGCCATGTGGTCGAGGCCGTGGCCAATGCCGAGGAGGCCTTGTACCAGACCGGCCAGTTCAATCACGACCTGGCCATCGTCGACCTGGGCCTGCCGGGCATGGGCGGCCTGGACCTGATCCGCCAGTTGCGCGCCAAGGGCAAGACGTTCCCGATTCTGATCCTCACCGCGCGCGGCAACTGGCAGGACAAGGTCGAAGGCCTGGCCGCCGGCGCCGACGACTATGTGGTCAAGCCGTTCCAGTTCGAAGAGTTGGAAGCCCGCATGAACGCACTGTTGCGCCGCTCCAGCGGGTTTACCCAGTCCACCATCGTCGCCGGGCCGTTGCTGCTGGACATCAACCGCAAGCAGGCGTCCCTCGACGAACAGCCCCTGGCGCTGACCGCCTACGAATACCGCATCCTCGAATACCTGATGCGCCATCACCAGCAAGTGGTCGCCAAGGACCGCCTGATGGAACAGCTCTACCCGGATGATGACGAGCGCGACCCGAATGTCATCGAAGTGCTGGTCGGTCGTCTGCGCCGCAAACTGGAAGGCCCGGCCGGGTTCAAGCCGATCGACACCGTGCGTGGCCTGGGCTATCTGTTTAATGAGCGCTGCCGTTGATTCGCTCGTTACGTGTGAGACTGATGCTGGCGGCCGCCACCCTGGCCGTGCTGTTTATGCTCGGCCTGCTGCCGGCGATGCAAGGTGCGTTCAGCCTGGCGTTGCAGGATTCCATCGAGCAGCGCCTGGCGTCGGATGTGACCACGCTGATCTCCGCCGCGCGGGTGGAAAACAACCACTTGCTGATGCCGGCGCAACTGCCGGATGAACGCTTCAACCTCGCCGACAGCCGGCTGCTGGGTTATATCTACGACCGCGAAGGGCACCTGGTGTGGCGCTCGCGCGCGACCCGCGAAGAAAACATCAATTACAAACCGCGCTATGACGGGCGCGGCAACGAGTTTGCAAGGATTCGCGAGGCCAATGGCCAGGAATTCTTCGTGTATGACGTCGAGGTCAAGCTGCTCGGCGGCAAGAGCGCGGCATTCAGTATCGTCGCCCTGCAACCGGTGCGCGAATACCAGTTGACCCTCGAAGGTCTGCGCGAAAACCTCTACCTGGGCTTCGGCGCGGCGTTGCTGGTGCTGCTGACTCTGCTGTGGCTGGGCCTGACCTGGGGCCTGCAGGCGTTGCGGCGGTTGAGCCAGGAACTGGACCAGATCGAAGGCGGTACCCGCGAAAGCCTGTCCGAACAGCATCCCCGCGAACTGCTGCGTCTGACCGGTTCCCTGAACCGTTTGTTGCACAGCGAGCGCGAACAACGCACGCGTTACCGCGATTCCCTCGACGACCTGGCCCACAGCCTGAAAACCCCGCTCGCGGTGTTGCAGGGTGTGAGCGAAGACATGGCCCAGCGCCCCGAAGACCGCGATCAGGCCCGGGTACTGCAAACGCAGATCGAACGCATGAGCCAGCAGATCAGCTACCAGCTGCAGCGTGCCAGCCTGCGCAAGAGCGGCTTGGTGCGCCATCAGGTGCGCCTGGAACCGGTGGTCCAGAGCCTGTGCGACACATTGGGCAAGGTGTACCGCGACAAAGCAGTGACGGTCTCCTTCCAGTTGCCCCAGGCGTGCGACGTGCCCATCGAGAAGGGGGCCTTGCTCGAGTTGCTCGGCAATCTGTTGGAGAACGCCTACCGCCTGTGCCTGAGCCAGGTGCGCATCAGCCTGATCGAAAACGAAGACGGCACGGAACTGTGCATCGAAGACGATGGCCCCGGTGTGCCGCCGGACCAGCGGGCGCGCATCCTGCAACGCGGCGAGCGCCTGGACCGCCAGCATCCTGGGCAGGGCATCGGCCTGGCGGTGGTCAAGGACATTATCGAAAGCTACGGCGCGCGGCTGACCCTGGACGATTCACCCCTGGGCGGCGCGGCGTTCAGGATTCACTTCCCCGCCGTGTGATCTTCAGTGGCTGGGCTGGCCATGCACGGGGCAAGCCCGCTCACCATAGCAAGCCCCCGATGAGGCCCTCACACACGACGCAGTGCTAGCTCTCCTGCGCCCGATAGGCGCCCGGTGTCAGCCCCGTCCACTTCTTGAACGCCCGATGAAACGCCGACGGTTCTGAAAAACCCAACTGCTCGGCGATCTGCTGCAAGGACAGATCCGCCCGACCCAGGTGGTAGATGGCGATGTCCCGCCGCAATTCATCCTTGAGCGCCTGGAAACTGGTGCCTTCTTCGCGCAGGTGCCGGCGCAGGGTTTGCGGGCTGATATGCAGATGCTGGGCGACCGCTTCCAGGTCGGGCCAGGGCGTGCGGTCGCGGCTCAGCAGGCGGCGCAACTGGCTGCTCAGGCTGTCGCCTTCATCCGGGCGCGATAACAGGTCGGCCGGGGAGCGCGCGAGGAAATGCTTGAGGGTGCGCTCGTCCTGCAGCAACGGCAGGCTCAGGTAGCGCACCGGAAACACCAGGCTGCTGTGCGGTGCACCGAACACCTGGGTGCAGGGGAACAGCAGGTCGTATTCGCTGGCATGGGGCGGCCTGGGGTAGGCGAAGGTGGCCTGGTGCAATCGGATACGCTGGCCGATCAGCCAACTGCCCAGGCGGTGCCAGATCACAAGCAGGCACTCGCTGAGGAAGTGGTCCGGGTCCCAGAGTTGCGAATGGTCCAGGCTCAGGCGCGCCATTTCGCCTTCGCGCGTCAGCTGCCAACGCGGGCCCTGCGGGAATAAGCTATAAAACAGTAAGCCGCGTTTCAGAGCCTTCTCCAGGGTGCGGCAGTGGATCAACGCGTGGCACATCATGGCGAAGGTGCCGCGTTTGCTGGGGCCATCGGCGAACCCCAGGTATTCGTCGTCCAGCGCCAGCCAGAGCATTTGCAACAACCGGGTAAATTGCTCCGGCGCGATGCGGGCGCGGGGTTCGGTCAACAGTTCCTGTGGGATGCCCACCTGCTGCAGCAGGGCCGAATAGTCATGACCGGCCCGACGCGCACCCCCCAGAGCGGCGCGGGCAAAGTGGCTGGCAATGGTTCGTTCACGCATGCGGGGCCCTCGTCCATGGAGTGGCGGATGGTAGCCACCACCCGGCGGGCGCGGCAAGGCGGATATCCGCCAAATTGCAGGGCACTGCAGAGCGGTGCGGCGGAAAACCGCCACGTATTGATCTGCGTTGGTGGCGGCTTGAAACCGCCGGCCCCGGTGTCTAAAGGCCCTCAGCGGATTTATGCAAAGTGGCACGGCGTTTGCGATAGGTCGACAGGTAAGGCAGTGAAAGATTTATCCCACTGCCCTCACAAACAACAAATCCCTCCAGTGCAGGAGGGTTCGCAATTCAAGTGTCGTGGGCAATGGCGGATATTTGCCACACGGGACGTTTGAGGAATTTTGCAATGACGACTCGTCAGCCACTCTACAAATCCCTGTATTTCCAGGTGATCGTTGCAATCGTTATCGGTATCTTGCTCGGTCACTTCTACCCGCAGACCGGCGTGGCCCTCAAGCCACTGGGTGACGGGTTCATCAAACTGATCAAAATGGTCATCGCCCCGATCATCTTCTGTACCGTTGTCAGCGGCATCGCCGGCATGCAGAGCATGAAATCGGTGGGCAAGACCGGCGGCTACGCGCTGCTCTACTTTGAAATCGTCTCCACGATTGCCCTGCTGATCGGTCTGGTGGTGGTGAACGTGGTGCAGCCGGGTGCCGGCATGCACATCGACGTAGCCACCCTGGACGCTTCTAAAGTCGCGGCCTATGTGACCGCCGGTGCAGACCAGAGCGTGGTTGGCTTTATCCTCAACGTCATCCCGAACACCATCGTCGGCGCCTTCGCCAACGGCGACATCCTGCAAGTATTGATGTTCTCGGTCATCTTCGGCTTTGCCCTGCACCGCCTGGGTGCCTACGGCAAGCCGGTGCTGGACTTCATCGATCGCTTCGCCCACGTGATGTTCAACATCATCAATATGATCATGAAGCTCGCGCCGATCGGTGCCCTGGGTGCCATGGCGTTCACCATCGGTGCCTACGGTGTGGGTTCGCTGGTGCAACTGGGCCAGCTGATGATCTGCTTCTACATCACCTGTGTGCTGTTTGTGGTCGTCGTGCTGGGCGCCATCTGCCGCGCCCACGGTTTCAGCGTGCTGAAATTGATCCGCTACATCCGTGAAGAGCTGCTGATCGTTCTGGGTACGTCCTCCTCCGAATCCGCGCTGCCACGCATGCTGATCAAGATGGAGCGTCTTGGCGCGAAGAAATCCGTAGTCGGTCTGGTGATCCCGACCGGCTACTCCTTCAACCTCGACGGTACCTCGATCTACCTGACCATGGCCGCCGTGTTCATCGCCCAAGCGACCGACACCCACATGGATATCACCCACCAGATCACCCTGCTGCTGGTGCTGCTGCTGTCTTCCAAGGGTGCTGCGGGCGTGACCGGCAGCGGCTTCATCGTCCTGGCGGCGACCCTGTCGGCTGTCGGCCACCTGCCGGTCGCCGGTCTGGCGCTGATCCTGGGCATCGACCGCTTCATGTCCGAAGCCCGTGCGCTGACTAACCTGGTGGGTAACGCCGTGGCCACCATCGTCGTGGCCAAGTGGGTCAAGGAACTGGACACCGATAAACTGCAGAGTGAGCTGGCGTCGGGCGGTACCGGTATTTCCGAATCCCGTGAACTCGATGACCTGGGCGTGGCCGAAGGTCCTGCACCGGTGGTCAAGTAAGACGCTGATGGCGTGAACTGACGCCCCCAGCCTTGCACAAACGCCCCGACAAGTTCGGGGCGTTTGCGTTTATGGCTCGGCACTTCGGGCGATTTTTTGATTTACAGTGAGCGCGATAGTGACCGCGGGAGGCTTGATGGACAGTGTGGATCTGAATGTTCTGCGTAGCGTGCTGGAGTGGCGCCGCGCCGGGCAGCGAGTGGTGTTGTACAGCGTGGTCCAGACCTGGGGCAGCGCGCCACGCCCACCGGGCGCCATGTTGGCGTTGCGCGGCGATGGCGTGGTGATCGGCTCGGTATCCGGCGGTTGCATCGAAGATGACCTGATTGCCCGCCTGCACGACGGCCGCCTGGTAGACGACGGTCCGCCGGTACAGTTAGTGACCTACGGCGTCACCCAGGACGAAGCCGCACGTTTTGGTCTGCCTTGCGGCGGCACCTTGCGCCTGACCGAAGAGCGGGTGCAGGACTGGCAATGGGTCGCCGACCTGCTGGCACGCTGCGAGGCCCATGAGATTGTCGCACGGGAGCTGAACCTGACCACGGGCGAGGTCACCTTGAGCGGCGCCACCAAAACCGATGGTCTGAGCTTTGACGGTGAACGCCTGCGCGCCATCTACGGCCCGCGTTGGCGCCTGCTGCTGATCGGCGCCGGGCAGCTGTCGCGCTACGTCGCGGAAATGGCGCGCTTGCTGGATTTCGAAGTGCTCATCTGCGATCCCCGCGAAGAGTTCGTGTACGGCTGGGAGGCGCAGCACGGGCGCTTCGTGCCGGGCATGCCCGATGAAGCGGTGCTGTCTATCCAGACCGACGAGCGTACGGCTATCGTCTGCCTGACCCACGACCCGCGCCTGGACGATATGGCGCTGCTGACGGCGTTGGACTCCCGTGCGTTTTACATCGGCGCGCTGGGCTCGCGGGTCAACAGTCAGAAACGCCGGGACAACCTGGCGGCGTTGGGGCTGACGGCGCAGGCGATTGCGCGGTTGCACGGGCCGATCGGCCTGCATATCGGCAGTCACACGCCGTCGGAAATCGCCTTGTCGCTGATGGCGGAAATTGTCGCGATCAAGAACGGCGTGGCGCCTATGCAGAAAAAACCCTTGCCGGTGCTGGCTGAGTGACCGTCACGGCGATAGTGCTGGCGGCAGGGCAGGGCAGTCGTTTTCGCGCCGAAGCCGGGGCTGACCAGGACAAATTGCTGGCGCCCTGCGTGGGGCTGGACGGTGTGACCCGGCCGGTGATTGAGCAGGTGCTGGTCAACCTACCCGCCGCTGTGGTTGAGCGCTGGGTCGTGACACTGCCGGAGCGCACCGACGTCATTCGGCTGGCTGAAGCCTACGGCTGCCAAGTCCTGACGTTGTGCTCCGCCGGCATGGGCGAAAGCCTTGCGGCGGCCGTCGCGGCCAGTGATAACGCCGAGGGCTGGCTGGTGGTGCTGGGGGATATGCCGTTTATCCAGGCATCCAGCATCGAGCAGGTGATCCAGGGGTTATCCAGAGAAGGCATCCGTGTGCCTGTGCAAGCCGGCCGTTATGGGCACCCTGTGGCCTTTGGTGGTGATTTCGGGCCGGGGTTGATGGCGTTGACGGGTGATCGCGGCGCCAGGTCTTTGTTCACTCAGGCAGATGTCACCCAGGTGCCGGTGAACGATCCGGGGGTGTTGTGGGATGTGGACGTACCTGCGCTGTTGAATTACCGCTGAGCGATACAAAAAAGCCCCGCCTGATCACTCAGGCGGGGCTTTTTAGTGGCTGATGGAATCAGGCGAGAGGTTTAGGCTCGTGCTCTGCTTCCTGGGCCTTGTGCTCTGCCGCTTCTTCGACGACGCGCGGGGCTTCGTCAGCGACAGGGGCGGCGGGTTCTGCCACCGGTTCAGCCGAGGCTTGAGCAGCTGCCGCAGCCGCAGCGGCAGCGGCTTCAGCTTCTTTGCGACGGCGACGCACTTCACGTGGGTCGTTCGGCGCGCGGCCATTTTCGGTCAGGGCAGTGACTGGCGCGGCTTCAACCACTGGGGCTGCAACCTCGGCGACCACAGGGGCCTCGACGACCGGCGCGGGCTCGACGACTGGCGTCGGCTCGACCACCACGTTTTCGGCAACCGGCGCTGGTGCTTCTTCTGCCACAGGGACAGGCGCTGGTGCTTCAACCGGAGCGGCAGGTTCAGCGTTCCATTGGAAGGCGGTCTGTTCTTCGCGAACTTCACGCACTGCCGGGGCGGCTTCTTCGGCGACCGGTGCTTCAATCGCTGCTTCCACCACTGCCTGAGGCTCAGCCTGCGGCGCAACCTCAACGGCTATCACATCGGTGACCGGCTGGGCGTCGCGAACCGGTGCTACTTCCACTTCCGGAACCACGGGGGCTTCGATCGGGGTCGTTGCTTCTACCGTCGGAGCTTCCACCACGGCAGGCTCAACGGCCGCAGTTTCGGTAACCGGGGCTTGCACGGCAGCAGTCTCTTCGACAGCGGCGGTTGCGCGTTCAGCCTGCTCGTGGGCCTGGGCTTCAGCTGGTGCGCTGATAACCGAGCTGGCCACGGCAGCGGTGACGGCAAGGCCGGCGGCCAGTTCGTCGCCAGTCGGTTGCTGGGCACCGGCTTCGGTGTGTTCGCCGGTTTCTTCCGAACCTTCGATCACGTTGCCGTTGGCGTCGCGCTGACGCTCACGACGGTTGCTGCGACGACGCTGGCCACGGGAGCGGCGGCGTGGACGATCGCCTTCGGCGTTGTCCTGGCCGTCTTCCTGCAGTTGCTCTTCGCCGGTCAGCACTTCTTCTTCGCTGGCGGCAGCGGCCTGTTCGGCGCGCGGTTGACGCTCTTCACGCGGGGCACGAGGCTGGCGTTCTTCACGCGGCGCACGTTCTTCGCGCGGCGGGCGAGCCGGGCGCTCTTCGGTGGCGGCGGCAGCGGCAACGGCCGGAGCAGCGTCCAGCGGCTCACGCAGTTCACGTACGCGCTCTTCACGCTCACCGCGAGGCTTGCGATCTTCGCGCGGAGCGCGTGGGGTGCGTGGCGCGCGCTCTTCACGTGGTGCACGTTCTTCACGGGCTACGGTCGGCGTGTCTTCGCGGGCTTCGCGAGGCTGGCGCTCTTCGCGTGGCGCGCGTTCTTCACGCGGTGCACGTTCTTCGCGCGGCTTGCGTTCTTCGTCACGGCGGCCGTTGCGGTTACGGCTCTGCTGGCGACCGTTGCGACGCTCTTCATTACGCGCCGGGCGCTCGGTGGCAGGCTTTTCAACCACGACCGGGGCGGCGGCAGGCTCTTCCTTGGATGCGAACAGGCTGACCAGCGACTTGACCAGGCCTTTGAACAGGCTCGGCTCAGGCATTGCGGCCGGTGCTGCAGCCGGCGCGGCGACTTCAACCGGAACCGGTGCATTGGCGCGCGCCGGCGCGGTCTTCACGGCAGCTTCCTGGCGAACCAGGGTGCGGGTCGCGGCGGCTGGCTGGACTTCTTCCACTTCCGCGGCGGCAGCGGCGATTTCGTAGCTGGACTGGCCGCTGTGGGCTTCCGGGCTGTCGTCACGCAGGCGCTGTACTTCGAAGTGCGGCGTCTCGAGGTGATCGTTCGGCAGGATCACGATGCGGGCACGGGTGCGCAGTTCGATCTTGGTGATCGAGTTGCGTTTTTCGTTGAGCAGGAAGGCCGCAACCGGGATCGGCACTTGCGCGCGGACTTCGGCGGTGCGGTCTTTCAGGGCTTCTTCTTCGATCAGGCGCAGGATCGCCAGGGACAGCGATTCAACGTCACGGATGATGCCGGTGCCGTTGCAACGCGGGCAGACGATGCCGCTGCTCTCGCCCAGGGATGGACGCAGGCGCTGACGGGACATTTCCAGCAGGCCGAAGCGCGAGATGCGGCCAACCTGCACGCGGGCGCGGTCGGCTTCCAGGCATTCGCGGACTTTTTCTTCCACGGCGCGCTGGTTCTTGGCCGGGGTCATGTCGATGAAGTCGATCACGATCAGGCCGCCGATATCACGCAGGCGCAGCTGGCGGGCGATTTCTTCAGCCGCTTCCAGGTTGGTCTGCAGGGCGGTCTCTTCGATGTCGCTGCCTTTGGTGGCGCGCGCCGAGTTGATGTCGATGGACACCAGGGCTTCGGTCGGGTCGATCACGATGGAACCGCCGGAAGGCAGTTCGACCACGCGCTGGAAAGCGGTCTCGATCTGGCTTTCGATCTGGAAACGGTTGAACAGCGGGACGCTGTCTTCGTACAGCTTGATCTTGCTGGCGTACTGCGGCATCACCTGGCGAATGAAGGTCAGGGCTTCGTCCTGGGCTTCAACGCTGTCGATCAGCACTTCGCCGATGTCCTGGCGCAGGTAATCGCGGATAGCGCGGATGATCACGTTGCTTTCCTGATAGATCAGGAACGGCGCGGAGCGATCCAGGGAGGCTTCTTTGATGGCGGTCCACAGTTGCAGCAGGTAGTCGAGGTCCCACTGCATTTCTTCGCTGCTGCGGCCCAGGCCGGCAGTGCGCACGATCAGGCCCATGTCGGCTGGAGCGATCAGGCCGTTGAGCGCTTCACGCAGTTCGTTGCGCTCTTCGCCTTCGATGCGACGGGAGATGCCGCCGGCACGCGGGTTGTTCGGCATCAGGACCAGGTAACGGCCGGCGAGGCTGATGAAGGTGGTCAGGGCGGCGCCCTTGTTGCCACGTTCTTCTTTTTCGACCTGGACGATGACTTCCTGGCCTTCGCTCAGGACGTCCTTGATGTTTACGCGGCCTTCGGGGGCTTTCTTGAAGTACTCGCGGGAGATTTCTTTGAGGGGCAGGAAGCCGTGGCGCTCGGAGCCGAAATCGACAAAGGCAGCCTCAAGGCTTGGTTCGATGCGAGTAATACGGCCTTTGTAGATGTTGGCCTTCTTTTGCTCGCGTGCACCGGATTCGATATCCAGGTCATAGAGGCGCTGGCCATCTACGAGTGCAACACGCAACTCTTCGGGTTGAGTTGCGTTAATCAGCATTCTTTTCATGTTGTACCGTCGGTTTCCGGGCTGCCGGAAACGGCGTTCGGCACACACGACTTCTCACGGTCGGTGTCAGGTGCGTCAAGAGTGGTTGGCCACTCCAGTGTCCAGCAAAATCGGCCAATTGGGCCGGTATGCGACGGACGCGTCCTGCTTGTTAGCGGTGGTGACAAAGGCACCACTTCAACAAAAGCTAAGGTCAGGAGGAGGAATCAACCGGCGACTGTGGACGAGATGAAGCGTCTAAATATAAGCCTAGTGCTACACGGTCCGACGGTTGTGCATCTCCACCCTACACGTATCCCTGATAATTCGGGTGCTGCCGCGCGCAGAATCCGCAGCGGGTTGGCATTTACCGTGTACTCCAATGGGGAGTTCACGCTCATGGCTAAACAGGCCTGAATGAAAGCGACTGCGCTCTCACTCAGCTCTTAACAGGCGTTGTTTCCGAAGCATTCGCCATGGTCTGGCTCAAGACTGACTGCACTTTGTGAACTGGCCGTAAATATCGGCGCAGAAGGCGAGTATTCACTCTGCTTTCCGCGCTCGCTTCAGGCCTCATGTCACCTGCGCTTGTTACAATCCCGAGCTTTCCAAGGTGGCGAACGCCCCGTAGGACGGCCTCGCGTCCTGATGAATTGCGATGGTCAGGGCCGGCAGTTTGCCGCAAGTCCTCTGGCCAGGCCGCTTTTGGCGGCGTTCGCGACTATAGCAGCAATGATTAAGTGCTTCAATTCCATAAAAAATTGTTATCATCGCCGCCATGACGACTACCACCCCCCCGACCCCCAGCGTCCAGCTGCTTGAGGTCTCGCCGGAATATGCCGGCCAACGCATCGACAATTTTCTCCTGGCCAGGCTCAAGGGCGTGCCCAAGACCTTGATTTACCGCATCTTGCGTAAAGGCGAAGTGCGCGTGAACAAGGGGCGCATCAAGCCCGAGTACAAGTTGCAGGCCGGCGATATCGTCCGCGTACCGCCGGTTCGCGTGCCCGAGCGCGACGAACCCGTACCGCTGGCCCAGGGCCTGCTGCAACGCCTGGAAGCCTCGATTGTCTTTGAAGACAGCAAGCTGATCGTGATCAACAAGCCCTGCGGGATTGCCGTCCACGGCGGCAGCGGCCTGAACTTCGGCGTGATCGAGGCCTTCCGTCAGTTGCGTCCGGATGCCAAGGAGTTGGAGCTGGTCCACCGTCTGGACCGCGACACGTCCGGACTGCTGATGATCGCCAAGAAGCGCAGCATGTTGCGCCATCTGCACACAGCTCTGCGCGGCGATGGCGTGGACAAGCGTTACATGGCGCTGGTACGCGGCAATTGGGCCAGTTCGATCAAGAGCGTCCGCGCGCCGTTGCAGAAGAGCAACCTGCGTTCCGGCGAGCGCATGGTCGAGGTGGACGAGGAGGGCAAGGAGGCGCTGACCCTGTTCAAGGTGCTGCGCCGCTTCGGTGACTTTGCCACTATGGTCGAGGCCAAGCCGGTCACCGGCCGCACCCACCAGATTCGTGTGCATACCCTGCACGCGGGTCATTGCATTGCCGGTGACACCAAGTACGGCGACGAAGATTTTTCCAGGGAGATTCGCGATCTGGGCGGCAAACGTCTGTTCCTGCACGCGTACATGCTGACGGTGCCGCTGCCCGATGGCGGTGAGCTGAAGCTTCAGGCACCGGTTGACGAGATGTGGGCCAAGACCGTGGAGCGTTTGAGTGTCGCACCGTGATTACAAGCTGCTGATTTTCGATTGGGACGGCACGCTGGCCGATTCCATCGGTCGCATCGTCGAATCGATGCACATGGCTTCGACCCGCTCGGGGTTCGAGTTGTGCAGCGACCTGGCGGTCAAGGGCATTATCGGGCTCGGCCTGCCGGAAGCGATTCGCACCCTGTATCCGCAGATATCCGATGGCGAGCTGCTGGCGTTCCGTGAACATTACGCCGAACACTACATTGGGCTGGAGGTCGAGCCTTCGCCTCTGTTCGAGGGTGTGCGGCAATCGCTTGAGGCTTTCCGTGCCGATGGTTATCACCTGGCGGTGGCTACCGGCAAGGCTCGTCGCGGCCTGGATCGGGTGCTCAAGGCTCATGGCTTTGAGGATTATTTCGATGCGACCCGCGCGGCCGATGAAACCGCCAGCAAGCCTCACCCTCTGATGCTGGAGCAGATCGTGGCGCATTGCGGGGTGTCGCCGCGCCAGGCATTAATGGTGGGCGATGCCAGCTTCGACCTGATGATGGCGCGCAACGCCGGCATGGACAGTGTGGCCGTCAGTTATGGCGCCCAGTCCGCCGAGGCGCTGCAGCAATACGAGCCGAGGGTCACGATTGATCATTTTTCGCAATTGCAGGCCTGGCTTGGTCGGGCCCAATAAGTCTTTGCTGGGGTTGATGGCATGAGTGACGAGTGGAAAGCGCCTGAGAAGGCTCAAAGCGGTGACGACAAGAGCTGGCAGTTGCTGGAGAAGACGCTCCTGGCCAGTGTCCAGGAGCAGCGGCGTGCGCGGCGCTGGGGGATTTTCTTCAAGCTGCTGACCTTTACTTACCTGTTGATCATGCTGGCGCTGTTCAGCCCGCTGATGGATATGGAAAAGAGTGCGACCCGTGGCGCCAATTACACCGCGTTGATCGAAGTACGTGGGGTGATTGCCGATAAGGAGCCTGCCAGCGCCGACAATATCGTCAGCAGCCTGCGTGCCGCGTTCGAGGACCCCAAGGTCAAGGGCGTGATCCTGCGAATCAACAGTCCCGGCGGCAGCCCGGTGCAGTCGGGTTACGTGTATGACGAGATTCGTCGCCTGCGCGGCCTGCACCCCGATATCAAGCTGTATGCGGTGATCGCCGATCTTGGCGCCTCCGGTGCTTACTACATCGCCAGTGCAGCCGATCAGATCTACGCCGACAAGGCCAGTCTGGTGGGCTCCATTGGCGTGACGGCGGCCGGTTACGGCTTTGTCGGAGCCATGGAGAAGCTGGGGGTTGAACGTCGGACCTACAACTCCGGCGAACACAAGTCCTTCCTTGATCCGTTCCAGCCGCAAAAGGCCGATGAAACCCAGTTCTGGCAGGGAGTGCTCGACACCACCCATCGCCAGTTCATCGCCAGCGTGAAGCAGGGGCGTGGGGATCGCCTGAAGGACAAAGACCATCCGGAGTTGTTCTCCGGGTTGGTGTGGTCGGGCGAGCAAGCATTGCCGCTGGGCCTGGTCGATGGACTGGGCAGTGCCAGTTCGGTAGCGCGGGATGTGGTCGGCGAGAAAGAACTGGTGGACTTCACCGTTGAAGAATCGCCGTTTGATCGTTTCTCCAAGAAGCTAGGCGCCAGCGTGGCTGAGAAACTGGCGCTGTATATGGGCTTCCAGGGGCCGGCGCTGCGTTAATATCTCAAGTCTGCCGTAGATCAACATGTGGGATGGAGCTTGCTCCCTCCCGCATTTGGTTGTGTTCTTAAGGGATTTGCACGCCTTCGCTGAGCAGCATGTCCACCAGCCGAATCAATGGTAAGCCGACCAGGCTGGTCGCGTCCGGCCCTTCGGTGCTTTGGAACAAGCTCACGCCCAACCCTTCCGCCTTGAAGCTGCCCGCGCAGTCGTACGGCTGCTCGATCTGCAGGTAGCGCTCGATGCGCGCTGCATCCAGTTCGCGCATGTGCACAGTGAACGGCACGCAGTCCACCTGGCAGTGCCCCGTCTCGCTGTTAAGCAGGGCCAGGCCGGTGAGGAAGCTGACGCGCTTGCCACTGGCGGCCAATAACTGCTCGCGCGCATTTTCGAACGTGTGGGGCTTGCCGATGACGCGGCCTTCCAGCGTGGCAACCTGGTCTGAACCGATGATCAGGTGGCCTGGGTGGCTGGCGGCGAGGGCATGGGCTTTCTGTTTGGCCAGGCGTTTGACCAAGTCTGTGGCGGACTCATTTGCAGCGTGGCTTTCGTCGATATCCGGCGAGCGGCAGATGAACGGCAGATGCAGGCGACTGAGCAGTTCCCGGCGATAAACCGAGCTGGAAGCGAGTAATAAAGGCAGCATATACGTCTCCTCAAGGCAGCCGCCGATTCTAGCGGGGCGACCGGCTGACGCACAGGGCTGAATTTCCTTTGACATGGCTGGGTGCATCCCTATAATGCTGCGCCTATGTTGAATGACCCGATTCCACCTCACGTTGACCCGCGCAAATTGGCTGATCGTGGCACCTCCCTTCAAGGTGAAGTGCTGCTGGCCGATTTGGAGAGACTCTGCGACCCGCTTTCCGACACTGTCGGTACGGTGCAGGCCAAATTCGATTTTGAACGAGATGAACGTAAATCTGTGGTGATCCACAGTTTTATCGACACCGAAGTCAAAATGGTTTGCCAGCGTTGTCTTGAGCTGGTCACCCTGCCGATCCACAGCGAATGCAGTTACGCCGTGGTGAAGGAGGGTGCGAATACCCAGTCGTTGCCGAAAGGTTATGACGTGCTGGAACTGGGCGAAGATCCATTGGATCTGCATGCACTGATCGAGGAGGAGCTTCTGCTCGCCTTGCCCATTGTGCCTGCTCATCATCCGGAAGAATGCCAGCAGCCGGCGGGCCTCGATGCCGAGCCCGAACCGAGCGAGGACGAGGTAACGCGGTCCAACCCGTTCAGTGTATTGGCGCAGTTAAAGCGTGACCCAAACGTTTAGGAGTTAATCAATTATGGCTGTTCAGCAGAACAAAAAATCCCGCTCCGCCCGTGACATGCGCCGTTCGCACGACGCTCTCGAGGCAAGCACCCTGTCCGTGGAAAAGACCACTGGTGAAGTTCACCTGCGTCACCACGTATCGCCAGAAGGCGTATACCGTGGCCGTAAAGTGATCGACAAGGGCGCTGACGAGTAATCACTTGTCTGCTCTCGTCATCGCGATTGACGCAATGGGCGGGGACTTCGGTCCCCGCAGCATTGTTCAGGCCTGCCTTGCCAGCCTGTGCGCTACACCCTCGTTGCACCTGACCCTCGTCGGTCAACCCTCCCTTCTTGAAGAACTGATTGCCAGCCATCCGGCGGTGGATCGCGCGCGCCTGAGCATTGTGCCGGCCAGCGAAACCATCACGATGGATGAAAAGCCGTCGGCGGCCTTGCGCGGCAAGCCTGACTCTTCAATGCGGGTGGCCCTGGAGCTGTTGCGCGACGGCAAGGTGCAGGCCTGCGTCAGTGCGGGTAATACCGGGGCCTTGATGGCGTTGTCGCGGCATGTGCTCAAGACGCTGCCCGGGATTGATCGTCCGGCGATGGTGGCGGCGATTCCGACGCAGAACGGCTATTGCCAGTTGCTGGACCTGGGCGCGAACGTGGACTGCAGCGCCGAGCACCTGTTCCAGTTTGCCGTGATGGGCTCGGTAGCCGCCGAAGCGCTGGGCGTGGCACGGCCGCGCGTAGCGTTGTTGAATATCGGCACCGAAGACATCAAGGGCAACCAGCAGGTCAAGCTCGCCGCGACGCTGTTGCAGCAAGCGCGCGGGCTGAACTACATCGGATTTGTCGAGGGCGATGGTTTGTACCGAGGCGAAGCGGATGTGGTGGTGTGCGACGGATTTGTCGGCAATATCCTGCTCAAGTCCAGCGAGGGCCTGGCGACCATGATCGCCTCGCGTATCGAAGTGTTGTTCAGACGCAACCTGGCATCGCGCCTGGTGGGCGCCCTGGCGCTACCGCTGATGCGGCGCCTGCAGGCCGACCTGGCCCCGGCGCGGCATAATGGGGCGAGTTTTCTGGGGCTGCAGGGCATCGTGGTGAAAAGCCATGGTTCGGCCGGGGTCGAAGGCTTCCAGAGTGCGATTGCCCGTGCGGTGATCGAGATTCAGGAAAACCTGCCGCAGCGCTTGCACGGCCGTCTCGAGGACTTGTTGCCTTAGGCGAATCGGCCCGGGAATGGTTAAATGTGACCGGCCAGTTCAATTGACCATCCAATCTGTCAGTTTCGTGCGCTCCCACCGTAGGAGCGACCATTTCCGACGACCAGATCATTAGGGGCTTGTTACATGTCTACATCCCTCGCATTCGTCTTTCCAGGGCAGGGTTCGCAGTCCCTCGGCATGTTGGCCGAGCTGGGCGCGCAATACCCGTTGATCCTGGACACTTTCAAGGAAGCTTCCGACGCCCTGGGTTACGACCTGTGGGCCCTGACCCAGCAAGGGCCGGAAGAGCAGCTCAATCAGACCGACAAAACCCAACCGGCCATCCTGACCGCTTCGATCGCCCTGTGGCGCTTGTGGTTGGCAGAAGGCGGCGCGCGTCCGGCGTTTGTTGCCGGTCACAGTCTGGGTGAATACAGCGCGCTGGTAGCGGCGGGCAGCCTGACCCTCGCTGAAGCGGTCAAGCTGGTCGAACGTCGTGGCCAGTTGATGCAAGAGGCCGTTCCGGCCGGGCAGGGCGGCATGGCCGCGATCCTGGGCCTGGACGATGCCGTGGTGATTGAAGCCTGCGCCGAAGCGGCCCGGGGCGAAGTCGTCAGCGCGGTGAACTTCAACTCCCCTGGCCAGGTGGTGATCGCCGGTGCCAAGGCCGCCGTCGAGCGCGCCATCGAAGGCTGCAAGGCTCGTGGGGCCAAGCGCGCGCTGCCGCTGCCGGTGAGCGTGCCGTCGCACTGCGAACTGATGCGTCCGGCTGCCGAGCGCTTTGCCGAAGCCATCGCCGCCATCGACTGGCAGGCGCCGCAGATTCCGCTGGTTCAGAACGTCAGCGCCGCCGTGGCTGCCGACCTCGACACCCTCAAGCGCGACCTGCTGGAGCAACTCTACAAGCCGGTTCGCTGGGTCGAATCGGTGCAGACCCTGGCGGCCAAGGGCGCGACCGAACTGGTCGAATGCGGCCCAGGCAAAGTGCTGGCCGGTCTGAACAAACGCTGCGCCGAGGGCGTGTCCACTTCCAATCTCAACACCCCAGACGCTTTCGCTGCCGCTCGCGCAGCACAAGCTTGAACAGGAGAAACCTGCATGAGTCTGCAAGGTAAAGTTGCACTGGTTACCGGCGCCAGCCGTGGCATCGGCCAGGCGATCGCCCTGGAGCTGGGCCGTCAGGGCGCCGTTGTGATCGGCACCGCCACATCCGCCTCGGGCGCCGAGCGTATTGCCGCCACCCTGAAGGACAATGGCGTTCAAGGCACCGGCCTTGAGCTGAACGTGACCAGCGATGAGTCCGTGGCCGCTGTACTGGCCGAGATCACCGCACAGTTCGGCGCGCCGTCGATCTTGGTCAATAACGCCGGCATCACCCGCGATAACCTGATGATGCGCATGAAAGACGACGAGTGGTACGACGTGGTCGATACCAACCTGAACAGTCTGTTTCGCCTGTCCAAGGGTGTTTTGCGCGGCATGACCAAGGCGCGTTGGGGCCGAATTATCAATATTGGTTCCGTAGTGGGTGCCATGGGCAACGCAGGCCAAGTAAACTACGCTGCCGCCAAAGCCGGCCTGGAAGGTTTCAGCCGCGCACTGGCGCGTGAAGTCGGTTCGCGTTCGATCACGGTCAACTCGGTGGCCCCTGGGTTCATCGACACCGATATGACTCGCGAACTGCCGGAAGCACAGCGTGAAGCCTTGCTGACGCAGATTCCGCTGGGTCGTCTGGGCCAGGCTCAAGAGATCGCGAATGTGGTCACTTTCCTGGCATCCGACGGTGCGGCATACGTGACTGGGGCTACAATCCCGGTTAACGGCGGGATGTACATGAGTTAAATTGTGACGGATCGCTTCAAAAAAATGTCATACGAGCTGTCTAAAATCCGTTATAAAGCTGCAACTTAATTTATAGGCGGGTGGCCGAGCGGGTTCGGGGTGAAGCTTTCAGTTGAAAAGCTGAAATGGCTTTCTATACACTTACCCACTGGCCAGCTGCCTGAATTTGTCCATTAGGAGTTAAACAAGGTATGAGCACCATCGAAGAGCGCGTCAAGAAAATCGTCGCCGAGCAACTGGGCGTTAAGGAAGAAGAAGTGGTCAACACTGCTTCCTTCGTAGAAGACCTGGGTGCCGATTCCCTTGACACCGTTGAGCTGGTGATGGCTCTGGAAGAGGAATTCGAGACCGAAATCCCGGACGAAGAAGCTGAAAAAATCACTACTGTTCAAGCTGCCATCGACTACGTTACTGCCCACCAGGCGTAATAGTTTGTAGTCGTCGCTTGCTGTCAGGGAAAAACCGCACTGCTGTAACGGCGTGCGGTTTTTTCTTTAGCTCCAATGAAAAGTGAGCGCTGAAGCATAGTGTCGTCATCATGAAAAAGGAGAGTGCTGTGTCGCGTAGACGCGTCGTAGTCACCGGTATGGGTATGTTGTCGCCACTGGGTACGGATGTGCCGAGCAGTTGGCAGGGCATTCTGGCTGGCCGCAGTGGCATTGGTCTGATCGAACATACGGACCTTTCTGCCTATTCCACCCGTTTTGGCGGCTCGGTAAAAGGGTTCAACGTCGAGGAATATCTCTCGATCAAAGAGTCCCGCAAGCTCGACCTGTTCATTCAATACGGCCTGGCCGCCGGTTTCCAGGCAGTGCGTAACGCCGGCCTGGAAGTCACCGACGCCAACCGTGAGCGCATCGGCGTAGCCATGGGGTCTGGTATTGGCGGTTTGACCAATATCGAAGACACCAGCCGCACGCTGCATGAGACGGGCCCACGTCGAATTTCACCGTTTTTTGTACCGGGCTCGATCATCAATATGATTTCCGGTTTCCTGTCCATCCACCTGGGCGCACAGGGGCCTAACTACGCGATTGCCACGGCGTGCACCACGGGCACCCACTGCATCGGCATGGCGGCGCGCAACATCGCCTATGACGAGGCGGACGTGATGATTGCGGGCGGCGCGGAAATGGCTGCCTGCGGCCTCGGCATGGGCGGCTTCGGTGCTTCCCGTGCACTGTCGACGCGCAACGACGAACCGACCCGTGCCAGCCGTCCCTGGGACAAAGGCCGTGATGGCTTCGTATTGTCCGACGGTGCCGGGGCTCTGGTCCTGGAAGAGTTGGAGCATGCCAAGGCGCGTGGTGCCACCATCTACGCCGAGCTGATCGGCTTTGGCATGAGCGGCGACGCCTACCACATGACTTCGCCACCGTCCGACGGTGCCGGCGCTGCGCGGTGCATCACCAATGCGCTGCGTGATGCAAAGGTCAATGCGGACCAGGTGCACTACATCAATGCCCATGGCACCTCGACCCCCACCGGCGACCTGGCGGAAGCCGAGGCCATCAAGTCGGTATTCGGCGAGCACGCCTATAAGCTGGCGGTCAGCTCCACCAAGTCCATGACCGGGCACCTGTTGGGTGCGGCGGGCGCGGTCGAGGCGATCTTCAGTGTGATGGCCATCAAGGATCAGGTCGCTCCGCCGACCATTAACCTGGATGAGCCGGACGAAGGCTGCGACCTGAACTTCGTGCCTCACGAAGCGCAGCCGATGCCGATCGATGTCGCCATTTCCAACTCGTTTGGCTTTGGCGGCACCAACGGCTCTCTGGTGTTCCGCCGGTTCGCCGAGTGATGCACAGCTGGGTCGACGGTCAGCCAGCGGACGCCGTGCCCCTGAAAGACCGCGGCCTGGCATACGGCGATGGTCTGTTCGAGACCATTGCCGTCAAGGCCGGGCAGCCTGTGCTGCTCGACCGGCATCTGCAGCGCCTGCACGAGGGCTGCAGGCGCCTCGCCTTTGCGGTCGATCACGTGCTCGTACGCGGTGAGGTGCAGGCCTATGCCGCCGCCCTCGGCGACGGTGTTCTCAAGTTGATCCTTACTCGGGGCGACAGCCTGCGTGGTTATGGCATCAACCCCGGCGCCCCCGTGCGTCGAGTGATTCAGGGCAGCCCGCCCGCATCCTATCCGCAGGCCCATGGAACCGTCGGTATCCGTCTGTTTTCATGCGCCACTCGCCTCGCCGAGCAACCGCTGCTGGCCGGTCTCAAGCACCTCAACCGCCTGGAGCAGGTGATTGCCCGCGCCGAATGGCAGGACGCCGAGCACGCCGAAGGCTTGATGCGGGATACGTCCGGGCGTGTCATCGAAGGCGTGTTCAGCAATTTATTCATTGTAAGCAACGGCTTGTTACTAACCGCCGATCTGAAGCGTTGTGGGGTTGCCGGCGTCATGCGCGCCGAGATTCTGGCCCAGGCTCAAGTGCTGGGCGTCCCGGTGGCCGTGGCCGACATCAGCCTGGAGCAGTTGCGTCAGGCTGACGAAGTCTTCACCTGCAACAGCATTTATGGCATTTGGCCGGTGCGTGAGTGCGCTGCGATGAGCTGGTCGGTTGGCCCGCTCACCCGTAAACTGCAGGGCATTGTTCGCGCGCTATTGGATATTTGAGTTGATACGAAAACTGGTTGTACTGCTGCTGATCGGTCTGTTCTGCGCCGGTTTGCTGTTGGGCTTTTCTGCCTGGAAACTCGACTCTGCCCTTACGCAGCCCTTGAAGCTGACCCAGGAGCAATTGCTCGATGTACCTTCCGGGGCAACGCCCACCGGCACCTTCAACCGCCTCGAAGCCGACGGTGTGCTTGACGACGCTTTCTGGCTGCGCCTGTACTGGCGCTTCAACCTGGACGGCCAGCCGCTGCACAGCGGCGAATATCGAATGACCCCCGGCATGACTGCCCAAGGGCTGATCGGCCTGTGGCAACGCGGCGAAGTGGTGCAATACGGCCTTACATTGGTCGAAGGCTGGAATTTCCGTCAGGTACGCGCGGCGTTGGCCAAGCACGAAAAGATCGTGCAGACGTTGTCGGGGCTGACGGACAGCGAAGTCATGGACAAGCTCGGCCATCCCGGTGTGTTCCCGGAGGGACGGTTCTTCCCTGACACCTACCGTTTTGTGCGCGGTATGACCGACGTCGAGTTCCTTAAAAAAGCCTATAACCGCCTGGACGACGTGCTGGCCCAGGAATGGAGCAAGCGCGCCGCCGATGTGCCGTACACCGAGCCCTATCAAGCCTTGATCATGGCATCGTTGGTGGAGAAGGAAACCGGCGTACCCGAAGAGCGCGGGCAGATTGCCGGCGTGTTTGTGCGCCGCATGAAGATCGGCATGCTGCTGCAGACCGACCCCACGGTGATCTACGGCCTGGGCGAACGTTACAACGGCAAGTTGACCCGCGCCCATCTCAAGGAAGCCAACCCGTATAACACCTACATGGTGGCCGGCTTGCCGCCGACGCCGATCGCCATGGTCGGCCGTGAGGCGATTCATGCGGCGTTGAACCCCGCGCCGGGCAGCAGCCTGTATTTTGTCGCGCGTGGCGATGGCAGCCATATTTTCTCGGATGACCTGGATGCGCATAATGCGGCCGTGCGTGAGTTTCAGCTCAAGCGGCGGGCCGATTATCGCTCCAGCCCGGCGCCGGCGGTGAAACCGTCCGAGCCGGCGGCACCTGCGACCGATGCCGCCCCGGACACCGCCGCACCGCAAAGCCCGCAATGACTCTGACTAAGGACCGCCTGTGACTGGCTTGTTTATTACCCTGGAAGGCCCGGAAGGCGCCGGCAAAAGCACCAATCGCGATTACCTGGCAGAGCGCTTGCGTGCAGAGGGTATCGAGGTGGTGTTGACTCGTGAGCCGGGCGGAACCCCGCTGGCCGAGCGCATCCGTGAAGTGTTGCTGGCTCCGGGCGAAGAACAGATGAACCCGGACACCGAGTTGCTGCTGGTGTTCGCTGCCCGTGCCCAGCATCTGGCCGAGGTCATCCGCCCGGCCCTGGCGCGTGGTGCCGTAGTGATCTGCGACCGTTTTACCGATTCCACCTACGCGTACCAGGGCGGTGGCCGTGGCCTGTGCCTGGAACGTATCGCTACGCTGGAAGCGTTCGTGCAGGGCCAACTGCGTCCTGACCTGACCCTGCTGTTCGATCTGCCGGTGGAAGTGGGCATGGCCCGCGCCAGTGCCCGAGGTCGCCTGGACCGTTTCGAGCAGGAGGGCCAGGCGTTTTTCGACGCCGTGCGCAGCGCCTTCCTCACGCGGGCCGCAGCCGAACCCGCGCGCTATCACCTGCTGGATGCGGCGCAACCGTTGAGCCATGTGCAGCGCGCCATCGACATACTGTTGCCGACGCTCTTGGAGCGTGCCCGTGGCTGAAGCCTATCCGTGGCAGGACGGCCTCTGGCAGCAATTGGCCGGTCGTGCCCAGCACGCCCATGCGTACTTGTTGCATGGCCCGGCGGGGATCGGTAAGCGCCATCTGGCCGAGCGCCTCATGGCCAGCCTGCTGTGCCAGCGGCCGGTTAATCTGCAGGCCTGCGGTGAATGCAAATCCTGCATGCTGCTCAAGGCAGGCAGCCACCCGGACAATTACCTGCTCGAACCCGAAGAGGCCGACAAGGCGATCAAGGTCGACCAGGTGCGTGATCTGGTCAGTTTTGTGGTGCAGACCGCGCAGATGGGCGGGCGCAAAGTGGTATTGATCGAGCCGGTGGAGGCGATGAACATCAACGCCGCCAACGCCTTGCTTAAAAGTCTTGAAGAACCTTCCGGCGATACCGTGTTGTTGCTGGTCAGCCATCAGTCCAGCCGTTTGCTACCGACCATTCGCAGCCGTTGCGTGCAGCAGGCGTGCCCCCTGCCGAGCGAGGCCATGAGCCTGCAGTGGCTGGGACAGGCTCTGCCGGATTGCTCTGCTGAGGAACGTGGGGAGTTATTGACCCTGGCCGCAGGCTCGCCATTGGCTGCCGTCAAGCTGCAGGCCCAGGGCGTGCGCGAACAGCGAGCCCTGGTAGTGGAGGGCGTGAAGAAGTTGCTCAAACAGGAATTGTCCGCTACGCAGTTGGCCGAAACGGCCTGGAAGGACATCCCCTTACTGCTACTGTTCGACTGGTTCTGCGACTGGTCGAGCCTGATCCTGCGTTATCAGTTAACCCAGGACGAAAACGGTCTTGGCTTGCCGGACATGCGCAAAGTGGTGCAGTACCTTGCGCAGAAAAGCCCTCAGGACAAGGTGCTGAACATCCAGGACTGGATCCTTGCCCAACGCCAGAAAGTCCTTGGCAAGGCCAACCTCAACCGTGTGCTACTGCTTGAAGCGCTGCTGGTGCAATGGGTTGGCCTGCTCGGGCGCCGTTAATCCCTCGATGGCCGACGGGTGTATCGTTGGCCGGACATTTACCGTGATTTCAAGTCGTACCTTCTTATGCTCGTAGATTCCCATTGCCACCTTGACCGTCTTGACCTTGCCCAGCACGCAGGCTCCCTTGACGCCGCACTCGAAGCGGCACGCCAGCGCGGGGTCGGGCATTTCCTGTGCATCGGCGTCAGTGCTGAAAACGCCACCGACGTCAAAGCCCTCGCCGATCGCTATGCCGATGTGGATTGTTCGGTGGGTATCCACCCGCTGGACCTCAAACCCGGCGAAGCGCCGGCGCTTGAGTGGCTGCTGGCGGAACTCAATCACCCGCGCGTCGTGGCCATCGGTGAAACCGGCCTGGACTACCATTACGAGCCCGAAGCCGCCGAGTTGCAGCAGGCTTCCTTTCGTTTGCACCTGCAGGCTGCCCGCCAAACCGGCAAGCCAGTGATCGTCCACACCCGCGGCGCGCGTGCCGACACCCTGGCCCTGCTGCGCGAAGCCGCGTTGCCCCAGGGCGGCGTGCTGCACTGCTTCACCGAGGACTGGGACATGGCCAGGGCTGCCCTGGACCTGGGCTTCTACATCTCGTTGTCGGGGATCGTTACTTTCCGCAATGCCGATGCGCTGCGCGACGTGGCGCGGCAAGTGCCGGCCGACCGCTTGCTGGTGGAGACCGACTCGCCCTACCTGGCGCCCATCCCTCATCGCGGCAAGCCCAACCTGCCGGAGTATGTGCGCGACGTAGCGGAGTACCTGGCGATGTTGCGCGGGGAGCCCTACGAGCGGTTCGCCGAGCAGACCACCGAGAATTTCAAGCGCTTGTTCCCATTGGCTCACGTAGCGGGTTGAAGGCCAAATCGCAGGCAAAAAAAACCCGGGTTCTGGGGGGTGAATCCGGGCTAAGACCATTAGGAGTAAAACAAGGGCACTCAGTCCGTCGGTACCCAGGTCGGCGCTTCACTTGGGGGAGATGTCACGCCGACAGTTGAAGTATTGATCAGTATCCCATTCAGTCCAGTGGCGGCTGGTCGTTTTTTAAACAGATTTGGAATACGTGCGCTTCAGTTGAGTTCTCATTGAGCGGTGGGCAACAGTGGATGTTGCGTATTATTTCTGACTGATCGGCGCCTATTCGTTGGCGTGTTGTCATTAAAGTGCCGGGTCGGTTCATATAGGCGTTGCCCAACGACCGTTCAGTCGGGATAATCCCTCGCATCGGGTAAATCGTATCGTCACGTGTCCGTGGCCTTGCGCAACCCTCCCTCTACCGACCTCTGCAGACCTCTTCCTCATGCACAAAGAACCCCGTAAGGTCCGTGAGTTTCGCCGCCGTGAGCAGGAAATTCTCGACACCGCGCTCAAATTGTTTCTCGAACAGGGTGAAGACAGCGTCACCGTCGAGATGATTGCGGATGCCGTAGGTATCGGCAAAGGCACTATCTATAAGCACTTCAAATCCAAGGCCGAGATCTATCTGCGCCTGATGCTCGACTATGAGCGCGATTTGAATGAGCTGCTGCATTCGGCAGACGTGGACAAGGATAAGGAAGCCCTGTCCCGCGCCTATTTCGAGTTCCGCATGCGTGACCCGCAGCGCTATCGCCTGTTCGATCGTCTGGAAGAGAAAGTGGTGAAAGGCCATCAAGTCCCGGAGATGGTTGAAGAGCTGCACAAGATTCGCGCGTCCAACTTCGAACGACTGACCCTGTTGATCAAGGGCCGTATCAGCGAAGGCAAGCTTGAAGATGTGCCGCCGTATTTCCACTACTGCGCCGCCTGGGCGCTGGTGCACGGTGCGGTCGCGCTGTATCACTCGCCGTTCTGGAGCAATGTGCTGGAAGATCAGGAAGGTTTCTTCCAGTTCCTGATGGACATTGGCGTGCGCATGGGCAATAAGCGCAAGCACAGCAGTGAGCCTGCGCTGGAAGCGGCTCCCGCCGAAACGCCCGCCACGCAATGATTTGCTGCCAGGTGCAGTAACCCAGGAATATACTCAGGCAAGGACCTTGCTAAAAGCTGATTTATAGGTCAGTTTTTAGCGCGCCCGAATTAACCGCTGCCGGAGTGATCCATGATCGTTGATCGTCAAGGCAGGCGTTTTCGCAATCTGCGAATCAGCCTGACCTCAGCCTGCAATTATGCGTGTACCTACTGCGTGCCTGACGGCAAGCGGCTGGTGGCTGCCCAGGACGAACTCTCGGCTCAGGCCATGGCGCGTGGTGTGGCGTATCTGATTGAAGCGGCGGGTATCGAGCGCCTGCGCATCACCGGCGGTGAGCCGCTGGTGAGCCCCAAACTGGAGGCTTTTCTGGGCGCTGTGGGCGGGATGGGGCTCAGTGATATCAGCTTGACCACCAATGGTCAGTTGCTGGCGCGCAAATTGCCGCTGTTGGTGGACGCCGGCATCCGTCGCATCAACGTTTCCCTCGATACGCTGGACGCCGGGGCGTTTCGCAGCATCGCCCGTGGCGGCGACCTGGCGACCGTGCTGGATGGCATGGACCAGGCGCGTGCCGCCGGGCTCAAGATCAAAGTCAACATGGTGCCCCTGCGCGGCCAGAACCTGGACCAGGTCATGCCGCTGCTCGACTATTGCCTGGAACGCGGCTACGAACTGCGCTTTATCGAACTGATGCGCATGGGCCATCTGGCCAAGGATTCGAACGCATTCCTGCAGCAATTCGTCAGTCTGCAACAATTGCTCAGCCTGATCGGCGAGCACCACGAATACCTGCAGGCCAACGCCCCCGTGGATGCTACCGCGGTACGCTACGAAGTGCCTGGCAAAGGCCATTTCGGCGTGATTGCCAACGAGAGCGTGCCATTCTGTCGTACCTGTTCGCGGCTGCGTCTGTCATCCACCGGCTGGTTGCATGGCTGCCTGTCGTCGAGCAACCGCCATTACGTCGGCGACTTGCTCGACAAGCCTCGCCACCAGGCGCTGCCTGCGCTGCAGGGCCTGTTGATGAAGGCTCTGGGCGACAAACAGGAAGTGGCCTTCTCCGGCGGTGCAACCGTCATGAAGATTATTGGCGGCTGACGCCGAGCGGCTCCCCTGGCCCAGAACCTGCATCTCGTGCCCATTCGCCGGTTTTCCGTCACCGGCTTCTGGAGGATTAGGATGCGTAGTCTGGTGTTATTGCTGGCGTCGTTGACGCTGAGTGGCTGCATGACCGTCAGCGATATGGCCGAAGGCACCCGCTATCAGATGAGTGACGCCGGTTTGCTGGACCACAGCGATACCCGCCGCACCGCGTCGATTCGCGTGCAGCCCGATTCGTTCATCTTCATCGCCCAGGGGGCCTTCGTACCGCCCGGCAGTGCCTATCCACGTCCGAACGTGGTGGCCGAGGAAGCCTTCAACGGTTTCGTCGAGTACTTCCCCATGGTACGTCGCGCGCGCCAACCCGAAGGCCTCGAGCAAGCCATGGCGGAAGCCCGTGCGGCGGGCGCCCATTACCTGTTGTATTGCCGCTTCGCCAAGGCCGACGACCGTATCGGCAACGCCGATGAATGGGCCGATCAGGAGGCGCTTGACCGCGTTGGCGTGGACAGCGGTGTCATCCAGATCATGTTGATCGAGACCAGCACCCAGTATTTGATTGATACTGCACGCATTCGCAGTCGTGGCGGTTTACTGACATTCCACGACAACAAGCCACAAGACCTGATTGCCCGCCCACTGGCGCAGTACGCACGCGGCCTGCTGGGCATGAGTGATCAGTAGGTTCGTCAACCAGGGAGAACCCATGACCGATTCCGCCAAAACCAATGATCTCTTGGCCCAACTGCCAAAAGGCAAGGGCCCGGCGCCGGTGCATCTGTGGAACCCGGATTTCTGCGGCAATATCGACATGCGTATCGCTCGGGACGGTACGTGGTATTACCAGGGCACGCCGATCGGGCGCAAGCCGATGGTCAAGCTGTTCTCCAACATCATTCGCCGCGACGGTGATGATTATTTCCTGATCACGCCGGTGGAAAAAGTCGGGATCGTGGTCGACGATGCACCCTTCGTTGCGGTGACGCTCGAGGTCGAAGGCGAGGGTGAACGTCAGCAATTGCGCTTCACCACTAACGTCGACGAGCAGATCGAGGCTGGCCCTGAACATCCGCTGCGGGTGGTGATTGATCCGGTTACCGACGAGCCGTCGCCTTATCTTTGCGTACGCAACAACCTCGAAGCGCTGGTGCATCGCAATGTGTTCTACCAGTTGGTAGAACTGGCGGTGAGCCGTCCGATCAATGGGCAAAACTGGCTTGGGGTCTGGAGCGGCGGAGCGTTCTTTGTGATTGGCCTGGAGCCGTGAGTTCAGTTTTTACGCGGCCCTGACATAATTCGCTTGCCGCTGATGGGGGCTTTCGGTTATCAATTTGTACATGATTAGACATGTCCGATTTGATAAGAAAAAACGCGTCGTCGACGAACTCATTCGCCGTATCGAAGGCGGGGTGATGGCCGACGGTTTCCTGCTGCCAGGCGAGCACCAGTTGGCCGAAGAGTTTGCGGTCAGCCGAGGCACGTTGCGCGAGGCACTGGCCGAACTCAAGCGGCGCAATTACATCGCCACCCAAAGCGGGGTCGGCTCCATCGTCACCTTCGATGGCATGGTGCTCGATCAAGCCAATGGCTGGGCCCAGGCCCTGGCCGACACGGGCGCACTGGTGAACACCGAGGTGCTGCGCCTGGAAGCTGTGACGCGAGAGGACCTGCGCAGCCGCTTCGGCAGCGACCAATTCATCGCCCTCGACCGCCGCCGGCGCACTACCGACGGCACTGCCGTGTCCTTGGAGCGCTCGTTGATGCCGGCCTCCGGGAGTCTGGAAAGCCTGCCCCGCGTGGGCTTGATCGACAATTCCCTGACCATCACCCTCGCGGCCTACGGCTATATCGGCGCCGACGGCGATCAGTGGATCGGTGCCGAGCCTCTGAGCGCTGCGGACGCCGAGTTGCTCGGGCGTACGGCCGGCACAGTGTTTCTGAAGGCGTCACGCACCACCTATGACCGCCGTGGGCGTTTCATGGAGTACGTCGAAAGCCTTCTAGACCCTGTGCACTTTCGCCTGCACCTGCAATTCGGAACCGCCAAATGACTCCGCACGACCGCGCCCTCGGCGCCTTCTACGGCCTGGCCCTGGGCGATGCCCTGGGCATGCCCACCCAGTCTCTGAGCCGTGAACAGGTTCGCGCGCGTTTCGGCGCTATCACCACGCTGGTCGACGCCCACGCCGACCAGCCCATCGCCCCCAACATGCCGGCCGGCTCCATCACCGATGACACCGAACAAGCCATCCTCGTGGGCGAGCTGCTGGTGCAGGGGCAGGGCACGATCCAACCCTCGGTGCTCGCACATCGGCTGATCGAATGGGAAGCGAGCATGCGCGCCAAGGGCTCCCAGGATTTGCTCGGCCCTTCCACCAAGCGCGCCATCGACATGATCCTCGCCGGCCATACCCCGGAAGAGTCCGGGCGCTATGGCACCACCAACGGTGCCGCCATGCGCATTACGCCCGTGGGCATTGCCGCCGACGTCAACGACTCGGCGCGGTTTATCCAGGCGGTGATCCAGGCGTGCCAGGTCACCCATAACACCACCTTGGGGATTTCCAGCGCGGCGGCGGTGGCGGCGGTGGTCTCGGCCGGCATCAACGGTGCGGACCTGGGCGAAGCCTTGAACATCGGCACTCAAATGGCCCAGCAGGCTGAAACCCACGGGCATTGGATTGCCGGCGGGCGGATTTCCACCCGCATCAGTTGGGCGCGTACCCTGAGCGTCGGCAGTGGCGACACGGCGCTGTTCGCCGACTTGCTGTACGAGTTGATCGGCACTTCCGTCGCCTCCCAGGAGTCGGTGGTGGTGTCGTTTGCCCTTGCGCAGCAAGTGGCGGTGGGCGAGCTGACGGCGCTGGATGCCCTGTGCCTGGCCGCCAGCCTCGGTGGGGACACCGACACCATCGCGGCCATGCTCGGCGCCATGCTCGGCGCTTGCCTGGGCATGCCGTGCTGGCCGTCGGCGATGATCGAGCAGATCAGGCGGGTCAATCGCCTGGATCTGCAGCCCTTGGTCCAGGGGCTGCTGGCCTTGCGTCAAGCACATGATTGAACAGTCAGGATGACGGGTTAACCCTTTAACCATTTGCCATCACATAACAACTACAGGCATCAGGAGCACCACGATGGGCAGCATGACTTCCGGCCAAGGCGCCGGGCAATTGGAAACACGCGGTATCGAGCCCGTCCCGGAAGGGGAGTGCAACGGCCACCCGCTGCAACTGTTCTGGGTATGGTTCGCCGCCAATATCAGCATCCTCGGTTTGCCGCTGGGCGCCACGTTGGTGGCGTTTCGCGGCCTGGCGATCTGGCAGGCAGTGATCGTGGCAATCCTCGGCGCCGCCGGTTCCTTTGCCGTGGTGGGCATCATTTCCATCGCCGGCCGACGGGGCCGCGCGCCCAGCCTGACACTGTCCCGAGCCATTTTCGGCGTGCGCGGCAATATCGGTCCGACGCTGGTCTCGCTGATGTCGCGCCTGGGCTGGGAAACCGTCAACACCACCACCGCCGCGTTTGTGCTGCTGTCGCTGTGTTCGATTCTGTTCGGCTCGGCGGTCGAAGCTAAAAGCGCGCCGGTGCTGACCCTGATCTTTATCGGCATCTTCGTGCTGCTGACCCTGGCCGTCTCCGGCCTGGGCCACGCCACCTTGCTGGTGATCCAGAAGTGGGCCACCTATGTGTTCGGTGCGCTGAACATCCTGGTGGGCGGTTTTCTCTGCGCCACCATCGACTGGAGTGCCGTCTTCAACGCCGCCCCGGCTCCGCTGAGCGCGATGATCATCGGCATCGGCACCATGGCCGCCGGTACCGGTATCGGCTGGGCCAATGCCGGTGCCGATATGTCGCGCTACCAGCACCGCAGCGTCAAGGCCGCACGACTGGTGGCGTCCGCCGCATTTGGCGCGGGTATCCCGCTGGTACTGTTGATCACCCTCGGCGGTCTGCTGTCGGTGGGCAACAATGACCTGGCGGCGGCCACGGACCCGATCATCGCGATCCGCGACATGCTGCCCACCTGGATGGCCGTGCCGTACCTGATCACCGCGTTCGGCGGGCTGTTGCTGTCAAACAACCTGTCGGTGTATTCGGCCGGCCTCACTACCTTGACGCTCGGCCTGAAGGTCAAGCGCGTGCATGCGGTGATCGTCGATATCGTGGCGATTTTCGCCGGTTCGATTTACTTCATGCTGATCGCCGACAGTTTCTATGGCCCGTTCATCACCTTCATTTCGCTGCTGGCGGTGCCGATTACCGCGTGGGTCGGGATCTTCGTGGTCGATCTGATTCACCGTCACTACTACAGCGCCAAGGATTTGCTGGACGTCAGCCCCAGCAGCGCCTATTGGTATCGCGGCGGCGTGGAATGGCGCGCGTTCGGCGCCTGGGCCGTGGCGATCGTGTTGGGTTTCAGCTTCACCACCATTGGCACCACCGCCGACAACATCTGGTTTGCCGGACCATTGTCTGATTCCTGGCTGGGCCACAACGGCCTGGGCTGGATCGTAACGTTCCTGGTTGCGGGTGGGCTTTATGCCGTACTAGGTGGCGCCTCCGATCGCCGTCCGGCGCTGGTCGAGGGCGCGCATGTCTAGGTTGCTGCACACCGGTCAGGTTATTGTCGACCTGGTCATGGCCCTCGATGCGTTGCCCGAATCCGGTGGCGACGTGCTGGCGCAATCGGCCAGCTTCGAAACCGGCGGGGGCTTCAACGTGATGGCCGCCGCACGCCGCAACGGGATGCCGGTGGTGTACCTGGGGCGCCATGGTACCGGGCGTTTCGGCGACCTGGCCCGCGCGGCAATGCAGGCGGACGGCATCGAGATAGCCCTTGCGCCCACCACTGGCAAGGACACCGGCTTGTGCGTTGCCCTGACCGAAGCGTCCACGGAGCGAACCTTCATTTCTCGCCTCGGCGCCGAGGGTGACCTCAGTGCCGAGGACCTCGCCAGCGTGGCGCCGCATGCAGGTGATTATGTCTATGTGAGCGGCTACAGCCTGTTGTTGGAAGGCAAGGCGCAACCGCTGATTGACTGGGTGCTGGCGCTGCCGCGCGCCATTGTGGTGGTGTTCGATCCGGGGCCTTTGGTCAAAGCGCCTGATTCGGCCCTGATGCGTGCATTGCTGCCGCGCATCGATATCTGGACCAGTAACGCTCCCGAGGCGCTGGCATTCACCGGCGCGGTGGACATCGCGCATGCCCTGTCCGCGCTCGCTCGGCACCTGCCCGCCGACGCGCTGCTGGTGGTGCGCGACGGGCCGAATGGCTGCTGGGTAGGGAGGGGCGCCCACATCGACCACGTGCCGGGTTTCAAGGTACGGGCAGTGGACAGCAACGGCGCCGGGGATGCGCACGCAGGGGTAATGATGGCCGGCCTTGCCCAAGGCCTCACGCCGGTGGAATCGGCGCGCCGTGCCAATGCCGCAGCGGCATTGGCGGTGACCCGTCGGGGCCCGGCCACATCGCCGGGCGCTGGCGAAGTCGACGCTTTCCTCAACGGATAACACGCCACCGATGTGAGGACGTGCGCGCCCTCACATCGGTGACATTGGCGTCAGAGCAGGGCTAACCCGCCTTCTTCAACGCCTCGATCAATTCGTCCTTGCGCATGCTCGAACGCCCGGGGATATCCTTCGCCCGAGCTTCTTTGAGCAAGCTTTGCTTGGTCTGGGCGCTTAACGCCGCACGGCTGTTGCGCGGATGTCCCTCGCGGCTGGCGGCAGCGCGTTTGGCCGATGCCTGACGATCCTCGGCTTTCTTCGCCGGGGCCTTGCGCTGGCCGGAACCGCCGGCTTTTTCGCCACCACCGGATTGCTTGTTGACCGTGGCCCAGGCGCGCGCTTCGGCTTCGGCCTTTGGCACGCCTTTATCCTCGTAACTGTGCTCGATACGGGCGGCTTTGCGCTTCTGTGCGGCGGTGTATTTGGCTTTGCTTCCAAGAGGCATTGCGATACTCCTACTGGCCCTGTCGCCAGGGCCAGACCAGACAAAACGAATTACTGAGCGTCTGCGCTTTCCAGCTTGCGCGCTTCATCGACACCCGACGCGGTCAGCTTGATCGGCAGGTTCAACGCATATTCACCGGCAGCGTCGGTGGTCACATGACCATCCTTGATCAATCCACGGTCCTGGAGAAACGCCAAGGCACTGGCGACCTCTTTTTCGCCGCGGTAGTTGTCCAGCACTTCCTTGCCCAAACCGTGGGGATGGGCGTGCAGCAGGCGGGTGAGGACTTCTTTTTCAAGGTTCTTATCGACGTTCATGCGTACCTCTTCATGGGGAAATGATCGGGTGTTCGGCTGGCGTGCGATGGATCAAGGTGTCGGTTGTTTAGGCGCGCCCGGCAGGTTCGAGTCGTCGCCTTTGTTGATCTTCGGCTCGTTCACCGATGGACCCATCTTGCCATTGCCTACCGCAGCCGGTGCCTGGCGCTGGGTGTCGTGGCCTTGGGTGTGCGGGTCGGCGGCGTTGGTGTTATCGATCACCGCGCCGCCATTGGCGTCCAGGCCCGTGCCCATGGATTTCTGCGATTCGGTGGTGGCGTCCGGGTTGGTCGGGCCGGTGGACGAAGTCGCCGCGAAGCTGCTCAGGGAAACCGCGGACAGCAGGCCGGCGAGGGCGAGGGCAGCACATTTGGAATGGTTCATGAGGGTGTCTCCATATGATTAATGTCCTTACCCTCTATTGGTCAGCCGGTGTTTATTGATCGTGCCTTAAGGGCGACGAACGGTATCAAGTCGCCTGTAAGAATTTGTGTGACAGCGCACCCGGCCACTACGACGGCACCCCGCAGCGCATAAAATTGCGCTGCAATCGCTCATCGAAGCGTCTTGATATGTGGCCTTTCACATTGCCAAGGCTCGCCCATGACCATCGAGATTCGTCCCGCCGTGCCCAGTGACGCTGCGCAGATCCTGACTTTCATCACCGAGCTCGCCGAGTACGAAAAGGCCCGGCATGAAGTGATCGCCAGCGTGGCGGATATCCAGCGCAGCCTGTTTGGCGAAGGTGCGACTGCCCATGGCCTGATCTGCTCGCGAGACGGTGTGCCGATCGGCTTCGCGGTATTCTTTTTCAGCTACTCCACCTGGCTGGGCAGCAACTGCCTGTACCTCGAAGACCTCTACATCAACCCGGAACAACGCGGCGGCGGGGCAGGCAAGAAGCTGTTGCGCCACTTGGCCAAGATCGCCTTCGACAACGGCTGTGGTCGTTTCGAGTGGAGCGTGCTGGACTGGAACGAGCCGGCGATTGCTTTCTATAAGTCCATCGGCGCCCAGCCCCAAGAAGAGTGGGTGCGTTATCGCATGGAAGGCGACGCGTTGCGCGACTTTGCCTTGGGCTGAGGCTGAAAGCCGCCGTAGCGATTGCTCAATAAACCGGCATCTTAATGCCGGTTTTTTTATATCTTCTCTCACATTATGGGATGCAAATTTATATATTGAGATGTTTCAGGGTCTGGGTTTATAGTCGGCGGCATCAGCACTCACTACCAAAAATAAAACAGGTGAAGCGATGCAGGCACAACCGTTGTCCTTACCCGTGGTGCCCGAGCCTACCTACGGCGAGCGTCTCAAAGGCAAGGTGGTGATTATCACCGGTGCCGCCCAAGGCATTGGCGAGGCAATCGTCGCGTGTTTCCAGGCCCAGCAGGCGCAGTTGGTGATCGGCGATATCCAGGGTGAGAAAGTCCAAGCCGTAGCCGCCCGCTGGCGCGAACGTGGCGCCCGGATCCATGCGCTGCCTATCGATATCACCGTGAAGGAGCAGTGGCAGGCGCTGGTCAGCCTGGCCATCGAGCGTTTCGGGCGCGTGGATGTGTTGGTCAACTGCGCCGGCGTCAATGTGTTCCGTGACCCATTGGAGATGACCGACGAAGACTGGCGCCGCTGCTTCGCCATCGACCTCGACGGAGCCTGGTTCGGCTGCCGCACGGTGCTGCCGCACATGATCGAGCAGGGCATCGGCAACATCATCAATATCGCTTCCACCCATTCCAGTCACATCATTCCCGGTTGCTTCCCGTACCCGGTCGCCAAGCATGGCCTGCTCGGCCTGACCCGTGCCCTGGGCATCGAATACGCGCCCAAAGGCATCCGCGTAAATGCCATCGCGCCGGGTTATATCGAAACCCAACTCAATGTGGACTACTGGAACGGTTTCCCCGACCCCCACGCCGAGCGTCAGCGCGCCTTCGACCTGCACCCACCCAAGCGCATCGGCCAGCCGGTTGAGGTGGCGATGACGGCGCTGTTCCTGGCCACCGACGAAGCGCCTTTTATCAATGCCACCTGCCTGATGATCGATGGCGGGCGGTCTGTGATGTACCACGACTAAAACCCGCTGCTCTCCCATAACAACAAGAGGTGCCGTTCATGAAAAAAGCCTTACGTGTGCTTGCTACCGCCGTTGCGCTCAGCGGCCTCAGTTCCTTCGCCCTGGCCGCCGATCCCGTCAAAATCGGTTTTCTGGTCAAACAGGCCGAAGAACCCTGGTTCCAGACCGAGTGGGCCTTCGCCGAAAAAGCCGGCAAGGAGCATGGCTTTACCGTGATCAAGATCGCCGTGCCCGACGGCGAAAAAACCCTCTCGGCCATCGACAGCCTGGCCGCCAACGGCGCCAAGGGTTTTGTGATCTGCCCGCCGGATGTGTCCCTCGGCCCGGCTATCGTGGCTAAGGCCAAAGTCAACGACCTGAAAGTCATGGCGGTGGACGACCGTTTTGTCGATGCCAAGGGCAAGTTCATGGAAGACGTGCCGTACCTGGGTATGGCGGCCTTTGAAGTGGGCCAGAAGCAGGGCGCGGCCATGGCGGATGAAGCGAAAAAACGCGGCTGGGACTGGAAAGAAACTTACGCGGTGATTACCACCTACAACGAACTCGATACCGGCAAGAAACGCACCGACGGTTCGATTGATTCGCTGAAAAAAGCCGGCATCCCTGCAGACCATATCCTCACCGCACCGCTGAAAACCCTCGACGTCCCCGGCAGCATGGACGCCACCAACTCGGCCCTGGTCAAACTGCCCGGCGCGGCGAAAAACCTGATCATCGGCGGCATGAACGACAACACCGTGCTCGGCGGCGTACGCGCCACCGAGGCGGCCGGTTTCAAGGCGGCTAATGTGATCGGTATCGGCATCAACGGCACCGACGCCATCGGCGAGCTGAAAAAACCGAACAGCGGCTTCTTCGGCTCGATGCTGCCAAGCCCGCATATCGAGGGTTACAACACCGCGTTGGCGATGTACGAGTGGGTCACCACCGGTAAGGAACCGGCCAAGTACACCGCCATGGATGAAGTCACCCTGATCACCCGCGCCAACTTCCAGGAAGAACTGACCAAGATCGGGCTGTGGAAATGACCGCTGCGGCTTTGCGCTTCGACGGTATCGGCAAAACCTTCCCCGGCGTCAAGGCGCTGGACGGTATCTGCTTCACCGCCCACCCGGGGCAGGTACACGCCTTGATGGGCGAAAACGGCGCGGGCAAGTCGACGCTGCTGAAGATCCTCGGCGGGGCCTATATCCCGAGCAGCGGCACGGTGCAGATCGGCGCGCAGACCATGGCCTTCAAATGCGCCGCCGACAGCATCGCCAGCGGCGTGGCGGTGATTCACCAGGAGCTGCATCTGGTGCCGGAAATGAGCGTGGCCGAGAATCTGTTCCTCGGCCATTTGCCCACGCGCTGGGGCGTGGTCAACCGTGGCCTGCTGCGCAAGCAGGCCCTGGCGTGCCTCAAGGGCCTGGCCGATGAGATCGACCCGGACCAGAAGCTGGGGCGCTTGTCCCTGGGCCAGCGCCAATTGGTGGAAATCGCCAAGGCGTTGTCCCGTGGCGCCCATGTGATCGCCTTCGACGAGCCGACCAGCAGCCTGTCGGCGCGGGAGATCGACCGCTTGATGGCGATCATCACGCGCCTGCGCGACGAGGGCAAAGTGGTGCTCTACGTGTCGCATCGCATGGAAGAAGTGTTCCGCATCTGCGACGCGGTCACGGTGTTCAAGGACGGCCGCTACGTGCGCACGTTCGAGGACATGAGCGCACTGACCCACGACCAGTTGGTGACCTGCATGGTCGGTCGCGACATTCAGGACATCTACGACTACCGCCCGCGCGAGCAGGGCGAGGTGGCGCTCAAGGTCGACGGTCTGCTTGGGCCAGGCTTGCGCGAGCCGGTGAGTTTCCAGGTGCGCAAAGGCGAAATCCTCGGCTTGTTCGGCCTGGTCGGGGCAGGGCGTACCGAGCTGTTCCGTCTGCTCAGCGGCCTGGAGCGTGCCCGCGCCGGCAGCCTTGAGCTCTGTGGTGAGCCATTGCAACTGCGTTCGCCGCGCGACGCCATCGCCGCCGGGGTGCTGCTGTGCCCCGAAGACCGCAAGAAGGAAGGCATCATCCCGCTGTCCAGCGTGGCCGAGAACATCAACATCAGTGCCCGTGGCGCCCACTCGCGCTTCGGCTGGCTGCTGCGCGAGGGCTGGGAGAAGGGCAACGCCGCGCAGCAGATCCAGGCGATGAAAGTCAAAACCCCGAACGCCGCGCAAAAGATCCTGTACCTCTCCGGCGGCAACCAGCAGAAGGCCATTTTGGGCCGCTGGCTGTCGATGCCGATGAAAGTGCTGCTGCTCGACGAGCCGACGCGGGGCATCGATATCGGCGCCAAGGCCGAGATCTACCAGATCATCCATAACCTCGCGGCCCAGGGCATTGCGGTGATTGTGGTGTCCAGCGACCTGATGGAAGTCATGGGCATTTCCGACCGCATCCTGGTGCTGTGCGAAGGCGCCCTGCGCGGCGAACAACTGCGCGAACACGCCACTGAATCCAACCTGCTGCAGCTGGCCTTGCCGCGCCGCGTGACGAACTGAGAGAAGACCATGACCACTCAAAACAACGCGCTGCCCCGCGCACGCAAACCCCTGGACATGCGCGCCTTGCTCGACAACTGGGCGATGCTGCTGGCGGCCATCGGCATCTTCGTGCTGTGCGCCTTGCTGATCGACAACTTCCTCTCGCCGCTGAACATGCGTGGCCTGGGCCTGGCGGTGTCGACCGTGGGCATCGCCGCGTGCACCATGCTGTTCTGCCTGGCGTCGGGGCATTTTGACCTGTCGGTGGGCTCGGTGATCGCCTGTGCCGGCGTGGTCGCGGCCATCGTCATGCGCGATACCGACAGCGTGATGCTGGGCATTGGCGCAGCATTGCTGATGGGCCTGGTCGTCGGGCTGATCAATGGCATCGTGATCGCCAAACTGCGGGTCAACGCGCTGATCACCACGTTGGCGACCATGCAGATCGTGCGCGGCCTGGCCTACATATTTGCCGACGGCAAGGCCGTGGGCGTGTCCCAGGAGCAGTTCTTCATCTTCGGCAACGGCCAGCTGTTCGGCGTGCCGGTGCCGATTCTGATCACCCTGGTGTGCTTCCTGTTTTTCGGCTGGCTGCTCAACTACACCACCTACGGGCGCAACACCATGGCCATCGGCGGCAACCCGGAAGCGGCGCTGCTGGCGGGCGTGAACGTGGACCGCACCAAAATCCTGATCTTCGCCGTGCACGGCCTGATCGGCGCACTCGCCGGCGTGATCCTCGCCTCACGCATGACCTCGGGCCAACCGATGATCGGCCAGGGTTTTGAACTGACCGTGATCTCCGCCTGCGTACTGGGCGGCGTGTCGCTGAGCGGCGGCATCGGCATGATCCGCCATGTGATCGCGGGCGTGCTGATCCTGGCGATCATCGAGAACGCGATGAACCTGAAGAACATCGACACCTTCTACCAATATGTGATTCGAGGTTCGATCCTGCTGCTGGCCGTGGTCATCGACCGCATGAAACAACGCTGACTCCAGGCCATGTGAGGACTGAATGTGGGAGGGGGGCTTGCCCCCGATAGCGGTGTATCAGAAGCAAAAATTGCAGCCTGAGACTCCGTAATCGGGGGCAAGCCCCCTCCCACAGTAAGGCGGTTCGATGTTGTTGCTGGCAGCGGTGATTGAGTCCATGAAACAAAGCTGAGCCCTGGTCATGTGAAATCAAAAGGTGGGAGGGGGCTTGCCCCCGATAGCGATGTGTCAGACCCGGATGTTCAAACTGACCCACAGCCATCGGGTAAAGCCCCCCGCCACATAGATATCCGCACTGTGTTGCCCTCGGGTATTTGCCATAATGGCGCCCGTTTTCGTACTTCCCAATAGGCCCGATATGCAGGAAAACGCCCACACCCCCGCCAAAGACGCCGCTCCCACCGGCACCCAGACCCTGTTGCGTGGCCTGGGGGTGGTGCAAGCGGTGGCGGCGGGTGCGCGGGATCTGAAAGAGATCGCCAGGCGCATCGGCACCACCCGCAGCACCACTCACCGCCTGGCCAGTTGCCTGGTGGACGAGCGTTACCTGCGTGTGGTGCCGCAAGTCGGTTATCTGCTGGGCCCCAAGTTGATCGAATTGGGGTTCCAGGCACGCGAAGAGTTGCCGCTGGTCACCCTGGCAGTGCCCTATCTGGACGAGCTCTCGGCGCTGACCGGCGACACCATCCACCTGGCCATCCGTGAACACGACGACGTGCTTTACCTGCACAAGAACCCAGGCCGCTACGGGCCGGAAATGCGCTCGCGGGTCGGCCACCGCATGCCGTTGGCGCGTACCGGGGTGGGCAAGGCGATGTTGCTGGATGACTCGGTACAGGAGTGGCAACGCCTGTACGACGCCAGCTTGCCGGCAGGCGGGAAGAATCTGCAGTGGCCCCATCATCCGGAGCAATCCTGGGCGCAGTTCGAGCAACGCATGCACGAGTACGTAGCGGGTGGTTATGCCTTCGACTTGGAAGACAACGAACCGTCGATCCGTTGCGTGGCTGCACCGGTGCGCGATGCCAGCCGGCGGATCGTCGCCGGCATCAGCATCGCCAGTACCGTGCCCTACATGCCGCTGGAAAAAATGGCCGAGCTGATCCCTGTGATCAAACAGGTCGCAGCGCGGCTGTCGGCGGAGTTGGGCGCCAAGGCCTGATCAGACCTTGAGGGTCGCCATGTCGATGACAAAGCGGTACTTCACATCGCCGGCGATCATGCGGGTATAAGCCTCGTTGATCTGGCGGATGTCGAGCATTTCGATATCGCAGGTGATGTCATGCTCGGCACAGAAATCCAGGACTTCCTGGGTTTCGGCAATACCCCCGATCAACGAGCCGGCCAGCACTTTACGGCCCAGCACCAGCTTGGCGGCGTTGACGGGCGGGTCCACTGGCTCGATCAGGCCCACCAGGATATGCACGCCGTCAAAGCGCAGGGTATCGAGGTAGGGGTTCAGGTCGTGCTGCACCGGAATGGTGTCCAACAGGAAGTCGAACTGCCCGGCGGCGGCTTTCATTTGCTCGGCATCGGTGGACACGATCACATGATCGGCGCCCTGGCGGCGGCCTTCTTCGGCCTTGCTCGCGGAGCGGGTGAACAGCGTCACTTCGGCGCCCATGGCCTTGGCGAACTTGATACCCATGTGGCCCAGGCCGCCCATGCCGAGAATCCCGACCTTGTCGCCGGCCTTCACGCCGTAGTGCTTGAGCGGCGAGTAGGTGGTGATGCCCGCGCACAGGATCGGCGCAGCGCTGGCCAGGTCGAGCTTGGCCGGGATCTTCACCACAAAATGCTCGCTGACCACGATGCTGTCGGAGTAGCCGCCCATGGTGTTGCTGCCGTCCACGCGGTCGGGGGTGGCGTAGGTCATGGTCGGGCCTTCGAGGCAGTATTGCTCCAGGTCCGCCTGGCAGGCCTGGCACTGGCGGCACGAATCGACCATGCAGCCCACGCCCACCAGGTCGCCGACTTTGTGCGCGGTGACGCTGGCGCCCACGGCGGTGACTTTGCCGACGATCTCATGGCCGGGCATCAGCGGGTAGACGGCGATGCCCCACTCGTTGCGTGCCTGGTGGATGTCGGAGTGGCAGACGCCGCAGTACAGAATCTCGATGGCCACGTCGTCGGCCCGTGGGCTGCGACGTTGGAAGCTCATGGGGGCGAGGGGAGTGGTAGCCGACTGGGCGGCGTAACCGATGGCGGTGTACATGGGGAGAACCTCGCAAAAGCAATGGCAAGTGAGGCGGGCCATTGTCCCCATCGACTTGGTTGGCGGCCATGGCGATTGCTCCGAGTCTTATGCCTAAAGCTCCGGGGGAGCAGCTAAAAGCAGCAAGCTGCAAGCCGCAAGCTATAAACTGCGCGCTCTCTTGCAGCTTGAGGCTTGAAGCTTGCTGACGCTCAGATCTGAAAACTCCCGAGAACTGCTTTTATGCTATTGACCCGCCATCTCGACGCCAACGCCACGCTGGTTTCCTTGATCGAGGGCCTCACGACCCGTGACGGTTTCTCCCCGACCCACTTGCCTGGCGTACAGGTTTTGCGTGCCAGTTGTGATGTGGCACGCGGCCCGCAGATCTATGAGCCGAGCCTGATGTTCGTGGCTCAGGGCAGTAAGGTCGCGTACCTGGGACCGCGCACGCTGGAGTATGGTGCCGGGCACTATCTGATCCAGGCGATGCCGGTGCCGTTCGAGTGCGAGACTTTCGCCATGGCGCCTGGTGCACCGCTGTTGGGCGTGACGGTGGCGATCGACCGCGTGGTGCTTGGCGAGCTGGTCATGGCCATGGGTATTCAGGCCGGTCCGCCGCCCGCTGCGCAGACGTTGGCATCGATGAGTTCGGTGGTGCTCGACGAAGCGATGCGCGGCTGCGTCGAGCGGCTGTTGCAGTGCCTGCACGATCCGCTGGAAAGCCGGATCATCGGCCCATCGCGGGTGCGCGAATTGCTGTTTACCGCCTTGCGCGGGCCCCAGGCCGATGTGCTGCGCGCGCTGGTGGAGCAACAGGGGCAATTCTCACGCATCGCCACCTCGTTGAATCACCTGCATGCCCATTACGCCGAGCCGCTGAATATCGAGACCCTGGCCGGCTATGCACATATGAGCGCGTCGACCTTTCACGAGCATTTCAAGCGTTGCACGTTGTTGTCGCCGGTGCAGTACCTCAAACGGCTGCGCCTGCTCAAGGCCCAGCAATTGCTGCTGGTGGACGGCATGGGCGTGGCGCAGGCGGCACACAGCGTGGGGTATCAGAGTACGTCGCAGTTCAGTCGGGAATATAAGCGCTACTTTTTGCGCAATCCGGGTGAAGAACGAGCGGCGTAGGGAGTCCAGGCGAAGACACAAATCCCAAGGTGCGAAGGGGCCTCCGATGGCGGTGTGAAGTCAGCATTTCTGCAACTCACCACCGATATCGGGGGCAAGCCCCTGCCACATTGGATTGATGTTAACTATAAAAAAGGCTCCCATTTGGGAGCCTTGTCTGGCTTACATATTCGGGTAAGTCGGCCCGCCCGCGCCTTCCGGCGTGACCCAGGTGATGTTCTGCGAAGGGTCCTTGATGTCACAGGTCTTGCAGTGCACGCAGTTCTGGGCGTTGATCTGGAAGCGTTTCTCGCCGTCTTCTTTCGTCACCACTTCATACACCCCGGCCGGGCAGTAGCGCTGCGCCGGTTCATCGTAGAGCGGCAGGTTGGTGCCGATCGGGATGCTTGGGTCTTTCAATTTCAAGTGGCACGGCTGCTCTTCTTCGTGGTTGGTACCGGAGATGAACACCGAGCTGAGCTTGTCGAAGCTCAATTTGCCGTCGGGCTTGGGGTAATCGATTTTCTGGCTGTCCTTGGCCAGTTTCAGGCAGGCGTAGTCCGGCTTGGTGTCGTGCAGCGTGAACGGCATCTTGCCGCCCAGAATGTTCTGGTCGAACCAGTTGAAGCCGGCGCCGAGGATCGGGCCGAACTTGTGCATCGCCGGGCCGAAGTTGCGTGTGGCGAACAGTTCTTCGTAGAGCCAGCTGGACTTGAAACTGTCGACGTAGGCGGTCAGTTCATCGCCGCCTTCGGACGCGGCGAACAGGCGATCGGCCACGGCATCGGCGGCGAGCATGCCGGACTTCATGGCAGTGTGGCTGCCTTTGATCTTGGCGAAGTTCAGGGTGCCGAGGTCGCAACCGATCAGCGCGCCGCCTTTGAAGACCATCTTCGGCAGTGAGTTCAGGCCGCCTTTGCAGATGGCGCGGGCGCCGTAGCTGACGCGTTTGCCGCCTTCCAGGTACTGAGCCAGTACCGGGTGATGCTTGAGGCGCTGAAACTCATCGAACGGCGACAGGAAAGGGTTGCTGTAGGACAGGTCGACGATCAGACCCACCACCACCTGGTTGTTTTCCAGGTGATACAGGAACGAGCCACCGGTGTTCTCGGCGCTCATGATGTCCAGCGGCCAACCGGCGGTGTGCACCACCAGGCCTGGCTGGTGCTTGGCCGGGTCGATTTCCCAGATTTCCTTGAGGCCGATGCCGTAGTGCTGGGCGTCGGCATCGCTGTCCAGGTTGAAACGCTGGATCAGTTGCTTGCCGATATGGCCACGGCAGCCTTCGGCGAACAGCGTGTATTTGCCGCGCAGCTCCATGCCGGGGGTGTAGAGGCCTTCCTTGGGGTTGCCTTCACGGTCGACGCCGAGGTCGCCGGTGATGATCCCGCGCACCACGCCGTTTTCATCGAACAGTGCTTCCTGGGCGGCGAAGCCGGGGTAGATTTCCACACCGAGGTTTTCGGCCTGTTGGGCCAGCCAGCGGCACAGGTTGCCCAGGGAAATAATGTAGTTGCCTTCGTTGTGCATGGTCTTGGGCACAAAGAAGTCAGGCACCTTGGTGGAGGTGTCGCTGCTGCGCAGTACATAGATGTCGTCGCGCACCACCGGGGTGTTGAGCGGGGCACCGAGTTCTTTCCAGTCCGGGAACAATTCATTCAGGGCGCGTGGTTCGAATACGGCACCGGAGAGGATATGGGCGCCGACTTCAGAGCCTTTCTCGACCACGCAGACGCTGATTTCCTTACCGGCTTCGGCGGCCTTCTGCTTCAGTCGGCAGGCGGCGGACAGGCCAGCCGGGCCAGCGCCGACGATGACCACGTCGAATTCCATGTATTCGCGTTCCACAGGCTATCTCCTACTCAAGGCTCAACAGGCTTTTTTTCTAATGGGTGGAGGTTCGGTTTCGTCTTGCAGACAGGGCAAGACCCACCTCTCTCTCTAGGTGGCGCATTATATATAGACCACCGACAGCGTCCAATACAAACGTTTGTTTGAATTGCCCGCAGGCTAGATAAATCAAAGCAACGCGGCTTATGACTGACCATTTTGCCGTATTGACCAGAATAGGCGTTCCGGTCAAGATACGGTCGGTTTTGCGCTTACCGTAGGCAGACAGCAGGTTTCAAGAGCACGTCCAAAAGCAATGCAACGGCATGAACGGCGGGTACGCGTGCAGAGGGTGGCGCGCAGTTTACACGCCGCGATAGAGAATGACCTCCCAGTCACTCCTGACGAACGGTCTGCATTTTACTGTCGATTCGCCGCTGCGGATGTTTTTGGAGGTGCCCTTGTGTGCCGATGAGCATCAACCGCCAGGTTCGCCTAGGCGACTTTCTTTTCACCGGAGAGTAACGAGGAATCCATGAAGGTTCTTGTAGCTGTCAAACGCGTTGTCGATTACAACGTGAAAGTTCGCGTCAAGGCGGACAATTCCGGCGTCGATCTTGCTAACGTCAAAATGTCGATGAACCCTTTCTGTGAAATCGCTGTTGAAGAAGCGGTGCGCCTGAAAGAGAAAGGCGTCGCGACTGAAATCGTCGTAGTGTCCATCGGCCCGACCACCGCTCAAGAGCAGTTGCGTACTGCCCTGGCCCTGGGTGCCGACCGCGCCATCCTGGTCGAGTCCGCCGAAGACCTGACCTCTCTGGCCGTGGCCAAGCTGCTCAAGGCCGTTGTCGACAAGGAACAGCCCCAGTTGGTGATCCTCGGCAAACAAGCCATCGACAGCGACAACAACCAGACTGGCCAGATGCTGGCTGCACTGACCGGTTACGGCCAGGGCACCTTCGCTTCCAAAGTCGAAGTGAGCGGCGACAGCGTTGCCGTGACCCGTGAGATCGACGGCGGCGCCCAGACGGTTTCCCTGAAATTGCCGGCCATCGTCACCACCGACCTGCGTTTGAACGAGCCGCGCTACGCGTCCCTGCCAAACATCATGAAAGCCAAGAAAAAGCCGCTCGAGTCGCTGACTCCGGATGCCTTGGGCGTTTCCACCGCCTCCACCAACAAGACCATCAAAGTCGAAGCGCCGGCTGCACGCAGCGCGGGCATCAAGGTCAAGTCGGTGGCTGAACTGGTCGAGAAACTGAAAAACGAAGCGAAGGTAATCTGAACATGACTATCTTGGTAATCGCCGAACACGACAACAAGGTGCTGGCTCCGGCCACCCTTAACACCGTGGCTGCCGCCGCTAAGATCGGTGGCGACATTCACGTACTGGTTGCCGGCCAGGGCGCGGGCGCCGTTGCTGAAGCCGCTGCGAAAATCGCCGGTGTGAGCAAGGTTCTGAACGCTGACAACGCGGCCTACGCGCATCAGCTGCCGGAAAACGTTGCGCCGCTGGTCGCCGAGTTGGGCAAGGGCTACAGCCACATCCTGGCGGCCGCCACCTCCAACGGTAAAAACATCCTGCCGCGCGTAGCCGCGCAGCTGGACGTTGACCAGATCTCCGAGATCATCTCGGTCGAAAGCGCCGACACGTTCAAACGCCCGATCTACGCCGGTAACGCCATCGCTACCGTACAGTCGACCGCCGCCATCAAAGTGATCACCGTGCGTGCCACCGGTTTCGACCCGGTTGCTGCAGAAGGCGGTTCGGCTGCTGTTGAAGCCGTTGCGGCTGCTCATGACGCCGGCATATCCAGCTTCGTAAACGAAGAACTGGCCAAGTCCGATCGTCCTGAACTGACCGCTGCCAAGATCGTCGTTTCAGGCGGGCGTGGCATGCAGAACGGTGACAACTTCAAACACCTGTACGCCCTGGCCGACAAGCTCGGCGCCGCGGTTGGCGCTTCGCGCGCCGCAGTGGACGCAGGTTTTGTGCCCAACGATATGCAGGTCGGCCAGACCGGCAAGATCGTTGCGCCACAGCTGTACATCGCCGTCGGTATCTCCGGCGCGATCCAGCACCTGGCCGGTATGAAAGACTCCAAAGTGATCGTTGCGATCAACAAGGACGAAGAAGCTCCGATCTTCCAGGTGGCCGATTACGGCCTGGTGGCGGATTTGTTCGAAGCCGTACCCGAGTTGGAGAAGCTGGTCTAATCCAGTCGCTTCACTTATAAAGAGCCCGGTCGTATGACCGGGTTTTTTTTGCCCGGCTTTTTGCCTATCGGAGAAATGCACCATGCAATTGCGTCCCTGGACTGCGCTGCTGGGTTTCACACTGTTGCTGCCGACCTTGTCGCTGGCCGCCGGTAAATGTGACCGCCTGGTGATTACCGGCAGCCCGGATGCACCGCCTTTATTGTGGCGCGACCCGCAGGACCCTACGCGCTTGATTGGCGCTACCGCGGATGTGTTGCAGCAAGTGGCCAAGGACCTGGGCGTAAAGATCGATCTGCTTTATGGCGGCAAGCGCGCCCTGGCCCTGGATGAAGCGCGCAGCGGGCGCATGGATATGTTGGCCGATGCGCCGCTAAATGTCGGCGAGCTGGAAAACTTTGACTACATTCATCCAGCCCTGATGCAGAACGATTACCTGGTCTGGACGCGCAAAGACTCGACGCTGGCTTACGCCACGGCTGCGGATCTGCACGGCCATCAGGGCGCGGTGTCGGAACGCGCGCGGCTGAGCCGTGGTTTTGAAACCTTCGCGGGCCAGCAGTTGAGCCTGCAACGCTTTGCCACCTTGACCCCGGCGTTCCAGAAACTGCTGCTGGGCGAGGTGGATTATGTGCTGGCCGGGCGTTACTCCGGCATGGCCATGGCGCAGTCGTTGGGCATGAGCAATGACTTGGTCGCCCGCGATGTACCGGTCGATCAGCCTGGCCTGTACCTGGCGATTTCCCACAACTCGGCCTGTAATGATCCGTGGCTGCGCGGACAGCTGGCCAAAAAGATGACAGAATTGCGCGGGTCCGATGGGGTGCAAGCTGCACTGCAGCGCAATATCGAGCGCTGGAAGGCGCAATTGCAACAACCCGTCGGCACCCCAACAAAGTAGGGATTTTCAGTGACTCTTCGACCTCTTTTCGCGGCCCTCGCCGTTGTCGCTCTGGCGGGATGTGCAGCCGATCCTGCGCCGAATGAACAAATACGCCTTACTCAGCAGGCTCTCGAACAGGCCAGCGCCGTCGGTGCCAATGCCGATGACTCGCCCGAGCTGAAGCTGGCCGAGGATAAATTTGCCCGGGCCAGGGCCGACATGGCCGACCAATCCTTCAAACATGCGCGCATGCGCGCTGAGCAGGCCGAGCTGGATGCGCGTCTGGCCGAGGCCAAGGTGCTGACCCGCAAAAGCCAGGAACAACTGAACGTGCTCAATACCCGCATCACGCGCCTGCGCAAGCAACTGCAATTGGGAGATGCCCAATGAGCCTGACGATCCGAGGTCTGGGCTTTGCAACGTTGTTGGCCGGTGCGGTACTGGGCGGGTGTGCCAGCCATCCCAACAGCGAGCAGGCATTGCAGCAGGCCGGCAGCGACTTCCAGAAGGTCAAGGAAGATGCCAATGTGCTGCGCATCGCGCCCAAGGACGTGATCCGCGCCGGTGAATCCCTGGCCAGGGCCGACCGACTGTCCAGCTATTGGGGCAGCGGCAATGACGTCGTGCACTACGCCTACCTGAGCCAGCGCTACAGCGCCATCGCCCGCGAACACACCGAGCAGGCACTGAATGAAGAACGCGGCGCCAAACTTGAGCTGGAGCGTCAGCGCCTGCAACTGGCCCTGCGCGAAAGCAAATTGAGCAGCGTGCAGCAACAGGGCAAGTGGCTTGAAGAGCAGATCGCCAGTTTGGCCACTACCCAGACCGATCGCGGCCTGGTGATGACCCTGGGTGACGTGCTGTTCGACACCGGCGAAGCGGAACTGAAAAACTCGGCCAATCGCACCGTGCTCAAGATCGTGCAATTCCTGCAACTGAACCCCAAGCGCGTGGTACGCATCGAGGGCTACACCGACAGTACCGGTGGCGAACAGGAAAACCTCAAACTGTCGCGTGATCGCGCGCAGGCGGTGGCGGACGTTCTGGTAGATCTGGGCATTGATGAAAAACGCATCCAGGTCGAAGGCTATGGCGACCAGTATCCAGTGGAAGCCAATGCTTCCGAGCGCGGTCGTGCGCAGAACCGCCGGGTAGAAATCGTATTCTCCGACGCCAAGGGCCAGTTGGGCGCCGCCCGCTGAAGCCTTGGGCTGATTGACAAGGTGGGGCTCACCCCAAAAGCCTCAGGCTCGCAGGTGAGGTGTTTACTGAAGAGAAGTCGATACCCATGCCCCGATCGCGGTGGGTCAGTCAGCCCAGCTGTCACTGACGCACCGCTATCGGGCCAATCGAATCGTCGCACCGCCCCTCCTGCTTTTTTCTGCATAAGCCTGAAAGCTCTCTCCACCACCCTTACAGTTTTTGCTGTCACTGCCAGCCGCGCTCGACTATTGTGGCAACTGTTCCCGTACACTTCTAAACTGTGCCGGTATGTTTCACACAAAAATAAAATGCCCGTGAAATCGAGTGCTGCGACATGACCAATCTTCTGCTCTACCAACGTATCGCTCAGCAGCTGGCTGAGGATATCCGGCGTGGTGTCTATCAACCGGGCGAACGGGTGCCTTCTGTACGCAAGATGAGCTCCCAGCTCAATGTGAGTCATGCCACGGTATTGCAGGCTTATGCCAACCTCGAAGACCAGGGGCTGATCAGGGCGCGACCGCAGTCCGGTTATTACGTACACCAGACCCCCGCGCTCACCGCGCCCACGCCGGATATCGCACGGGTCGAGCGTCCGGGGCTGGTCACGCGCAGCAGCATCATCCAGCAGGTATTGGGCGAGTCGCGCCGCGAAGGGGTATTTCCCCTGGGCGCCGCAGTCCCGAGCGTCGATTACCTGCCGGTGCGCGCGTTGCATCAGCAACTGGCCAAGGTCACGCGTTTCCAGAGCCCGCGCGCGTTCAGCTACATGTTCAGTCCCGGCTTCGAGCCGCTGCGCCGCCAGGTCGCTATCCGCATGCGCGATGCCGGGGTGGTGGTGGACCCTTCCGAAGTGGTGATCACCCACGGATGCGTCGATGCGTTGCAGATGTCACTGCGCGTGCTGACTCGCCCCGGCGATCTGATCGCGGCGGAATCCCCCACCTATTACGGCTTGCTGCAATTGGCGGATCTGCTGGGCCTCAAAGTCATTGAGATCCCCAGCGACCCGTCCACCGGCATGAGCCTGGAGGCGCTGCAACTGGCCGCGAACCAATGGTCGATCAAGGCGCTGGTGCTGACCACGCGGCTGAGCAACCCGCTGGGTGGCACCATGCCGGAGGAGCGTCAGAAGCAGTTGCTGCGCCTGGCGTCGGATTTCGATATTCAGATTGTCGAGGACGACATCTACGGCGAGCTGATGTTCGAGCTGGGCCGCACCAAGGCCCTGAAAGCCTATGATCGCCTGGATCGGGTGATCTATTGTTCGAGCTTCTCCAAGACGTTGTCGCCGGGGGTGCGTATCGGCTGGATGATCGCCGGCAAGTACCAGCAGGAAATCCAGCGCCTGCAAATGTTCAGCACCCACTCGGCCTGCAGCGTGACTCAAATGGGCGTGGCTGCGTACCTGGAGAACGGCGGTTACGACCGACATTTGCGCTACATCCGTCAGGAATACCGCAAGAACCTCAGCGCCTTTCAATTGGCGGTGCAGCAATACTTCCCGGAGGGCACGCAGATGACCCGTCCCACCGGCGGCTTCATCCTGTGGGTCAGTTTGCCAGGACGGGTCAATACTCAGGAACTGCACGTACGTGCACTGCAACAGGGCATCAGCATCGCGCCAGGGTTGATCTTCAGTAATACCGAGCAATTCAACCACTGCATCCGCCTTAACTGCGGCACGCCGTGGAACCGCGAGGCAGAGCGCGCGCTGATGACGTTGGGCATGCTGGCGAGCCAGCTGTGCCAGGAAACCGCTGCCGGTTTTTGAGCGCTGATGAGCGTGCAAAACAGGGCTATGCCGATAGCTGGCTAATCACCGCGCTTGTCATGGCGCGCACAACAAGCGAGCATATGGCCCTCTGCCTTTAATGCTGTAGGCGATATGACCTCGATGTTCCGAGCTGTTCTGGTAATTGGCCTGTTAAGCCTGTGCAACGTCCACACCGCGCTGGCGGCGGCGCCTGTGAGCGAAAACAAGCCGGCCGCCGGCAGTGAGCAGAGCACTCCCGCGAAAACGCCGGCTCCGGCAAAAAAAGCGCCTGCCGTGAAGAAAAACACCACCAACGCCAAGAAACGTACGGCGGCCAGGAAGGCCAAATCCGCCCATGAAGTGGCCGAGACCAAATTGCCACCGGCCCAATTGGACCTGTCGCTGCCCTCGGACATGGTCCGGCACCTGCAGCCGCTGGGCACCTTGCCGCAGCCTAAGAGCGTGCCACTGCTGCCGCCGATGTTCGGTGAGAAACCCACCGATAAAAGCGATTTCCAGATCAACGGACGTCTGCTCAGTAACGAAATGCGCCTGCAATTGCGCAATGAAGAGCGGCGCGAGGTAGAGGGTGCCGCGCTGGATTTCGAATTCAAACAGTAAGCGCTTCCTACCTTTGCAAGATGACCCTTCGACCATTTGTCGCGGACTGGTCGGTCACTTCGGTTTTCTGCATAAAACCCCTGTTGGACCATTTTAAAACGGCTGTTTAAGGGCGTAGTCTAGCCCGGCCATCCCTATTGAGTCGTCGAGGACCCACTGGTCATGAAATGCCGTGAAGGCTGTGGCGCTTGCTGCATCGCCCCCTCCATCAGTTCGCCGCTGCCCGGCATGCCCAATGGCAAACCGGCGGGCGAACGCTGCGCGCACCTGTCGGTCGAACTGCTGTGCCAACTGTTCGGCCAACCGGAGCGACCGGCGGTATGCAGTGATTTCAAGGCTGATATCGAGGTGTGCGGCACCGACCAGGCCGATGCGATCCGCCTGATCGGCTGGTGGGAACAGATGACGGCGGCTTGATGGGCTTTACTATCGGAACTTCAACAATAAGGAATACAACAATGGGTTCGCTGAAACGAATAGCTGTCGTGTGCGGTTTTACGCTGGTATTTGCCGCCACTGCCCAGGCTGAGGATTGGCAGGTTGCCAAGGATGAAGACGGCATCAAGGTGTCCCTGAGCGAAGTCGCCGGCTCCAAATATAAGGCGTATCGCGGTGTGACCACGATCAAGGCGCCTGTCGCCAAGGTCCAGGCCCTGCAGGAAGATGTCGCCGGTGCCTGTTCGTGGATTCATGAGTGCAAGTCCCAGAAGCTGGTCGACAAAAAAGGCGATGAAGCCTGGACCTACACCCAGTTCAAGGCACCGTTCCCGGTGACCGACCGCGATTCTTACATCCATGTCACCACCACCAAGGATGCCGACGGCAACGTAACCCGCACGTTGCAGGGCGTGCCGACCTATAAACCCGAAGAAAAAGGCTACGTGCGTGTTGCTCAAGTCGAGGGCTTCTGGAAACTGGTCCCTAAGGGAGCAAATGAGACCGAAGTGACTTACCAGGTGCACACCGAGCCAGGCGGCAGCGTGCCTTCGTGGCTGGCCAACAAGTTCGTGGTCGACGCGCCGTTCAACACCCTCAAGGCGCTTAAAGCGCGCGCGGAAAAATAAGCGCGATTGATCGGGTGCCCCCTGCCTTGGGTGGAACGTTTGGCGAACCCCCAAGGTCCAGATAGAAGTGAGCCCACACATGGGTTTTATCGAGGAGGCACCGATGCAAACGTGGCAAATTACCTTCGTTGATGATCACGGCGTAAAAACCGTAGAGCTGTTCACCTGCGAACAAGAGCCCAGCCTCGAAGACGCTGCGCACATGATTCGCAGCAAACTGGTGCCGGTCGCCGCCGAGCTCGACCTCAATGACCTTGAGGGACGCAAGCCGGAGCCGACGGTCAAGATCCTCAAAGACCAGAACAGTATCCAGATCCTCGATATTTCTCCCTCTGCCTGAATATTCCCTGTAGGCCTGGCAAGCGCCTCTGGTGGAGGTGATTGCTTCGCGCTACTCTGCAAACGAGATCAGCGAATGAATCGCTAAGGTCTGGTCTTGTCAGCTACATGCTTGTTTTCCCGCGGTGAGGTCATTGCCGTAGCCTCCGCGCCAGCAGGGCGCGGGCTTCGGGGAGCACGGAAAGTCTATCCATCGGTCTTGAGGAGCACTTTTCATGAGCACAGCCTATCAAGAAGACATCAGCACCCACGTTCTGCGCCGCATGAAAGAAGGCGGTTTCGATTTCTCGCGTTTCCACCCCATCGAGTTCTACGCGATTTTCCCGGATGAAGAACGGGCGCGCAGGGCGGCGGGCGAGTTTCGTGGAGAGTCCCTGAACGCCCAGGTCAGCGCGCGCGACGATGGCGCGTGGTACCTGGAACTGAGCAAGGTCATGTTTGCAACCTACGACGGCATAGGAGACTTCGAGCAGGACTTTGAAGCAGTGGTCGAGCCCCTCGGTGGCATTATCGAGGGGTGGGGCGTCAAACAGGAGGTGCGCGGTTTGCCGATGTAGTTCGACACTGCCCGCACTCGCAACATCACCACGCATCGGCTGGCCTTCGGGTCGGCCGATGTTGTTTGTGCCGTAGGCAAAGCCCGGCGCATTCTGCGAGCTCTTTTCATGCACCAAAAAAAGCCACCCGAGTAGGGTGGCCGAAGGGAAGAGCGGAGCGCTGAAGGTCTGTTCAGCAGATGGTGGCGATTATCCGCAAGCTTTGCAGGCCGGTGAAATCAACTCTGACTATGCTCTTGATAGTCAAAGCCTGCATTGCGATGAAGCGCGCGACCACACACCGGGCAATCGGCGCACCAGGAAGGTGCGCATGGTGCTTCGTATTTATACAACTCACTGATTCTTAAGTGTTTATGCCGATGGCACGGGCCTTGCGATGGTTCTGGCGTCCGAGTGACAAGGAGTACGGCATGATCCGCACTTATTACGACGAAATGTACGATGGGGCAGGGCAGGTCAGGCCTCACTACCGCGAATTCGCCCGCTGGCTGGCCCGGACCCCCGCTGAACTGCTGGCCCAGCGTCGGCGCGAAGCCGATTTGCTGTTTCACCGTGCCGGGATCACCTTCACCCTTTACGGGGATGAACAGGGCACCGAGCGCCTGATTCCCTTCGACACCATCCCGCGCAGTATTCCGGCCAGCGAATGGCGGATTGTCGAGCGCGGCTGCATCCAGCGCGTCAAGGCACTGAACCTGTTCCTTGCCGACCTCTATCATGAACAACGCATTATCAAGGCCGGAATCATTCCCGCCGAGCAGGTGCTGGCCAACGAGCAATACCAACTGGCCATGCAGGGCCTGGATCTGCACCGCGATGTGTATGCTCACGTCGCCGGGGTCGATCTCGTCCGTGATGGCGACGGCACTTACTACGTATTGGAAGACAACCTGCGTACACCCAGCGGCGTCAGCTACATGCTCGAAGACCGTAAGATGATGATGCGCCTGTTCCCCGAATTGTTCGCTGCCCAGCGTATTGCGCCGATCGACCACTACCCCAACCTGCTGCTCGACACCCTCAAAAGCGCAAGCGCCCTGGATAACCCCAGCGTGGTGGTGCTGACCCCAGGGCGGTTCAACAGTGCTTTTTTCGAACATGCTTTTCTCGCCCGGGAAATGGGCGTGGAATTGGTGGAAGGTGCCGACCTGTTCGTGCGCGACGATCACGTGTTCATGCGCACCACCGACGGTCCCAAGGCGGTGGATGTGATCTACCGCCGCCTCGATGACGCGTTCCTCGACCCGTTGGCCTTTAACCCGGACTCCATGCTCGGGGTGCCGGGCCTGTTGGCCGCCTATCGCTCGGGCAATGTGGTGCTGGCCAACGCCATCGGCACCGGGGTCGCGGATGACAAGTCGGTGTACCCCTTCGTCACCGACATGATCCGTTTTTACCTGGATGAGGAGCCGATCCTGCAGAATGTTCCGACCTTTCAGTGCCGCAAGCCCGACGAATTGTCCCACGTGCTCGCCCACCTGCCGCAACTGGTGGTCAAGGAAACCCAAGGGTCCGGCGGCTACGGCATGTTGGTCGGGCCGGCGTCCACGGCGGCGGAAATCGAAGCCTTCCGCGCCCGTATCAAAGCCAAGCCCCATGCGTATATCGCACAGCCGACGCTGTGTTTATCCACGTGCCCGACCTTCGTCGAGAACGGTATCGCCCCGCGCCATATCGACCTGCGCCCGTTCGTGCTGTCCGGCAAGGACACCCGCGTGGTGCCTGGCGGCCTGACGCGCGTGGCCCTGCGCGAGGGCTCGCTGGTGGTCAATTCGTCCCAGGGCGGCGGCACCAAAGACACTTGGGTCGTGGAGGACTGATGCCATGTTGAGTCGAACTGCCTCGGATTTGTACTGGATGTCGCGCTACCTGGAACGCGCGGAAAACCTCGCACGCATGCTCGATGTCAGTTATTCGCTGTCGCTGATGCCCCAGGACGGGCGCGGCGATGGCCTGCATGAACTGGCGATGCCGCTGCTGATCACCGGCACCCTGGAGGATTACCACGAGCGTCACGGCCAGTTACACGCCGAGCGTCTGCTGCACTTCTTTGCCCTGGACGCGGCCAACCCCGCGAGCATCTACAGCTGCCTGGGCGCCGCGCGGGCCAGCGCCCATGCGGTGCGTGGGCGAATCACCGCCGACATGTGGGAAAACATCAATGCCACTTGGCTGGATATTCGTGAAATCGCCCAACAAGGCCTGAGCCGCTATGGCATGAGCCGTTTCTGCGAGTGGGTCAAGGAGCGCTCCCACCTGTTTCGCGGCGCAACCTACGGCACCATCATGCGCAATGACGCGTTCCGGTTTATTCGCCTGGGCACCTTTATCGAGCGCGCCGACAACACCTTGCGCCTGCTGGATGCGCGGTATGAAATGGCCGGCGACCATGCCGACACGGTCACCGACGGCACCGCTCACGCGTACTATCAGTGGAGCGCGTTGCTGCGCGCGCTGTCCTCGTTCGAGGCCTACACCGAAATTTATCGTGACGCTCCCGGCGCCCGGCAAGTGGCCCAGTTGCTGCTGTTGCGCGCCGATGTGCCGCGCTCCCTGCGCGCCTGCAGCGAAGAGATCGATCAGATCCTCGCCAGCCTGCCCGGCCTGAACGGCCGCCCGGCACAGCGCCTGGCCGCGGAGATGGATGCGCGCCTGCGCTTTACCGCCATTGATGAAATCCTGGAGGAAGGCCTGCACGCCTGGCTGACCGACTTTATTCCCCTGGTCCGCCACTTGGGCGATGCCATCTACCATTCCTACCTGGAGGCGGCATGAGACTTTCGATCAGCCACGAAACCACCTACCACTACGAAGACCAGGTGCGCGCCAGCATCCAGTACCTGCGCCTGACGCCCCACGACAGCGAACGGCAGCAGGTACTCAGTTGGCAGCTCGACCTGCCGCGCCCGGTTCGCGCGCAGATCGACCCGTTCGGCAATATCCTGCATGTGTTGACCCTGGATGAGCCCCACGACGCCATCATCATCGGCGCCCGTGGCCAAGTGGAGATCGATGAATTGCGCGAAGCCGAGCATGAGCAGCAGTCGGCCTATCCGTTCCTGCGCGGTACCCGCCTGACCGAGTCCGATGAAGCCCTGCGCGGCTTCGCGCGGCAGCACTGTCGTCAAGGGCGTGACCGCAGCGCGCTGATCGACCTCATGCACGCGCTCAACGAGGCCATGGTCTACACGCCCGGCGCCACCGAAGTCGACACTTGTGCCGCCCACGCGTTCGCCGGCCGCGCGGGCGTGTGCCAGGACCATACCCATGTATTCCTGGCCTGCGCACGCAGCCTCGGTATTCCGGCGCGGTATGTGTCGGGGTATTTGTACAGCGAGGACAGCACGCACCTGGCCAGCCATGCCTGGGCCGAAGCCTGGTTGGACAACGCCTGGTACAGCTTCGACGTGACCAACCGTCTGGCCCGGCCGGAACGCCACCTCAAGCTGGCGGTGGGCCTGGACTATCTTGACGCCTGCCCGGTTCGCGGCATGCGCCGAGGCGGTGGGCATGAACAAATGCACGCCAAGGTATCGGTGGCGCCGATGCCCGTGATTTCAATCCAGCAGCAATAATCGGGCACCGCCGCGAAGCTCACCGGCCAAACGAAGGTCATCGCTGAGATTTACCGCTGCTGCTTACGCTCCGCCATGTGCTTCAGATAGCCCACCAGCAGGTCCAGCTCAGGATCCGGCAACACGCTGGCGGCGAACGCCGGCATTTTTGCCTGTGGCCAATGCCGCAGGCTTTGCGGGTCGCGGATGTAGCGCTTGAGGAAATCCCCGGCGAAATATTCCGTTGGGTTGTAGGGAATATTCAGATCCGGCCCCACCTGCGCATCCCCCGCGCCGTTGAGGCGATGGCATGCCAGGCAGTTTTTCTGAAACAGCGTAAAACCCTGATTGACCGGATCGTCGGCCGCCAGCTGCGGGTCGGGCAAGAGAGCCGGAAAGCGCTCTGCCACGGTTTTTAACTGCTTGATGCTGGAAATCTGGAACGGCCATTGTTCGGGGCTGACAGGCCCGGCCTGCGGGTCGGTCCACACCAGGTAAAACGGCCCCGCGCTGGGTTTGCCGTCGGCGAGGGCGGGCCAGGGGTGCGCCGGGTCCTCCACCGCCAGCCAGGCGCGGGCGCCGTGGCTCTGCAGCAATGGGCCAGCGCTTAACTCGGCGGCGAAGCCATCCAGTGCAACGGCTTGCACATGGTGCTCCGGCTTCAAGCCCTGCAGGAGCACCGCCATGGGGACTGCGCGATAAGTCATGGCGTGCTTGTAGGAAACGTCATCAGCGATGCGCACCGTCTGTGCATCCGGATGCGTGAGCAAGTCGGCGGTCTGCCAGGTCTTTCTCTCGTGATCGAGTTCGAGGGTCAAGGATGCCGCCGTAACCGGCAGGGCAATCAGCACGAGGAGAAGAGCGAGGATCGATTTCAAGAGGAGCGCTCGGTAAGAAGGGCGACAGCGCTCACGATACCGGAAAAACGCGCGTAAAAAGACAGCCCCTGCCACGGCATCGCTTTACGCGAAGACCCGGCAGGTGCTGCCAAAAACTGCAATTCTGATGCAATGAGTGCACAGAATACGGGGGCTGAACGATCACCCAATGACCTTGGTCAGGTTGGGCAGGATCAATATCAGTGTGGTGGCGAACAGAATGAGTCCCGCCTGACGAACTTTCGAATGCTTGAACATGGCTGACTGCCTTTTGTTGTTATTCCTGAGCGTCAAATACGTGCCGTGATATTTCAGTATGGCGCAGTGACGTGTCGCTTTTCTTACAACTGCCCCGGCAAAACCCGGCAGCAACTTCTTACTGATTGAACCTTAGAGCCCTCGTTCTTCCTCGCTTAGATCCATTTCGTATCAGCTAATCAGCATTTCTGCTTAAAAAGGCATGAGGCACAACGCCATCTTGGCGCCAATGCCTTGGCTAGACAGCTAAAACGATTAATCCGGCAATTAGCTTAGGAACCTACCGTTCGTCCGAGCGTGAGGGTCAAAGGCTGTGAGCGCATCCGTCATTGAAACCGTGTCAATCGGGCTTAAGGTAAGGGCTCATATGCACGTTTCGAGGATGTCATGACCCAAGCTTTGATCTTTGATGCGATACGCACGCCCCGTGGCAAAGGCAAGGCTGATGGCGCCTTGCACAGTGTCAAACCGGTCAACCTGGCCGCCGGGTTGCTCACGGCGCTGGCGCAACGCAACGACCTCGACACTCGGCAAGTGGATGACATCGTGCTCGGCTGCGTGACCCCGGTGGGCGACCAGGGGGCCGACATCGCCAAGACTGCCGCACTAGTCGCCGACTGGGCCATCAGCGTCGCCGGCGTACAGGTCAATCGCTTCTGTGCCTCGGGCCTGGAGGCGGTCAATCTGGGCGCGATGAAAGTGCGTTCAGGTTTTGAAGACCTGGTGGTGGTCGGCGGTGTCGAATCCATGTCCCGCGTGCCCATGGGCAGCGACGGCGGCGCCTGGGTGCTCGACCCGCAGACCAACCTGCACAGCCATTTCACCCCCCAAGGTATCGGTGCGGACCTGATCGCCACGCTGGAAGGGTTCACCCGTGAGGACGTCGATACCTTTGCCTTACAGTCTCAGCAGAAAGCAGCCAGGGCCCGTGCGGACGGTTCTTTCAGCAAGTCGCTGATCGCGGTGCAGGACCAGAACGGCATTGTGCTGCTGGATCATGACGAATTTATCCGCGCCGACTCCACCCTGCAGGGGCTCGGCCAGCTCAAACCCAGTTTCGAGATGATCGGGCAGATGGGCTTCGACGCCACCGCGTTGCGGATCTACAGCCATGTGGAGCGCATCCACCATGTGCACACGCCGGGTAACAGTTCCGGCATCGTTGACGGTGCCGCGCTGATGCTGATCGGTTCCGAGTCCAAGGGCCGGGAGCTGGGGCTGCAGCCACGGGCGCGCATTGTCGCCGCAGCGGTGACCGGCACCGACCCCACCATCATGCTCACCGGCCCCGCTCCGGCCACCCGCAAGGCCTTGGCCAAGGCCGGTTTGCGTGTGGAAGACATCGAATTGTTTGAGGTCAACGAAGCCTTCGCCTCGGTGGTGCTCAAGTTCATCAAGGACATGGGCATCGACCCGGCGCGGGTCAACGTCAATGGCGGCTCGATCGCCATGGGCCACCCGTTGGGCGCCACCGGCTGCGCAATCCTGGGCACCTTGCTCGACGAACTGGAGGCACGCCGACAGCGCTACGGCCTGGCCACTCTGTGTGTGGGCGGTGGCATGGGTATCGCCACTGTAATCGAACGTCTCTGAGCCTTAGGAATTAGTCATGACCGATGCCATTCGTTACGAAATAGGCCAGGACCGGATCGTAGTGCTGACCCTCGACCTGCCCGGCCAGAACGCCAACACCATGAACGCTGTATACCGAGAAGCCATGGCCGCCACCGTCACACGGCTGGAAGCGGAAAAGGACCACATCGCCGGCGTGGTGATGACCTCGGCCAAGAAGACGTTCTTCGCCGGCGGCGACCTCAACGAGTTGATCAAGGTCGAGAAGGCCGACGCCAAGGCGTTCTACGACGGTGTGCGGGTGCTTAAGGCGCAGTTGCGTCGCCTGGAGACCTTGGGCAGGCCGGTGGTGGCTGCCATCAATGGTGCGGCACTGGGCGGAGGCTGGGAGATTTGCCTGGCCTGCCATTACCGCATCGCCCTGGACGATCAATCGATACAGCTGGGGTTGCCGGAAGTCACCCTGGGTTTACTGCCCGGCGGCGGGGGCGTGGTGCGCATGGTGCGCCTGCTGGGCCTGGAAAAAGCCCTGCCGTATTTGCTCGAAGGGAAAAAAGTGCGGCCGCAGCAAGCACTGCAGGCCGGTTTGGTCCATGCGCTGGCCACGGACCGCGAGGCGATGCTGGCCCTGGCTCGTGCCTGGATTCTTGCCAATCCCGAGGCCAGACAGCCCTGGGACAACAAGGGCTACCCGATCCCCGGCGGGACACCATCGCACCCCAAAATCGCGCAAATGCTGGCGATTGCGCCATCGATCCTGCGCAGCAAAACCCACGGCTGCTTCCCGGCGCCGGAGAAAATCCTCTGCGCCGCCGTCGAAGGCGCCCAGGTGGACGTCGAGACCGCCCATCTGATCGAAACCCGCTATTTCACCGAACTGGTCACCGGGCAAGTGGCTAAAAATATGATCGGCACCTTCTGGTTCCAGCTCAATGACATCAACGCCGGCCGTTCACGCCCGCAGGGTATTGCGCCTTGTGTGACGCGCAAGCTCGGCGTGCTCGGCGCGGGCATGATGGGCGCGGGTATCGCTTATGTCAGCGCCAGTGCCGGGATCGACGTGGTGCTCAAGGACATCAACCTGGCGGCGGCCGAGAAGGGCAAGGCGCATTCGGCGGCGCTGCTCGACAAGAAGCTCGGCCGTGGGCAATTGAGCACTGAACAACGCGAAAGCATCCTGGCGCGGATCCATCCTACTCAAGATGACAGCGACCTGGCCGGCTGTGACCTGATCATTGAAGCGGTGTTTGAAGACCGCGAACTCAAGGCGACTGTGTCAGCCGCCGCCCGACGTGTGGTGGGGGCCGACGCGGTGATCGCATCCAATACCTCCACCTTACCCATCAGTGGCCTGGCCACGGCGGTGCCGGACCCGGCCAGGTTTATTGGTCTGCATTTCTTCAGCCCGGTGCACAAGATGGCGCTGGTGGAAATCATCAAGGGCGCGCGCACCTCGGATGAAACCCTGGCCCGCAGCTTTGATTTCGTACGCCAGATCAAAAAAACTCCTATCGTGGTCAACGACAGTCGCGGCTTCTTCACCTCAAGGGTGTTTGGCACGTTCACCAGCGAAGGTATCGCCATGCTGGGCGAGGGCGTGGCCGCGCCGTTGATCGAGATGCAAGCGCGCAAGGCGGGCATGCCGGTAGGGCCGCTGGCGGTGTCCGATGAAGTCTCCCTCAGCCTGATGAACCATATCCGACAGCAAACCGCCAAGGACCTGCAGGCCGAAGGTAAGGCGATGCGGGCCCATCCAGCCACAGCGCTGATCGACCTGTTCGTCAATCAATTCAAACGGCCAGGCAAGGCCGCCGGCGGCGGTTTTTATGAATACCCCAGTGGCGCGCAGAAATACCTCTGGCCTGAGCTTAAACAACGTTTCGAGCGGCCCGAACAACGGATTGCATCCCAGGACGTGCGCGACCGGTTGCTGTTTATCCAGGCCATCGAAACCGTGCGCTGCGTGGAGGAGGGCGTGTTGATGTCCACGGCGGACGCCAATGTGGGCTCGATCCTGGGCATCGGCTTTGCCGCGTGGAGCGGCGGCGCGCTGCAATTTATCAATCAGTACGGCCTGAACGACTTTATCGCCCGCGCCCGCTATCTGGCCGAACAGTATGGCGAGCGGTTCACACCGCCGGCGTTGTTGCTGGAGAAGGCCGCGCGCGGGCAGCGCTTTGTATAGGTGCGGCGGGGGCTTGCTTTGCAGGTAGGTTTGCAGGCAGGCTTGAGGTGTTCAATATTCCCATCGCCGTGTCAGGTATTTTTTATGTCGCTACGCGTCTGCATCCTGGAAACCGATATCCTGCGTCCAGGCCTGATCGATCAGTACCAAGGTTACGGACAGATGTTCAAGCGCCTGTTCGCCAAGCAGCCGATCCCTGCCGAGTTTGTCGTGTACAACGTGGTGAACGGAGAATACCCGTCGGACGATGAGCGGTTTGACGCCTACCTGGTTACCGGCAGCAAGGCCGATTCCTTCGGTACCGACCCGTGGATCCAGACGCTCAAAACCTACCTGCTTGAGCGTTACAAGCGCGGCGACAAATTGCTGGGCATCTGTTTCGGTCACCAGTTGCTGGCACTGCTGCTGGGTGGCAAAGCCGAGCGCGCCACTCAAGGCTGGGGCATGGGCATCCATGATTACACGCTGGATGCCAAGACCCCCTGGATGAGCCCCGAGGTGCCGGAACTGACCCTGCTGATCAGCCATCAGGACCAGGTGACCACCTTGCCGGAGGGCGCCAAGGTCATTGCCTCCAGCGAGTTTTGCCCGTTCGCCGCATACCACATCGGCGATCAGGTGCTGTGCTTTCAGGGCCACCCGGAATTTATCCAGGACTATTCGCGCGAGTTGCTGGAGATTCTTCAGACAACCTTGGGTGAAAAGGTCTACTCAAACGGTGTGGCCAGCCTGGCACGCGAGCACCACGGCGTCACCGTGGCGGAATGGATGATGCGCTTCGTGGCGCACACGCCCGAGGCCGAGGTTAAAGCCATCCCGAGCGCTTGAAACTGGCCCATAGGCTGGTGCATCCCACCGCAATCAGCCCGAGCACCGCAAAGTAGCCGTAGTGCCATTGCAGCTCGGGCATGTTCTGGAAATTCATCCCGTAAATCCCTGCCACCGCAGTGGGGAACGCCAGGATCGCCGCCCAGGCGGCGAATTTGCGCTGCACCACGCTCTGGCGCGACGCCTCCAGCAACACCCCGATCTCGATGGTCTGGCTGGCGATGTCGCGCAGGGTGGTCAGGTCTTCCATCTGACGTGTGACATGAATCTGCACATCACGGAAGTACGGGCGCATGTTTTTGTCGATAAACGGGAAGCTCAGCTTTTGCAGTTCCTGGCTGATCTCCACCATCGGCGCCACGTGACGTTTGAGCCGCAGCACGTCGCGCCGCAGGCTGTGCAGGTTCTGGATATCGCGTTCGCTCAACGAACTGCACAGCACATTGCGCTCCAGCTCATCGATCTCGGCGTGAATCGCCTCGCTGACCGGCTGGTAGTTTTCCGTGACGAAATCCAGCAGCGCATACAGTACGAAATCTTCCCCATGCTCCAGCAACAGCGGCCGCGCCTCACAGCGCTGGCGCACAAAACCGTAGGACGCCGAATGACCGTTGCGCGCGGTGATCACGTAACCGTTGCCGGCGAAAATATGGGTTTCAATAAATATCAGTTTGCCGTTCTCGCGCACCGGCGAGTAAGTGACGATAAACAGCGCGTCGCCAAAGGTTTCCAGCTTGGGACGGCTGTGTTTTTCCAGGGCATCTTCGATGGCCAGTTCATGCAGGTTGAACTGGCGTTGCAGGTTGGCCAATTCCTGGGCGTTGGGCTCTTCCAGGCCGATCCATACAAAATGGCCGGGTTTGGCGGCCCATGCCGCGCCTTCGTCAAGGGTGATATCGGTGACTTTCTTTCCGGCGCTGTACACGGCGGCCGCAACAACTCTACCCATGGTGCTGATCACTTCTTATAGGAGGGGACAGATGTTGGGCAGCTTAGCCTGAATGGCGTTCCGTTGGAGCAGCGAGCAACCCCAGCCCTGCAAAGGAGACGGGATTACACGCTGTTCAGTTGCCCATCCATTGCCTTGATGCACGCATCCATCTGCGCCTGACAGGCTTGCATCAAGGCTGGGATATCCTCCGAGGTCATGCCAACGGTAGGAATAGGTGGCAACGAGCGTATGAGCACATCACCGCTGTTCCAGCGATTGAGTTGCATATGGGTGACGTAATTGCTGACACATACCTGCACGATGGGCACGCCGGCGGCAATCGCCATATGAAACGCGCCTTTCTTGAAGGGCAGCAGGCCCTTGCCCAGGTTGCGCGTACCTTCCGGGAATACCCAGATTGACGTGTCTTCGTGTTGCAGTGTGCGTGTGGTGGTAAGCATCGCCCGGCGCGCCTTGTGCGCATTGCCCCGGTCGATCAACACATTGCCCGCCAGCCAGAACAACTGGCCGAACAAGGGCACCCATTTCAGGCTCTTCTTGGCGATGCACACGGTACGGTGGGGCACCACGGTGCCGAACACGAACAAGTCATAGTTGGACTGATGGTTGGCGATAATCACGCAGGTGCCCGGTTTATGGCGCAGCGAGTCGACATCGGCCTTCACCTTCAGCCCCAGCAACCACATGGCAGGCACCGCATAGAGACGGGCGCACAGGCGGCTGTTGTCCGGGTTGAACGGACGGCAGACGCCGATCAGCACGCCCAGCACCCCGGCAACTATAAAGTGCAGGCTCATCAGCACCATCCGTAACAGAAAAAGCATCCACATGGCCTATCGAAACAAAAGGGGGCGCAGTGTACGGATGTGCACTGTATTCGGCAATTGGCGCTATAGAGTGAGGAGATGGGCGATGTTTGAGGGCATGTTTCTGTATCTGTCAGAGACTCCAGCCTAGAGCGGCGGGAGTTTTTTCAGATATGGCTGTAAGACAAAGCCCGACGCAAGGTCGGGCTTAGACGCACGCAACGAAGGACTTAGCTCAGAATATGGCCCTGATCCTGGATAATCGCCTCGTCCAGCGCTTCCAGCAGCGCTTTGCGCACTTTCAATTTGGTGTGCTTGTGGGCGTTCATGTTGATCTTCTTCAATTGCCGTGCAGCTTCCAGGGCTGCTGCGTGCAGTTCTTCGGGGGCGACCACCTTGTCGAGGAAGCCGGCCTGCAATGCGCCCTGCGGGTCGAACATCTCGGCGTTGATCACCGAGCGATGAAACGCCGATTTGCGCAGACGGTCCCGCGCCAGCTCGATGCCGGCGTGGTGCATGGTCATGCCGATCATCACTTCGTTGAGGCCGATGCTGAACGGACCTTCGACACCGATCCGATAATCCGCCGACAACAACAGAAATGCGCCCTTGGCCACCGCATGCCCAGGGCACGCCACAATCACCGGGAAGGGGTGCGACAACAGGCGCCGCGCCAATGTGGAGCCCGACGTCACCAGGCCGATTGCTTCTTTAGGGCCGGCGGTCATCACCTTCAAATCGTAACCCCCGGACAGAATTCCCGGCGTGCCGGTGATCACCACCACCGCCCGATCCTTCTCGGCCTGGTCCAGCGCTTCGTTAAACGCACTGACCACCGCAGGGGAAATGGCGTTGACCTTGCCGTTGCTCAAGGTCAGGGTCGCGATACCGTCTTCGAGGTGGTAGGCAATCAGCTCACTCATGACGCGGTTCCTTGTAGGGCTTGTTATAGAAGAATGCAGCAGACGTTACCCACCGCGCCCGCCCGGGTAAAGCGCCATGACTGACTGCCCAGTCAGGCTTTTCTTGCATGCCCAAGCGTAGACGGCCTGCGGCGTGGCGCGGCAAAGCCTTAAGACCGGCATCAGCAGTGCCCGAGAATGGCACAATCGCCACCCCGCGCCGGGCAGGCTCCGGCATAGCCGGCTAACCGCATGAATATTCTGAAAAAAACCTTTGCCATCAGAAAGGCTTTCGACTACATTAGCGCGCCTCGACAGACTGAACTGGTTTGACGAGATACGGTGAAGTGTCCGAGTGGCTTAAGGAGCACGCCTGGAAAGTGTGTATACAAGAAATTGTATCGAGAGTTCGAATCTCTCCTTCACCGCCAAATTAAAAAACGCCTGTAACTTCAACGAGTTACGGGCGTTTTGCATTCTGGGTTGTACTACTCAATTGTACTACTCGTCCTCAGCTTTCTCAGTCCGATACCGCCTTCTAATATCCGCCCCTCCAACAACACCAAAGCCCTCCAGTTATTCAGCAATCGCCACGCGCACTTTTCAATACCAAGCCATCCCGCCCTACCAACTATTTTGTCACTAGTCAAGCAAAAATGAAGATTTATATTGACAGATAATCATTCTCATGGGATAATAACTTAATGAGAGAACAAAAGTTTTCTTGTCCAGTCGCAAGGTATTCGGGATGCCTTTCCACGGTATTTGCAGTTACTGGCGGCGCCAACTGCTCCACTTTCCTCTTGTATGCCGACGCTCCTTCCTCCCTGTTTGGCATTCAATCAGCCCGTTAACGCGGGTTCTTTCTTCGATCACGCCATAGATGCTTAGCCGCTAGTGTCGTAATCAAGCACAGGTTGATCGTTTACGCGAATGGACGATGCAACTTACCCACAACTCTAAGCTTGGGTCAGGACTTCGACGGTAGTCTGTGGGGATATACCGTCAATAATTTCCTTCATCAGAGTCCTTAAGTCGTAGGGGCTTCCTCCATGGCCTGATGACGGTTCCGCCAGTAACTGCTACGACAACTGGCACCCATTATTCAATGCACTTGAGGCATCCAGTTGCATCCCTTTAGGCCAGCTCTTTTGCTGGCCTCTTTTTGCTCGCTCACCAATCTTTCACACATTCACAAAAGGAACATATATGTCCAAACCTGCATCTCTTTTCACCCGTTGTGCTGCTTGTGGCACGTCTGTAGTAACTTCCTACATCACCAATGGCCCCCGGTACTGTAGCCACCGCTGCTATATGCGAGTGTGGCGCATGACACAGAAAGCCAAAACATTCGAACAAGCTCCACAGTCGCTTACTGAACAGTTCTAATAACTCGCAACCCCTATTCCCAAACTCATCAATAAGGAAAACAAGCATGAACATCAACATCGAACACCTGACAATCAACATCATCCAGCCTCTTGAGGCTTTGCAGGAAAAGCCAGTTACCCAAGTTAGACACGGGCACCGCACCCAAGAGGTGGCTCAGTTGAAGCTTGAAGATGCCAGACTTAAACAGGTCGCTGCTCAGAAACGTGCAGACCGTCTTCAATACAAACTCCGTATTGCTGAAAGGCTTCGCACACTCTTTGGTGACGACGTTGCTAATAGCGTGATGGCAGGTGGTTTCTGATGCTTGCTATCTATTGTATGTGTACATCCGCTGGAGCACTAGCTTGTGCTTGCCAAGCCTTTAATACTGCCATCATGGCTCTCAAACAAAACATCAAAAACAATGGAGACTCCAAATGACTACAACATACGACCCAAAGGTAAACCGCCGTCACCTCAAAGCTGAACTAGCCGAATACATCAAAACTGCTATTGAAGCTGCGAAGAACGGGCTTCCTCAACATGAAGGGAGTCTAAACCCAACTGCAAGAGTCATCTTCTATGTAAGAACTACCCACGAAGCCATGACTCGCTTTGCCACGCTTGCAACTGAAGGCTGGACTCTCGACGAAGACGATTTGTGTCTGGTGCAGAAAGTAGGCGTACCACTATCGTTCACGGCTATTGCTCCAGAAGATGTGTTCAACGAACAGTTTCTTGAAAAAATCGTTAAACGTGCAGAGTACGACTACCAGAAAGAGATTGACGACCACAACAAGCAAGCTCAAAAGTTGCGGGATCGTGATGACTTCATTGAAGCCGAGTTCAAACGCATGGAAGAAGAGCGTCTTGCCCAATTGAGGGCACAGCTTGCGAAAGAATACGACTCTAAAATCAACCCTAGATACGTCAACTCTGAAGCAACACAGCTTCACGCTCGTTAACAAGAGGGGCGTTTGTCCCTCTCCCTATAAGGATAAACAACCATGTCGATGCACGAGGAAATCGCCCGACTTACAGGCACATTGAGACTTAATGTTGAAGGTGCAGCAGGCTTCCAACGTTTCAACAGAATGATGCAAAACGCGAGCAAGCAGCTTCTTCAGTTGGGCGCTGATTATGCAAAGCTCTCTGCTCAAATGTCGAAGGGCTTAAAACTGAAGATGGACACATCAGCCATCACCAAAGCCAAAGCCTCTCTTGATAGTGCTATTAAGCGTCAGGCACGAGCTGAAGCAGCTTTGAGTAACCAGCAACGCAAGACTTTCACCGCAGAACTGACTCAGCACAAACTAAAGTATGCTGGCACCAAAGCGCAGAACCAGCTCAACAGTGCTTCTCTGCAAAGCCAGAAGGACGCCGCTGTTGTCGCAGCCAAGGCAGCAGCAAGCCAAGCTGCCGGTGGTGCAGCGTCTAAGGCTCAATTGGCGACTCAGAATGCGCTCGTGGCCTCCGTCGCTAAGCAAACCCGACTACAGGCTATTCAGCAGAAACTAGCAGCGAACACTCAGAAGGCAGCCAACAACCATTTGATGAGCCAAGGCAAGTTGCAACGTATTCAACAGCAGATGAATCACGCCCAACAGCAAGCCCATATTCGTGCTCAACGCGCAGCAACTCAACAGGCAGCAGCAGCCCAGACAGCAGCCAACAAGGCCCAGAACAGCACCCAGAGCGCCGCTAGATTCCAGATGACCCAGCAACGCCATCAAGCTTGGCAAGCACGCCAGAACGCACCAGCACCCGCTAATAACGGCATGTTCGGCTCGGGTATCGGCGGAGTCCTGGCCCTTGGCGGAATGATTGGCGGTATCGGGATTGCAGTGTCTTCTCTGAATGCCCTTATTGGCAGACTTGGAGAACGTATTGAAGAGCGTAAAGAGAGCGTCAAGGGTGCAGAGGCATTCAACTCTAACTTCACTGCTATCAGTCGTGACCCAGCCCAGCAGAAAATGTGGCGAGACGAATACATCAAGGCAGCTAACGACAGTGGCACCAGCATTGATGTAGACAGTGCAAAAGACTTTCGTAACTTTGTGATGGCCCAGCTTGCCTATGGTAAGAAGCCTGACGGGATTATGAAAGACTACAAGCTTCGTCAACAGGTGTTCGCCATCAGTGGTGCAAGTAAGGACGATGCTAAAGAGCTGAACAAGCAACTTGGACAGATGGCGTCTGACGGCACAGGTAACAAGCAAGACTACGACATTATCAACGACCGTATGCCAATGATGGCCCCATACCTTGCCCGTGCTTACGGAGAGGAAAAGGGAATCAAAGACCCGATCAAAGCGCGTCAAGCTCTCAACAAGGGTCTGAAGGGTGGTGATGGTGTTAAGTACAGTTGGTACGAACGTGCCTTCCAACTGATGGCCGAAGAAAATCAAGGCATGCTAGAGGATCGCAAGAAGACCGTAACTTTCACTCAGGCTCAAGCTGACAACCAGAAGTATCTAAACGACAACTCGGTTAACACTGACGCCAATTTGAGCGAGGCCATGAAAGACAACGTTAAGGCTTGGCAAGATGTTAACACTGATCTTGAGTCCACCCGTGCCGCACTCAAGGGATTTGACGAAGGTCTGACAAACGCCCAAACCAGTCTTCTAAGGTTCATGTTTGGACGCAACCTGGACGGCTCCACGAAATCGCAAGGCGATCAGATGGCAGACCGTATGACCACCGTTGATATGCCTGCCATGTTCAATTGGTTTAACACTCCAGAGTACGACAAGGTTGACCCACTCGGTAATCGAGACAAAGGATTTTATGACAACTTCCTAGACAAGATTTTTGGTGTAACTGAACGCAATGCTCAAGCACGTAAAGATCGTGACATGTCACTTGGCGAATTCAAGCTCCCTGAACTTGACTCATCTACTCTGACGCCAAAGCCTACGATGGATAAGACTTACAAGATTCCTAACAGTATGTCGTCGCTTGCTGACACTTTCAGTGCGATGCAGAGTGCAATGTCTGACTCAGGGCAGATGCAGGCCGCTACAACAACAAGCCAAGTGTTCAATCAGCCTATCACCGTGAACAATCAAGTCGATGTCACAATTGCAGGTAGTGCAACCGAGAAAGACGCTCAAGAGTTCTTGACCAAAGTCAGGTCTGAGATCGGAACTCTAGAGAGTAAAATTCCTGGCCTGTCTGCTGATGCAGTTCGCAGTATGCTTGGACAGGCTAGGGCGCAACAGGCAGAACGACAGTGACAGCTTTTCTAAACTTCTTCAGGATGGTGGCCCTGTCACTCATCCTGATCTTCATTTTCTACACATATCAGTCACAGCAAAAACTTGCTAGAGATACGAGCCTCATGATTGACGAATCACGTCGATATGCAGATAACCGTATTCTTGAATCCCAGAACAGAGTGCTCGACACAGTGACGGAAGTATCCAAAGCAACCCGACTGCTAGCACTAATCATCTGTAAGCGAGAAAACAATGATCAGTTGTGCAACCTGCCACCTAGATAGGAGAATCCAACAATGAATATACAGTATAGCCAGATCAAGAATCACCGTGATCGGTACGAAGCCGCTTACAGCTACATTGCCGACACTTTCGGGCAACACACGCCATACATGATGCCTGATCTTGTTAGTCGTTTGGTAACGGCCATCACACGCGGCGTCCCTGAACATCAGTTCAGGACGGACGCCGAAACTATGTTCAGTGTGTGGAATGAGTCAGAGTGACCACTCCATTTAACCCACTATTACTGGATGACTTGAGGGAAGCCCTTGGCCTAACCGACCTCCGTGCAACCGAACATGTCTGGCTCGCACTTCAAGCTTTAAGTTTGAGCGGCACCGATATCGAGGTACTTAGAGTCGAAAAGTCCGCCCCAATCACGTCTGCCGAAAGAACTATCCAAATCCTCCAACAGAGGTTTGGCAAGAAATAAATCTTGACAAAGTTGTCCTAGAGGCTTGACGTGTGAGAGTTTGATGTTAACATTAGATGTGAGGGTTTCATTGCCTTCTAATTTTCAGTTTCATCCCTTTCTTGCTTTATCGCTACAAGTCCCGACAGTGCATTATGAGAGCTTCTTTGCTCTAAGTGCCACTACAGCACTGCTCAGCCTTTAAACTCTTCCTAGAACGTCCCTGACGAGCTTCTGGCTGGCCTGTTGCATCCTGTTTAAACACAAACACCCAACTCATCAAAATGGAGAACATCCTGTGTCCGATTACAACGATATCCAATGTGCCCCAGACGAAGCACAAGCCGCTAAACGATACCTTTCATTCTGGTACGGCGAACACGTCCCGGTCCTCTTTAAACCACTGATCGATCACTTGATCAGAAGTGTTATCGCAGGCAGAAGCGAGAGAGAGTTCCGTGAAGATGCTTACACCATGTATGCCGTCAGGGAAATTCCCGGCCTACGCTCTCGCCACTGACACATTCATTCATCAAATGGAGAAAGCTTTATGCCCGTTCAAAACAAGCGTGGCGGCATGTTCAAGCAAGTTAACACTTGCCAGCACTGTCTAAAGGAGTTTGTAGCGAATCGAAGCTACAAGTTCTGCTCGCCGCTCTGCCGCTTCATTCACACATCTAATCCAGCCCAAGAAGGAGCTATACATGACGAAGGCAACATCCAGTAAAGCAACACGCCGCCCAACTTGCCAGAACCCAGCCTGTAAAAAGCGTTTCACCACTTCTGTAGCATCTGCAAAGTATTGTTCTGCCAAGTGCGGTGACGCTAAACGCAACAGCCGTAAGAGGGTTGACCCGCTAGATAAGGCTGCTAAGTCTGCTTTCTTCATGTATCTGGCTAACGAGTGTATTCGTGCTGGTACAATCGAAATCCTCAGAGGCCATACAGTTGAATCCTTGTGCGAACTCCACAGTCTTTACGTTGCTAACATGAAGTGGAACGGGTTTGGCGATTCCAGTGCTTACGAACTAAGCCACATCGCACCCGTAAAAGGGCATGACTGCATCGGCGTGTTGTACGCCGAAAATCTCGTATCTGCTCCCAAAAGTCTGAATCGCGCGCACGGCACCAGACATTACGGACATGGTAAGGCAATCCATCGACTAACCCTCAATCATAAGCTCAACGTAGATAAGCGTTGGAACAGTGTTTCTGAAGTGCGTCAGATGGTGATTAGCTACCTTGGGCGAGAACTGGTGTGCTCCGTGATTAAGGCTTGCAAGATCAAGCCGACACAACGTCACCAAGTGACAGAATGGATTCTCGCTCATTACGACCCATCGAACCCAACTCATACAGCCGCGCTTCCCGATCTGGATCAGGTGCATAACCTCAAGGCCAGAGAGCTGGCCCACGTTAAAGCAGCCATGCTAGACGAAGAGGCTGGCGTTTACATCTCCACCCCACCAACACATCCAGCCATCGTGCTGCGCGACGAACTCACCAGATTGAGCGCCTACCGTCCTGAGCTTGAGGTCTACGCATACGCACTGGACGATGCTCTGGCTACCCAAGGTGACGATTACAGTCTGTTTTCCAAGCACCACGAAAAGATGTTGTTCGACGTGTTGCATGGAAAGTCGATTGCCGTGATGGCTGACACGCTGGAAATGATTGTTGGCGAGAACACTGCCCACAGCTTCATCACCTACAGCGGCAAAGCTGCCCGATACAACGTCAAAGCTCTGGACTACTTCGACCTACCTGTCCACTCGGGTGCAAGGCTCCACAAGACGTCTCTGGCAGCTTTCAAAGTTTCGATTAGTGTCCGTGGTGCGCGTGAAGTTGAGCAAAGCTTCAGCTTCCCATTGCACGAAGTGGTGCTCGATCCTTGGGGAAACGAAGTGGTGGCTCCTTTCTGACGTCACTCGTTGTTCCTGGCCCGTCTCTCATGACGGGCCTTTCTACGTCTTCAGGAACACTCCACGCCCCGCAGGTAGGAGAGATTCTACCGGGATCGAATCCGCTACAGCCCATGTAATACGGGGCTTTCAGCCGGTTTAGGCTGACGCACAATCACTCGAAAGAAGTGTCGTCGATAGCCTGAAGCTATCGAAAGTGCTTGACAAGAAGGGTGGGTTAATTGACACTGCGTGTCCTCACGCGGTGTATGCTCCAACTGGAATTGCACCTGCGGAGCATCGATCCTCGCACCACCGCTGTTCTTCCTGACACCCCGCCCATACATACCAACGTCACTACGAAACCAAGCTTCTGCTCTTGATCTTGCTTCTGTCCGTTAGGACACGTGTTATCCCTCTCAGAACGTCCGTTCTGGATAGCACCCCCTGTCGGTTACGACAGACTAATGTTCTCTCGTGATGTATTTTTATATAAATAAAACATCAATAATACACCAGTAAAACTACGTTTTGATTATATTTACCCTCAAAACGATCAGCTTTCAGTGTCTCCCTCCCGGACCTCGGTCCAAGTAACTCCCCACCTTCAAGTTTGCCCACACCCCAAGCGGGCTAAGGCTCACAGCCAAGTGTGAACAATCTTGTATTGCAGAAGCACCAAGTTGTCGTGCGTAGCACATGGCTGGTTCTACTTGACTTTTCGCTTTCTCTCTCGCGGCGGCGGCAAAATTTCGCACTTTGGAGGGGCGGTACATCATCCGCAAGGATTTACAATCACATCCTTGTGGAAATAGCAAGTATTTTATCTTGTTTTTTCGTTTTTCTTCTGTCATGGTTTCTCCACACCCAACAGGAGCGCCCCCATGACAGACTTCAATGAAACCAATATGCACGCAGCACTGACCCCTATTGCTAATGGAACCATGACCCAGTGCAAGGAAAGGATTAATCAAAGCGGGCTTTATCGCGCCCTCTATGATCATCGGTACATCACGGGAGCGGCTTCCGAGTCTCTGAACTTCCTTACCATTGACGATGTGTCGCTGACTCTCTTGGGGTACACGTTCTTGGACTCTTTTACAGCGGCCTGCCGTGTGCAATAGGGCAGGGTCTAGGGCACACGCTCCGTGCATACGCCAGAACTAGCAGAAGCGTGTGCATTAGGGTTGATTCTGGTAGTGCATACAGATAAGATGCACACATCTAGAGTCATAAGCACACGGGATGCCTGACATGACCAACATCGCCTACATTCGAGTTTCGACAATTGACCAGAACACTGACCGTCAACTTGATGGAATGACGTTCGACAAAACATTCACTGACAAGCTGTCTGGTGCGACTACTGATCGTCCTCAACTGCTCGCCATGATCGATTGGGCACGTGCTGGTGATGTTGTTCACGTGCATTCGATTGACCGTCTGGCTCGCTCCATGTCCGACCTGCTCAAGATCGTTGCTGACATCAACGCCAAGGGTGCACACGTCAAGTTTCACAAAGAGAGCCTGACATTCACCGGCGACGACTCGCCCATGCAGAAACTCATGCTGAACATGATGGGCAGCTTCGCCCAGTTCGAACGTGAAGTGATGAAGGAGCGTCAAAGGGAAGGTATCGCCAAGGCTAAACAGAAGGGTGTCTACAAAGGTCGAGTGAAGTCAGTTGATGATGCTGCGATCCTGGCCCTGCTGGCTTCTGGCAAGTCTGTACGTGCTGTCGCTGCTGAACTGGATATCAACCCGTCCACTGTGCAACGTGCAAAGAAGAATGCCGCATAACGGGCCAGTAGTAGACATTCTACCGGAATGGATTCGCCCCTAAGCCACGGTTTACGGGGCCTGTAGCCACTTTTAAGTGACGCGATCCCGCCTGCACCACCCCTGGCAAACACCTTCCATACGCGTCCACAGCAGCCAGAATAGGCATGAGTGCAGCTAGACCTCGCTGACGATGGTGTCAATTATTTTGAGAAAGCTCAGCTTTCAAAACAGGGTGGCCGTGTTCGCATTGAGTAGCTCAGGTGATAACCCCGGTTTCGGGATGTCTCGCCCCCATTATTTTTCCCTGAGCTGAATCGAAGAATGCCTTCAAGTGCATGGCTCTCGCGGCGCGGGATTTGGGATTTCGCCTGAAGAATGCGATGTCACTTGCAGGGGTAAGCATCTTGGATGGCAAACATCGCTAAAGTAGCGTCATCTGTGTCTTTGAGTTCGGTAGTCCTTAAGTAATCGACTACTATTTGTACAGCCTCGCCTACCGTCACAGGTCTTTCAGGAAAGCAGGTTTTAAACTCGCTCGAAAGGTGGCTATTCAAGCTCTGCATTGTTTTTAGAACCCCCTCAACGAGCCCTACGCACATCCCTTCAGCGACAGATGGCCCGCCCTTGATTTGGTCGCCAGTCACATAAGGAAGTACACCCTGGCACTGCGCAAGCAAAGCATTCCCGCCAGTGAAGTCAGCGACGACCGACCCGCTACACAACATCCCAACCATTGCCACCGTCATTAACAGTGCTTTCATACTGCGCATCCTTGACAAGCTGTTGTTCAGACCGGCCACAGCTCGGCCGTTATTTTTCCCTACCTGATTTGAGTCTTGTCGAAAGGTGCAAACTCTCTCTGGGCGGCGGCTGGAGTTTCGTCTGGAAAATGCCTTTGCCATCTGCCTATCAGACAATTGCTGCACCCGAACGGTAATGGCAAGATGATACCTTCTGATCAAGGAAGAAAAAATGGCACTTATCGCGTGTTACGAATGCTCGAAGGAAATCAGTGACACCGCCCAGTCGTGTCCGGGTTGCGGCGCTCCTGTAAAATCGACCATCAATACAGTCGATCCAAGACCGTACCAACCAGCACACCGTATGGTTAGCCTCCAGCTCTTTCTTGGAATGGTTGTATTCGCCCCAGTCTGTGTATGGTTCCTGCTTCGCAAGGGATACTCAACTCAATCCCGTGTGATCGGATTTGGATGGCTTGTTGTCTACCTATTCCTGGGGCCGCTGAGCAGTCACACGCCAGACTCCACACGAACGACATCAACGGCGAGTAGCGCCTATTCAACCTCCCGCCCCGTGGAGCAGTATCCTGAAAGCACTGCAACATACGCGCAGGTGAATGCTGATATCGGATGCAAAAGCACTTACAGCGACCAGAAAAAAGACGACATTTTCAAAGCTAAGTACAAAGATCACTGGATGACATGGGGCGGCGAAATCGTCCTGCTAGAATCCGATGAGGCTTCATTGAACGTCGACCACGTAGGAACTCAAGACCTCAAGGTCGATTTCGCGGACAAGACTGCTGGGTACAATCTTTCAAAGGGCAGCGAGCTGAAAGTCAGATTCTTGATGAAGAGTGCAGGGGGTTGCTTCCTGCCCTTTAGTGGCGAAAAGGCCACAGTAGTTCGATAGCACCGCGTTCATGCTCACAACCCAGACGCTTCCTCATTCTTCTGGGTTGTCGAGTTCGGTAGCGCTGGTATGATTTGAACCTCTTGAGTCATTTGGTGTGCATATTGAGTGCAGGTAGTTTGGTTATTGCCGCAAGCTTCTGTTTTGTGCTCGCGCCCTTTGAATAAACATCGTGCGTCACGGACCCAGTTTCGTGCCCAACCAGTTCCTTCGCCAAAGCATCTGGCACATCAGCCCTGATCAGTTCTGTCACCACCGTGTGCCTAAAGCTGTGGAAGACATGGAGCCTACTGAAGCCTGCCGCCGTGCGTAGCCTGCCAAACGCTTTGGAGATTGCGTGTGACCGCTTGCCATACTTATCGGCTGACTCTGCTGGAATCAGAAATGTGTCTGTACTGTCCTTGACCAGACGGTCAACCGTTGACAACAGGCTTGGATGAATCGGCACCACACGCTTACTCGCCTTGCTCTTGCTCCTTGGGAAGTCAAAGCACTGAACACCATCAATAGTGATCACGCTGTCTTTAGTCAGCCTGCATAGCTCTTCAATCCTGGCCCCCGTGTACCAGCCCAACGCGATAAGGTCGGCAAGCGGTTGATCATCGTTATCCAACGCCGCACGTTGCAGCTTCAGGGTGTCAGCCTTCGTATATATTTCCCTGTCCTTGCCTGCTGTCTCCGCACCTCCACCTTGCGGCAGTTCGTGACCAACAAACGGATTCACCTTGTCTTTAAACTGGTCACGCCACCCGGCGTCATACTTCATTGCCCACTTCCAAAACGCAGTGCCAGCCATCAAATACTGACTCAGTGTCGCAGGTGCCCGGTCTAGGGATTTCAGCCAAACGTCTACGGTGTCAAAGGTCAGAGGCAGGCCGTCTTTCTTCAGAAACTCCGACAGGCGCTCCATCTTCCCGACCTGTTGATCGATATGTTTCGGAGCACCACCACGACTCTCCCTAAACTCCTTGAACGTCTTCAGGCGTGCTGTGGTGATCGGCGATCTGACCTTGTGAGAAGTAGGGTCAGCTAAAATGACTTGCATCTCTTCCGCCTCTGACGACGAAAAGTCGTTAGCGTGGGCAGTCAACCCTCCCCACGTTTCGAGCAGCATTTTATGTACCAGATCATGAATCGCAATCTCGCCCTCCAAGCCGTGCTTGGCATACACAGCGTCTGCTTCAGCTCGTCGCCGTCTTCCGTCCTCCGTGTCACTGAATACGAATTGCCGCAGCTCTTCTAAGTGAGCCGGATCGATATCGAGATTCGTGGGTTTAGTTTCACCAAGGGCTGTGTCGATCTTGAGTTGGCGGGTGATCTGGCTGAAGTCTTGGGCGTCCTGAGCTATTCGCTCTTTCCAAGAATCACCACGATTGGTGCGCTTATCCCGTGCTGCCTGAAACTGAGCTTTCCACTTAGTGAGGACCGGAAGACGTGCGTCCATCGCTTCCTTACGCAGTCCAGTCTTCAACGACTGAATCAGCACCTTGCAGCCAATGGCTTTCTGTACATCAGCAGGTACAGCCAGCCTGACGTACCAAGTGGATTCGCCTTTCTTCTGGATTAAATTGTCTGCCATTGAAGCGCCATAGAACGGGAAGTGGTACAACGGATTGTACTACTCATTTGTACTACTATGCACGCTGAAGGCCCCGTAATACGCGGGGTTGTGGCCCAAACGACCATCAAAATCGAATCTCTCCTTCACCGCCACATTCTACAAACACAAACCCCTGGTTTCTTATAAAGAGCCGGGGGTTTGTGGTTTCTGGGGTTCGCAAATACAAGGCCCGGCACGGTAGGTAGTGCCCAGCCCCTGTCTCGTCACCGACTTTTTACAATCACCCCTCGCATATAGTCATTCAAGTCCCGCAGATCCTGAACGCTCCATGCGTGCGCCGGCAGCTTTACACCATTTTCCTGCAAGGTCCTCGGAATCAAGTTGCCATTTGGGCGAAGGATGACTGACGCCACGATAACACCTGGGTATTCATTTAAACGTTGCTTGAAAGCCGGTGTGGTCAGGTCAGGCGTGGGCGGGGTGCTTTTTCTCGCTAAAGGGCCCGTCGCTTTGAGGTCTGGCCCGTGGCACATGGCGCATCGCTGTAAAAACAGGGATTTGCCGTTGGCAGTGTCTGCGAAGGCGAGTGATACCTGGGACAGCGACAGCATTCCCAGTGAGGCGATGACGAGCATTTTCATGTGGCTGCAGCCCTATTATCCAAAGCAGATCCGAATTCCATTTTCTAACCGCCCGATGGGTGCCAAGCTTGGTGTGAGAAGCCCGCATTCCTGCCGGTGTACCGGGCGATTCATACTTTAACTTGTTTGTTGTACCTCCTGCGCCTCACCCGGATTGCGTAAATGACCACTCGACCGAAGCCCACACTCAACCTGCGTAGCCTGATTCTTATTTTTGTCCTGTTTTCTGCCGTTGCGACGCTGGCCAACAGTTTCTGGGTGATGTTCAAGATTCAGAAGCAAGAGCTGATTGAAAATGCACTGGACGCCAACCAGGCCTATGCCGCCCGTATTGCTCGCAGTGTCGAGCAGGTACTGAACGCCGACCTTGATAAGTTGAAGTACGGTTCAGCCGGGATTGGCAAAACGTTTGGCGACAACAGTGCGTTGACTCGGGAAGCCAAACGCCTGGTTGAGCAGGATGCCAGTTTCAACTCCGTACTGGTCGCCGACGCGAACGGCACCATCGTTGCTTCTGCCCCCGAAAGCCTTCAGCTCAACGGCCGTACGTTGCAGCACAAAGAGCCCCTGAGTCTGCGCACGGCGAAAATCAGCAACGCCTTCAGATCCATCACCGGCAACCTGGTGGTCTTTATCTCTCATCCCATATTCGATGTGAAAGGGCAGTACCTGGGCTTGATCGGCGGCACTATTCGGCTGGAGCAGAGCAATACCCTTCAAGCCCTCATGGACACGAATGTGCGTAAAGACGGCGCGCATTTCTACTTGATCGACGGCGCCCGCCGGGTGCTCTATCACAATTATCCCGAGCAGATAGGCAGCGTGAGGGGCGCGGATTTGATCGCCGATGCATCGCTCAAAGAGGCCGCGGGCACATTGCAGGCTGTGGATGAGCACGGTGTGGAAATGCTCGCCGGCTTTGCTCAAGTGCCCAGCAGCGGGTGGGGCGTGATCTCGCAGCAGCCCCTGGAAAATATCCAGGCAGTCCTGCGCCGGACAATGATCAAAATCGCTCAAGGTATCGCGCCACTGGGGCTGTTCGGGATCATTCTGATCTGGTGGTTGGGGACCAGAATTTCGGCCCCGTTGTCGCGGCTCGCCGACTGTGCCAAACGCTTGGACACGCCGGACAGTTATGCGCGCATCAGCGCTGTACCTGCGCGCTATTTTGAAAGCTGGCAGATCCGCAGAGCGTTGTTGCTGGGGGCAACCCTGTTGCAGGAAAAGATCGGCAAGCTCAATCAGCAGGCCCACACGGATACCCTGACAGGGCTGGCCAATCGCCGTGCGATGCAGGACGTTCTGTCGCTCTGGCAGGAGGCGGGCAAAGCGTTCGCCGTGGTGTCCATCGACATTGACCATTTCAAGCGCGTCAACGATACGTTCGGGCACGGCGTGGGGGATGAAACGCTGCGTGCCGTTGCTCAACTCATGCAACAGAATTCACGCGCCAACGACCTGCCTTGCAGGGTAGGTGGGGAGGAGTTCGTCCTGTTATTGCCGGGCAGTTCACTGCACACAGCGGCCGACGTTGCTCAGCGGCTGCGCGCCTTGATTGAGGCGGCTAGCATCGAGACCGTCGGGCATGTTACGGTCTCACTCGGGGTGGCTTTGTGGCGTGCTGATGGCGAGTCGATATCTGCCGTCCTCGAGAGAGCGGATCAATTGCTGTACCAGGCTAAGCAAGGCGGACGCAATCGCGTGGTGGTTGAGCCGGTGCCGGACTGAGCTGCGGCCAGGCGCTCAATGCCGGTGTCGATGATGCACATCCGGAAAGTGCGCATGGCTATGCCTGAGCGGGCTGTGCACATGCACATGGCTGTGAGGCTCTTTCGGGTCCCATTCAAAGGCATGTTCATGCTGATGATGTTCGTCATGCACATGCCGATGGCCGTGTTCCGTGGCTTCGTGCTGATGTTCGTGGGCGTGGCGTTCGGTCAGGTGCAGCCACACGCCTGCCGCCATTAATGCCGAGGCGATCCAGAACGCGTTCGATACCGACTCGCCCAGCGCCAGAACGGCCAGGACCGCTCCGAGGAAGGGGGCGGTGGAGAAGTAGGCCCCCGTGCGCGCGCTGCCCAGGCCGCGCAACGCCAGTACAAACAGCACCAGGCTGATGCCGTAGCCGAGCAAGCCCACCAGCAGGATCGGCGCCAACTGTGTGGCCGCCGGCCATTGTGCGCCGAGGTAAACGGCCAGGGCAGTATTCACCAGGCCGGCGATCAGGCCTTTGATGCCGGCGATAAACACCGCATCGGAGGCAGAGACCTTGCGCGTCAGGTTGTTATCGATGCCCCAGCACAGGCAGGCCAGCGCGACCGCCAGCGGCCCGCTCCAGTCGTGACCGGCGCCGACGCCGTCGGACCACGACAACACCAAGCCGCCCAGCACAATCGCGATCATCCCCAGCACGATACGGCGGTCGGCGTTCTCTCGGAACACGAGCCAGGCGATCAGGGCGGTAAGTACCGATTCCAGGTTGAGCAGCAGTGAAGCGGTCGCGCCTGCGGTGCGGATCAAACCATACATGAGGGCAACGGGGCCGAGGATGCCGCCGAAGAGGATGGCGCCCAGCAGCCAGGGCCATTCAAGGGGCTTCAGCCCGCTGGGCCGCCAGCCGCGATCGCGGATCAGGCGTACCACGCCGAGGCCGAGGCCGCTGCCGAGGTACAGCAAACCGGCCAGCAGGAGGGGCGAGAGGCCCATGCCGAAATGTTTCGCGAGCGGGGTGCTGGCACCGAACAGGGCGGCGGCGCAGAGGGCGTAAACGATACTGAGGTTCATGGGCCATCCTCGAAAGGTCGGCCCATGATACGTCGCGGGCGTGGGCGAGCGCCCGGGCGATTTAGTGCGCGGTTTTCAGCTTGACCACATCACCGGAGATCTTGGTGGTGTAGCCGCTGAGCACCCAGGCCCAGAACCATTTTTCCTGCACTTGGGTATTGATCAGCGCGTCGCCGCCTTTAGCCTGGATGGCGGCTTGCTGCGCGCGCACGAAACGGCTGTTCTGACCGATCGGGATCAGGCCGAACAACATGATGCCGGTGGCGCTGGCTTCGCTGTGACCGAGCACGGTGTATTGGCTGCTGTCGTACTGTGGGGATTTGATGGCGGTGCCGGTGCAGCCGGCCAGGGTGAAACCGAGTACTGCTGCTGCAACCACTTTGCTGACGTACTTCACTGTGTAACTCCATGAACTAAAGCCCAGGATTCAATTCCTGGGGGCGCGTACTGTAATCGCTGCTCTGACGAATTGAAACGAATCTGAACGATTAGGCTCGCTCACGCCGCGCTGGCTAAACATGCAGCCACGCCAACCCGCCCAGCACCATGGCCACGCCTGCGGCCGTATAAGAAAGCCGCTTCAACCATTCCTTCCTCGTCAACAAAGTAATTGCCGCCAACGAAATCGCGATCTGAATCGCAGTCATCGCCTGGGCCCAGCGGTGGTGCCGATGCAGCGCCTGTTCGGATTTTTCATCCCACTCCCGTGAAGTGGCTTCAAGCTTTTCTGCCTGTTGGCGCACGGCCTCCTTCTGGTTTTTGTAGCGTTCGATCTCTTCCCGGTAATGCGCGGCATCCACGCCGGGGATATGGGTGGCCAGCTCCGCCAGGTTTTGTCGGCTGGACTTGGCCTGGTAGTAATTCCACTGGTTGGCGGCTTCGGTTTTGATGATCGCGGCGTTGTTCTTGTCCATCGCCGCTTCACTCTCGGTGGAACCGGCCTGGTAGCTGAGCATGGCGCCGAGGGTGGCCATCAACGCGGTCATCACGGCGATGCGACTGGCGAAACTATCCCCGCGGGCGTGGGCATGTTCGGTGGTGTGTTCGATATGTTTTTCGTGGGGGCTGGGGACTTCGAAGGCTTCGGACATGGCGGCGTCTGTGAACGGCGTGAGGGATACTGATTCTTCACCAGCCAAGCTGTCGCGATCCTGTACGCGACGCGGGATCAACCGCGCCCTAAAGGTTGCCCGCGTGTCGGTGTCACCGTTATTGTGCTGAACCCTTTTAGTCGTTCTCCCAAGGATCCGTTGTGATGAATGCACCGCGTACCGCTGTCCCGATCAAGGCCGTGATTTTCGATATGGACGGGTTATTGCTGGATACCGAAGGCATCTACACCGAAGTGACGCAGATTATCGCCGAACGCTACGGCCGCACCTACGACTGGGGTATCAAGCAGCACATCATCGGGCGTGGGGCTCAGGACCTGGCTGAATACGTGGTCAAGGCGCTGGAACTGCCGATCACTCCGGCCGAGTTTCTGCAGATCCGCGAACCGCTGATGAGCGAGCGTTTCCCCAAGGCCCTTGGCATGCCCGGCGCTGAGGCTTTGGTGCGGCACTTGAAAGCGCACAACATCCCGATTGCCGTGGGCACCAGCTCGTCGCGCAATTCGTTCGGCCACAAGACCACCTTGCACCGCGAGTGGTTTGCGTTGTTCGACACCATCGTCACGGCGGACGACCCGGAAGTCGGCGCGGCCAAGCCCGCGCCGGACATCTTCCTCACTGCCGCGCGCCGCCTGGGTGTCGACCCCAAAGATTGCCTGGTGTTCGAAGATTCGCCGTTCGGCGTGACCGCTGCCAAGGCCGCCCAGATGACTGCCATCGCCGTGCCCGATGAAGCCATGGCCGACAGCAAGTACCACCACGCCGACCAGATCATCCGCAAGCTCGCGGACTTTGATCTGGCGGCCTATGGCTTACCGCCGATGACCTGAATCGAACACGGTCAACAGGTGAGAGGGGCAAGCCCCTCCTGCACTGGGTCAGGCGCTGAAGCCACCGTCGATGGTGAGGCTCGCGCCTGTGATATACCCCGCTTCCGGCCCCGCCAGATACGCCACAAAACTGGCGATCTCCTCCACATGTCCGTACCGCCCAATGGCCATCAAGCCGATCAGGCTCTCGGCAAAGTCGCTGTTGGCCGGGTTCATGTCGGTGTCCACCGGCCCAGGCTGCACGTTGTTAATGGTGATGCCACGCGGCCCCAGGTCTCGTGCCAGGCCCTTGGTCAAACCGACCAGCGCGGCTTTGCTCATGGCATACGGTCCGCCGCCACCGAAGGGCATGCGCTCGGCGTTGGTGCTGCCGATATTGATCACGCGGCCGCCTTCGCTCATGTGCTTGGCGGCTTCCTGGGTGGCGATGAATACGCTGCGCACGTTGATCGCGAGGGTCTGGTCGAAGTCTTCCAGCGTGAAGTCTTCCAGCGGGGCGATGGCCAGCACGCCGGCGTTGTTCACCAGAATATCCAGACGGCCGAATGCCTCGACGGTGGCGGTGACCGCGTTGCGGATCGCGGCGGCATCGGCGCTGTCGGCGTGAATGGCCAGGGCTTGGCCGCCGGCGTTGATCACGCTGTTCTGCAAAGCCTCAGCCTTGGCCGCCGAGCTGACGTAAGTAAAGGCCACGGCAGCGCCTTGGGCGGCCAGGCGCTGGACGATCGCGGCGCCGATGCCGCGCGAGCCGCCTTGGATCAAGGCGACTTTGCCGTTCAGGGTGTGTGCAGTCATGTCGATCTCCTGTCTGTTCAAGGCGGTATGCCTTGTGGTTGCAGCCGAGTATCGACCTCGCTCGCTCAGGCCGGTAGACCGTGATTGCTATAGTCTGTGTAAACCAGAAGTTTAGAGTGGGGCGATATGGAAAGCTTTGGCAGTATCGAATGCTTTGTGCGCAGCGCCGAAGGCGGCAGCTTTGCCGAGGCTGCGCGGCACTTGAGCCTGACCCCTGCGGCGGTGGGCAAAAGCGTGGCCAAGCTTGAAGCGCGCCTCGGTGTGCGTCTGTTTCAGCGCAGCACGCGGCGCCTGACCCTCACCGAAGCCGGCAAGCTGTTCCTCGATGAAGTCAGCGGCAGCCTTATCACCATCCAGAACGCCGTAGCCAACCTGGCCAGCGCCGAAGGGCGGCCGGTGGGCACACTCAAGGTGAGCATGGGCACTGTGTTCGGCAATCGTTATGTGATGCCATTGTTGGCGCGATTCATCGAACGCTTTCCGGATATCAGCCCTGACTGGCACTTTGATAATCGCCAGGTAGACCTGATCGGCCAGGGCTTCGATGCGGCCATCGGTGGTGGCTTCGAACTGCCTCAGGGCGTGGTGGCGCGCAAACTGGCGCCAGCCCATCGAGTGTTGGTGGCGTCGCCGGGTTACCTGGCCACACGCCCGCTGGTGCGAGGGCCAGAAGACCTGGGGCGCTGCCTGGGCATCCTGATCCGCTCGCCGCAAACCGGCCGCGTGCGCACCTGGCAGTTGACCGGTCCCGAGCGTGAACAGCGCCCCCTCACACTCAAACCGCGCATGACCCTGAGCGACTCCGAAGCCGCCTGCTGCGCCAGCGCCCAGGGCCTGGGCATTGCGCTGGTGAGCATGCCCATGGCGGTGCCGTTTCTGGACAGTGGCGCGGTGGTGCGGGTGCTGCCTGAGTGGTATGTGGACGATGGCAATATTTCCATCTACTACGCCGAGCACAAGCTGCTGCCCGGCAAAACCCGGGCCTTTGTGGATTTCATCATCGAGCAGTTTGCCGAACAGCGTCTGGGGCAGCGGTTCAGCGCGGTTTAATCGAATCGTGGGCCTATCGCCCGAACATCCCCGGCCAGCCGATCACCTTCTTCGGCCTTGGCGTGGCATAGGTCCTGATCTTCGACGTCGACAACCCCAGGCGCACCAGCGATTCGGCAATAGTCACCGCCGCCGTTACGCCGTCCACCACCGGCACGCCGGTGCGCTGGCGAATCTGCTCATCCAGCCCGGCCATCCCGCCGCAGCCGAGGCAGATTACCTCGGCCTTGTCGTCGTGGATGGCCCGCTCGGCCTGGCGCACGATGGCCTCCATGGCGGCCAATGGGTCTTCTTCCAGTTCCAGCACGGCCATGCCGCTGGCGCGTACCGAGGCACAGCGCGCGTACAGGCCGGCCAGTTTCAGGCGGTCTTCGATCAATGGCACGGTGCGGTCCAGGGTGGTCACCACCGAGTACGCATGGCCAAGAAACATGGCAGTGCTGGCGGCCGCTTCGGTGATGTCCACCACCGGCACGTTGAGCAACTCCTGCAGGCCTTCGCGACCGTGTTCGCCGTAGCCGGCCTGGATGACCGCATCGAACGGCTGGTCATAGGCCATCACGCGGTCCATCACGGCGATGGCAGCCAGGTAGCTTTCGAAGTTGCCCTCCACCGATTCGGCGCCGAAATACGGGGTGAGCCCGACAATCTCGGTGCCCGGTGCCGCCACGGCCCGCGCCTGTTGGGCAATGGTTTCGGTGATGGAGGCGGTAGTGTTGACGTTGACCACGAGGATGCGCATGGGGTGTCCTTGATTAATGACTGACGTTATCGACTGCAATGCTTTCGCCGCTGACATCGGCATAGAAAGGCTGGCGCTTGGCGATCAGCCGGTACAGCAGCCCTGCAATACCGGCGCCAAACAGCCAGGAAAACGGCGAGACACTGGCGAACCCCGGCAGCAAGGCGAGCAGGATGGCGATCACTGCCGCCGGAATAAACGCCGCCACCGCGCGCAAGTTGACCCCACGGCTGTAGTAATAGGCGCCCAGCGGGTCTTCGCTGTAGAGCTGCGGCACGTTCACCTGGCTTTTACGGATCAGCCAGTAATCGACCATGATCACGCCATACAGCGGCCCCAGCAGAGCGCCCAGACCCGAGAGGAAGTACACGATCACCAGCGGGCTGTTGTAGAGGTTCCACGGCAGGATCAGCACCGCCACGGTGGCGCTGATCAGCCCGGCGCGGCGGAAATTCAGGTACTTGGGCGCCAGGTTGCTCAGCACAAAGGCCGGCGCGACGAAGTTGGCCATGATATTCACCGCCACCGTCACGATCATGAAGGCCAGGCAACCGAGCACCAGGAACAGGGTGTTGGGGATCGCCGCGATGATCTCGGTGGGGCTCTCGATCACTCGACCATTGAGCTGGAACTGCCCGCCGCACAGCAGTACGGTGATGGCGGCGAACACCAGGATATTCACCGGCAGGCCCCAGAAGTTGCCGACCACGATGGTCCTGCGGCACGGCGAGGACCGCGCGAAATCGCAGAAATTGAGAATCAGCGTGCCGTAGATCGACAGCCACAGTGCGCCGCCGGCAAAGATATTGCGCCACATCTCACCGCCGCTCAGGGGCTCGCGGACCGACCAGGCAATATGGCCGTCCACCTGGAAGTACATCCAGCCGGCCAGGGCGGCCATGGTCAGCAGAATCACCGGGCCGGCAAACCCTTCATAGCGCCGCACCATTTCCATGCCATAGGCCAGGATCACCAGTTGCACGAACCAGATCGCCACGAAACATACCCAGCCCAGGGTCGACAGGCCGAGGATCGAGTTGTGGTCGTAATCGGCAAAGCCTGGATGAATCGCTGTCAGCAGCACGCGGAAAACCACCGAAGCCAGGTAGGTCTGGATACCGAACCAGGCAATCGCGATCACCGCACGGATCAACGCCGGTATCTGCGCCCCATGGATACCGAAGCTGATGCGGCTGATCACGGGAAACGGCACGCCGGTTTTTTGCCCCATGTACCCCGACAGGTTCATGAAGAAGTACACCAGCGCCGCACCGATTCCCAGGGACAGCAGTATCTGCCAGCCGCCCAGGCCCAGGGCGTATAGGCCGATGGCGAATGAATAGTTAGCGATGTTGTGCACGTCGTTGGTCCACAGCGCAAAGATGCTGTAGCGCCCCCAGCGGCGGCCTTCCACCTTGGTCGGCGCCAGGTCCTTGTTGTGCAGGCGCGGGCTCAGCACCAGCGGGCCAGGGCTCATGGCCTGATGGTTCACGGCGCAGGAGGGCAGATCCAGTGCGATGTCGTTCGAGAGGCTTGTACGCATTCCGGCAGGCTCCAAGGCATCTGCAGCAAAGCCGCGGATGGCAAAGTGTATGTAGGTTTTGTATTTATTGTATACAAAGAGCTTTTCACCTTAAGCCACATGCGTGCCAGTTTTGGATCTATCAAAACTGTGGGTAATTTCGTTTTTATAGGTGGGATAAATAACTATCTGAATTCAAAGCGATATAAATTGACCGTTTGAACAGCTATTTATTTTTCTGTTGAGGCAGGGCTATTCGCCAGTACGCAGGATGATGCGGAACCGGTGTTACGTTATGGTGCGGATTTCTGAGAATTGCACACATAAATGGCACCTATGGTTACAAGCATGTGTACATCAAAAAGTTAAACTCAAAACAAATGTGGGAGGGGGCTTGCCCCCGATAGCGCAGTGTCAGACAGCGCTAAGCTGGCTGATCCACCGTTATCGGGGGCAAGCCCCCTCCCACCTATTTAACTGCGTCAGCCCTTAGGCTTTGCTGATGATATTCCCGGCGTGCAGCCCGCATTCTTTCTGCGTGGCTTCTTCCCACCACCAACGGCCTTCGCGTTCGTGTTGGTTCGGTAACACCGGGCGGGTGCATGGCTCGCAGCCGATGCTGATAAAGCCGCGTTCGTGCAGGCTGTTGTAAGGCAGCTCCAGCATGCGGATGTAGCCCCAGATTTCTTCGCTGCTCATCTGCGCCAGCGGGTTGAACTTGTACAAGGTGCGTTCCGGGGTGGAAAACGCTGTGTCGATTTCCAGCACCGCCACCTGGCTGCGAGTGCCGGGGCTCTGGTCGCGGCGTTGGCCGGTGGCCCAGGCGCTGACGCCGGCGAGTTTGCGGCGCAACGGCTCGATCTTGCGGATACCGCAGCACTCGCCGTGACCGTCCTTATAGAAGCTGAACAGCCCCTTTTCCTTGACGAAAGGTTCCAGCTTGGTCTGGTCGGGCGAGATCAGTTCGATGTCGATCTTGTAGAACTCACGGACCTGTTCGATAAACCGGTAGGTCTCCGGATGGAGGCGACCGGTGTCGAGGCTGAACACCTTGACGTTTTTGTTCAGCTTCCAGGCCATGTCCACCAGCACCACATCCTCGGCACCGCTGAAAGAGATCCACAGGTCGTCGCCGAACTGGCTGAACGCCAGTTTGAGGATGTCCTGGGCGGATTTGTTGGCGTAAGTCGCGGCGAGTCCAACGACGTCGAAGGCTTGGTTCATCAGCACGGTTCCTGCAGGTCAGTGGCGCTGAGCGCTCTATAGGTGGGCGATGGTACCAAAAACCGTCCTGCGTTGCGGCCACGGGCTTGAATCGCTAGAGTTCGGCAGCCCTTTTGTTCGCTCAACCAATAACACCAATATGGAGTGTCTTGTGGAAATCGCCTGCCTTGACCTGGAAGGGGTGCTGGTGCCGGAAATCTGGATCGCCTTCGCCGAAAAAACCGGCATCGAATCCCTGCGGGCCACCACCCGGGACATTCCCGACTACGATGTGCTGATGAAACAGCGCCTGCGCATTCTCGACGAACACGGCCTGAAACTCGCCGATATCCAGGCAGTGATCGCCACCCTCAAGCCGCTGGAGGGCGCCGTCGAGTTCGTCAACTGGCTGCGCGAACGCTTCCAGGTGGTGATCCTGTCCGACACCTTCTATGAATTTTCCCAGCCGCTGATGCGCCAGCTGGGTTTCCCGACCTTGCTGTGCCACCGCCTCATCACCGACGAGACCGATCGCGTGGTGAGCTACCAACTGCGCCAGAAAGACCCCAAGCGCCAATCGGTACTGGCCTTCAAGAGCCTGTACTACCGCGTGATCGCCGCCGGCGATTCCTACAATGACACCACTATGTTGGGCGAGGCTGACCAGGGGATTTTGTTCCATGCGCCGGACAATGTGATCCGCGAATTCCCGCAGTTTCCGGCGGTGCATACGTTCGAGGCGTTGAAGCAGGAATTTATCAAGGCGTCGAATCGGTCGTTGAGTCTTTAAAGCTTTCAGCGCTACTGAGGGCCCCATCGGTGCAAGCCACGATGGGGCGCAGGTTAAGCCTGAGCCTCAATTGCCTGCCAGCAAGCTTTCATAAGGAATGCGCAGGCCTTCATGTAGGCGTTTGATCATCGACAAACTCAACTTGCGCTTGTGATTCAGCACTTCGGAAACACGCCCGCTCGTACCAATGAAAGGCTCAAGATCGCGGGCTGTCATGCCCAACTGCTCCATGCGGAATTTAATCGCTTCCACTGGATCCGACCCAGGCATCGGGAAGTGTTCGGCCTCGTATTTCTCGATCAAGATGGCCAGGATCTCCAGTTCATCACCTTCGGGCGAGCCGGCTTCTGCGCCCCATAGCTGCTCGACGCGTGCGAGCGCGGCGGTCAGGTCTTCCTGACTATGAATGGGTTTGATGTTCATCAGATGGCCTCCGCATTGATCTGATCGTAGTGCGCATGGGTTCCCACGAAACGTATGAAGCCAAGTTGTCGCTGATAATCGATAGCCATGATCACTCGATACTTATTGCCGCCCACGTTAAATACAACTCTGCCACTCTTCAGAATGCTTGCCGTCCTGAGCTGTGCTTTCAGCGCTTGCGGTGTCGGATAAATGGCCTGTTCCATGTGGCGATACCATTCGGTGAGGGGGGCTTTTGCATCGGTATGAGCGGGATGGCTTTCCCAGAATGTTCGCAGGGTGGACCGCGCAATTATTCTCATCGCCGCGTCCTCCCAATTTGGGAGATGATAGGTGCGGTCAAGGGGATATGCAAACGAGGAAATGATTTCTGGCAAGCAGACAGTCGCTTCATGTGGTCCTTCACAACCGGCGGTGGATAGTCAGATTTGGAACCTATCCTCCCCCTCGAACCCAGTCCAGCGCGGTTCTGATTCAGGCTTTTTCCAGTGGGAGAGGGCTTGCCCCCAGTCGACTCCCCAGCCTCTACAACCCTTCCAACGTCCGCAACAACACCGCCACCTTTGTCAACGACTCCTGATACTCCGCCTCCCACTGCGAGTCCGCCACGATCCCGCCCCCGCCCCAGCAGCACACTTGCCCGTCCTTGACCAACAGGCTGCGGATGGCAATCGAGCTGTCCATCTCGCCGCGTACGTCCAGGTACATCAGCGAGCCGCAGTACAGGCCGCGCCGGGTCGGTTCCAGTTCATCGATGATCTGCATGGCGCGGATTTTCGGCGCGCCGGTGATGGAGCCGCCGGGGAAGCTGCCGGCGATCAGGTCCAGGGCGTCCTTGTCGTCGGCGAGGGTGCCGATGACGCTGCTCACCAGGTGGTGCACGTTGGGGTAGCTTTCCAGGCTGAACAGCTGCGGCACGCTGACCGAACCGGTGCGGCAAGTACGGCCCAGGTCGTTGCGCAGCAGGTCGACGATCATCAGGTTTTCCGCGCGATCCTTGGGGCTGGCCAGCAGCTCCGCGGCGTGGGCGGCGTCTTCTTCGGGTGTGTGGCCGCGCGGGCGGGTGCCTTTGATCGGGCGGGTTTCGACCCGGCGCTCGCTGATGTGCACGAAACGTTCCGGCGACAGACTCAGCACCGCGCCCTGGTCGGGCAGGCTCTGGAACCCGGAAAACGGTGTCGGGCAGGCTTCGCGCAACGCGCAGTAAGCGGCCCAGGGATCGCCGCTGCACGGCGCGCGAAAGCGCTGGGAGAAATTGACCTGGTAGCAGTCGCCGGCCTGGATATAGTCCTGGATGCGCACGATGGCCTGGCGGTACGCCTGCGCTGTGATATCCGGCGTCATCGGCCCCTGGAGCCCGAAGGTGGCCGAAGTGGCGACGGGCGCTTGAGTGAACTGCGCCATTAACCGTTGCCGTTCGCTGTCGATCAGGGCCGGATGAAACACCAATTGGCTGGTCTGCGCCTGGTGATCACTGACCAGCGCCCAGGCATACAGGCCCAAGCGTGCATCCGGCAGATGCAGATCGTCTACCGCCAGGGTCGGCATCTGCTCCAGATGCCGGCCGAAGTCGTAACTCAAATAGCCGATCAAACCGCCGGCAAACGGCAGGTCATATCCTGCCGGCAGGTCGGCCTTACCCAACTGCGTAAGGTTTTCCCGCAGGCGTTGCAGGAAATGCTCACCACTTTCGTCAGGCGATACCGTCAACGTGGTTTCCGGCCAGGCGCTGAGCAGGTCATAGCGGCCGCGGTCGGCCGTCGGGCGGCCGCTGTCGAGCAGCACTGCGCCGGGGGCGTGGCGAATCGCCGCGAAATACTCAGCGGGGTTGGCCCGGTAGGGCAGCGGATAAACGGTGCAGGTCGACATGCGGGGTGGATCAGCCAGGACGCGGGGGAGGGGATTGTAGTCCCCTGTAGGATTTGCTCCTAGAGGGGATGTCGGGGATAGACAGTTCGAAGGCCGGATCAGCCTTCAACGGGCGGAATATGGCCGAACATCGCCTGCACGAACTTCACCCGCTCTTCCACGGTTTCCGTCACGCCGGCAGCCTTCAGTTCTTCCAGCCGCGCCTCTACCGCATGGGTACGCAAGGTCAGGCCGCAGTCGTTGGCGATCTGGATATTCAGCCCCGGCCTTGCATTCAGCTCCAGGATCAGCGGGCCTTTTTCCTGGTCGAGCACCATGTCCACGCCGATATAGCCCAGCCCGCACAGTTCATAGCAGCCCGCCGCGAGCTTCATGAAGCCGTCCCAGTTGGGCAGTTGCACGCCGTCCACCGCGTTGGTGGTGTCGGGGTGTTTGGTAATGATGTTGTTCAGCCAGGTGCCGCGCAGGGTCAGGCCGGTGGCCAGGTCGACGCCCACGCCGATTGCGCCTTGGTGCAGGTTGGCCTTGCCGCCGGACTGCCGGGTCGGCAGGCGCAGCATGGCCATCACCGGGTAACCCATCAGCACGATGATGCGGATGTCCGGCACGCCTTCGTAACTGATGCTTTTGAAGATCTGGTCGGGCACCACGCGGTATTCGATCAGCGCGCGGTCGCGGTGGCCGCCCAGGGAGTACAGCCCGGTGAGAATGCTGGAAATCTGATGTTCGATCTCCTCGTGGCTGATGATCTTGCCGGACACCGTGCGGTAGCGCCCTTCAAAGCGGTCGGCCACCACCAGGATGCCGTCACCGCCGGCGCCCTGGGCCGGCTTGATCACGAAATCGCTGCGCCCGCCGATGATCTCGTCGAGCTTGTCGATTTCCTTTTCGGTGGAGATCACCCCGTACATTTCCGGCACATGGATGCCGGCCGCCAGCGCCCGTTCCTTGGTGATGATCTTGTCATCCACGATCGGGTAGAGGCTGCGCTTGTTGTACTTGAGCACGTAGTCGGCATTACGCCGGTTGATGCCCATGATCCCCCGCGCCTCCAGGGCTTTCCAGGTCTTCCAGAAGCCGAACATTACGAATCAGCCTTGAGGAAGGCCTTGAACCGCACCAGTTCGGTCAGGCGATAGCCGCGATAACGACCCATGGCCAGCATGAAGCCCACCAGGATCAGCAGGATCGCCGGGAAGGTGAACACAAAGTAGATCAGCTCCGGCACGCTCATGATGATGTGTGCCAGGGACGCAGCGAACAGCGTACCGATCGCCACTTTCAGGGCATGGCTGGCGCCGCGTTCTTCCCAGGTAATCGACAGGCGTTCAATGGTCATGGTCAGGATCACCATCGGGAACAGCGCCACCGACAAGCCGCGCTCCAGCCCCAACTTATGACTGAACAGGCTGATCGCGGCGATCAACACCACCACAAACGTCAGCACCACCGACAGCCTCGGCAGCATCTGCAGTTTCAAGTGTTCCAGGTACGAGCGCAGGGACAGCCCCAGCGCGGTGATGATGGTGAACAACACAATTCCGAAGCCCAGCTGTGTTTCACGGAACGCCAGGGCGATCAGCACCGGGGTGAAGGTGCCCAGGGTCTGCAGGCCGATCAGGTTGCGCAGGATCAGGATCACCAGCACGCCGATCGGGATCATCACCATGATCATGAAGGTCTGCTGGGTCTGCAGCGGCAGGCCGTACAGCGAGTATTCGAGGAAATTGGCGTCGGTGTTTTCGTCGGTCAGCTTGGCCAGGCGAATCGCGTTCATTTCGCTGTTGTTGAGGCTGAAGGTGACCATGGCTTTCTTGCCGCCATCGACGGTGATCAGGTTTTCATCGCCGGTCCACCACAGCAGGCGGTCGGCGGGCAGGCCCGGTTCGCCGGTTTCCGGGTTGAAGTACAGCCAGTCGTTGCCATTGAAGCTGCGCAGCCACAGTTCCGGGGTTTGCGGTTGGTCGGCGACCAGGCGGATGGTGTGGACTTTTTCCACCGGCACGTGGGCGATGGACAGCAGCAACTCGACGATCTTGGCTTTGTGCGGCGTCGAGGGGTCGCCCGCCAGCAGCAGCTTCACATTGTCATCGTTGAGGTTATTGGTGCGCTTGATGGCTTCGGTGATAAAGGTCTCGACGTCGGCCGAGTGCTGGCGGATCGGCGCCAGCAGGGCTTCGGCGGCGATTTTTTCCGGGCCTTCCACGGCGATGCTGTCACGGAAGGTCGGGCCTTTGATCTTGGCTTTTTCGCCGCTGTAGCGCTTGGTCAGCACCAGGCGGTAATACAGGGTCTGGTTGCCCTTGGCCCGGCGCGCCGACCAGGTGACCTTGCGATTGCCGTCGATGCGGTTGACGCTCACCCCGTAGTTATTGGAGATGAAGCTCTCATTGAGACTGACGAAGTCACGGCTCAACGGCGGCACGAACATCTGGATCTTGACCGGGTCCTTGGGGCTGGCGACGAACTCGACCTTGGCGTCGATGTTCCACAGGTCATCCGTGGCGTCCTCGGTCACGGGGATCCCCAGCACGAAGATCTGGTAGGCGGTGACCGAAATGCCCAGCACCACCAGAAGGGTGATGAGGATTTTCAGGTGCAGGGTCAGAGAGCGCATTCGGTTTACTCGGCGGTATGAGCGTCGGCGGCGCAGGCAGGTTTGCCTGCTGCATATTTAAGACTGGGGTCGACCAGCGCATCAAAGCGTTTGAGCGCTTCGGAGCCGATCAGCAGCGGATATTGGAAAGCGCTGCGGTCAGTCAAGTTCACTTCTATGCTGCGTAAAGCGGTGCCCATGCAGATATCCAGGGCAATCACCGGGCGGGCGGTGTAGTTCTTGTCCTCATCGGGGTCGTAGTCACCGGCGCGGCGCTTGATCTTGCTGACGCGGGCCAGGGGGCGTTCGATGGGGTGGGAATGGGCGGTGTCGATGGCCAGGTAGAAGCGCACCCAGGATTCGCCGTTGCGTTTGAAACGCTTGATATCGCGGGCGCTGAGGGAGGCGGTCTTGGCACCGGTGTCCAATTTGGCGGCGACTTCCAGGTCGATACCGGCCAATTGGGCATATTCGTTGAGGCCATACACGGTCTTCTCGGCGGCGGCGCCAAGGCTCGGGATGGACAACAGGCAAAACATTAGGGGGAGGGGCTTGAGTCTCATAGATCCTGACGCGGTGCAGTGCGATGTTCATTCATGGCGACTGGCATGACTGCGCAATCTCTGGTGCGCCGTTTCATCAAGCGATGTCAGGCAAAGGCGGCGGGCATTCTAGCATGATGCTTTTCTGGCGCCAGCGCTGGCAGCCGGCCATGCTCCTAAGCGACGCGTCGAGGTTATTAGACGATTGTCGACAATATGCATTTATTCTTTGACTAAACGTGATTGATTGGCTAGTTTTTGCCGCATTGGTTTTCAAGGTGTCGACAATATGCCGGTTCAATCAGAACTTCCGACGGTGGCGTCAGACGAGTCCCAAACGATGTCGGAGAACGTCTTTCGGCGGATCCAGGCAGCCATCGTCAAAGGTGAGATCGCCCCCGGCAGCAAGATTTCCGAACCGGAGCTGGCGCGCACCTACGGCATCAGCCGTGGCCCGCTGCGTGAAGCGATCCACCGCCTGGAAGGCCAGCGCCTGCTGGTGCGGGTGCCGCACGTAGGCGCGCGGGTGGTTTCGCTCAGCCATGCCGAGCTGATCGAACTGTACGAAATCCGCGAATCCCTGGAAGGCATGGCCTGTCGCCTGGCCGCCGAGCGCATGACCGATGCCGAGATTGAAGAGCTGCGCCAGGTGCTGCACACCCATGAGCGGGACGCGGCGTTCCAGGCCGGTGTCGGCTACTACCAGCAGGAAGGCGACTTCGACTTTCATTACCGCATCATTCAAGGCGCGGGCAACCGCACGCTTACCCAGATGCTCTGCGGCGAGCTGTACCAGTTGGTGCGCATGTACCGCATCCAGTTCTCCACCACGCCCAACCGCCCCCGCCAGGCGTTTGCCGAGCATCACCGCATTCTTGATGCGATTGCCGATCGCGACGGCGAACTGGCCGAGTTATTGATGCGCCGGCATATCGGCGCTTCCAAACGCAATATTGCCCGTCATTTCCCAGGCGGCGCCCCTGATAGAGGTGAGTCATGAGTTCGAACAACAAAAGCACACCCGGCCAGCGCTTCCGTGACGCGGTGGCCAGCGAGCACCCGTTGCAGGTCGTCGGCGCGATCAACGCCAACCATGCGCTGTTGGCCAAGCGCGCCGGCTTCAAGGCCATCTATCTCTCGGGTGGCGGGGTGGCCGCCGGTTCCCTGGGCGTGCCGGACCTGGGTATCACCGGGCTGGACGACGTACTGACCGACGTGCGGCGCATCACCGACGTGTGCGATTTGCCGCTGTTGGTGGATGTGGACACCGGCTTCGGTTCCTCGGCCTTCAACGTGGCGCGCACGGTCAAGTCGATGATTAAGTTCGGCGCGGCCGCCATTCATATCGAAGACCAGGTGGGCGCCAAGCGCTGCGGCCATCGTCCGAACAAAGAAATCGTATCCCAGCAGGAAATGGTCGACCGCATCAAGGCCGCCGTGGACGCGCGCACCGATGACAGTTTCGTGATCATGGCGCGCACCGATGCCCTCGCCGTCGAAGGCCTGGAGTCCGCGCTGGAGCGTGCCGCCGCGTGCATCGAAGCCGGTGCCGACATGGTGTTCCCGGAAGCGATCACCGAGCTTGAGATGTACAAACTGTTCGCTGCGCGGGTAAAAGCGCCGATCCTGGCCAATATCACCGAATTCGGCTCGACCCCGTTGTACACCACCGAACAGTTGAAATCTGCGAATGTTTCCCTGGTGCTGTACCCGCTCTCGGCCTTTCGCGCCATGAACAAGGCCGCCGAAAACGTGTACACCGCGATCCGTCGCGACGGCACCCAACAGAACGTGATCGACACCATGCAAACGCGCATGGAGCTTTACGATCGCATCGACTACCACACCTTCGAGCAGAAGCTCGACGCGCTGTTCGCCGCCAAGAAATAAGCGCAGCGCCTCCCTGATAATTACAAAATTGGAGAAGAACCATGGCTGAAGCAAAAGTATTGAGTGGCGCCGGCCTGCGTGGCCAGGTGGCCGGGCAGACTGCACTGTCCACCGTGGGCCAGGCCGGTGCCGGCCTGACCTATCGCGGCTACGACGTGCGTGAATTGGCCGCCGACGCGCAATTCGAAGAAGTCGCCTACCTGCTGTTGTACGGCGAGTTGCCGAGCAAAACCGAATTGGCGGCCTACAGTGCCAAGCTGAGCACGTTGCGCGACCTGCCGCAGGCGCTCAAAGAAGTGCTCGAACGTATCCCCGCCGACGCCCACCCGATGGACGTGATGCGCACCGGTTGCTCGTTTCTGGGCAATATCGAGCCGGAAAAAGACTTCGGCGCCCAGCGCGATGTCACCGACCGCCTGCTCGCCGCATTCCCGGCGATCATGTGCTACTGGTATCGCTTCAGCCACGACGGTAAGCGCATCGACTGCGTGAGCGACGAGCCGAGCATCGGCGCTCACTTCCTGCATCTGCTGCACGGCAAGAAACCGAGCGAGTTGCATGAAAAAGTCATGAACGTATCGCTGATTCTCTACGCCGAACATGAATTCAACGCCTCGACGTTCACCGCGCGGGTCTGTGCCTCGACCTTGTCGGACCTGTATTCCTGCGTCACCGCCGCCATCGGTTCCCTGCGCGGCCCGCTGCACGGCGGCGCCAACGAAGCGGCGATGGAGATGATCGAGCGCTTCGCCTCGGCCGAAGAAGCGGTGGAAGGCACCCTCGGCATGCTGGCGCGCAAGGACAAAATCATGGGCTTCGGCCACGCGATCTACAAAGACAGCGACCCGCGCAACGAAGTGATCAAGGGTTGGGCGAAAAAACTCGCCGATGAAGTAGGCGACACCGTGCTGTTCCCGGTCTCCGAAGCCATCGACAAAACCATGTGGGAACAGAAGAAACTGTTCCCCAACGCCGACTTCTACCATGCCTCGGCGTACCACTTCATGGGCATCCCGACCAAGCTGTTCACGCCGATCTTCGTGTGCTCGCGGCTTACAGGATGGGCGGCCCACGTATTTGAGCAGCGCGCCAACAACCGCATCATCCGTCCAAGCGCCGAGTACATCGGCGTGGAGCAGCGCAAGTTCGTGCCAATCGAACGTCGCTGAATGGGAATACCGACGATCCCGAAGTGGAAACCGGACCCAGTGTGGGAGGGGCAAGCCCCCTCCCACATTAAGTCGCATTTCAATTTTGGATCGGAGCAGGTCCTCCTTTTGCAATCACCGTGACCGAGTCCTGACGATGAACACTGAATTTCGCAAACCGCTCCCCGGCAGTCGCCTGGATTACTTCGACGCCCGTGCGGCGGTCGACGCCATCCGTCCCGGCGCCTATGCCACGCTGCCTTATACCTCTCGTGTACTCGCCGAGAACCTGGTGCGCCGTTGCGAGCCTGCCACCCTCAACGCCTCCCTGAGCCAGTTGATCGAGCGCAGGCGCGATCTGGATTTTCCGTGGTTTCCGGCGCGTGTGGTGTGTCATGACATTCTCGGTCAGACCGCACTGGTCGACCTCGCCGGCCTGCGCGATGCCATCGCCCTGCAAGGCGGTGATCCGGCGCAGGTCAATCCGGTGGTGCCGACACAGCTGATCGTCGACCACTCCCTGGCCGTCGAAGCCGGTGGTTCCGACCCGGACGCGTTCGAGAAAAACCGCGCCATCGAAGACCGTCGCAACGAAGACCGTTTCCACTTTATCGAATGGACCAAGAAAGCCTTCAAGAATGTCGACGTGATCCCACCGGGCAACGGCATCATGCACCAGATCAACCTGGAGAAAATGTCCCCGGTGATCCAGGTGCGCGACGGCGTGGCGTTCCCCGATACCTGCGTCGGCACCGACAGCCATACCCCGCATGTGGATGCCCTGGGCGTGATCGCCATCGGCGTCGGCGGCCTGGAAGCCGAAAGCGTGATGCTCGGCCGCGCGTCGTGGATGCGCCTGCCGGAAAGCGTGGGTGTGGAACTGACCGGAGAACTGCAGCCTGGCATCACCGCCACCGATATGGTGCTGGCGCTGACCGAGTTTCTGCGTCAACAAAAAGTGGTCGGCGCCTGGCTGGAATTCTTCGGTGAGGGCGCGTCCAAACTGACCCTCGGCGACCGCGCAACCATCTCCAACATGGCCCCGGAATACGGCGCCACGGCGGCGATGTTCTACATCGACCCACAGACCATTGCCTACCTCAAACTCACCGGCCGCGAAGACCAGCAGGTCGCGCTGGTCGAGCAATATGCTCGCCATACCGGGTTGTGGGCCGACGATCTCAAGGGCGCGCAATACGAGCGCGGCCTGACCTTCGACCTGTCCAGCGTGGTGCGCAACATGGCCGGCCCGAGCAACCCGCACGCCCGCGTCGCCACCCGCGACCTGGCCGCCAAAGGCATCAGCGGCCAATGGGACGAAGTGCCCGGCCAAATGCCCGACGGTGCGGTGATCATTGCCGCCATCACCAGCTGCACCAACACCAGCAACCCGCGCAACGTAATTGCCGCAGGCCTGTTGGCGCGCAACGCCAACAAACTGGGGCTCACGCGCAAGCCGTGGGTCAAGTCGTCCCTGGCGCCAGGCTCGAAAACCGTGGCGATGTACTTGGAAGAAGCCGGCCTGGGCCATGAACTGGAAAAACTCGGTTTTGGCGTGGTGGCGTTTGCCTGCACCACGTGCAATGGCATGTCCGGCGCGCTCGACCCAGCGATCCAGCAGGAAATCATCGACCGCGACCTGTATGCCACCGCCGTATTGTCGGGCAATCGTAACTTCGATGGGCGCATCCACCCGTACGCCAAGCAAGCCTTTCTCGCCTCGCCGCCGCTGGTGGTGGCGTATGCGATTGCCGGCACCATCCGTTTCGATATCGAGAAAGACGTGCTGGGCTTCGACGCCGACGGCAAGGAGATCCGCCTGCAGGACATCTGGCCGAGCGACGCAGAAATCGACGCGGTGGTCCAGGCGTCGGTCAAGCCGGAGCAGTTTCGCGCGGTGTATATCCCGATGTTCGCGATCCACGAGGACACCGGCCCGAAAGTCGCGCCGCTGTACGACTGGCGTCCGCAGAGCACCTATATCCGTCGTCCGCCGTACTGGGAAGGCGCGCTGGCCGGGGCGCGGCCGCTCAAGGGCATGCGGCCGCTGGCGGTGCTGCCGGACAACATCACCACCGACCACCTGTCGCCATCCAATGCGATCATGCTCGACAGCGCCGCCGGTGAGTACCTGGCGAAAATGGGCCTGCCGGAGGTCGACTTCAACTCCTATGCCACTCACCGTGGCGACCACCTGACCGCGCAGCGCGCCACCTTCGCCAACCCGAAACTGTTCAACGAAATGGTGGTGGAAAACGGCAAGGTCAAGCAGGGTTCCCTGGCGCGCATCGAGCCGGAAGGCAAGGTCACGCGGATGTGGGAAGCCATCGAAACCTACATGGAGCGCAAACAGCCGCTGATCATCATCGCCGGCGCCGACTACGGCCAGGGCTCGTCCCGTGACTGGGCGGCCAAGGGCGTGCGCCTGGCCGGCGTGGAAGCAATTGCCGCCGAAGGGTTCGAGCGTATCCACCGCACCAATCTGGTGGGCATGGGTGTGTTGCCGCTGGAGTTCCTGCCGGGTACCAACCGGCACACCCTGCAGATCGACGGCAGTGAAACCTATGATGTGGTCGGCGAACGCACCCCGCGCGCGCAACTGACGTTGGTGATCAACCGCAAGAATGGCGCCCGTGTCGAAGTGCCGGTCACCTGCCGCCTGGACACCGCCGAAGAAGTGTCGATCTACGAGGCGGGTGGCGTATTGCAGCGTTTTGCCCAGGACTTCCTGGAATCGGCGGCGACCGCCTGAGGAGGATGACCATGGCACACGCACCGCAAATCAAAATCCCCGCCACCTATATGCGTGGCGGCACCAGCAAGGGCGTTTTTTTCAGCCTCCAGGACCTGCCCGCGTCGGCGCAGGTGCCGGGTGCGGCACGCGACGCCTTGTTGTTGCGAGTGATCGGCAGCCCCGATCCCTACGACAAGCAAATCGACGGCATGGGCGGCGCCACGTCCAGCACCAGTAAGACGGTGATCCTGGCCAAGAGCACCCGCGCCGATCACGACGTGGATTACCTGTTCGGCCAGGTCTCCATCGACAAGCCCTTCGTGGACTGGAGCGGCAACTGCGGCAACCTGTCGGCGGCGGTGGGTTCGTTCGCCATCAGCGCCGGGCTGGTGGACCCGGCCCGTGTGCCGCGCAATGGCGTGGCCGTGGTGCGCATCTGGCAGGCCAATATCGGCAAAACCATTATTGCCCACGTGCCGATCACCGATGGCGCGGTTCAGGAAACCGGCGACTTCGAATTGGACGGCGTGACCTTCCCGGCCGCCGAAGTGCAGTTGGAATTCATGGACCCGGCGGCGGACGAAGAGGGCGGAGGCGGCTCGATGTTCCCCACCGGCAATCTGGTGGACGAGCTGGAGGTGCCGGGCGTCGGCACGTTCAAGGCCACGCTGATCAACGCCGGCATCCCGACGATTTTTATCAACGCCGAAGACCTCGGTTACACCGGCACCGAACTGCAAGGCGCGATCAACAGCGACCCCAAGGCCCTGGCGATGTTCGAGACCGTGCGCGCCCATGGCGCTCTGCGCATGGGCTTGATCAAGCATCTGGACGAAGCCGCCCAGCGTCAGCACACGCCCAAGGTAGCGTTCGTGGCCAAACCCGCCGATTACGTGGCCTCCAGCGGTAAGGCGATCAAGGCCGGCGACGTGGATTTGCTGGTGCGCGCGCTGTCGATGGGCAAGTTGCACCACGCCATGATGGGGACGGCGGCGGTGGCGATCGGCACGGCGGCGGCGATTTCCGGGACGCTGGTCAACCTGGCGGCCGGTGGCATCGAGCGCAACGCCGTGCGCTTCGGGCATCCGTCCGGCACCTTGCGCGTGGGGGCCGAGGCCACCCAGGTGGACGGTGAATGGGTGGTGAAGAAGGCCATCATGAGCCGCAGTGCCCGGGTATTGATGGAAGGCTTCGTGCGCGTACCCGGGGGCTCCTTCTAAAGCGCAACACCAATCCTTGTGGAGAACTGCCATGAGCGCCAACGTCGACCAGAACAACCGTCCTGACTATGATCAGGTCCTGCAGGACATCGCCGATTACGTTCTCGATTATCGGATCGCATCCCAGGCCGCCCTGGACACCGCACGCCACTGTCTGATGGACACCCTCGGCTGCGGCCTGCTGGCCCTGCGTTTCCCCGAATGCACCAAGCATCTGGGGCCGACGGTGGAGGGCACGGTGGTGCCGTTCGGCGCGCGGGTGCCGGGTACTTCATTCCGGCTGGACCCGGTCAAGGCCGCGTGGGACATCGGCTGCCTCGTGCGCTGGCTCGACTACAACGACACCTGGCTCGCCGCCGAATGGGGCCACCCTTCGGATAACCTGGGCGCCATCCTCGCCATGGCCGATCACCTCTCGCAAAAGCGCGTGGCCAATGGCGATGCGCCCTTGACCCTGCGCGCGGTGCTGGAGGCGATGATCATGGCCCATGAAATCCAGGGCGTGATAGCCCTGGAAAATTCGTTCAACCGTGTCGGCCTCGACCATGTGCTGCTGGTGAAAGTCGCCTCCACCGCGGTCAGCGCCAAACTGATGGGCGCCAATCGCGAGCAGTTACTGTCGGCGCTGTCCCATGCATTCGTCGACGGCCAGGCGTTGCGCACCTACCGCCACGCGCCGAATGCCGGTTCGCGCAAATCCTGGGCGGCGGGGGACGCTTCAAGTCGCGGCGTACGCCTGGCGGATATCGCGCTGCGTGGCGAAATGGGCATCCCGGGGGTGCTGAGTGCGCCGCAATGGGGTTTCTATGACGTACTGTTCAGCCACACAAACAAGGACTTGGCGCTCAAGCCCGAAGACCAGCGTGCATTCAGCTTGAGTCAGCCTTATGGCACCTATGTGATGGAGAACGTGCTGTTCAAGATCAGCTTTTCCGCCGAGTTCCACGCGCAGACCGCCTGCGAAGCGGCGGTGAGGTTGCATCCACAGGTCAGGGACCGCCTGCACGAGATCGAACGCATCGTGATCACTACCCATGAGTCAGCGATTCGCATCATCTCCAAGGTCGGCCCCCTGGCCAACGCCGCCGACCGCGACCACTGCCTGCAATACATGACCGCCGTGCCCCTGGCGTTCGGCAACCTGGTGGCCGAGCACTACGAGGATACTTTCCATGCCGCGCACCCGATCATCGACGTGCTGCGCAACAAGATGGTCATCGTCGAGAACCCGCGCTACAGCCGTGAATACCTGGAGGCCGACAAGCGTTCGATTGCCAATGCGGTGCAAGTGTTCTTTACCGATGGCACTTGCACCGAAGAGGTGGCGGTGGAATATCCGATAGGTCATCGCCGCCGTCGGGCGCAGGGCATTCCATTGCTGGAAGACAAGTTCAAGGCCAACCTGGCCACGCGGTTTACCGCGCAGCGCAGTGCCGAGATTTTTGCGTTGTGCAAGGATCAGGCGAAGCTTGAAGCCACCCCGGTCAACCGTTTCGTGGACTTGTTCGTGATCTAGCAGGATGCGCCGAGCTAAACCTGTGGCAGGGGCGGTGCGACGATTTGACAAGCCTGCTCACCACAGCAAGCCCGTTCACTACAAGAACCTCATTTTCTCAGGCTATGTTTTCACCGAAGACATGCAGCCACCAACCCTAACCACGATGCGAAGCGAGCCGCTCTTGCTCTCGCTTTTGACCTCAGGCGCCCCGTTAACCACGCTGGCCGGAATTCGGCATTGATTTGGGGGGTAAACCGGCAGGGATGCCGGTTTAGCCGCCCCGCGCCATGGATGGCGCGTGGCGGCGGCCCCCCAAATCAATGTCGGATTCCGGGCACACCGAGCCTGAGCGAGGTGCCGAGTGGTGGGGCGAAGCGTTTTTGGTTACTTTTGGCGCTCTTCCAAAAGTGACCCGCCGTAAGGGCGGAACCCATAGCCGCCATGACCGCAGCAACGGATATGTACTCGGTCTGACCCAACATCCTGGTCGGCTGTCAGGCCGCCATCGGGGGCAAGCCCCCTCCCACAGTTAGATTCCTCTGGGTCAGAGAGGGATCACCACTCGCTACATCCAAACACCTAACTCAGCAACACCGCGCCATCCGGCGACTCGGTGCATTTGGCCCCGATAGCCATAGATATCTACACACGTTTCAAAGGTTGAAATAACTCTGTGGTGAGCGGGCTTGTCCCGCGTTGGGCTGCGAAGCAGCCCCATTTGAGGCGAAGTGGTTTAGCTGACACACCGAGGTGCCTGGGTTTGGGGCCGCTTCGCGACCCAGCGCAGGGCAAGCCTGCTCACCACAACAAGGCTGCTCACCACCATAGCCTGCACCACAACCCCTTCCCATATTTGAAGGGCATTCACTCGAACCGAAGGATCACCCGGCGGTTGTGCTTGCTCTTTTTTTCGATCTTTTCGCAGAACACCCGGCCGATTTCCTCGGTGTTGAGCACGTGGGTGCCGCCGCATGGCTGGATATCGATCCCAGCGATTTCAATCACGCGCACCGAACCCTGCACTACCGGTGGTGCGACGGCCTGGGTGCGAGTGATCTGCAGCAGGGTGGTGTATTCCGAGGCCGGCATCGACAGCGTCTTGACCGGATGCGCCTGTTCGATCAAGGCGTTGAGGTCACGGGTGATGCTATCTTTGTCGAGAGTCATTTCCGGCAGGTCGAAATCCAGGCGCCCCTTATCGGCGCTGATGCTGCAGCCGGTCACAGGCGCGTCGATAAGCGAGCACAGCAAGTGCAGGCAGGTGTGCATCTTCATGTGCTGGTAACGCCGCTCCCAGTCGAGGCCGGCGTCCACCTGTACGCCGGCGGTCAATTGCTCGGGGCACTGCTCGACCTGATGCCAGATGATCGAGCGCAGCACCGGGTCGCGCACCGTGCCCGTCACCGCCACTCGGGTTCCGTCGGGCAGAGTGATATGCCCGGTGTCGCCCGGTTGGCCGCCGCCTGTAGGGTAGAACAAGGTGTGCTCCAGGGCGATGCCGTGTTCGCTGACGGCAATCACCCGGGCGCTGAAGGCGTTCTGATAGGGCGCGCTGTCGAACAGCGCCAGGGTTTCCATGGTGTGCACGGACATGTTCAACCTCCGACGATCGATGGGCTGGCTTGCAACAGGTGGCGCACCATTGCGCTCAAGCCAGGGGGGGAGAGCAGGGTGATTTCAAATTCCGGCCCGCAGACCTTCAGGTTCAGCGGCAGGCGCGGCAGGTGGCTGGCGGGCTCTAGCCGGTGCAGGCGAAATTGCAGGTGGTGGCGCTCCTTCACCGTGGGCTCGAGCATCAACCCCGGCAGCGGGTGGAAGTCGGCGTCCAGTACCGTGACCTTGTGGCTGGCCGTGATCTCGCCCACCACGTGCAAGCGTTCGTCCAGGGCAAAGGCACCGAGGTACTGGCTGTGGTCCGACTCATCGTTCTTTTGCAACTGGATCTGGTTGACCACCTTCACCTTGGTGCCGGCGGGCACGTCTTGGGTAATCACGCAGGACGGGCTGATAAATACGTTGTCGCCGATCTGCACATAGCCGAGCACACGGGCGCCGGAGCCAACCTCGACATTGTTGCCCAGGCGCGGATGGCGCTTGCCGTCGGGGTTATTGGCGATGCCCCGGGCGCCCAGGGTTACGCCGCAGAGGATGTAGCAGTCATTGCCGATCTCGCAGGTTTCGCCGATCACCGTGCCGTAGCCGTGGTCCAGCACGAAACGCCGTCCGATGCGTGCTGCCGGGTGTATCTCGGCGCCGGACAACACCTTGCCCTGGTTGCTGAGCTTCAAAGCGATACGCGAGAAGACGCCGTTGATGCGGTCGGGGAAATTCCACACCAGGTGGGCGAGGCGGTAATACAGCACGGCCTTGAATGACGCGTAGGACTCCAGGATCAGCTCACCACGCCCTCGGGAGGCCGGGTCGCGGTAGGCGTATGCGATCAAGTCTTCGGCCACTGCCTGGGCCGCGTTCTGGATCAGCGGCGCCAGATGGGGTTCCAGCTGCTTCATCTGCGCGGGCGTGAGGGTCTTGATGAGATGGGTGAGCAACTCATCGTGCAGATGTTGCATGTCGATAAAGCCACCCATGGAGGCACCCCCGCGTTCTGGATCATTGAAAAACCGGTTATTCGAAACTGGGCAGGTAGCTGTCGGCATTGTCGTAGACCATGGTCAACACCACCGTTTCGGGCGGCAGTTCGGGGGCGAGCCTGGCAATGGCCACCATATTGGCGGCGGAGGACAGGCCCAGGCTGATGGCATCGGTGCGCATGATGCGCTTCATCATGTCGAGACAGTCCTGGTGCGACACCTTGAGCATGCCGTCGATCACATCCAGGTTGAGGATGCTGGGAATCAGTCCGATCGACAGGCCCTGGATGTGGTGCGGCGCGTGCCGGTTTTGTAACAGGTCGCATTCCTCCGGTTCCACGCCCATCACCCGGATGGCCGGCCAGGTGGTCTTCAGCGTTTCACCGATCCCGGTGATATGCCCGCCGGTGCCGATGCCGCTGACGAAATAGTCCACGCGGCGGTCGCCGAAGGCACGGATGATTTCCCGTGCCGTGGTATCGCGGTGGGTCTGCGGGTTGGCGCCGTTGCGTTGCTGGTTGAGCATCACGTAGCTGGGGTTTTCCAGCTGCAGTTCCATGCACTTCTCACCATGGGAATTGTTACCGAGGCGGCTGTCCGACAGCACTACCTTGGCTCCATACAGGCGCAGCAATTTCTGTTTTTCCGGGCTGTAATTGTCGGGGATCACCAGCACCACTTTGTAGCCGAGCACGTTGCCGGCCATCACCAGACCGATACCGGTATTACCGCCGCTGGGTTCGATGATCGTTTGCCCGGAGTCGCGGATCAGTACGCCGCGGCGCTCGGCGTCGAGGATCATGCCCAAGGCGATGCGCGCCTTGTGGCTGCCGCCGGGATTGAGGGATTCGAGCTTGGCGTAGACCTCGATACCAAGGTCTTCGGAAAACTGCGCCAGGCGCACGATGGGCGTCTGGCCAATGGCGTCGAGAATAGAGTTATGCAACATCAGGTAGGAGCCCATGGCGGGTGATCAGTACAAAGGCATGTCGGGTTCGACGTCGCGAACCCAGTGTTTCATGCCGCCTCGCAGGACTTTGGTGTTGGCAAAGCCCGCCGCCAGCAACGTGCTGGCGGCCTGCTCGGCGCGGCTGCCGGCGTAGCAGATCAGGTAATGGGTGTTATCGCGGCTGAGGCGATCGAGTTGCCCGTCCAGCTCGGCCAGGGGGATATGCACCACGCCCGGCAGTTTGCACACCTCCAGTTCGCTGGCGTCGCGTACGTCCAGCAGCACGTCGGCGCTGCTGGGGTGTTCGATGACCTGTTTGAGCCCTTGCGGCTGGATGTAGCGTTCCTCGGCCAGTGCGGGTTGGCGTGGCACGGCATCGGCGCACACGGCTGGCGCCACGGTTTCGCTGTGGCGCAGTTCCGAGCAGCACGGGCAATCGGCGCGACGCTTGAAGCGGATTTCGCTGAATTTCATCGCCAGGGCATCGAAACGCATCAGGCGGCCGGATAACGGTTCGCCAAGGCCGATCAGCAGTTTGATCGCCTCGGTGGCCTGGATCATCCCGACCACGCCGGGCAACACGCCGATCACACCGCCGGCGCTGCAATTGGGCGCCAGTTCGGCGGGCGGGGCGCTCGGGAACAGGCAGCGATAACACGGCCCACCTTGGTAGTTGAGCACGCTGATCTGACCGTCGAAGCGGTAAATGGCGCCATATACCAAGGGCTTGCCCAGCTGTACGCAGGCGTCGTTGACCAGGTAGCGCGTGTCGAAATTGTCGGTGCCGTCGATCACCAGGTCGTAGGCACCCACCAGCTCAAGGGCATTGTCGGCGGTCAGCGCGGTGTCGTGCGCGTTGATGCGGATATGGCGATTGAGGTCCTGCAGGCGCCGTCTGGCGGACTCGACCTTGGGCAGACCCAGGGTGCTGTTGCCATGCACGATCTGGCGTTGCAGGTTGCTGCTCTCCACCACATCGAAATCCACCAGTCCCAGGGTGCCGACGCCGGCCGCCGCCAGGTACAGGCTGATCGGCGAGCCAAGGCCGCCGGTGCCGATGATCAGCACCTTGGCTTTCTTGAGGCTCAACTGGCCTTCGCGACCGACGCCGGGCAGGGTGATGTGACGCACGTAGCGCTGCACTTCTTCATTGCTCAAGGTGTCGACGCCGATGCCGCCGGAGGTGGCGAGCAGCACTTCGATGCTGGCCTTTTCGGGCAGCAGGTCGTCGGCCGCGATCAATTCGTCTTCGGCGGTGAACAGGAAGTGTTCCTTGAGCTGGTTGTTCTTTTCGTGGAACAGATGCGGGCGCAATTGCGGGTGGCTGTTGCAGAGGTTTTCAATGACTTCGCGCAATGTCGATCCGGCGCCCTCGAGGGTCGATTCCGGTAGCTTGGCCACGCGAACCAGAATGTCGGGGAAAGAGACAGCGTTCATGGACAACTCCGTGTGCAGGTCGTTGAAAGGTTGTGCGGCGAAATGCTTGCCGTCCCAGGCAAACAACTTGGAGCCCAGGGCCTGGCCCTGGCGAACGTCGACTACCAGGTAGCTGACCGGGTAGATCGGCTCGCCCATGAACAGCGCCTTGTCCTGGTCTTCGTCGCTGAAATAGGCACCGACATCCGGGTGCGAGTGGTAGATCACCACTACCGGGTTGTCGCTGCGAAACGCCTTGTTCAGCAGCAGCGTGTCGGCCACCGAGAAGGTGTAGCCATCGGCCGCGCTGCGCGGGTACATCTCGGGGTCCTTGCGGTGCAGTTCATTCTGGATATTGCTGCCCAGGTACACACTGCCGTCGGCGAAGACAAAACCACAGCATTCTTCGGGATAACTGCGGCTGGCGTGGGCGTAGATCTGTTCCAGGGCATCGGGGCGGAGCACTTCCATGTTTCTCTCGCGTTGCTGGGGTGGTTGGGTCGGGCGGGTCAATTTTTCTTGGCCAGCAGTTTTTCAATCGGCAGTTTGGTGATTGCAAAGCCGGCCAGCAGGATCGCCGAGTAGAGCATCAAGTCATGGGAGATCGGCACGCCTTCATACCAGGCGCCGATGATGACCGCGAATACCGGGAAAATGATGAACACGAACGACAGGATGATCGGGCTCAGGCGCTTGAGCAGCATGAAGTACACGATAAATCCGCCCACCGAGGCCACCAGCCCCAGGTAGAGCAACGCGCTCCATGAGCGCAGGGTGATGGCGTCGAAACTCGGTGTTTCAACGAACAGGCCGGCGATGAACAGCATCAGCCCGGCAATCCCGATGGGCAGGGTGTTGTAGCTGATTACGCTGATGGCGCTGCCTTTGAGCTTGGTGATGACGTAGCACAGGGCATGCATGATCGCAGCGGTCAAAATCGCCAATACGCCCAGGAATTCGGCGTGGTCCAGGTGCAGGCCCTGGCTCCTGATGATCATGTAGAGGCTGCCGAAACCGATGCCGATGCCGACCACCTGGGAAAAGTAGATGCGCTCGCGAAGGAACAGCGCGGAAAAAATCAGAATGAATACCGGCATGCAGCTGAATAACAGGGCGGTAAGGCCGGACGATACGTGCATCTCGCCGTAATTGAGCAGGTAGTAGGGAACGCTGAAATACGACAACGTCACGAAGACAAAGAACCAGCGACTCTCGCGGGGAAACAGGATCGGCTCGCGTCGGGCCAGGGCAAAGCACAGGAACAGTGGGAAGGCGATCAGAAAGCGCAGCCCGGCTGAGGTCAGCGGCGGCACGCTTTCCACGGCGATCTTGATGCCCAGCCAGGTCGTGCCCCAGCTCAGGCACACGATCAGGAACAACACGCTGGTGACCAGTCCGGCCACCCACTGTTTTTGCGTTTTTGTTTTCGCGGTGTTTTCGAGGACGGCGGACATTGGCATCGTTTATTGCTTCCCTGAGCCAGAATTGAACTCTATATTGAACTTGTAATGAGTTGTTAAAATCGGCGATTGAACCCGTAAAAGCACACTATTAGGGCTAAAGATGGCTGTCAAAACAAATATTGACATGGTGTCAATTATGCGTGAGGGGTTGTCCAACGGGCAGGGCGTCAAGTACAAGCGCCTGTCCGATGTGATGGAGCGCGGCATCCTTGAAGGCTTGATTGAACCTGGACGAAAACTGCCGCCCCATCGGGTGCTTTCCGACAACCTGGGTGTAACCATCGGCACCATCAGCCGGGCCTACGGCGAACTGGAGCGCCTCGGGCTGGTAGTGGCGCGCGTGGGCGACGGCACGTTTGTGCGCAAGCGGGGGATGGAACGTCAGCGCGATGAAGGGTTTCGCAATGTCAGCGAAGAGCCGCGCCAGTACTTCGACATGAGTCGCAACATGCATATTCCGGGGCAGGAGACTGCCTTCCTGGCCCAGAGCTTCCAGACCCTGGCGACCAATGCCAAGTTTTTGCAGGACATCAGCGCCTACACGCCGGATGCCGGCCTGCCGCGCTATCGCGACGCGGGTGCGCAGTGGCTGGTGCAGCGCGATTTTCATCCGATTCCCGAACAGGTCATCTGCGTCAATGGCGGCCAGCATGGGTTGCTCTGCGCGATGATGGCGTTGCTGCGCGCAGGGGACACGGTGGTCACCGAACAGCTGACCTATCCCGGGCTGATCACCGCCGCGCGGATGCTTGGCATCCGCCTGATCGGGCTGGAAATGGATGAAGAGGGTCTGTTGCCGAGCGCGCTGGATGAAGTCTGTCGGAATCACCGTATTTCGGCGCTGTACTGCACGCCGACGATTCAGAACCCGACCACCGCGGTGCTGTCGGTGGCGCGGCGTGAAGCGCTGGTCAAAGTATGCCGGGAACACAACCTGTTGATCCTTGAAGACGAGGCCCACGGTGTACTGGTGGAAGACCGGCCACCGCCGCTGAGTTTTTTCGCCCCCGAACGTACGATTTTAATCAGCAGCCTGAGCAAGGCCGTCTCGGCGGGCCTGCGGGTGGGCTATGTGCACGCACCGCCGGCGTTGGTCAGCCGCATCTCGGCGGCGTTGCGTTCAACCTGCTGGATGGCCACGCCGGTGACTCTGGAACTGGCCACGCAGTGGATCGAGAACGGCACGGCGCAGTACCTGCTCAGCCAGCAGATCAGCGAAATCAGCCGGCGCAAGGCATTGGTGCGCGACTTGTTGGCGGGCCTTCAATACCGCACCCACCTCAACAGCCCGCACTTCTGGATTGAAGTGCCGGAGCCTTGGCGCGCGTCGGAAATCGAGGCGGAGCTCAAGCAGAATAATTACCTGATCGCCACCGCCGAAGCCTTTGCCGTGGGGCAGACGGCGGTGCCGCAGTTTATTCGTGCAAGCATCTGCAACACGTCGGGAGACGATCAGTTGTTGAGGGCGGGATTCGACGCGTTGGCGACGGCTTTGGGACAGGGTGGGGGGAGGTTTCAGTTGTAAGGTTTGAGGTGCAAGCTTCAAGCTTCAAGCTTCAAGCTGCAAGACGAGAGCGGAGTGGCTTTAGCTTGCAGCTTGCAGCTTGAGTTTGCCTTACTTAAACCTTCGTTCCACACCTTTCTCCACCAGAATCTTGGCCGAAATCTCTTCCACCGAAAAATGCGTGGAATTGATGTGCGCAATATTCTCGCGGCGGAACAGGTTTTCCACTTCGCGCACTTCAAATTCGCATTGGGCGTAGCTGGAGTAGCGGCTGTTGGGCTTGCGCTCGTTACGGATCGCGGTAAGGCGGTCCGGGTCGATGGTCAGGCCGAACAGTTTGTGCGAATGGGCGCGCAGGGCCATGGGCAGGGTGAGGTGCTCCATATCGTCTTCGGTCAGCGGGTAATTGGCCGCACGGATACCGAATTGCATGGCCATATATAAACAGGTCGGCGTTTTGCCGCAGCGGGACACCCCCACCAGAATCAGGTCGGCCTTGTCGTAGTAATGGGTGCGGGCGCCGTCGTCGTTGTCGAGGGCGAAGTTCACCGCTTCGATGCGCTCCATGTAATTGGAGTTATGCCCAATGGAATGGGACTTTCCTACCGAATAAGAGGAATGTTCGCTCAACTCCTGTTCCAGTGGCGCCAGGAACGTGGAGAAGATGTCGATCATGAAACCATTCGAAGTGGCGAGGATCTCACGAATGTCCTGATTGACGATGGTGTCGAAAATGATCGGCCGAAAACCGTCTTTTTCAGCCGCCAGATTGATTTGTTGTACCATGGCCCGCGCTTTATCCACGCTGTCGATATAGGGTCGCGTGAATTTGGCGAAGGTAATGTTTTCGAACTGCGCGAGCAGGCTTTGGCCCAGGGTTTCGGCTGTGATGCCGGTGCCGTCGGAGATAAAGAAAGCAGATCGTTTCATTTGAGCCCTGGGCCTTAAGCTGATGACGAATCTTGGATATGATAGGCGCGATTTTGCCGTCCCACAGAGGGCCGCATTCTCACTTATTTTCCAGGTCCAGGCCACAAACGCTGGCGAACGCTCCTACGAGCAGTCGGCGTCCTGAGCTTTTCCAACACAGTTAGTGGAGAGATCACCTTGGTAGAGTACGTAGTTTCCCTCGATAAGCTCGGCGTCCATGATGTAGAGCATGTGGGGGGCAAGAACGCATCCCTCGGCGAGATGATCAGTAATCTTGCAGGCGCTGGTGTCTCGGTGCCGGGTGGTTTCGCCACCACGGCCCAGGCTTACCGCGATTTCCTCGAACTGAGCGGCCTCAATGCTCAGATCCACGCCGCGCTGGATGCCCTGGACGTCGACGACGTCAATGCCCTGGCCAGGACCGGTGCCCAGATCCGCCAGTGGATCATGGAAGCCGAGTTCCCCGAAAAGCTCAACGAAGAAATCCGCGCGGCGTTTGCCACCTTGTCGGCGGGCAACCCGGACATGGCCGTTGCCGTGCGCTCGTCGGCCACCGCCGAAGACCTGCCCGACGCTTCCTTCGCCGGCCAGCAGGAAACCTTCCTGAATATTCGCGGCGTGGAAAACGTGATCCGCGCGGCCAAGGAAGTGTTTGCCTCGCTGTTCAACGATCGCGCGATTTCCTACCGCGTGCACCAGGGTTTCGACCACAAACTGGTGGCCCTGTCTGCCGGCGTACAGCGCATGGTGCGTTCGGAAACCGGCACCGCCGGCGTGATGTTCACCCTCGATACCGAATCCGGCTTCCGTGACGTGGTGTTTATCACCGGCGCCTACGGCCTGGGCGAAACCGTCGTACAAGGCGCGGTCAACCCCGACGAATTCTACGTACACAAAGGCACCCTCGAAGCGGGTCGCCCGGCTATCCTGCGTCGCAACCTGGGCAGCAAGGCCATCAAGATGATTTACGGCGACGAGGCCAAGGCCGGTCGCTCGGTAAAAACCGTTGAAGTCGACAAGGCCGAGCGCGCGCGTTTCTGCCTGACCGACGCTGAAGTCAGCGAACTGGCCAAACAAGCGATGATCATCGAGAAGCACTACAAGTGCCCGATGGACATCGAGTGGGCCAAGGACGGTGACGACGGCAAGCTGTATATCGTGCAGGCGCGCCCGGAAACCGTGAAGAGCCGTACCTCCGCCAACGTCATGGAGCGTTACCTGCTCAAGGAAACCGGCACCGTGCTGGTGGAAGGTCGCGCCATCGGGCAGCGCATCGGTGCGGGCAAGGTGCGGATCATCAAGGACGTGTCCGAGATGGACAAGGTTCAGCCAGGCGACGTACTGGTTTCCGACATGACCGACCCGGACTGGGAACCGGTGATGAAACGCGCCAGTGCCATTGTCACCAACCGTGGCGGGCGTACCTGCCACGCGGCGATCATTGCCCGTGAGCTGGGGATTCCTGCGGTGGTAGGGTGCGGTAATGCCACGCAACTGCTTAAGGACGGCCAGGGCGTGACCGTTTCCTGTGCCGAAGGCGACACCGGTTTCATCTTCGAAGGCGAACTGGGCTTCGATATCAAGCAGAACTCCATCGACGCCATGCCGGACCTGCCGTTCAAGATCATGATGAACGTCGGCAACCCGGACCGCGCCTTTGACTTCGCGCAATTGCCGAACGCCGGTGTAGGCCTGGCTCGCCTGGAGTTCATCATCAACCGCATGATCGGCGTGCACCCCAAGGCGCTGCTGAACTACGACGGCCTGCCGCTGGATATCAAGGAAAGCGTCGACAAGCGCATCGCCGGCTACAACGACCCGGTTGGTTTCTACGTTGAGAAGCTGGTGGAAGGCATCAGCACCCTGGCGGCGGCGTTCTACCCGAAAAAAGTCATCGTGCGTCTGTCGGACTTCAAGTCCAACGAATACGCCAACCTGATCGGCGGCAAGCTCTACGAGCCGGAAGAAGAAAACCCGATGCTGGGCTTCCGGGGTGCCTCGCGCTACATCAGCGAAGCGTTCCGTGATTGCTTCGAGCTCGAATGCCGTGCCCTCAAGCGCGTGCGCAATGAGATGGGCCTGACCAACGTCGAGATCATGGTGCCGTTCGTCCGCACCCTGGGTGAAGCGAGCCAGGTGGTGGATCTGCTGGCCGAAAACGGTCTGTCCCGTGGTGAAAACGGGCTGCGCGTGATCATGATGTGCGAGCTGCCATCCAATGCGATCCTGGCCGAAGAGTTCCTGGAGTTCTTCGATGGTTTCTCCATTGGCTCCAACGACCTGACCCAGCTGACCCTGGGCCTGGATCGTGACTCCGGGATCATCGCGCACTTGTTCGACGAGCGTAACCCGGCGGTCAAGAAGTTGCTGGCCAATGCCATCCAGGCCTGCAATAAGGCCGGCAAGTATATCGGCATCTGCGGCCAGGGCCCTTCGGACCACCCTGACCTGGCCAAATGGCTGATGGAGCAAGGTATCGAAAGCGTTTCGCTGAACCCCGATTCGGTGCTGGAAACCTGGTTCTTCCTGGCGGAAGGCCAAGCGTCCGCCTGAGGGCGATCCGTCAAAAGTGCCGGTCAACCGTGAAGGTTGACCGGCATTCTTATCTGTACAGGGCGGGAATCCGTGTGGACGCCGCCCTTTTTTGTGCAAGAGCATTATGCAAAGCAGCAGCAATCTGTTTCCTGTCGCCCTGATCAGCGCTGAGCGTCGTGGCGACCTGAGTGAAGATGTGTATCGCCTCAAACCCGGCAATAGCCCCGACGGCACCGTCGAGTTGGCCGTGACCCGTCTGGGCCTGGCCGATGTCCCGGAAAACCGGGGCACCCCGGTAATTTTGTTGCACGGCAGTTTTTCCAATCGACGCTTCTGGTATTCGCCCAAAGGCATAGGCCTGGGCGCCTATCTGGCGCGGCGAGGCTTTGACGTGTGGATTCCGGAAATGCGCGGCCATGGTTTGTCTAAGCGCAATCAGGCCTATGCGTGCAACCGGGTGGCAGATTATGCGCGGTACGACTTGCCAGCCATCGGTGCGTTCGTGCGTGAGCAAAGCGCGCAGATCCCGCACTGGATCGGACACTCCCTGGGCGGCACGACCCTGGCGGCGGCGCTGGGGGGCCAGTATTTAGGCGCCCCGGCGGTGGCTTCGGTCGCGTTATTTGGCTGTCAGGTCAGTCGCAACTACTGGCCGTTGAAAATTCCCCCGGTGGAGTGGGGCGGGCGCTTTATTCTCAAGCGAATGGCCGAGGTGTCCGGTGCGCGTTTCAAACGCGGGCCTGAAGATGAGCCGGTGGGGGTATTGATTGAAACCATGCGCTGGCACGGGTTGTTCGGGCGTTTCGGCGATGCCGAGCGTGATTGGTGGAAGGGCTTGGCGGACGTCGACGTGCCGTTGTTGGCGGTGAGTGCGGCGGGTGACCATCAAGACCCGGACTGGGCCTGCCGCAAGTTGTTCGAGCAGGTCGGCACTGAGCATCGCCAGTACCTGTGCCTGGGGCGCAGGCACGGATTTACCGATGATTTCGGGCATGTCGAGATGCTGGTGAGCAAGGCTGCCCAGGTCGAGGTCTGGCCTTTGGTGGAACAGTGGTTGAAAGACCCCATCACACCGTTGTTCGGTGTGCCGGCGCAGGCCCTCGCGGCGGTTTGACGCAGCGCTCTGCCAAGGGCGTTTCGCTCCTGTGAGGTTGCGGCTAAGATATGACGCGCCAAACGCTTCTGGTCATATTCAGTCGCGTAGAGGCTATTGCGTTGCAGCGATACCAGTGGGATGTTTCTCACCCGTTTCGCCCGGTACTTCCTTGAAAGACACTTCTTTGGCAGAAAGGAATTTTTCGATGAACCATTACGTGACCCCCGACCTGTGCGACGCCTACCCCGAATTGGTGCAGGTGGTCGAGCCTATGTTCAGCAATTTCGGCGGCCGAGATTCCTTTGGTGGCGAGATTGTCACCATCAAGTGCTTCGAAGATAACTCGCTGGTCAAGGAACAGGCCGACCAGCCGGGCGCCGGCAAGGTGCTGGTGGTCGACGGTGGTGGTTCGCTGCGCCGCGCGCTGCTTGGTGACATGATTGCCGAGAAAGCCGCGAAAAATGGCTGGGAAGGGATGGTGATCTACGGTTGCATCCGCGATGTCGACGTCATCGCCCAGACCGATCTTGGCGTGCAGGCTTTGGCCAGTCACCCGATGAAAACGGACAAGCGCGGCATTGGCGATCTGAATGTCGTGGTCACCTTTGCCGGCGTGACCTTCCGCCCGGGCGAATACATCTATGCCGACAATAACGGCGTGATCGTGTCGCCCAGCCCGCTGAAAATGCCTGAATAAACTGCAATAGCCGACTGGGGTGAGGATGTTCGAGGAAGAAAACGCGCAATGGGGGCTGGTGCATGCCCTGGTGCTGGACGGTAAAGGCGGTGCGCGTTCGATTGCCCGGACTGAGCTTGATGACCTGCAACTGCAGCCTCAGGAAAGCCTGTGGCTGCATTGGGATCGCAGTCATCCGCAAACCCAGACCTGGTTGCGTAAATCCAGTGGCTTGAGTGAATTCGCCTGTGACCTGCTGCTGGAAGAGAACACCCGGCCGCGCTTGTTGCCGCTGCCGGATTCGCAGTTGCTGCTGTTTCTGCGTGGGGTCAACCTCAACCCGGGCGCCGAGCCGGAGGACATGGTTTCGGTGCGTATTTTCGCCGCCGCCAACCGCGTGATTTCCCTGCGTCTGCGCCCGCTGCGCGCTACCGATGAGCTGCTGGTGCAGTTGTCGGATGGCAAGGGGCCGCGCACTGCGTCCGAACTCATACTTTATATGGCGCAGTACCTGACCAATAAAGTGCAGGACCTGGTCACGGATTTGTCTGAAATCGTCGATACCGAAGAAGAAAAACTCGATACCGACGAACGGTATACTCCGGAGCACGGCAGCATTTTGCAGATCCGTCGGCGCGCAGCCGGGCTCAAGCGTTTTCTCGCCCCGCAGCGAGATATTTTTGCCCAGCTCACGCGGATTAAATTGCCCTGGTTTTGTGACGACGATGCCGACTACTGGAACGAATTGAACAACAGCCTGACCCGCTACCTGGAAGAGCTCGAATTGACCCGGGAGCGCGTGGGGCTTGTGCTGGAGGCCGAAGACCGGCGCTTGAGCGTGCGCATGAACCGCACCATGTACCGCTTCGGGATCATCACCGGGATCTTCCTGCCGATGAGTTTCCTGACCGGCCTGCTGGGCATAAATGTTGGGGGTATCCCGTTCTCGGCCAGCCCCTACGGATTCATGATTGCGTGCCTGCTGATGGTCACTGTGGCACTCGGGCAATGGTGGCTGTTTCGACGATTGCGCTGGGTTTGAGCTGAATATGAGCTGAACGTAGGAAGGGTCTTATGTGACCCGATGAAATTTACCCTCGTCTTTTAAATCACTTGCGAGAGGTCTTTATGCACGATCCGTTCGAACAGTCTTTGCGTGACATGCTCAATGCTTCGCCGTCCAACCGCGACGACGATGCGTGCCTGGGTCGCGTGCTGAAAACCGCCAACCGTCAGGTAGGGGCGGGGGATCTGTTCGGGTTGTTGGGTCGTTGGCTGCCGGCATTGATGATGGCGCTGAACAACGGTTCGGCCCATGTGTCACCGGTTTCCCGGCGTAAACCTCTTGCTCGCACTGCTGATAAGGCTGACTGAAACTATGGAACTTGATCTCTGGACTCAGAGCCTGGTTACTGCGATGACCGCATTGTGGACCAAGGTGGCGAATTTCATTCCCAACCTGTTTGGGGCGCTGGTCCTGGTACTGCTGGGCTTTGTGGTGGCCAAGCTGCTGGACACCCTGTTGTCCAAACTGCTGGCAAAGCTGGGCCTGGACCGTTTGATGGCCGGCACCGGCCTGACCAAGCTGCTGGGGCGCGCCGGGCTGCAAGTGCCGATTTCTACGCTGGTGGGCAAGATCGTCTACTGGTTCGTTCTGTTGATTTTTCTGGTTTCTGCGGCCCAGTCCCTTGGACTTGAGCGAGTTTCAGCTACGCTCGACATGCTTGCGCTGTATTTGCCGAAGGTTTTCGGCGGCGCGCTGGTGTTGCTGGTAGGCGTATTGCTGGCGCAACTGGCCAATGGGCTGGTGCGCGGCGCCGCCGAAGGCGTGGGGTTGGACTATGCCGCCGGCCTCGGGCGAATTGCTCAGGGGCTGGTGATCATCATCAGTATTTCGGTCGCGATCAGCCAGTTGGAGGTCAAAACCGACCTGCTTAACCACGTGATTGTGATTGTTTTGATTACCGTTGGTCTGGCCGTTGCGCTGGCCATGGGGTTAGGAAGCCGGGAAATTGCCGGCCAGATTCTTGCGGGAATCTACGTGCGCGAGTTGTACCAGGTAGGGCAACAGGTGCGTGTGGGCGAGGTCGAAGGGCAAATCGAGGAGATCGGTACCGTCAAGACGACAGTGCTGACCGACGACGGTGACCTGGTGTCGTTGTCGAACCGGATTCTTCTCGAGCAGCAGGTCAGTAGCCGCTAAACCGGCAAACCCTGCTAATGTACGCCGCCGCGAACCCGGGTGACCGGGCCGCAGCGGACATTGACCTGACTGTCGGCACGACTTGTTTTGAATAAAGCCCAAACGCTGTCTACGCGCTATGACCCCCGTGAGCTCTCTGATGAGGAGCTGGTCGCGCGCTCGCATACGGAGCTGTTTCACGTAACACGCGCGTACGAAGAATTAATGCGCAGATATCAACGCACTCTGTTCAACGTTTGTTCAAGGTATTTGGGGAACGATAGAGATGCGGACGATGTCTGTCAGGAAGTGATGCTCAAGGTGCTTTACGGCCTCAAGAACTTCGAGGGCAAATCGAAGTTCAAGACCTGGCTGTACAGCATCACGTACAACGAGTGCATCACGCAGTATCGGAAGGAACGGCGAAAGCGTCGCTTGATGGACGCTTTGAGTCTGGACCCCCTTGAGGAGGCGTCTGAAGAAAAGGCGCCGGCACCCGAGGAGAAGGGCGGACTCGATCGCTGGCTGGTGCATGTGAACCCGATTGACCGGGAAATTCTGGTGCTACGATTTGTCGCAGAGCTGGAGTTCCAGGAAATCGCCGACATCATGCACATGGGTTTGAGTGCTACAAAAATGCGTTACAAGCGTGCTCTTGATAAATTACGTGAGAAATTTGCGGGCGAGACTGAAACTTAGTGCGTAGCAAATATCTCTTACGTGTAGGCAAGTTCTGTTAGACTTGTCGCCGAGTTGTCCCCCGGTTTGTGGGACTGCTTTACAATCACCAGATGGGGATTTAACGGATGAAACTGAAAAACACCTTGGGCTTGGCCATTGGTTCTCTTATTGCCGCTACTTCTTTCGGCGTTCTGGCACAAGGCCAAGGCGCAGTTGAAGGCGAGCTGTTCTACAAGAAGCAGTACAACGATAGCGTCAAGCACATCGAAGACGGCTTCAATCCTGGCGCTCGCATCGGTTACTTCCTGACCGACGACCTGTCCTTGAACCTGTCCTACGACAAGACCAACCACACCCGTTCGAACGACGGTACTGGTAGCCAGAAAATCAAAGGCGATACCGGCAGCCTGGTTGCCCAGTATCACTTCGGTCAAGCTGGCGTCGACTCCCTGCGTCCATACGTAGAAGGCGGTTTCGGTCACCAGAGCCGTACCAACGTACAGGCTGACGGTCACAGCGGTCGCGATCAGACCACTTTCGCCACTGTCGGTACCGGCGTTAAGTACTACTTCACCAACAACCTGTACGCTCGTGCCGGTGTTGAAGCTGACTACGGTCTGGACAACGGCAAGTGGGACTACTCCGCACTGGTCGGCCTGGGCGTAAACTTCGGCGGTAACGCTGGCGCAGCTGCTCCAGCTCCTACCCCAGCACCAGCTCCAGAGCCAACTCCAGAGCCAGAAGCTCCAGTTGCTCAGGTTGTTCGTGTTGAGCTGGACGTGAAGTTCGACTTCGACAAGGCCGTTGTTAAGCCTAACAGCTACGGCGACGTGAAAAACCTGGCCGACTTCATGGCTCAGTACCCATCTACTAACGTAGAAGTAGCTGGTCACACTGACTCCGTAGGTCCAGACGCTTACAACCAGAAGCTGTCCCAGCGTCGTGCTGACGCTGTTAAGCAAGTCCTGGTTAAAGACGGCGTGGCTCCTAGCCGTGTAACTGCTGTAGGTTACGGCGAATCCCGCCCAGTTGCTGACAACGCAACTGAAGCTGGTCGTGCTGTTAACCGTCGCGTAGAAGCGTCGGTTGAAGCTACCGCTCAGTAATACTGAGTTGTAGAAAAAACCCGGCTCAGGCCGGGTTTTTTTTCGCCTGCCATTTAATCTCAGGCACTGGCGACGGTCGCGACAGACGCGGCCTGGTCGCCGGCGGCAACGCGGCCGATTACCAGGATCGCTGGGCTTTTCAGCGCGAATGCCTGGGCATCCTCGTACAGGTGTGACAACGTGCTGCGACACTCGCGCTGTTGGGGCAGCGAGGCATTTTCGATCATCGCCACCGGCATGTCGGCTGCCATCCCGCCGTCGAGCAGTTGCTGGCGGATCTCTTCCAGTTTGGCCACGCCCATGTACACGACCAGGGTGGTGCCGCCTTCGGCCAGTGCCCGCCAGTTCAGACGACTGTCGTCCTGGGTGTGCGCAGTGACCAGCGTTACGCCACGGCTTACACCGCGCAGCGTCAGCGCAATCGAGCAATTCGTCGCGCCTGCCAGGCCCGCGGTAATCCCGTTGACCAACTCCACCTCAACGCCTCGCTCGCGCAACCATAGCGCCTCTTCGCCGCCCCGCCCGAAAATGCACGGATCACCGCCCTTGAGGCGCACCACGCATTTGCCCTGGCGCGCATAGCGCAACATGAGACGATGGATAAAATCCTGTGGCGTGGAGCGGCAGCCGCCGCGTTTGCCCACTGTGATGACGCGCGCCATGGCGCAATGTTCCAGCACTGCCGGGTTGACCAGGTCATCGATCAACACCACATCGGCGGCATGCAGGGCTCGGACCGCCTTGAGGGTCAACAGCTCCGGATCACCGGGGCCTGCGCCCACCAGCCAGACTTTTGCGTTCATAGAGTTGCCCTCAGAGATGGTCAGCTGTGAAAGAGTGCATACAGAAGCACCAGATTAACCAGCACCGATAGCAGCGCCACGCTACGCCATACCTTCAGCGGTTCGCGCTCCAGCAAAGGTCTGGGACGAATACTCAACTCCCGCCGGTCAGCCTGCTCTAATGCCAGCAGCCATTCTTCGGCGGTTTCATAGCGTTGCGCCGGCTGCGCGGCCACGGCCCGTTCCAGGCTCAACGCCAGCCACTCCGGCAGGTCAGGACGATAGCGGCTGGCGCTGATGGGCTGAGTGAATCTGGGGCGCTGGAAAGCTTCGATTTCGCCGTAGGGATAGTGCCCGGTCAGCAGGTAGTACAAGGTGACGCCAACGCCGTATAAATCTTGCTGGGCGGTAGGACTCTCGCCGTTGAAAGCCTCGGGTGCGATAAAGCTCGGTGTACCCGGCAACGCATGAGCATGGTCCTCCGACAGGCCCGGGCAGTAGGCCAGGCCGAAATCCAGCACGCGCAACTCACCGTCGTCCCCCAGCAACAGGTTCTCCGGCTTGATATCGCGGTGCAGGATCTGCCTGCGGTGCAGCAGGCCCACCGCCCGCAGCAAGCGCTCGGCAATCGATTGCCATTGCGCCAGAGGCAGGGGCCCTTGCTGCTGGAACAGGGCCGCAAGGGTTCGCCCGGGATATTCGCGCATGACGTAATACAGATGCTGCCGACTACCAGCGGCATGCACCTGCGGGAACGCGCGCCCGGCCACCCGGCGCAGAAACCACTCCTCGGCCAGCAACGCCTGGGCGGCGTCGCTGTCGTCCTCGCGGTTCAAGGGCAGGGTTTTCAGCAGCCACGGTTGCTGCTGGGTATCGCGTACCCGGTAGAGCAAGGATTGTCGGCTTTGCGCCAGTACGGCATCCACCTGCCAGCCTTCAAAGTGTTGGCCGATTTTTAATAGCGGCGGCAGCGGCCATTGCTGCAACTGCACCAGTGCGTCGCCCAGGGTGGCCGCACCGAGTGCATCCACGCGGACCAGCACAGCGCTGGCGTTGTCCTGGCTGCCGCCCAGATGGGCCGCGTTGACCAGGGTGGTCACCGCCAGGTCCAGGTCGGCCTGTTCACGCAGGATCGCCTGGATACTGTGATCGCCCAGCGTTGCCCATACGCCGTCGCTGAGCAGCAGAAAACATTCACCCTCGCGCAACTGGCCATCGAGAAAATCCACCACCAGGTGCTGGTCCAGGCCCAGCGCACGCTTGAGCACGTGTTGCATGCCTGGCTGTTCCCATACGTGATCTTCGCTGATGCGCTGCAACACGCCATCCAGCCAGCGATAAGCCCGACAGTCGCCGACATGCGCCAGGGTGAAGCGTTGACCGCGAAACACCAGGGCGCTGAGGGTGGTCAGCAGCGGCTGGCCACCGCCGTTAGCCTGCAACCAGCGATTCTGCGCCAGCAGCAGCCGCTCCAGCGACTGGGCCACGCTCCAGGTTTGCGGCGTGGCGTAGTAGTCAATCGCCAGGGCCTGCAGGGTCGAGCGCGCGGCCAATCCGCCATCGGCGCATTGGCTGACGCCGTCGGCCATCGCGCACAGGTAGCCTTTGCTGGCCGCCAGTTCCGCCGCGGGCGTGACCACCCGCAGCGCATCCTGGTTTTCCATGCGTGGACCGATGGCGCTGGCTTGGGCGACGCTCAGTCGCAGGCTCATCAGACGCGCGCTGCCGTCACGGCTGCAGAACCCCAGGTGGTTCTCCAGCGACGCTTGACCCCATGCAGCCCGAACCACGCCAGAACGGCCAGGCTGGCAAACAGCCACAGAGCCAGTTGATAGCTGCCGGTGCTTTGCTTGATTGCGCCCATGCCGGCCGCCAAAGCGAAGCCACCGATGCCGCCGGCCATGCCGATCAGGCCGGTCATTACGCCGATTTCCCGGCGAAAGCGCTGCGGAACCAACTGGAATACGGCCCCGTTGCCCGCACCGAGACCGAGCATGGTGCAGACGAAAAGCGCCAGCGCCGCGTAGGAACTGGGCAGGTTGAAGCCCACTGCGGCGATGCAGATGGCCGCGACGCTATACATGCCCAGCAGGGTGCGGATGCCGCCGAACCGGTCGGCAAGGGCGCCGCCCAGCGGACGCATCAGGCTGCCACCGAACACGCACGCGGCAGTGTAATAGCCGGCGGTTACCGGGCTGAGGCGGTATTGGTCGTTGAAGTAGCCGGGCAGGGCGCTGGCCAGGCCGATAAAACCGCCGAACGTCACGCTGTAGAAGAACATGAACCACCAGCTGTCACGGTCGCCCAGGGCCTTGAAATAGTCAGCCATGGATTTGGCTTTCGGGCGTTCAGGGGCATTGCGCGCCAGCCAGGCGAAGACCACGAGCGTCACGATCAGCGGGATTAATGCGAAGCCAAAGACGTTGCTCCAGCCAAACGCTGCGGCGAGAACCGGCGCCAGCAGCGCGGCGAACACCGTGCCCGAGTTACCGGCTCCGGCAATCCCCATGGCCTTGCCCTGGTGCTCGGCGGGGTACCACTGGGACGCCAGGGGCAGTGCCACGGCGAAGGACGCGCCGGCCATGCCAAGAAACAGCCCCAGCACCAGGGCCTGTTCGTAACTGTGTATCCCCAGCTTCCAGGCACCGAACAGCGCGACAATCACGATCACCTGGCCGATCATCCCGGCGGTTTTGGGCGACAGCCTGTCGGCCAGCATCCCCATCAGAAAACGCAGTACCGCGCCGGCCAGGATCGGCGTCGCGACCATCAGGCCGCGCTGCTGGGTGGTCAACTGCAAGTCGGCGGCGATCTGCACCGCCAGCGGTCCCAGCAGATACCAGACCATAAAGCTCAGGTCGAAATACAGGAACGCGGCAAACAGGGTCGGGGTGTGCCCGGATTTCCAGAAGCTTGATTTCATCACGCACCTCAACGGTTGGGAGTGTTGTAAGAAGGCCGGGTGATGGAACAGCCGCAACGGCCGCCCCACCGGCCCCATGCAGGGGGCCAAAACGAAAAAACGCCGCCACCGGGTTCGCGAGGGCAAACCGGATGTGCGACGTCTTTGTCGTGGAGGGGCAACCGCCGTTGGTTACCTGTAATGCTTGATTAGCAAAAGCTGAGCCAGATCAGCCCAACAGCTCGCTCATGGCGATGATCTGCTCCGCCACCTGGATCAGTTTCTGCTGGCGGCTCATGGCCTGGCGGCGCATCAGGGTGTAGGCCTCTTCTTCATTGCAGCCTTTCATTTTCATCAGCATGCCCTTGGCCAGCTCGATGCGCTTGCGCTCGGCCAGTTGCTGGTCGCGTGCCTGCAACTGGGCGCGCAAGGCCTGGTCGCTTTCGAAGCGGGCCATGGCCACGTCGAGGATCGGTTGCAGACGCTGGGCCTGGATGCCCTCGACGATATAGGCGCTGACGCCGGACTTGATGGCCTGGCGCATCACCGTCGGGTCGTGTTCGTCGGTAAACATCACAATGGGGCGCGGTTGATCGCGACTCACCAGCACCACTTGCTCCATCACATCACGCCCCGGCGACTCGGTATCGATCAGGATCACGTCCGGGCGCACTGTTTCGACGCGCGCCGGCAGGTCGATGATCAGGCCCGACTCGTCGATCACCTCGAATCCGGCCTCGATCAGCGCGGTGCGCAGGCGCCCGACCTTGCGCGGGGTGTCGTTGATCAACAGGATTCGCAGCATGGCCTTTCTCCTGTCAGCGCAAGGCTTGGCGGTTGGCGTCGCCGACCAGGGCGTGCAGGCGGAAGCTGCGCGCGTAACCCGCCGGGTCCGAACCGTCCCAGACCTTGCCGTCGATCAACTGGCTGCTGCGCATGTCCCGATCCCCGGCGGTAATGCCCAGTGCCGCGGCTGCCTGGCGATAGAGCGCCAGTTGCTGGACCTGGCGCGCTACGCCCAGGTAGTCCGGGTCTTCGCGCAGCAGCCCCCAGCGGCGAAATTGGGTCATGAACCACATGCCGTCGCAGAGGTAGGGCAGATTGACCCTGCCCTCGGCAAAAAAGCGCAGACCGTGGGGGTCCTGCCAGTGGTTGCCCAGGCCATCGTCGTAGGTCCCCAGCAGACGCGGCTCGATGCAGTCGAGGGGCGCGTCGAGGTAATCGCCGCCGCTGAGCAGCTGCGCGGTAGAGCGTCGGTTTTCGCGATTCTGTTCGATAAAGCGGCTGGCTTCCAGAATGGCCATCACCAAGACGCGCGCTGTATTGGGGTAATGGTCGACGAAGGCTTGGGTGCAGCCCAGTACCTTTTCAGGGTGATCCGGCCAGATCGCCTGGCTGGTGGCCAGCGTGAAGCCTTGATCCTGGGCGACGGCGCTGGCAGCCCAGGGCTCGCCCACGCAAAAGCCATCGATGCGTCCCGCTTGCAGATGCGCAACCATCTGCGGTGGCGGCACTACCACGCTTTCGACGTCCTGTAATGGATGAATGCCCTGGCTCGCCAGCCAGTAGTACAACCACATGGCATGGGTGCCGGTGGGAAATGTCTGAGCGAAGGTCAGTTTTGTGCGGCTTTGGTGCACATGGCGCTCCAGCGCCTCAGGAGTGACCACCCCTTGTTGCTGCAGGCCGCGCGACAGGTTGATGCTCTGGCCGTTCTGGTTCAGGCCCATCAGCACCGCCATGTCGGTGGGCGCCACGCCGCCGATGCCCAGGTGCACGGCGTAGATCAAGCCATACAGGCTATGGGCGGCATCCAATTCGCCGCTGACCAGCTTGTCCCGCAGGTTGGCCCAGGATGACTGGCGCTTGAGGTTAAGGGTCAAGCCGTAGGGTTGTGCAAAACCCTGGGTCGCCGCTACTACCAGCGAGGCGCAATCGCTCAGGGCCATGAACCCCAGGTCGAGGCTGCTCTTTTCCGGAGCGTCGCTGCCGCTGACCCACGCCAGCGCGTCGCTTATCGGGCGGTTGCCCACCGAATCGTTCATCCACACCTACCTTTTCTTTCAAAAAAAAGCGCCGTTCCCTCAGATGGCGATGCCGGCCATTGCGGGTAACGACGCCTTTGTCCGTAAGCCCGCTCCGCCATTGGCGCGCGCTTTGATACTGAGTCCCTTAGCAAGGCACATGCCACGGGTGGGAAAGGGACTCGGCCGTCAACTTTTCATCAAGATTGAAAAGAGGTGGCCTCTCAGTATGGCCGCTTCTTTCGCCAGCTCCCGGGAGCCCCTACCGTGCCCGCTGCCTTCCTCCAAACCCCGCTATGCCGCTGGCTGTTGTGTGCCGTCCTGTGGCTGGGCCATGGCATGGCCTGGGGCGAAAGCTACCAGGCACTGGATGAGAGCCTGCATACCGTGTTCACTGCCTTGTCGGTGCCCATGGGCCTGCCGATTGTCGTGAGCCGCGAGGTGGCACGTAAGCGCTTGAGTGGTGTGCTTGATTTGGCAGCGCCGCAGCAGAGCCTGGAGAGGCTGGCGCAGCAGCAGGGCCTGATCTGGTACGGCGACGGGCAGGCGATCCATGTCTATGACGCTACTGAAGCGAAAAGCTCGGCGGTGGCATTGCGGCATCTTTCAATCGACAGGTTCCGCAGCCTCATGCGCCGCTCGGGGCTGGATGAAACGCGCTACCCCTTGCGTGCCAGCGGGGGGCGGACATTTTATGTGTCCGGCCCGCCCAACTACGTGGACCAGGTGCTGCGCCTGGCGCAACTGATGGACCGTCAGCGCGCGGATCTACGCGTGGGTAACCAGGCTTTTGGCGTCGTCCAGGTACTCAACACCCATGTCGCGGACCGTGAATACACGATGGGTGAACGCACGCTTCGGGTAGCGGGGATCGCGTCGACGATCGAGACCCTGCTGGCGGGTGAGCGCAAGGGCGTGCTTGCCGACAAGGCGCTCGTGGTGATCGCCTATGCGGACACCAACAGTCTGCTGATCAAAGGCAACCCTGCGCAGGTACGGTTCATCGAGCAACTGGTGACGGAGCTGGACACGCCCAAGCGAGCCATCGAGGTCTCGCTGTGGCTGGTCGATGTGGGCCGCGACGCATTGAGCACATTACGGCCGGCCTGGGCCGACAACAGCGAGGCCTCGACCAGCGCTGTGATGGAACCCCTGGAGGATAACCGCTTGATGGCACGGCTTGCCGTGCTGGAGCGCCGTCGGAGCGCCAAGGTGGTGGCGCTGCCGGTGATCCTCACGCAGGAAAATGTGCCGGCAGTGTTCAACGACAACCGCACGTTCCATTTGCCGCCCCTCGCCGACGATGCCGCCGGATGGAAGCCGGTGCGTTATGCGACCCAGGTCAGTGTGCTGCCGCGCTTCGCCCAGGCCAATGAGATCGAGATGCTGCTGGAGGTCGAGGACGCTCGACCGATCAACGACCAGCGGCGCGGCAGCAAACCGGACGCGGTTGCGCGGATCGGGGTCAGCAGCGTGGTTCGTGTGCCCCACGGCAAGCGTCTGTGGTTGGCGGCGTTCCCGCGTGACTCGCGTGAGCGAGATCGCGGACGGGCCTCGGCGCCCTCGGGTGAGGTGCGCCTGTTTGTGATTCAGGCGCGCGCCGTCGCAGGCGAGGAAAGAGGGGCGGCCGCCGCAGGTGGGCCGCCGCCATTGACCGCGGCGCAGTATGAGCGCGTGCAACGTGCGTTTGTGCGGCCGGGTCGCGATGTGTTCCCGTGAAATAAGGCGTTCAGTCATGCATCTGGAAATTCTTCTGCAGGAACAGTTGATCAGCCGCAGGCGCCTGGCCGCCTTTGCGCCGGGCAAGGTATTGCCGTTGGCGCCCGCGGTCATTCACTGCGTCGAGGTTCGGGTGAACGGCCAGTTGCTGGCGTTGGGTGAACTGGTGCAGTTGGAAGACCGCCTTGGGGTTGAACTGCACGAGGTGTATCAGGAGTGGGCGCCTGGTGGGTTTCGCTGAAGAAACGCCTTACAGGGCTGTTCCGGAAAACGCTGTATCTATGCGCTTTTTCCTAACGTGAGTTGCCGGACGGGTTTTTATAGTCGCTGTAGAGGCGCAAACGCCAGTCAAGGAATAAGGACTTCAATGTCAGTTGTCGGATGCCGAGGTAGATATGGTCGTCGTGAATGATGAGTTGGCGACGGTTTCCCTGGTCTTTGCGTGTTGGACGCTGCACGCCGATGGGCGCTTGAGCGGAGAGGGCGGTGATGTTCAGTTACCGCCCAAGGAGGGGCATGTCCTGCGGCTGCTGCTGGCTTCCGGTGGTGTGTTGATGACCAAGGATCGCCTGTTGGAGCTGGCCTGGCCCAAGGGCGAAGTGGCCGAGGAATCGCTGACGCGCTGCATCTATTCGTTGCGCAAGCATTTGGGTGTCGATAAAGGGTTTATCAAGACGATCTATGGCCGCGGTTACCGCTTTACGTGTCCGGTGAGGGTCCAGCGCGGCGGTCAGGGGCATAAGGAGCAGGTGTGTTCGGCCTGCGGTCGGGTCAACCATGGGTAGGTGCTGGGCCACGGTATTGTTGTTGGGGCTGTTATTCGGCAGTCGTCAAGCGCAGGCGTATTGCTGGGAAGAGGTCGCCAGCCGTTACGATATCGAGCCGGAGTTGCTGCAGGCCATCGCGGCCGTCGAGTCGGGTTATCAAGCGGGGGCGATCAACCGCGCCAATGGCAACGGCACTTGGGATATCGGCCTGATGCAAATCAACAGCAGCCATTTGCCGCGCCTGCTCGCGCTGGGGATTACCGAGCAGCGGTTGTTGAGCGAGCCGTGCTTGTCGGTAGAGGTTGGGGCGTCGATCCTTGCCGAGTTTATCCAGCGTTTCGGCTACAACTGGACGGCGGTGGGTTCCTATAACGTGGGGCCGGGTGCGGGGCCGGAACGTGATGCGTTGCGCAGGCGCTATGCGGAAAAAATCTGGGCACGGTATGAGGCCCTGGTCATGCAGCGTTGATGTCGTTTGGCGCGGCACGCCTCGCCTGCGCACCGTCACCCCGGCTATAATCGCCGCCACCTTTCGCCGCCATCCGAGTCTAGCCCGCCCATGTATAACCTGGCCCGCCAGCTGTTGTTCAAACTTTCCCCGGAAACTTCCCACGATCTGTCTCTCGACCTGATCGGTGCCGGTGGCCGCCTGGGACTCAATGGCCTGGTCTGCAAGGCTGCGGCGAAAATGCCGGTCTCGGTGATGGGGCTGGACTTTCCCAATCCGGTAGGACTGGCTGCCGGCCTGGACAAGAACGGCGCGGCCATCGATGGCTTCGCCCAGCTCGGCTTCGGCTTTGTCGAGATCGGCACGGTGACGCCGCGACCGCAGCCGGGCAACCCCAAGCCCCGCATCTTCCGCCTGCCGGAAGCCGAGGCGATCATCAATCGCATGGGCTTCAACAACCTGGGCGTCGATCACCTGCTGGCCCGGGTTCAGGCCGCCAGGTACAACGGCATTCTCGGTATCAATATCGGCAAGAATTTCGACACGCCGGTCGAGCGTGCGGTCGATGACTACCTGATCTGCCTGGACAAGGTCTACGCCCACGCCAGCTATGTCACCGTCAATGTCAGCTCGCCGAACACGCCGGGCCTGCGTAGCCTGCAGTTCGGTGACTCCCTCAAGCAATTGCTCGAAGCCCTGCGCCAGCGTCAGGAAGACCTGGCTGTGCGTCACGGCAAGCGGGTGCCGCTGGCGATCAAGATCGCACCGGACATGAGCGACGAAGAAACCGTGCTGGTGGCCCAGGCCCTGATGGATTCCGGAATGGACGCGGTGATCGCCACCAACACCACGCTCAGCCGGGTCGGCGTCGAAGGCCTGGCCCACGGTGATGAGGCCGGTGGCCTGTCGGGCGCGCCGGTGCGGGACAAGAGCACTCATATCGTCAAGGTACTGGCGGCGGAGCTGGCCGGGCGCTTGCCGATCATCGCCGTGGGCGGCATCACCGAAGGCCGGCACGCCGCCGAGAAGATCGCCGCGGGCGCGAGCCTTGTGCAGCTGTACTCCGGCTTTATCTACAAAGGCCCGGCCTTGATTCGCGAGTCCGTGGATGCGATCGCCGCGCTGCCGAAGAAGGCCTGAGAGCCGCCCATAAAAAAGGGCTCCTTCAAGGAGCCCCCTGGGCCGAAGCCCGCCGCCCGGATGGGGCGTGCATGGTAAGTCGTTACTGCTTCAAAGGTGATGTGTCGGAATTAAGTGCCCTGATTAGCCGACGGCGTGAAGTTCGTTGAGTCTGTGGATTCCCGCAGTGCCAGTCATACCGTCCCAGTTGTCGCCGCGTCCTTCTCGCCAGCCGTTGATCCAGGCTTGGCGTACCGACGGTAGAGTAAATGGGCAAAGCTCACGGGATTTGCCATGAACGCCATATTGATATCCGCGTAAAAACGCTCTTTCCAACGGATCACGCTTAAGTCTTCTCATAGGGTGTTTCCCTCACTTGTTGACTGTCTTGATATCCTTCGGCCTCGTCTGAGGCCGGGCAGAGTTTTTCTGCCGTTGGTGGGCTCGCTGCCGGCGTGGCGAGCCGATGTGTCGGCGTCGTTACGGCGCCAACCTGTGTTGAGTTCTAACCAATAGGTCACATGGATTCAATGATCGTTTTGTCATAAGCACGTAACGATAACGATGCTATAGCCATAAGCTGGGATGGCTTTACGCCCCATTTGTCTGGCAAAGCCAGCTATGATGCACCCCGCATAGAGGAAAGGTTTAATCCTTAAGTAAGAATGACCGTCTGTTGCAGTCGGTTATTATTCGACGAAGGGTCGGAATATTTCTTTTTGTTGCTGCACATCTTTATCTGCCCCGTCGATAAAGGCCCAAGGCCTGGCAGACGGGGTGGGACGGCACATTCGTGCCACGCGAGCACTCTTCAAGAAACGTGCTTGATTGAAAACCGAGCCGGCGATGCGTCGCCCGTTCATTTATTGCTGAAAAGCCTGGAATGCCCCATGTCGGACCGTTTTGAACTCTTCCTCACTTGCCCCAAGGGCCTCGAAGGCCTGCTGATCGAGGAAGCCGTCGGGCTTGGCCTTGAGGAAGCCCGCGAGCACACCTCGGCCGTGCGCGGCATGGCCGACATGGAAACCGCCTACCGCCTATGCCTCTGGTCGCGCCTGGCCAACCGCGTGCTGCTGGTGCTCAAGCGCTTCCCCATGAAGGATGCCGAAGACCTGTACCACGGCGTGCTGGATATCGAGTGGGCCGATCACATGGTTTCCGATGGCACCCTCGCGGTGGAATTCAGCGGTCACGGCTCGGGCATCGACAACACCCATTTCGGCGCGCTGAAGGTCAAGGATGCGATTGTCGATAAACTGCGCACCCCAACCGGCGAACGCCCGTCCATCGACAAGATCAACCCGGACCTGCGCATCCATCTGCGCCTGGACCGTGGGGAAGCGATCCTGTCCCTCGACCTCTCCGGCCACAGTCTGCACCAGCGCGGTTATCGCCTGCAGCAGGGCGCGGCGCCGCTGAAGGAAAACCTGGCCGCCGCCATCCTGATCCGGGCCGGCTGGCCACGCATCGCTGCCGAAGGCGGCGCGCTGACCGACCCGATGTGCGGCGTGGGGACCTTCCTGGTGGAAGGCGCGATGATTGCCGCCGACATGGCGCCCAACCTCAACCGTGAACTGTGGGGCTTTACCACCTGGCTCGGCCACGTTCCGGCGTTGTGGAAAAAACTGCACGCCGAGGCCACCGAGCGCGCCGCGATCGGCATGAACAAAACGCCGCTGTGGATACGAGGTTACGAAGCCGACCCGCGGCTGATCCAGCCCGCGCGCAACAATATCGAACGCGCCGGCCTGAGCCACTGGATCAAGGTGTACCAGGGCGAAGTCGGCACCTTCGAACCGCGCCCGGACCAGAACCAGAAAGGCCTGGTGATCTGCAACCCGCCTTATGGCGAGCGCCTGGGTGACGAAGCCAGCCTGTTGTACCTCTACCAGAACCTCGGTGAGCGCCTGCGCCAGGCGTGCATGGGTTGGGAGGCGGCGGTGTTCACCGGAGCACCGGACCTGGGCAAGCGCATGGGTATCCGCAGCCACAAACAGTACTCATTCTGGAACGGCGCCTTGCCGTGCAAGTTGCTGCTGATCAAGGTCAACCCCGACCAGTTCGTCACCGGCGAGCGCCGCACCCCGGAGCAGCGCCAGGCCGAACGCGAGCAAGCCGCGTACGACCAGGCGCCGACCGAACCGCAAGAGCGCCAGTACAACAAGAACGGCAACCCGATCAAGCCGGCCCCGGCCCCCGTGGTCGAGCAGGCGCGCTTGAGCGAAGGCGGGCAGATGTTCGCCAATCGCCTGCAAAAGAACCTTAAGTTGCTGGGCAAGTGGGCCAAGCGCGAAGGCGTGGATTGCTACCGTGTGTACGACGCCGACATGCCGGAATACTCCATGGCCATCGACCTGTACCACGATTGGGTGCACGTGCAGGAGTATGCCGCGCCGAAGTCCATCGACCCGGAAAAAGCCTCCGCGCGCATGTTCGATGCCCTGGCGGCCATTCCCCAGGCACTGAACATCGATAAGAGCCGGGTGGTGGTCAAGCGTCGCGAGCGTCAGAGCGGCACTAAGCAGTACGAGCGCCAGAGCGCCCAGGGCAAGTTCACCGAGGTCAGCGAAGGTGGCGTAAAGCTGCTGGTCAACCTCACCGATTACCTGGACACCGGCCTGTTTCTCGACCACCGCCCGATGCGCATGCGGATTCAGAAGGAAGCGGCCGGCAAGCGCTTCCTCAACCTGTATTGCTACACCGCCACCGCCAGTGTGCACGCCGCCAAGGGCGGTGCGCGCAGCACCACCAGTGTCGACCTGTCCAAGACTTATCTGGACTGGGCGCGCCGCAATTTCTCCCTCAACGGTTTCTCCGACAAGAACCGCCTGGAGCAGGGCGATGTGATGGCGTGGCTGGAAGCCAGTCGCGATGAATTCGACCTGATCTTCATCGACCCGCCGACCTTCTCCAACTCCAAGCGCATGGAAGGCATCTTCGACGTGCAGCGCGACCACGTGCAGTTGCTGGACCTGGCCATGGCCCGTCTGGCGCCGGGCGGCGTGTTGTACTTCTCCAACAACTTCCGCAAGTTCCAGCTGGAAGACAACCTCAGCGAACGCTACGCGGTCGAGGAAATCAGCGACAAGACCATCGACCCGGATTTTGCGCGCAATGCCAAGATCCACCGGGCCTGGAAAATCACCGCCCGCTGACGGTTGCACAAAAAAGCCGCAAGCCAGGATATTCCGGGCTTGCGGCTTTTTTGCGCTGGTCAAACCATGGGCCGATAGCTATAACTTAAGGCCTAGCCAAAGTGACACCCCCCGCACGCTGGCGTTGTGAGTGTTGCCTATGCCGTTGCAAGCCGTTCGCCCGAAAATCCTAGGCTTTATCAGTGAGCAGGCGTCGGCTTGGCTGGTGGCATTGGTGGTGCTGTTGGCCGGTTGCACCTTGACGGGTATCGTCGCCTGGGCCACTCACGACCTGTATCAGCAGCAGGTGCGCCAACGCTTTCAATTGCTGGTCAACGAACGCTATACCCGCCTGCAGGAGCGCTTCGAGGATCAGGAACAGCGCCTTAACAGCCTGCGGCGTTTCTTTCTCAATTCACAGCAAGTGTCCCGCGAAGAATTCGACGGGTTCACCCAGCCCTTGCTGCTGCGCGCCCGCGCTTACGCCTGGGCGCCGCGGGTGTTTCGCGAGCAGCGCAGCGAGTTCGAACGCCAGGTATCCCGCGATCGCGGTGTGGACTTTGTTATCCGTGAATTGAACACGGCGGGCGAGTTGGCCCCGGCGCCGCAACGCGATGAATACGTGCCGGTGCTCTACAGCCAGACCCAGAGCCTGTTGGGTTCACCGCTGGGTTTTGATCTGCTCGCCCAGCCGCTGCGGCGCGCGACCCTTGAGCGCGCGCAAAAAAGTGGCAGGCTGGCGGTGTCGCAGCCCATGCAACTGGTGGGGGTGGAGCCGGCGTATGCCGCCGGGGTTTTGCTGGTAGCGCCGGTAAGCAACCAGGCGGGCAACGACCCACCCTACGGCTATGTGATGGCGGTGATCAGCATGCGCCAGTTGGTGGCCGACGGCTTGCCCAAGTCGCCACGCGACAACCTCGTCATGCAGATTGTGGATACATCCGATGTGCAACAACGCGTCCTGTATGAATCGAACAATGTCGTGGCCGACAGCCCTCTCGTCGGGGCTCGTCGTCTGACCCTGGGCGATCATGTCTATGCCCTGACCCTGCGCCCGAGCAAAGTGTTCGAACTGGCCAACCATTCCTCGTTGAGCGCCATCCTGATCATGGGCGGCTTGCTCAGCCTGTTGCTCAGCGCCTTGCTCTACGTGCTCGTGAGCCAACGCCAGCGTGCCTTGAAGCTGGTGGAGCAGCGCACTGTGCAGTTGCGTCTGCGCGAGCAGGAGCTGCGCGGCGCACACGGCCAATTGCGCAGTGTGCTGAACGCGGCCACCCAGGTCGCGATCATTGCCACCGACCTGCGCGGTGTCATCAATACCTTCAACGCCGGCGCTGAAAAGATGCTCGGTTTTACCGCCGATCAGGTGGTGGGCAAGCTGACCCTGGAGAGCCTGCACCTGGCGACGGAGCTGGAAATGCGTTCCGCCAAGTTGGGCGTGGCCTTGGGCAAGCGCATCCCCGCGAGCCAGGCCATGCTGGTCGAAAGCCCCGACAGCCTGCACGAAGCCCGCGAGTGGACTCTGATCCGCGAGGACGGCAGCCCGTTGAACGTGAATATGCTCGGCACTGTGCTGCTCGATGACCATGGCTTGTGGGTGGGGCACCTGGCGATCTACCTGGACGTTACCGAACAGAAGCGCGCCTACGAAGCGCTGGCTGCACGGGATCGCCTGCTGAAAAAACTCAGTGCCCATGTGCCCGGCGGCATCTTCCAGTTCACCCTGGAGCCTCAGGACAATTGGCGCTTCATCTATGCCAGCGACGGGATGCGCGATATCTACGAAATCGAAACCGGGTTGTTGCAGCAGGATGCCAAGCGCGTATTCGAGCGCATCCATCCGCTGGATGTGGAGCGGGTGCGCGCCTCGGTGCGCTTGTCGGCCCTGCAGTTGAGCCATTGGCGCGAGGAGTACCGGGTGTTGCTGCCTCAACGCGGCCTGCGCTGGATTCGCGGCGAGGCCACCCCGGAAGAGTTACCTGGCGGCGGTACGCTGTGGCACGGGTATGTGTCGGATATTTCCGATCTCAAACGAGTGGAGGAGGAGTTGCGGGCCTTGTCCATCACCGACTCGCTGACCGGTATTCACAACCGGCGCTACTTCCAGGATCGCTTGCGCGCCGAAATCGCCAGGCTCAATCGAACCCACGGGGCACTGTCGGTGATCATGCTGGATATCGATCACTTCAAACGCATCAACGATAAGCACGGCCATGCGGTGGGTGACGCAGTGCTGCAGGAGTTATGCGCGCGCATCAGCCAGCGTCTACGCCGCACCGACGTGTTCTGCCGTCTGGGCGGGGAGGAGTTCATGGTGCTGTGCCCTACCACCGATGCCGAACAGGCCTACAGCCTGGCAACGGATTTGTGGCAGTCGTTGCGCACCGCGCCGATGGATCCGGTGGGCGTTGTCACCGCCAGCTTTGGTGTGGCCAGCTGGCGGGGCGATGAAGGCGTCGATGGGTTGCTGCTGCGCGCCGACTCGGCGGTGTATGTGGCCAAGCAGGCGGGCAGGGACCGGGTTGAGGCCGAGAGGGCGCGGGCTTGAAGGCATGTGGCAGAGGTGTCTACACCTGTCTTAATGGTTCACCGCAACAAGCCCCCCTCAGGCTAACGCTGTTTTAGAGCACCGGCGCCGCCGCCGTCAGTTTAGGCTGGCGGTACAGGTCCAGCAGGACCTGGTCGAGTACCGACGAAGCGCCCCATGGCTTGGGATCGTTGAGGATCGCCACTACCACCCAGGTGTTGCCGTTGTTGTCACGGCTGAACCCGGCGATGGCGCGCACGGTGTTCAACGTGCCCGTCTTGACGTGCGCCTCGCCGCGCATGGCGGTCGTCTTCAAGCGCTTGCGCATGGTGCCATCGGTGCCGGCGATAGGCATCGAGCTGATGTATTCCGCCGCATACGGGCTCTTCCAGGCTGCCTGCAGCATGGCTGCCATTTCACGGGCGCTGACCCGTTCGGCGCGCGACAGGCCGGAGCCGTTCTCCATCACCAGGTGCGGCGCGGTGATGCCTTTTTTCGCCAGCCACTGGCGCACCACGCGCTGCGCGGCCTTGGCATCGTCGCCGTCGGCATCATTGCGGAACTGCGCGCCCAGGCTCAGGAACAACTGCTGGGCCATGGTGTTGTTACTGTATTTGTTGATGTCGCGGATGATTTCCGCCAGGTCCGGCGAGAACGCGCGGGCCAGCACTTTGGCATCCTTGGGCACCGGCGCCTGGATATCGCGGCCCTGGATGCTGCCGCCCAGCTCCTTCCAGATTGCCCGCACTGCGCCGGCGGTATAGGTGGCGTGGTCGAGCAGCGACAGGTACGTCTGTGAACTGCAGCCGTCGGCCAGTTGGCCACTGACGGTCACGGTCACGCTGCCATCGGCGGCGGTCACCGGGTTGTAGCGCACATCCCCGGTGCATTGCTTGGCGTTGGAAACCTTGACCTGATTGTCGATACGGATGCTCGCAATCGGCGGCTCCACCGAAACCAGCACCCGGCCGCCATCATTGCGTGTCACGAAACGCAAGGCCTTGAGGTTGACCAGCAAGGCATCGGGTTTGACCAGGAATGGCTTGTTTTCGTCGTTGCCATCGTCGTTGAACTCCGGCAATTGCGGCGGAATAAAGAAGCCGCGGTCCAGCACCAGGTCGCCGGTAACCTGCTGCACACCGTTGGCGCGCAGGTCGCGCATCAGCAACCAGAGTTTTTCCATGTTCAGCTTGGGATCACCACCGCCCTTGAGGTACAGGTTGCCATGCAATACGCCACCGCTGAGGGTGCCGTCGGTGTAGAACTCGGTTTTCCACTGATGGTTGGGGCCGAGCATTTCCAGGGCCGCGTAGGTGGTGACCAGCTTCATGGTGGAGGCCGGGTTCACCGACACGTCGGCGTTGAACACGGTCGGCGTGCCCGGACCGTTGAGCGGCAGCATAACCAGGGATAACGCAGTATTTTGCAGTTTGGCTTTTTGCAGGGCCTGCGCGACGTTGGGCGGCAGGGTGGTATTGATCGGGGCGGCGGTGACGGAAAAGGCCAGTGGCAAAAGAAAACCGGCCAGTAACAGGGGACGCAAAGATTTGATCATAAAGAGTAAAACCCTACTGCTGAGGGAGGGTGAAAAAGGCGAGGGGACAATAAGAAAAATCCCTCAATGGTCATGAAAGTGTCGGCATTATGCCCCAAGGCGGGCGTATTTGTAGCTGAACGATAGCTGGAAATCGGCGTTTTTTTTCCAGCAGAATGCCGCCTGTCCCAGAGAGTCGGGCAATCGTCGCCTTAAACTGCTAAAGTGCCGGCCGTTATTACTTAAGAGGACTGTTCCAATGGCGACTAACCGTTCCCAGCGTCTGCGCAAAAAACTGTGCGTTGATGAATTTCAAGAGCTGGGTTTCGAACTGAACCTGGACTTCAAAGAAGGCCTGAGTGAAGAAGCTATCGACGCTTTCCTCGAAGCATTCATCAAAGAAGCCATGGAAGCCAACGGTCTGGGCTACGTCGGCGGCGATGACTACGGTCTGGTTTGCCTGCAGAAGCGTGGCTCGGTTTCCGAAGAGCAGCGCGCTGCCGTTGAAGCCTGGCTGAAAACCCGTTCCGAGCTGACCAAGGCTGAAGTCAGCCCGCTGCTGGACGTGTGGTATCCGGAAAAGCCGATCAATTCCAAGAATTGAAGCGGTAAGTTACAAGCTTCAAGCCGCAAGCTCATGTGGCTTGAAGCTTGAAGCTTGAAGCTTGCAGCTAACCCCTACCTCCGCCCATTCAGAATCAGCAGCGTCAACACCCCCGCCACAATCCCCCAGAACGCCGAGCCGATGGAAAACAGCGTCAAGCCTGACGCGGTGACCATGAAGGTGATCAGCGCCGCTTCCCTCTCCCTGGGTTCATTCATCGCAATGCTCAAGCCGTTGATGATCGAGCCGAACAACGCCAACGCCGCAATCGACAGCACCAGTTCCTTGGGCAACGCTGCGAACAACGCCGCCAATGTCGCGCCGAACACACCGGCGATGCCGTAGAACGCGCCGCACCAGACCGCCGCCGTGTAACGTTTGTTACGGTCCTCGTGGGCGTGAGGCCCGGTGCAGATGGCCGCGCTGATCGCCGCCAGGTTGATGCCGTGGGAGCCGAACGGCGACAGCACCAACGAGGCCAGGCCGGTGGCGGTGATCAGCGGCGAGGCCGGCACGTTGTAGCCATCGGCGCGTAACACCGCCACGCCCGGCATGTTCTGCGAGGTCATCGCCACCACAAACAGCGGAATGCCGATGCTGATGGTGGCCGCCAGCGAGAAGTGCGGCGTGGTCCACACCGGCGTGGCGACTTCCAACTCAAACCCGCTGAAGTCCAGCAGCCCCATCGCCCCCGACAGCAGGGTGCCGATGATCAGCGCGGCGAGCACGGCATAGCGCGGCGACAGGCGTTTGATGATCAGGTAGGTGAAGAACATCCCCAGCACCAGGCCGGTGCGATGCTGGGCGGCGACGAAAATCTCGCTGCCGATCTTGAACAGAATGCCGGCCAGCAACGCCGCCGCCAGCGACGCTGGAATACGCTTGACCAGTTTTTCAAAACTGCCGGTCAAGCCGCACAGCGTCACCAGCACCGCACAGGTGATGTAAGCGCCAATGGCTTCACCGTAGCTCACGCCGCCCAGACTGGTGATCAACAGCGCCGCGCCGGGAGTGGACCAGGCGATGGTGATCGGCGTGCGGTAACGCAGGGACAGGCCGATGCTGCACACCGCCATGCCGATGGAGATCGCCCAGATCCATGAAGAGATCTGCGCCGTGGTCAATCCGGCGGCCTGCCCGGCCTGGAACATCAGTACCAGGGAACTGGTGTAGCCGGTCATCATGGCGATAAAGCCGGCGACAACGGCCGATGGGGAAGTGTCCGCCAGCGGGCGCAGGCGCGCTTGGGTGGCTTCGGTCATGGAAAGGTGTTCCTTTTACCTGGGTTTGGCCGGTGGAGGTGCGGATTCAAGCCTAAACTCAAACGCTGATACCCATTGCAATACAGCCGGCGGCGCAAACAGCCGTACAGTGTGTTGGCTCATTGGGTTGTGTACAATGTGCCCTGTTTTTAGCGGATACTTGCCAGCGACCCGCTGTTGCCGTATTACCGATAATTCGCCGCCGTTCTCCAAACCCGAGTGCCCATGAACGAACAGTTGCAACCTCTCAAGAAACAACCGCGTGCCGGCAAGGCCGGTCGCAGCGGAACCCAGGACGATATCGTCTACGCGCATATTTTCGAGGCCATCCTTGAACAACGCCTGGCACCCGGCACTAAATTGAGCGAAGAGGCACTGGGCGAAATCTTTGGCGTAAGCCGCACCATCATTCGTCGCGCCCTGTCGCGACTGGCCCATGAAGGCGTGGTGTTGCTGCGACCCAATCGCGGCGCGGTGGTGGCCAGCCCGAGCGTGGAAGAAGCGCGCCAAGTGTTCCTGGCCCGGCGGCTGGTGGAGCGAGCGATTACCGAATTGGCGGTGCAGCATGCTACCGCCGAGCAACTGGCCGAGTTGCGCCAGATGGTCAACGACGAGCGCGACAGCTTTTCCCGTGGCGATCGCGGTGCCGGTATCCGCCTCTCCGGCGAATTCCACCTCAAGCTGGCCGAAGCGGCGAAGAACGCACCGCTGATCAGCTTCCAGCGCAGCCTGGTGTCCCAGACCTCGCTGATTATCGCCCAGTACGAAAGCGGTAACCGTTCCCACTGTTCCTACGATGAACACACGCAGTTGATCGATGCGATCGAAGCCCGCGACGCGGTATTGGCGGTGAACCTGATGATGCATCACATGGATCACATCGACAGCAAGCTCAACCTCGACGAAGAGAGCGCGTCGGATGATCTGCATGCGGTGTTCTCGCATCTGTTGCAGACCAAAAAGCCTGGGCGTTCCTCGATAAAGCTGTAATTTTCCTGATGTGCCAGGGACAAAATGTGGGAGGGGGCAAGCCCCCTCCCACATTGTTTTTGTGCTGTGGCCGAGATCAGCGCTGGTGCACCAGTTGGCCGGCGGCATAGGTCTGCAGCACCGCCCGGTCATCCCCCAGGGTCATCAATACAAATAACGTCTCGTCGATACTGTTGGACTGCTTCAGGCGGTAGCTGAGCAGTGGTGTGGCGTTGTAGTCCAGCACCAGGAAGTCCGCGTCCGTGCCCGGCTGCAACGTGCCGATTTTGTCTTCCAGGCGCAGCGCCCGTGCACCGCCCAGGGTGGCCAGGTACAGCGATTTGAACGGGCTCAACCGCGCGCCCTGCAACTGCATAACCTTGTAGGCTTCGTTAAGGGTTTGCAGCAGCGAGAAACTGGTGCCGCCTCCCACATCGGTGCCCAGGCCGACATTCAGTTTGTGCTTCTCGGCCATCGGCAAGTTGAACAGTCCGCTGCCCAGGAACAGGTTCGAGGTCGGGCAAAAGGCGACTGCCGAGCCGGTTTGCGCCAGCCGTGCGCATTCGTCGTCGCACAGGTGCACGCCGTGGGCAAACACCGAGCGCTCGCCCAGCAGCTGGTAATGGTCGTACACGTCCAGGTAGCCGCTGCGCTCCGGGAATAGTTCTTTCACCCACTGCACTTCCTGCAGGTTCTCGCTGATGTGTGTCTGCATATACAGATCCGGATATTCCCCCAGCAGCTGCCCGGCCAGTGACAATTGCTCCGGCGTGCTGGTAGGGGCGAAGCGTGGCGTGACCGCGTAATGCAGGCGGCCTTTGCCGTGCCAGCGCTCAATCAGGGTTTTGCTGTCCTGATAGCTGGACTCGGGCGTGTCGGTCAGATAATCCGGGGCGTTGCGGTCCATCATCACCTTGCCGGCGATCATGCGCAGGTCGAGCTTCTCGGCTGCTTCGAAAAACGCGTTCACCGATTGTGGGTGCACGCTGCCGAACACCAATGCGGTGGTGGTGCCGTTGCGCAGCAGTTCCTTGATGAAAATATCCGCTACTTGCTCGGCGTGGGCCTTATCGGCGAATTGGCTTTCGCAGGGGAAGGTGTACGTGTTGAGCCAATCCAGCAACTGTTCGCCATAAGCGCCAACCATGCCGGTCTGCGGCAAATGGATATGGGTGTCGATCAGGCCGGGGGTGATCAACGCGTCCTGGTAATGGGTCACGTCGATATCGGCCGGCAGCGTCGGCAGCAAGTCGCCGGCGTGCCCGACGGCGCTGATGCGGCCGTTGTCGATCACCAGCAGGCCGTCTTCGAAATACTCATAGGAGGCTTCGATCCCCACCTCGGCGGGGTCGGCGATGCTGTGCAGGATGGCGGCGCGGTAGGCTTTGCGAGTCAAAGGCATGGTGGTCTCAATGGGTAGCTTGGCTGCGGCGTGACACCGGCAGCAGTTTGGCAATGGGTTCGGCGCTTGCGTTGTTCTGGCCGAAATTGGCGTTATAGGTGGCGATGATTTCGCCGGCGATGGAGATGGCGATCTCCACCGGTAATTTGCCCTTCACCTCGGCGAGGCCCATGGGGCAGCGCATGCGTTGCAGTTGGGCGGTGTCGAAGCCGCGATCACGCAGGCGGTGTTCGAACTTGACGCGTTTGGTCTGCGAGCCGATCAGGCCGAAGTAGGCGAAATCGTTGCGTTTGAGCAAGGCCGCGCTGAGTTCCAGGTCGAGGGCGTGATTGTGGGTCATGACGATGCAGTAACTGCCCACCGGCAAGTCGGCGATTTCGTCGACCGGTTCTTCGCTGACGATTTTACGCACGCCCTCGGGGATCTGTTGCGGAAACTCCTGCTCGCGCGAATCGATCCAGCGCACTCGGCACGGCAGGCCTGCCAGCAACGGCACCAGCGCGCGGCCCACATGGCCGGCGCCGAACACCGCAATCTGCGCCTGCACCTGGCCCATGGGTTCGAACAGCAGCACGGTGACGCCACCGCAGCATTGGCCCAGGCTCGCGCCCAGGCTGAAGCGCTCCAGGTGGGTGTTCTGCTGGCCACGGGCAAGCATCTCGCGGGCGATCTGCATCGCTTTGTATTCCAGGTGCCCGCCGCCGATGGTGTCGAAGGTCTGGGCGGCGCTGATGACCATCTTGGAACCGGCATTGCGGGGCGTGGAGCCGAGTTCTTCGATGATGGTCACCAGGACGCAGGGTTCGCCCTGGTTCTGCAGGTCGGCGAGGGCGCTGATCCAGTTATTCATAGTCACCTCTTGTGGTGTCCTGTCAGGCCGCTATCGGGGCAAGCCCCTCCCACATTTGAAAGCATTCGCAGATCACTATGTGGAAGGGGCTTGCCCCCGATGGCAGCACCTCGATCTAGAGCGAAGCCATCTCGGCTTCAGTCTCAATGGCTGTCGCCGCCTGCAACTGGCGCATCTGTTCACACCCCCACAACACCCGCTCCGGTGTTGCCGGCGCGTCGATCTTCGGCTGATGGCGATAACCTGCAAGGCTTGCGACCGCATCCTTGATCGCACACCACGAGGCAATGCCGAGCATGAACGGCGGTTCACCCACGGCCTTGGAGTGGAACACCGTGTCTTCCGGGTTCTTGCGGTTTTCCACCAGCGTGACCCGCAGGTCCAGCGGCATGTCGGCGACCGCCGGGATCTTGTAGCTGGCCGGGCCGTTGGTCATCAGTTTGCCTTTGTCGTTCCACACCAGTTCCTCCATGGTCAGCCAGCCCATGCCCTGGATGAAACCGCCTTCCACCTGGCCGATGTCGATGGCCGGGTTCAGCGAAGCGCCCACATCGTGAAGGATGTCCGTGCGCAGCATCTTGTATTCGCCGGTCAGGGTATCGACGAGCACTTCGCAGCAGGCCGCGCCAAACGCGTAGTAATAGAACGGTCGGCCGCGCGACTGGCTGCGGTCGTAAAAGATTTTCGGGGTCTTGTAGAACCCGGTGCTCGACAGCGAGACCTGGGCGAAGTACGCCTGTTGGATCAGCGTCTCGAAGGTCAGGATCTGCTCGCGCACGCGCACATGACCGTTGTGAAACTGCACATCCGCTTCACTGACGTCGTACTTGCGCGCGGCGAATTCCACCAGGCGCTGCTTGATGGTTTCGGCGGCATTCTGCGCGGCCTTGCCATTCAGGTCGGCACCGCTGGAAGCGGCGGTCGGCGATGTGTTGGGTACCTTGTCGGTGTTGGTGGCGGTGATCTGCACGCGGTCGATGCCGACCTGGAACACTTCGGCCACCACTTGGGCGACCTTGGTGTTCAAGCCCTGGCCCATCTCGGTGCCGCCGTGGTTCAGGTGGATGCTGCCGTCGGTGTAGACATGGATCAGCGCGCCGGCCTGATTGAGGAAACTGGCGGTAAACGAAATGCCGAATTTGACCGGGGTCAGCGCCAGGCCTTTTTTCAGGATCGGGCTGTGGGCGTTGTAGCGGCGAACCGCTTCGCGGCGCTCGGCGTATTGGCTGCTGGCTTCCAGTTCGGCGGTCATCTCCTCAAGCAGGTTGTGCTCGACGGTCTGGTAGTAGTGGGTGACGTTGCGCTCGGTCTTGCCGTAGTAGTTGGCCTTGCGCACCGCCAGCGGGTCCAGCGCCAGATGACGGGCGATGGCGTCCATCACCTCCTCAATCGCAACCATGCCTTGCGGGCCGCCGAAACCCCGGTAAGCGGTATTGGACGCAGTGTTGGTCTTGCAGCGATGGCCGTTGACCGTGGCGTCGCCCAGGTAATAGGCATTGTCGGCGTGGAACATGGCGCGGTCGACAATCGAGTTCGACAGGTCCGGCGAGCAGCCGCAGTTGCCCGCCAGTTCCAATTGGATGCCATGCAGACGACCGCTGTCGTCGAAGCCCACGTCGTATTCGATATAGAAGGGGTGACGTTTGCCGGTCATCAGCATGTCCTCGACCCGCGGCAGGCGCATCTTGGTCGGCTGGCCGGTCAGGTGCGCGATCACCGCGCACAGGCATGCCGGGCTGGCGGCCTGGGTTTCCTTGCCGCCGAAGCCACCGCCCATGCGGCGCATGTCCACGACGATTTTGTTCATCGACACGTCCAGCACTTCGGCCACCAGCTTCTGTACTTCGGTGGGGTTCTGGGTGGAGCAGTAGACGATCATGCCGCCGTCTTCGGTGGGCATCACCGAGGAGATCTGGGTTTCCAGGTAGAAGTGCTCCTGGCCGCCGATATGCAGCGTGCCCTGAATGCGATTTTTGGCCGTGGCCAATGCACCCGCCGAATCACCGCGCTGGTGCGTGTGGCTGTCGAGCACGAAGTGTTTATTGCGATAGGCCTCGACCACATCCAGCACCGGTTCCAGGTCCTGGTATTCGATCACTGCCGCCATCGCCGCTTTGCGCGCGGTCTCCAGGTCGCGGGCGGCCACGGCCAGCACCACCTGGCCGACGAACTGCACGGTGTCGATGGCCAGCAGCGGGTCGCCGGGCAGCAGCGGGCCGATGTCTTTAAGTCCCGGCACGTCTTCATGGGTGATGACAATACGTACGCCGTCAAAGGCGTAGCAGGGTGCGGTGTCGAGGCTGAGGATGCGCGCGTGGGCGCGGTCGGACAGGCGAGCGTACACATGCAACTGATTGGGGAATTCCAGGCGGTCGTCGATGTACTGCGCCTCGCCCGAGACGTGCTTGGCGGCGCTGTCATGCTTGACGCTGCGCCCGACTCCGCTGGTCAAGTCCTGGGCGAACAGTTCGGCCAGCTCGGCCTGGGTTTTTTCCACGGCGTGATGGTTAGACATAAGCGGTCACCCGAGTCTCGATGTGCGGTGTTTGCAGCTCGATAAAGTATTTGCGCAGCAGGTTCTGCGCGCTGAGCAGGCGGTATTCCTTGCTGGCGCGGAAGTCCGACAGCGGCGTGAAGTCCTCGGCCAGGGCGGCGCAGGCTTTCTCGACCGTGGCGGCGTTCCAGGTGGCGCCCACCAGTACGGCCTCGCAGTGTCGAGCGCGTTTGGGCGTGGCGGCCATGCCACCGAAGGCCACGCGGGCGGTCTGGACCACACCGTTGTCGAGGGTCAGATTGAAAGCGGCGCAGACGGCGGAAATATCGTCATCCAGGCGTTTGGACACCTTGTAGGCGCGGAACAGCGTATGGCCCTTGGGCACGATGATCTTCTCGATGAATTCGCTGTCCTGGCGCGCGGTGACGCGGTAATCGATGAAGTAGTCTTCCAGCGCCAGGGTGCGCCGGGTGTCGCCTTTGCACAGCACGATCTGTGCGCCGAGTGCGATCAGCAGCGGCGGCGAGTCTCCGATCGGCGAGGCGTTACCGATATTGCCGCCCAGGGTGCCCTGGTTGCGGATCTGCAGGGAGGCGAAGCGGTGCAGCAGATCGCCGAAGTCCGGGTATGCCTGGTGCAACGCGGCGTAGCAGTCGGAGAGCGGGGTGGCGGCGCCGATTTCCAGGCGGTCGTCGAACGACTCGATGCGCTTCATTTCTTCAATGTTGCCGACGTAGATCATCACCGGCAGCGTGCGGTGGAACTGAGTGACTTCCAACGCCAGGTCGGTGCCGCCGGCCAGCAAACGGGCTTGCGGATAGGCGTCGTAAAGGTCGGCCAAGTCGGCCACGGTCAGGGGCACCAGGCAACGTTTGTCGCCGCTGTTGAGTTCGCCGGTCTGGGTTGGTGCGATGCTTTTGAGGCGCGCGATGGTGTCGGCCTGGCGGCTGTCGAATTGGTCCTTGGGCTTGTTGCAGCAGGCCTGTTCGGCGGCGGCGAGAATCGGCCGGTAACCGGTGCAGCGACACAGATTGCCGGCCAGCGCTTCGTGGGCCTTGGCGCTGTCGGGGGCGTCGCTGTTCTTCTGCAGTGCGAACAACGACATCACGAAACCGGGGGTGCAAAAACCGCATTGCGAGCCGTGGCACTCCACCATGGCCTGCTGCACGCTGTGCAGTTGGCCCTGGTGCTTGAGGTCCTCGACGCTGATCAGTTGCTTGCCGTGCAATGACGACACAAAGGTCAGGCATGAATTGAGGCTGCGATAGCGAATGTGCTCGACGCCTTGATCATCGGTGTGCAACTCGCCGACTACCACGGTGCATGCACCACAGTCGCCGCTGGCGCAGCCTTCCTTGGTACCGGGTTTGCCCAGGTGCTCGCGAAGATAATTGAGCACGGTCAGATTGGGGTCCAGGGCGTGCTCGCTACGGAGTTCCTGGTTGAGTAAAAACTGGATCACGGAAGGCCTCGCAGACTCATTATTGTTGTTAACCGCTGTGGGCCGAATCTAGTCATGTCTGACTTTTCGGTCAATTGTTTTCTGACCTAAGGGTCAAGAAAATGCGGTCACAACCCATTCAATTATGGTTCAGTCTTCTGGAACCGGCGTTTTTGGCGGCTTGTAGACGGGGAGAGCTGCTTATTTCATGCCAATTCGCGACAGTGGGCGTAGCGCCATCAGCGGGCCAATGCGCTACACTGCCGCGCTTGTATCGATAGACGATTTTGAAGGAAACCCATGACGTTCAAGGCGCCGGACAGTCTCGCCGAGCAGATCGCTCACCACCTCGCCGAACGTATCATTCGCGGCGATCTCAAGCCTGGGGAGCGTATCCAGGAACAGAAGGTCACGCTGGCACTCAATGTCAGCCGCGGCTCCGTGCGCGAAGCCCTGCTGATCCTTGAACGCCGGCACCTGATCGCGATCCTGCCGCGCCGTGGCGCTCACGTCACCGAGCTGACCGCACACAAGGTGCAGAGCCTGTGCACGTTGATGGGCGAGTTGTACATCCTGCTCGGCAATGCAGTGGCGCAGGGCTGGCAGACCCAGGCCGACATGGCGCCGTTCGTGCAGATCCAGCAGCGTTTGGTGAGCAACTTCGAGCGTCAGGATATCCGCGCCTTCGTCGAAGAAAGCTTCAATGTGATGCGCGCCGCGTACCCCTTCGCTAACAACCCGTACCTGCAGGAAACCGTCGAAAACCTGCAGCCGGCGATGAACCGCGCCTATTACCTGGCCCTGGACCAGCGCAAGGCCGAGATGAGCGAGTACCTGGCGCTGTTCGAGCAACTGCTCGCCGCCGTGCTGGCCCGTGACCTGCCGCAGATTCGCCAAGTGCTGTCGGCCTACGGCCAGCGCAGTTGCTCGTTGGTCATCGCTGCGTTAACGGACGCCTGAACGTGCGGCTCAAGTGCATCAAACTGGCGGGGTTCAAATCCTTCGTCGACCCGACCACGGTGAACTTCCCCAGTAACATGGCGGCGGTGGTGGGGCCCAATGGCTGCGGCAAGTCGAACATCATCGACGCCGTCCGCTGGGTGATGGGCGAGAGCTCGGCCAAGAACCTGCGCGGCGAGTCGATGACCGACGTCATCTTCAACGGCTCCACCAGCCGCAAGCCGGTGAGCCAGGCCAGCATCGAGCTGGTGTTCGACAACTCCGACGGCACCCTGATCGGCGAATACGCGGCCTACGCGGAAATCTCCATCCGCCGCAAAGTCACGCGCGACAGCCAGAACAGCTACTTCCTCAACGGCACCAAGTGCCGACGTCGCGACATTACCGATATCTTCCTCGGCACTGGCCTCGGCCCGCGCAGCTACTCGATCATCGAACAGGGCATGATCTCCAAGCTGATCGAAGCCAAGCCCGAGGACCTGCGCAACTTCATCGAAGAAGCGGCCGGCATCTCCAAGTACAAGGAGCGCCGTCGCGAGACCGAAAACCGCATCCGCCGCACCCACGAAAACCTCGCCCGGCTGACCGACCTGCGCGAAGAGCTGGAGCGCCAGTTGGAGCGCCTGCACCGCCAGGCCCAGGCCGCCGAAAAGTATCAGGAGTACAAGGGCGAAGAGCGCCAGCTCAAGGCGCAACTGTCGGCCCTGCGCTGGCAGGCCTTGAACGATCAGGTGGGCCAGCGCGAAGTCATCATCGGCACCCAGGAAATCAGCTTCGAAGCGCTGGTGGCCGAGCAGCGCAACGCCGACGCCAGCATCGAACGCCTGCGCGACGGGCACCATGATCTGTCCGAGCGCTTCAATCTGGTGCAGGGCCGCTTCTATTCGGTGGGCGGCGATATCGCCCGAGTCGAGCAGAGCATCCAGCACGGCCAGCAGCGTCTGCGCCAATTGCAGGACGATCTGAAGGAAGCCGAGCGCGCGCGCCTGGAGACCGAATCCCACCTGGGCCACGACCGCACCTTGCTGCTGACCCTCGGCGAAGAGCTGGACATGCTCATCCCCGAGCAAGAGATCACCAGCGCCGCCGCTGAAGAAGCCGCCGCTGCCCTGGAGGAAGCCGAAGCCACCATGCACGGCTGGCAGGAACAGTGGGACGCCTTCAACCTGCAATCGGCCGAACCGCGCCGCCAGGCCGAGGTGCAGCAGTCGCGCATCCAGCAACTGGAAACCAGCATGGAACGCCTGGCCGAGCGCCAGCGCCGCTTGCAGGAAGAGCGCGTGCTGCTTGCCGCCGACCCGGAAGACGCGGCGATCATGGACCTCAGCGAGCAACTGGCCGAAAGCGAAATGACGCTGGAGGAGCTGGAAGCCAGCGAAGAACAGCAAGTCGAGCGCCTGGAGCAACTGCGCCAGCAATTGCAACAGGCGACCCAGGCGCAGCAGCAGGCTCAGGGCGATTTACAGCGGCTTAACGGACGTCTGGCATCCCTTGAGGCCCTGCAGCAAGCCGCGCTGGACCCCGGCACCGGCACCGCCGAATGGCTGCGCGACCAGCACCTGGCTGAGCGCCCGCGTCTGGCCGAAGGTTTGAAAGTCGACGCCGGTTGGGAGCTGGCCGTTGAAACCGTGTTGGGGGCCGACCTGCAAGCCGTGCTGGTGGACGATTTCGGCGGCTTCGACCTCGCCGGGTTTGCCCAGGGCGATCTGCGTTTGCTCAGCCCCGCCGCCGATGGCGCACGGGTGCCGGGCAGCCTGCTGGATAAGGTCGAGGCCGCGATTGATCTGTCGCCGTGGCTGGGCCAGGTCAAGCCGGTCGACTCCCTGGAGCAGGCCCTGGCCCAGCGCGGTGGGCTGGCGGCAGGCGAAAGCCTGATCAGCCGTGACGGTTACTGGGTTGGCCGCCACTTCCTGCGTGTGCGCCGCGCCAGCGAAGCGGAAAGCGGCGTTCTGGCCCGTGGCCAGGAAATCGTCAGCCTGAGCGCCGAGCGCGAAGAACGCGAAGCCACCCTCGAACGTCTCGAAACCGAACTGCAAACCCTGCGCGCCACCCAGCGCCAGCAAGAGACCGGCCGCGAACACCTGCGTCGCCTGTTGCAGGATGAAGCGCGCCAGCAAGGCGAACTCAAGGCGCAACTGTCGGCGAGCAAGGCCAAGGTCGAGCAACTGACCCTGCGCCGCACCCGGCTCGACGAAGAGGTCGCCGAGATGGGCGAACAACGCGCCCTGGAGCACGAACAGATCGGCGAAGCGCGCCTGCACTTGCAGGAGGCGCTCGACAGCATGGCCCAGGACACCGAACAGCGCGAACTGCTGCTGGCCCAGCGTGACAGCCTGCGCGAGCGCCTCGACCGTGTGCGCCAGGAAGCGCGCCAGCACAAGGACCACGCCCATCAGTTGGCCGTGCGCCTGGGCTCGCTCAAGGCCCAGCACGCGTCCACGGCCCAGGCTCTTGAGCGCCTGGAGATGCAGTCCGAACGCCTGACCGAAAAGCGCGAGCAACTGAGCCTCAACCTGGAGGAGGGCGAAGCGCCGCTGGAAGAGTTGCGCCTCAAGCTCGAAGAGTTGCTCGACAAGCGCATGACCGTCGACGAAGAGCTCAAGACCGCGCAGATCGCCCTGGAAGATGCCGACCGCGAATTGCGCGACGCAGAAAAACGCCGGACACAGGCCGAGCAGCAGTCCCAGTTGATCCGCGGCCAGCTCGAACAACAGCGCATGGAATGGCAGGCCCTCACCGTGCGTCGCAAAACCCTGCAGGACCAATTGCTGGAAGACGGCTACGACCTGCACGGCGTGCTCAATACCTTGACCGCCCAGGCCAACGAGAAAGACGCCGAAGAAGAACTCGAACGCATTGCCGCGCGGATTCAACGCCTGGGCGCGATCAACCTCGCCGCGATCGATGAATATCAGCAGCAGTCCGAGCGCAAGCGTTATCTGGATGCCCAGGACGCCGACCTGGTGGAGGCACTGGATACCCTGGAAAACGTGATCCGCAAGATCGACAAGGAAACCCGCAACCGTTTCAAAGATACCTTTGATCAGATTAATGGCGGTTTACAGGCCTTATTCCCAAAAGTTTTCGGTGGCGGCAGCGCCTACTTGGAACTGACGGGCGAAGATCTACTCGATACAGGGGTGACGATCATGGCGCGTCCGCCAGGGAAGAAGAACAGCACCATCCATTTGCTCTCCGGCGGCGAAAAAGCCCTGACTGCGTTGGCGTTGGTGTTTGCCATCTTCAAGCTGAACCCGGCGCCGTTCTGCATGCTCGATGAAGTGGATGCACCGCTGGATGATGCGAACGTGGGGCGCTATGCGCGGCTGGTCAAGGAGATGTCCCAGACCGTGCAGTTCATCTATATCACCCACAACAAGATCGCCATGGAAATGGCTGATCAATTGATGGGGGTGACGATGCACGAGCCGGGTTGTTCGCGCCTGGTGGCGGTGGACGTGGAAGAGGCGATGGCGATGGTGGACGCCTGACGGCAAGCTTCAAGCGGCAAGTGAGTCAGCTTGAAGCTTGTCGCTCAGGGCCTGTGGCTCACAGTTGGCGACTGCTGTAGGAGATTGCCTGCTACGCCTGAAAGCTGGCAATTCGACACATTTCGCGCCAACTGTGTAAAGTTATCTTTGGTCGTGCTAGTTTAATGTCAATTTTTCGTGTGCGTGGGCAAAACGTCAGTCAGAACATAGAGTTGGCGCCACGTTTTAAAGCGGTTTGCACGGTGCTAAACCCCTTATTTTTCAGCATTTTTTATTAGAGGCACGGGATTACATGGAAATCGGTCTGCGCGAGTGGCTGATCGTCATCGGCATTATTGTCATTGCCGGTATTCTTTTTGATGGCTGGCGCCGCATGCGCGGTGGCAAGGGCAAGCTCAAGTTCCGCCTGGACCGCAACCTGTCCAACTTGCCCGACGATGACGGCAGCGCCGAGTTGCTGGGCCCGCCCCGTGTGCTGGACACCCATAAAGAGCCTCAGTTGGACGAGCACGACCTGCCGTCGATGAGTGCGCCGGTGCGTGAAGCCCGCGAGCCGTCGTCCAAACGCGGCAAGCGTGCCAACCCGGTGGCCGAGCCACAACAGGGCGACTTGAATCTGGACGTAAACGAAGGCCCCGGTTTCAGCAGTCGCGACGACGATTTCCCGGATGAAAACACCGGCAGGAACGCGCCGCGCCAATCGGTCAACGACCAGCCGGCCGCCGAAGAAGTCCTGGTGATCAGTGTTATTTGCCGCGATGCGGGCGGCTTCAAGGGCCCGGCATTGTTGCAGAACATCCTCGAAAGCGGCCTGCGCTTCGGCGAGATGGATATTTTCCACCGCCACGAAAGCATGGCCGGCAATGGCGAAGTGCTGTTCTCCATGGCCAACGCGGTCAAACCGGGTACTTTTGATCTGGACGATATCGACCTGTTCAGCACGCCGGCGGTGAGCTTTTTCCTCGGCCTGCCGGGCCCGCGTCACCCCAAACAAGCGTTCGACGTGATGGTGGCCGCAGCGCGCAAGCTGTCTCGGGAGCTCAACGGCGAGCTCAAGGACGACCAGCGCAGCGTGCTGACCGCCCAGACCATCGAACACTACCGTCAGCGTATCGTCGAGTTCGAGCGTCGCGCCCTGACACAGAAACGCTGAGGATTGGCTTCCAGCGTTGTCATTAGAATAAGCGCACCAACATTTGAGCAGCTTCGGCTGCTCTTTTGCTTTATGAGAGAACACCATGACCGCCGCCCACACCCGCATCCTCGAACTGCGCGCTGAACTGGATCAGCACAACTACCGCTACCACGTTCTCGACGAGCCGAGCATTCCGGACGCCGAGTACGATCGTCTGTTCCACGAGCTCAAGGCTCTCGAAGCCGAGCACCCGGAGCTGGTCACGCGCGATTCTCCGACGCAGCGGGTCGGCAGCGCGGCGTTGTCGGCGTTTACTCAAGTCAAGCATGAGATCCCGATGCTCAGCCTGGGCAACGCGTTCGATGAAGCCACCATGCTTGAGTTCGATCGCCGCGTCACCGAGGGCCTCGATCTGCCGGTGGGCGATCTGTTCGGCGGCGGTGCGGCGGTGGAATACAGCTGCGAGCCGAAGCTCGACGGGCTGGCGGTCAGCCTGTTGTACCAGGACGGCGATTTGATACGCGGTGCCACCCGCGGCGACGGCACCACCGGCGAAGACATCAGCGTCAACGTGCGTACCGTGCGCAATATCCCTTTAAAGCTGCACGGCAGCGGCTGGCCGGCGACCCTGGAAGTGCGCGGCGAAGTGTTCATGTCCAAGGCCGGTTTCGAGCGGCTCAACGCGTCGCAGTTGGAAGTGGGCGGCAAGACCTTCGCCAACCCGCGCAACGCCGCCGCCGGCAGCCTGCGCCAGCTGGATTCGAAGATTACCGCCAGCCGCCCGCTGGAGTTCTGCTGCTACGGCATCGGCCAGGTCACCGCCGATATCAGCGACACGCATATCGGCAACCTCAAGCAATTGCAACAGTGGGGGCTGCCCATCAGTCATGAGCTGAAACTGGCCAAGGGTATTCAGGAATGCCTCGACTACTACCGCGACATCGGCGAGCGGCGTAACAGCCTGCCGTATGAAATCGACGGTGTGGTGTTCAAGGTCAACAGCCTTGCCTCCCAACGCGAGCTGGGCTTTCGCGCCCGCGAACCGCGCTGGGCCATCGCCCACAAATTCCCGGCCATGGAAGAACTGACCGAACTGCTCGATGTGGAATTCCAGGTCGGCCGCACGGGCGCCGTGACGCCGGTCGCGCGCTTGAAACCGGTCAAGGTTGCTGGTGTAACCGTGGCCAACGCCACCTTGCACAACATGGACGAAGTGGCGCGACTGGGCCTGATGATCGGCGACACCGTGATAATCCGCCGCGCCGGCGATGTCATCCCGCAGGTGGTTTCGGTGGTCACCGAGCGCCGCCCGGAACACGCACGCGCGGTGCAGGTCCCTGAAAGCTGCCCGGTGTGCGGTTCCCATGTGGAGCGCACGCAACTGGTCAAGCGCAGCAAAGGCAAGGAAACCGTCAGCGAGGGCGCGGTGTACCGCTGTGTCGGGCGCCTGGCCTGCGGCGCGCAGCTCAAGCAGGCGATCATCCACTTCGTGTCGCGTCGCGCCATGGACATCGACGGCCTGGGTGACAAGACCATTGAGCAACTGGTGGATGAACACCTCATCGGTTCCCCGGCTGACCTCTATAAGCTCACGTACGAGCAGATCATCGACCTGGAAGGCTTCGCCGATATCTCCAGCAAAAAGCTGATCGCCGCCATCGAAAACAGCAAGTCGCCGACCCTGGCGCGCTTTATCTACGCCTTGGGTATTCCCGATGTGGGCGAGGAGACCGCCAAGGTGCTGGCGCGCTCGCTGGCCTCCCTTGCGCGCGTGCAACAGGCTTTGCCGGAAGTGCTCACGTACTTGCCGGACGTGGGCCTGGAAGTGGCGCATGAGATCCACAGTTTCTTTGAGGACGGCCACAACCAACAGGTGATCGGCGCGTTGCTGTCGCCGGACGAATGCGGCCTGCAGTTGCAGGAGCAGGGCGATCTGAGCGCCGAATTCGCCGCCAGCGCCACCCTCGGCGGGTTGCTCGACAAGCTCAATGTGCCCAGCGTCGGTCCCGGCGCCGCGCAGAAACTGGCGGACAGATTCGGCAGCCTCGACGGCGTAATCCAGGCCGACTGGCTGGACATGCGCCAGGCATTGCCCGAGAAGCAGGCCAAGGCCGTGCGTGACTTTTTCGATAACCCGCAGAATGCGCGCCGCGCCCTGGCGATCGAGCAGCAGCTCAAGGACTTCGGCATGCACTGGCACAGCGAGAAAAAAGTCATCGAAGGGTTGCCCGAAGCCGGCCACACCTGGGTGCTGACCGGCTCGCTGGAGCTGATGAGCCGCGACGTGGCCAAGGACAAGCTGGAAAGCCTGGGCGCCAAGGTGGCCGGCTCCGTCTCGGCCAAGACTCACTGCGTGGTCGCGGGCCCCGGCGCCGGCTCCAAGCTGACCAAGGCTACCGAGCTCGGTTTGAAAGTACTGGATGAAGAGGCATTTATCGCTTTCCTGGCCCGGCACAACTTATCTGTCTGACGGCGTCTGCAGGGCGCGGGCTGCGCTGCGCACCTCGTGCCTGCCAAGTGGAACGATCCGGAGTCCGCGATGATCTAGTCTTGGTCATCCCTGGGAGAGATCGCCATGTTCCGCTATTTCGAGCAGCTCAGTTCGCGCATTGCCGCACCGTTCATGGCCGATACCTCGCGCAACGGCAAGGTCTGGCAATGCCGTTGCGGCCAGGCGCTGTTCTTTCGCAACAGTCAGTGCCTGGCCTGCTCGGCGCTGCTGGGTTATCAGCCGCAGCAGAGTCGCCTGGCGTCCCTGCAGCCCGGCCCCGTGACCGGGACGTGGCTGCAGGACGGCAATCTCGACGCCGGTGCTTTTCGTCGCTGCGCCAACCTCGACACGCCGGCGGCCTGCAACTGGCTGATCCCGGCGCACAGCACCGCGCCGCTGTGCGTGGCTTGCAGCCTCAATCGCACCATTCCGGACCTGTCCATCGTGGAAAACCACGAGCGCTGGCGCAAAGTGGAAACCGCCAAGCGCCGCCTGGTGGCGCAGTTGATCAGCCTGGGCTTGCAAGTGGTGCCCAAGCGCGTCGACGAAGATACCGGCCTGGCCTTCGACTTTATCGGCATCGACCTGCAGGGCAACGCGCCCACCACCGGCCATGCCAACGGTCTGATCACCCTGGACATCAAAGAAGCCGACGACGCCCACCGCGAGCAAGTCCGCGTGCAGATGCACGAGCCTTACCGCACCTTGCTCGGCCACTTTCGCCATGAAGTCGGTCATTACTATTGGGATCGCCTGATCGCCGACAGCCACTGGCTCGAACCTTTTCGCCAATTATTCGGCGACGAACGCGCCAGCTACGCCGATGCTCTCGAGCGGCACTATCAGCACGGGCCGCGACCGGACTGGCAGCACACCTGCGTCAGCGCCTACGCCACCATGCACCCTTGGGAAGACTGGGCCGAGACCTGGGCGCACTACCTGCACATGATGGACGCCGTGGACACCGCCCTGGGCTTCGGCATGAGCGCCCGCGAGATGGACCTGGATTATCAGCCGTTCCCCCTCGCCACCCTCTACGACCCTGAACACCCAGGCGGTCCGGCATTTCTTTCGTTCGTCAATGCCTGGATCGAACTGGCCGGCATGCTGAACGAACTCTCGCGCAGCATGGGCCAGCCGGATTTCTACCCCTTCGTACTGCCACCGGCGGTGATCGCCAAACTGCACTTTATCCACCTGGTGATCCAGGAGGAGGGTGGGCGTGCGGACGAGGTGTTGCAGGCACATTGATTAACCCGTGTGTGAGGGCAAAGCGTGTGGTCAAGGCAAGTGCTTGAACCTCTTCATATTTTTAATCGGTCACCAACGGTTGTAACTTCCCATGAGATCGGTACAATGGCGCGGCTTGCCGAGAGGCCAGCGTCGTTATGGTGACCCCATCGGTCCCCCCGCAACGATTACCCGTTAACCTGGTCAGGCCCGGAAGGGAGCAGCCACAGCGGGAACATTGTGTGCCGGGGTGTGGCTGGTGGGGTTGCCTCCATAACGCTCTTCCTTTGTTGTCTATCCAAATCTTAAAAAAACGTATGCGAACCATCTGCCTTCGAGCAGTCGATGGTGGCATTGTCGCGACGGTTGAAAACTCACGTCAGCCCGTCGTTTGATCGGTGGCATACTTCACTGCCTGGCATTCGGAGGCAGCGTAAGTGGAAAAAGTTGACGACCTCACTCGAGAAAAACTGCGGGAATGGCAGATGCGGCGCCTGGAGATCAAGGACCGTATCCAGGCCCATCCGGAGCAAACGCTGGCGTTGTCGAAAGTGTTGGACCTGATGGACGAGGAGCACGCTCAAATCATGAGCGCTGCGCAATTTATCCGCACCTCCGAGCCGAGCCCTGAGCCCAGCATCGATCAGCCTCCATCGGTCACCGCTACCTATCAATTGCACTTGAACGTGTCTGCCCACAGCGCCGAAGATCTGCAGCGTTTGCTCGATATGGCCGTTCACGAACTGCAACGGCAGATTGAAGTGGCCGGCGCTTCGGCGTCCACCGAACCACGGCGTTACCCCGGCGGCATGACGGGCTCTCTGGGCGGTTATCAATTCGAGGTGGGCGTCGGTCAGGATGCCTGACAAGCTTGACCGCTGAATCCATTTGATTGACCTCATTCGGCCCCTGGCCGCGAGGATGTATGCAACCGGAACACTTCGACTTATCCAGCCCCGTCTTCCTGCCGGTCACCGACGAAACCTGCAGCGCCTTGCTCGGTACCGACGGTGCCGCGCACCTGGACAGCCTGACGGACCCGGAGCTGGCCGCAATACTGGTCATTCAGAACCTGGCGCAGGCCGCGCAAGCCGACCTTAACGGCGCGGCCGCCGAGCGTGTGCTCGTCAAGTTGATGGGGTGGGTGGTGAACGCGCCGACGTCCGGCACGCCGGCATTGCTGTCCGAAGCGCGGCGGCTGTTTGACCCGCGCAAGTTGTACTTCGGCATCAATGCGCTCAAAAACCTCAACCTGCGCCTGTTACTGCCCGAAGAAGTCGCGGCGCGCGATTACCTGTTGCCCGACGGCCAGTGGGATGTGACCTTCAAAGTCCGACAGCGGCGCAGCAACGACCCCTTCAGCCAGCAGATGATCACCCCCCGGCACCGTGAGCGTTGGCTCAGCCCGGCCCAGGACAAGCTGGTGCGCACCTTTCGCGCGAATCTCAATGAAGACCTGCATGTGCAGGGTTACGCCGGTATCGGCAAGAGCCATCTGCTGGGCGCGTTGCTGGAATGCCTGCGCCCGGAAAAAACCCTGGTCCTGGCGCGCACCGGGGCCAAACTGGCCACGCTTCGCGAGCGCATGGGGCTGGCGCGGGACGGCAAGGCCGGTTCGACCTTCGCCGCCTTTGCCAAGGCCATGTTGCAGGCGGGGCGCCCCGGCGCGGACAAAACGCCGGCCCGATTGCCCGGCAAACAGGCGGTGTCCCAAGCCCTGGATATTCTGGGGTGGCGCGGCCACGATGGCCAAGCGACGCTGAATGTGTGCCTCAAGGTGCTTGAGAACTACTGCACCTCCAGCCATCACAGCCTCTCGGCCCGGCACTTGCCCCACTTCAAGCACGCCTTGAGCAGCCTGGATGCCCAAGTCTTGCTGGAATACGCAAGCCGCGTTTGGACGTACCTGGAGCGCAACCCGCAGTGGGTCAGCCAGACCGAGTTTGCCACCCTGTGGTTGATCAAGCGCGCCAGCCTGGCGGGCTGCGAGGTGCCACCGCGCTTTACCCATGTGTTGATCGATGAAAGCCAGGACATCCCGGCCTCGTTGCTGCAGATCATTGAGCGCGGCCGTCAGGTGTTGATTACCTTGGGCGACGAATACCAGCTGGCCACAGGCGTGATGGTGCGGCGCAAACGCGAAGTCCGGCACACCGATATCAGCTACTCGGTGCGTTCCGGTCGCAATGTCGAACGCCTGGTCAACCCGTTGATCAGCGTGCACTCGCAGAAGAGCAAGGTTCCGTTCGAAGGCGCGCGGGACGCCGATGTCGGCATCGAGCATTACCCCCAGGGTTTCGTGCCGCCCGAAGGCTGCGTCGTGTTGACCGCGTCCCACTGGGACACCATGAAGTGGGCAATCCAGTTGCAGCAGGCCAATTGCCCGTTCGGCGTGTTCGACAGCGCAGCGCAGCGCGATCTGGAGCGTTTCATGATCAGCGCCATTGCCCTGTTCAAACCGCAGTTTTACAGCACCGAACACACCGACAAAGGCCCTCACGCCTATTTCAGCGACCTGGCCGACTGGCAGCAGGTGCGCGAGGCCGGCCAGTTCGACGAAGCGTTCCTGTGGGTCGAGGACGAGCTGGAGAAAGGTTTCAATGTGGCCGATGTGACCCGTCTGAACCGGTTGAGCGGCCAGCCTGACAAGTGCTGCCGGCTGATGCTTGCACAGGAGGCCGGCGGCATGGAGTTTGACAGCGTGCTGCTCACCCCGGCACTGCTGACCAATGTGAAATTCAAGGATGCCTATGCGTTCGACCAGCGACTGTGCGAGGTGTATATCGCGATTTCAAGAGCCAGGCGGCAGCTGTACCTGCCTTACGATGTGGTCGAGTGGATCGATTACCACAAGTATCAGAAGACCCGTGAAACTCATGGCTTTTAATCGAGTTGAGCTGATTCGGCATCTATGGGGTACTGCTTCAGTACCTGTTCCGCAATGTCCCCGAAAAACGTTCGTGTGAGACTGAAAAAAGGGCTCAGTTGCTTGCCGCGAGGAACGAGGTCGATACTTGCCAGGCAGTGAAGACTCATATCCTGGTCAATGTGATCTTCGAAGAGTAGCTGTAATTCGTCCCACCATTGCTGACGCAGGTTCTGAAGGAATGGGCTGTTTAAGTTAAGCAATCCAATGGTGTACAAAGCTCTGTCTTCGTCTTCTTCGGATAACTTATCTGCAGGCACCATGCGCCCGTCAGATAGGTATGCGAAAAAACGACGGCAATCGGATTGATGGCAGGAGACAAATCGATTGATCTCAACCGCATCTGATTTTCCGAGCGCGTGTCCGCCGAAAACTTCTGACGCTCGACCTTTGAATGTATGCAAATCGCTTTCGCTGTCCAAGGCGGACGCGGCGAGGTTGTAGTAATCAAAAGTGCGTTGGGGATTCTGGCTTTTATTTTCGACGTGTTCTATATGAAAGCCTAAACCGATCTGGTCGGGTCGAATCTCGCTGTAACAACATAGGCCGTATTGTTCTTCCAACAGGTAGGCGAGGACCTGCTGCTTATACTTGAACCTCGACCATCGGCTGTCCGCCGCATGGGCTGAGACGGGCGGATTGGAATGTGAGCTGCTCAGTTGATAGGGGCCTTGGCCACGTTTGTGGACTGCCCTCATTTTTTTAGAGCCCTTTGCCGTTTTATGCTTCGCTGTAGACGCTGAAGCTGGGGGTGCTGATCACCCAGTGCGTTGGTAAGACGCTCCATCAACTCAATGACTGGCTGTTCGTCATATCGTCCCTTATCAACCCATTCAGTGAGTTGTAATAACTCAGGCTTTTCAATGACCGGTGGCTGCGGATCAACCTGCATCACGCTATGTAGAACGCTGCTGCTTGGTTCACCATAAGTCATCGCCAAAGGCGGTGAGGCAACCAGATTACCGTGTATATCCTTGCCAATTACTCGAATGTTTTCGCGCCGCACGGTACTTAATACTTGCGGGCTGTGTGTGGTGACAATGAATTGCATGGCTGGAAAAGCCCCGCGCAATGAGCCCAGGATTGTTTGTTGCCAATGCGGATGGAGAAACATGTCCACCTCGTCGATCAGCGCAATTCCATGGGTTTTCAAAGGGGCATCAACCCCTAAATGTGGATTTAACTTGCAAGCTCGGAAGGCAAGGTCAGCAACCATGGCAATTGCATTACGCAGGCCGTCGCTAAGCATGTCTACAGGCAATACGCCTTGTTCAGGATGATGCATGATCAACTGTTGTTGATGGCTTTCACTGTACTCGAGGCTGTGCCAGCCAGTTGGAGCTTGAATCAATCGATCAATCGCGTCTTTGATCGATTTAATAATTTGCCCGAATCGAGTCCCAAGCTCAGACAGCTGCGCGTTACGCTCCAGCGCAACGACCTGAGCTTCTCGATAGCTGCGATAGATCCAGCCATACCACGCTGTAAAGGTTTTGAAACTCGACGAATAGGAGAGGCAGTTCAGATAGCCTGAAGTTCGGGAGTATTCGGATTTATCAAGAGTCGTTTGGGCGGCGGCCGACGTGAAGCGCCCCTCAAACCAGAGCCGAGAAGTGCCCAGGTAGGTGACCAGAGGCAGAACGACAGACTCGTCGCGGCGAACTTTTTCCTGCAGTGATTTGCTATACCCCGTCAGGGCTTTGGCGTCAGTGTCTACGAGTGTATTGGTTGATTTTTTCAAGCTCGTACGTTGTTGCAGCCAATGCCGTTCCGGTTCGCTGTCACCCCACGGACCGGAAGCTTCAATAATACTCGGTATCTGAGGTTCCATATTGCCGCTGGTAAGGTGGGCGAGACGTACGTCGTCAATTTGAATTGTCGCGGATTTCCCGGTTTGACTACCGAGATCAAAACCCTTCACAAACGGCCAGAGGGCAACCCGGGCAGCATCCAGAATGGTGGTTTTGCCACCTCCATTGGAGGCAATCAATACAGTCAGATGAGGGTCGAAGTCGATCTCGAACTCTCCAAAGCAGCGGTAATTCTGCACGCGCAGTTTGTCGAGCCTCACAGTCGTTTCTCCGGTTTCATTATCTGACCAGGCAAAGGGGCGTCCCATTGCGTTGCTGGGTGCACAGCATACTAGAGGGAATGGCGAAAACGCTAAGTAAAGCCGGGGAAGTCGCTGCTTTACTGAAGTGTTTCTTAAGCCAGCGCGCTTGTCGTCAGATCAAGCGCCTGGCTGCTCCTTGTCTTTAGATAGCTGTCTCACAACTTTCAAGATCGCGACTGGACAACCTTTAACCGCCTTGCTAGTTTCCGCCAGCCGCATGTTTCAGAATATGACAACGGCAACGCATTGATATTGAAGTGGCATCACTTCTTTAACCAACAAGGATGTCTCCGATGAAAAGCCTGCAAGGGTTGCCCCGTCTGATCAGCGCTTCGGTGGGTGCTCCCGGTAAAGCCCGCAATTTGCCCGCCGATGTGCAGTGCATCCAGTATCTCTTCAATCTGATCATTCCGAAGATGGGCGCTCCACTGGCCGAAAACGGCAAGTGCGACGGCCAGTTGGTGCAGTGCATCAGCCAGTACCAGTTCCGTCACCTCAAATATGCTCACCCCGACGGCGTGATCGACCCCACCGGCCGCACGTTCAACAGCCTGATCGAAGAAGCGGTAAAGGTGCCGGTGAAGGCCTCGCCGACCCTGCGTATCCCAACGTTCCTCAACGGCTTCGGCAATAACCAGGGCGACGCGGTGCACGCCACGGTCAATGTGTACCTGGACCGCATGCGCGCGATGATCGAGGCAGAGCGGCGCAACCGCCAACTGATGTTGCAGCCCACCTGCGACGGCGGCATGACCCTCTCCGATACAGACTTCCAGAACGCCGCCACCCAGTTGGGCAATGGCATTTCGGTGAACATCATCAAGGCCTTCGCCACCGTGGAATCGGGCGGGCGTTCAGGGTTCGGGCCGGCCAAGTTGCCGGTGATCGCCTTCGAAGGGCACTTGTTTCGCAAATACACCAAGCGCATCTACGACCAGGCGCACCCGCTGCTGTCTTACCCCTACGTGAAAAAGGCCGGGCCGCAGTGGCAGGTCAATAACAAGGACCAGATCAAGGCCTGGGAAACCATGGCCACCGCGTTTGCCCTGGATCAGGAAGCGGCCTTGATGTCGGCGTCGTGGGGCATGTTCCAGATCATGGGGTTCAACTTTTCGTCGTGCGGTTACAAGACGGTGTTTGAATTTGCGGCAGCCTTGAAAGTGAATGCCGGCAACCAACTCAAAGCCTTCCTGGGTTTCTGCAGCAAGAGCCCGGCCTTGATGAAAGCCATGAAGGCCAAGGATTTCACCGGCATGGCGCGCAACTACAATGGCGAGGACTACGGCAACTACGATGTCCTGATGAAGAAAGCCTACGAAAAACTTGAAGGGAAAAAATAGGATGACGCGTTTTCTGACGATGGGTGTGTTGTCGTTGTGCTGTGCAATGCCGGCATTGGCCGCCAGCAGCGCTTTGCATTCGGGCAAGTACGAGGGCCTGATGCTGGCGGTTACGCCGCAGCAGCAGGTCGAAGGTTACTACGCCGAAGAAATGGGCGAGGGCGTCACCCGGGGCTGCACGTTTTACCTGCAGGGCAAGCCCGGTGCGCTGACGACCTGGGGCCAGGAGGCTTATCCGGGCAGCGTGGCACCGTCCGCCGATGGCGTGACCCTGACCGTGGAACAGGGCCGCCAGCATCCCGGCTGCCTGAACGTGCTGATGCCGGAAATCGCCACCGGCCTGGACCTGAGCCAGACCGCCAGCAAAAACTGGATCGGCCTGGTCACGGTGTCAGCCGATAAGGCTTACCTGCAGAAAACCCCCGGTGCCAAGGTCGCCAAGCGCCCGTACATCGTCAAGCGTGACGTGGTCGGTGTGCTGGCGTACAAGGACGGCTGGGCGCAGGTCGAGTTCGTCAACGCCGAGGGCCGTTCGTCCATCGGCTGGATCAGTCAGGACCAGTACAGCCGTCTGGCCGCGCCCACCGCGCAAAACTGAGCCGTAAAAAAACGCCGCCGTGTGCCAGGGCACGCGGCGGCGTTTTTGTGTGCGGGTTTCAGCCCTTGTTGCGGCTGAACAGCTTACGGATACCGGCGAGCAGTGCCACCACGCCGATCACCAGAAACTTCTTCGCCGCCAGCAGGAAAATGCCGATCTTGGCGAACAGCCCGGCCTTCGCGGCGATTCCGCCGGCCACCAGCGCCGCCAGGCCATAGGTGGCCATTTTGTCGGTGGTGGGGTTGAAGTCGGTGTACAGGTTGCCATCGGTGAAGTTGGTGAAGGCCAGCACCTTGGGCAACTCTTGCTTGATGGTAGGCAGGTCGGCCATGGCGGCGACGGCGTTGAGTTCCAGCACGCCTTCACGGCCCAGCACGCGGATGCTGTAGTTGAGGGTGTTCTGATCGGCGTCGTCGGCTTTCAGTTCGCGGGCCCAGTACATTTTGTGGGTGGTGTCGTCGTAATGCGGCGGCTCGGCCCAGCCCAGCAGGTGCAGGCCGGCGTAGCCTTGTTTCTGGCGCTCCTGGTTCTCGGCTTCGTCTTCTTCCTGCATCTGTTTGAGCAGATCGGCGTAGTCGATTTTTGCCGCATCCTCGTCGGAAATATGCCCATCGGCCTTGTAGCTGACGATCACACCCCAGCCGCGCTCGGACAGCGGGCTGACGGCTTTGGGCACAATCATGCCCAGGGTCTTGAAGCCCGGCGGGTTGCCCCAGCCATCGGTCAGCAGGCGCTCGGTGTCGGCCGGGTCGAGGTAGTAGAACTCGTCGTTGAGTTTCAGGGTGGCGATACCGCTGGGCAGGGTGACCGTACCGGTTTTTTTCTTGAGCGAGGCCAGGAAATGTTCGGCGGTTTCAGCCGGCTCGGCGGCGGCACTGGCTTCGACCGGAGCAGGCGTGGCGGCGGCGAAGGCGGGGAGGGCGGGCAGGCTCAGAGCGGCCGCCGCGAGTAATAAGCGGAGGTAATTCACGGTAGTCCCTTACAATTTGAATTAATTTCGCGAAAGGATAACTGAAAAACCTGCTATGGGGCATTCAAATAAGTCTCAACCGAACGTCTCGTGCAGCAGCGCGGCAAAGGCATCGCGCGCCAGATGTCGCTGGGTGTCTTTGTGCCAGAACAGCAGATTGTCCACCGCCTGCAGCTCCGCGAACCGGTAGGACGTCAACTGGCTGGCCTGCTCGTAGCGAGCCAGAATGCCTTCCGGCGCCAACGCCACGCCGATGCCGGCGCTCACGCACCCGATAATCGTGCCCCAACTGGCGTAGCTGGCGATGCTAGGTGTGACGTTATGGGGTTTGAGCCAGTTCTCCAGCGCCGCGCGATAGGGGCAACCGGTTGGCCACACCAGCAGGGTGCGGCCCGCCAGGTCCTGCGCGCCTTGGATCGGCGCGCTGCATGCGCTGGCGACCAGTACCAGGCGTTCGCGGTAGACCACGCTGTGTTCGAGCTTGGCGCGCGGGCTGCCTGCAGCTACCAGGGCCACATCCAGGCGATGGTGTTGCAGGTCGTCGAGTAATTGGCTCCAGGCGCCGGTCACCAGTTCCAGGCTGACCTGCGGGTAACGCCGGTGATACTCCGCCAGCAATGGCGGAAGACGGCCGCTGGCGCTGGATTCCACCGCGCCGATGCGCAAGGTGCCACGGGGGATGGCAGTGGCATCCACTGCCCGTTTGGACTCATCCACCAGCGCCAGGATGCGCTCGCAATAGTCGAGAAAAATCTCACCCGCCGCGCTGATCGCCAGCCCGCGTCCGGCGCGGATAAATAACGGCGTGCCCAGTTCGCTCTCCAGCTGCTTGATGCGCGTGGTGATGTTGGACGGCACGCAATGCAGTTGCACGGCTGCCTGGGCCACGCTGCCCGTCTGCGCCACGGCGCGCACCATTTTCAGTTGGGCCAGTTCCATTGCTCAATTCCCGTGATTTCAGAAGTCAGAAACGCTTAATTGTCCTGCGCCGCGACCCAGCCAAGACTGACAGCCTTCTTTCGCGGTTTCTGGACATTCTCGATGAACACCCCGTCACGCCTGAAGCTTACGCTAGTCACCGCCAGCGTGATCCTCTGCTGGGCCTATTCGCCGATTGGCGTGCACCTCGGCCTGCATAGCTACAGCCCTGGTCAACTGGCGTTGTTGCGCTTTTTGATCGCGTCGCTGTTTATGGCCGGGGTGGCGCTGGTACTGGGCATCGGCCGACCGCGCTGGCGGGACGTGCCCTGGTTGCTGGTGCTGGGGTTCTTCGGCGTGTTCCTGCACCACACAGCCCTCAACTATGGACAGCAATGGGTCACGGCGGCGGCTTCCAGCGTATTGGCGCAGTCGGCACCGCTGTTCAGTGTGCTGATCGCGTTTTTGGTTTTGAAGGAGCGGGTGAGTGTGTGGCGTTGGGTGTGTGTGTCATTGGGGCTGGTCGGGGTAGGGGTGGTGATCTGCGGTGATCGGGGCATCGGCGAGATCGACCCACGCGGCGTGCTGATCCTGCTGGCGGCGCTGTCCTGGAGTGTGTATTTCGCCCTTCAGAAACACTACGCCCATCGCTACAGCCCGCTGACCATGGCGTGCTACATGGTGTGGGCGGGCACCCTGATGCTCTGCGTGAACCTGCCGGACCTGCCCGCGGCGGTGCTGCGGGCACCGGTGACAGAGAACCTGGCGGTGCTGGTGCTGGGCATTTTCCCCAGCGCTCTGGCCTATCTGGCGTGGGGCTATGTGTTGAAACATGTGGAGGTCAGCCGCGCGGCGGTGGCGATGTACCTGATTCCGCCAGTGGCGATGCTGATGGCCGCCACTCTGCTGGGTGAGCAGGTGACGCCGTGGGTGGTGCTCGGCGCGCTGATCGTGCTGGCCAGCGTGGCGGCCATCAGTCTGGAGGGGCGCTGGCGCTTAGTCGTGCAGGCAAAACGCGCGTAACCGGTGGCCGTCCAGGTCCTGGGCGACGAAGGTGTAGCCGAAGTCCGCGGCCGTCGGTGACTGGATGATCGTGGCGCCACGTGCGGACCACTGCGCGTGCAAGGTGTCCACGGCGGTTTTGTCCGCCAGTGATAGCCCCACTTCAGCGCCGCCGCCCGTCAGCGTGGCGGCCGGTTCCACTGTGTGCCGCGACCACAGCCCCAGCTTGACGCCGTTATCGAGTATGAACAGGGCAAAGGTCGGGTTCAGTTCCACGGGTGGCTTGTCGAGCAGCCGGCTGTAGAAATTGGCGCTGGTGGCCGGACTGTCGACATACAGCAGGAAATAATGAGCGACGGTAGACATGCAGGTTCCTTGAGGGCAGGCGATTGAATGGGTCCAGTCTAAAAGGTCGCACTGTCAGTTCTTGTCAGGAGCGTGCGCTTGCGTTGGAACCTGGCCGGTATACAGCTGGATGATTTCGTCGATCTCTCCCGACACTTTCATACGCAGCAATGTACGCAGGATCTGCTGTACCGGCAGTTTCGGATCGTTGCGCACGATGCAGCCAAGACTCAGCTCATCGACCACCGCGACCTTGTGCAGACGGTGCTCAGGCGTCAGGGTCTGATTGAAGCGGTCCACCGTCCACTCGTTGATCACCGCATACTGAAAGCGCCCGGCCAGGAGTTTGTGCAATACCTGCTCCTCGCTGCGCGCCTCGTCGCGGGTCAGCCGGCCGCTGGCGAACAGTGCCGCCAGGCCGGTGTAGCGGTAATTGAGCACGGTGCCGATGGCTTGTGGCGCCAGCTCGGCCAGCGTGACCGGCTGCTCGCTCGTACTGACCAGGACACTGCGCTGCATCATCAGCGGCACGCTCCAGGCGTAGTCTCCCGGCAGGTCATCCAGCCAGGCCTGGGTGACATAACAGCGCACATCAATATCGCCATGGAGCATGGCGGTGGCGATGCGCGCGCGTGCCAGCACCTGGAACCGGGCCGGTTGGCCGAGCTGATTGGCCAGGCTCGCCATCACGTCATACATAATCCCTTGGGTAGGCTGGCCGTTTTCCAGCTGCACCATGGGCATCGCCCAGCTGTCGGAAACCGAAAAGCGCAGCGGGGCGGGCGCCGCCAGGCTGGCCGTGGTAATCATCCATAAAGCGCCCAGGACTACGCGCATACACTCTCCGGGTTCAGGCCGATTGGGGGCCAGTGAGCAGAGCTTAGTCAGATTAGACGAGCGTGCCGGATGCAATTTCCCCCTTGCTCCGCTAGCATTACCGGCTTCCGCTTCCCAGTTGCGACGGTTTTCGATGAGTTATCAGGTTCTTGCACGTAAATGGCGCCCGCGCTCGTTCCGCGAAATGGTCGGCCAGACCCATGTGCTCAAGGCTCTGATCAATGCCTTGGACAGCCAGCGGCTGCACCACGCCTACCTGTTCACCGGTACCCGCGGGGTCGGCAAGACCACCATTGCGCGGATCATCGCCAAGTGCCTGAACTGCGAGACCGGTATCACCTCGACGCCCTGCGGCACCTGTTCGGTGTGCCGGGAAATCGACGAAGGACGTTTCGTCGACCTGATCGAGATCGACGCCGCCAGCCGCACCAAGGTCGAAGACACCCGCGAGCTGCTGGACAACGTGCAGTACGCGCCGAGCCGAGGCCGCTTCAAGGTCTACCTGATCGACGAAGTGCACATGCTCTCCAGCCATTCCTTCAACGCCTTGTTGAAAACCCTGGAAGAGCCGCCGCCCTACGTCAAATTCATCCTGGCGACCACCGACCCGCAGAAACTTCCCGCAACTATTCTGTCGCGTTGCCTGCAGTTCTCCCTGAAGAACATGACCCCCGAGCGCGTGGTCGAGCATTTGACCCATGTGCTGGGCGTCGAGAACGTACCGTTCGAAGACGACGCGCTGTGGCTGCTGGGCCGCGCGGCCGATGGCTCGATGCGTGATGCCATGAGCCTTACCGACCAGGCCATCGCCTTCGGTGAAGGCAAGGTCATGGCCGCCGATGTGCGTGCCATGCTCGGCACGCTGGATCACGGCCAGGTCTTCGACGTGCTGCACGCGTTGATCGATGGTGACGCCAAGGCATTGCTGGAAGCCGTGCGCCATTTGTCGGAGCAAGGCCCGGACTGGAACGGCGTGCTCTCGGAAATTCTCAATGTGCTGCACCGCGTGGCTATCGCCCAGGCGCTGCCCGAGGGGGTCGACAACGGCCATGGCGACCGCGACCGCGTGCTGGCGCTGGCCCGGGCATTGCCGGCCGAAGACGTGCAGTTCTATTACCAGATGGGCCTGATCGGCCGTCGCGACCTGCCCCTGGCGCCGGACCCGCGCGGCGGGTTCGAGATGGTGCTGTTGCGCATGCTGGCGTTCCGGCCCGCCGATACGGCGGACGCACCGAGACAGCCGCTAAAGCCAGTGGGAATCAGCCAGGCCACAGTTGATTCCGCCAAATCCGTGGCTGGCGTCGCCGTGGTCGCGCCAGTCGTTGCCGCGCCGGCGCTTGTAGAGCCTCCAGCGGCGCCGGTGGTGGAACCGGTGGCGGTTGAACCCCCCGAGCCTGTGGCGGAGGTCGACCTGCCGTGGAACGCGCCGGCGGACCCCGAGCCCGAGCCCGAACTGCAGCCCGCCGTCGAGCCGGTGCTGGAAACCCTCGGCGAGCAGCCCGAGCTGACCCCGATGCCCACGCCGACGCCTGACAGCGCAGTGCCGGATGCGCCGGAGTGGGTCAGCGCGCCGGTGCCCGAGCCAACGGTGGCACAGGTCGAAGCGGCCACGCCGGGCATCGATCTCGACGATGAGCCGCCGCTGGATGAAGATTACATCGAACCGGACATGGATTCGGCCTACAGCTACCTGGACGAGTTGGCCAGCGAACACGCCGCCGAACCGGCCCCGGAGCCCGAGCCGGAACCCGCCGCGGCGCCGGCCACCGGCCTGGCCCTGCAGTGGCTGGAACTGTTCCCGAAATTGCCGATTTCCGGCATGACCGGCAGCATCGCCGCCAACTGCACGCTGGTCGCCATCGAGGGCGACCATTGGTCGCTGCACCTGGACCCGGCCCACAGCGCCCTGTTCAACGCGACCCAGCAGCGTCGCCTGAACGACGCGTTGAACCAGTACCACGGTCGCCCGTTGACGATCAGCATCGAATTGATCAAGCCTGAGCAGGAAACCCCGGCCCAGGCCGCGACCCGCCGACGTCTGAACCGCCAGCGGGAAGCCGAGGAAGCGATCCACACCGATCCGCTCATCCAGCAAATGATGCAACAGTTCGGCGCAGTGGTCCGCCACGATACTATTGAACCTGTCGAAGCCCCGGTGCCTCAGGCGTCATGACACCGGGCTACTAACTTGATCCACGTACTTTTGAGGTGATTCCCATGATGAAAGGTGGCATGGCCGGCCTGATGAAGCAGGCGCAGCAGATGCAGGAAAAAATGGCCAAGATGCAGGAAGAACTGGCCAACGCCGAAGTCACCGGTAAAGCCGGTGGCGATATGGTCAGCGTGGTGATGACGGGTCGCCATGACATCAAGCGCGTGAGCATTGACCCGAGCCTGCTCGAAGGCGTCAGCGATGATGACCGTGAGGTGCTGGAAGATCTGTTCGCGGCTGCCGTGAACGACGCCGTGCGCAAGATCGAAGCCAACAGCCAGGACAAAATGTCCGGTGTGACCGCCGGCATGCAACTGCCGCCGGGCATGAAGCTGCCGTTCTGATCCACAGGCATTGGCTAGACTCAAATGCCAGGCATCGCGCCTGGCATTTTTGTTTATGCCGATCCGATCGAACCCCGGCCCGGCATCGATGGTCTGCACCCTATACCGACGAATTCGATAAGGAGCCCTCTGATGCCTCAAGAACCGACACTCAACCAGCGAATTGTTCTGGTCTCGCGCCCCAAAGGCGCACCGACACCGGAGAATTTCCGCCTGGAACGTGTGACCCTGCCGGAGCTGGCGGACGGCCAGGTGCTGCTTAAGACGCTTTACCTGTCCCTCGATCCTTATATGCGCGGGCGGATAAGTGACGCACCGTCCTACGCGGCACCGGTTGAAATAAACGAGGTAATGACGGGTGGCGCTGTAAGCCGTATCGAACAGTCGCGTCATCCGAAATTTGAAGTGGGTGATCTGGTGGTCGGTGCCACTGGCTGGCAGAGTCACAGCATTTCCGATGGCAGCAACCTGATACCGGTGCCTGATGGCCTCGCCAGCCCGTCCATGGCCCTGGGTGTATTGGGCATGCCTGGCATGACCGCCTATATGGGCTTGATGGACATCGGCCAGCCAAAGGCCGGCGAAACCCTGGTGGTGGCTGCAGCGTCCGGTGCGGTGGGCTCGGTGGTGGGGCAGGTGGCCAAGCTCAAGGGCTTGCGTGTGGTCGGCGTCGCCGGCGGCGCACAAAAGTGCCGCTATGTGGTGGATGAGTTGGGCTTCGATGCCTGTATCGACCATAAAAGCGAGGACTTCGCCGACGAGCTGGCTCAGGCCTGCTTCAATGGCGTAGATATCTATTTCGAAAACGTCGGCGGCAAGGTGTTCGATGCAGTGATGCCGCTGCTCAACCCCAAGGCGCGGGTGCCGTTGTGCGGCTTGATCGCCGGTTACAACGCCCATGAAGCGCCCAGCGGCCCCGACCGCCTGCCGGCCCTGCAACGCACATTGCTGACCAAGCGCGTGCGTATCCAGGGCTTTATCGTGTTCGACGACTACGGCGACCGCCAGCCCGAATTCCTCAGCGCCATGGCGCCGTGGGTGCGCGACGGTAAGATCAAGTTCCGCGAAGACGTGGTCGACGGCCTGGAACACGCGCCTGAAGCTTTTATCGGCCTGCTCGAAGGGCGTAACTTCGGCAAGCTGGTGGTGCGCGTCGCGCAGGATTGATCATTTGACGCTAATCCGGGGCGCGGGTATAAACCGCGTCTCGTCGTTTTGTCGGACCCATGCCCCATGAGCTTCAGCCCCCTGATTCGTCAACTGATCGACGCCCTGCGCACGTTGCCGGGCGTCGGCCAGAAAACCGCCCAGCGCATGGCGCTGCAACTGCTGGAGCGTGATCGCAGCGGCGGCACTCGCCTGGCCCAGGCCCTGAGCCAGGCCATGGAAGGCGTTGGCCATTGCCGCCAATGCCGCACCCTCACCGAAGAAGAACTCTGCCCGCAATGCGCCGACCCGCGCCGCGACGACACCTTGCTGTGCGTGGTGGAAGGGCCGATGGATGTATACGCGGTGGAACAGACCGGCTATCGCGGACGCTACTTCGTGCTCAAGGGCCACCTTTCGCCGCTTGACGGCCTGGGGCCGGAAGCCATCGGCATCCCGCAACTGGTGGCGCGCATCAAGGAACAAGGCACCTTTACCGAAGTCATCCTCGCCACCAACCCCACGGTGGAAGGCGAAGCGACCGCGCATTACATCGCGCAACTGCTGACCAATAAAGGCCTGATCACCTCGCGTATCGCCCACGGCGTGCCGTTGGGTGGCGAGCTGGAACTGGTGGACGGCGGCACCCTGGCGCATTCGTTCGCTGGTCGCAAGCCGATCGCTCTCTAAAGACCACCGCAGGACCCACTGCTATCGGGGGCAAGCCCCCTCCCACATTTTGAGACTGTTCTTTCAGTTAGTACTGGGGGAACAGTATGGATTGGCAATGCCGCAAACTAAGCGGTGCTGCGCCGTATGATCCAGCCCAGGCAATGACTGTCAAAAAGGTGGGAGGGGGCTTGCCCCCGATGGTGTCAGTCCGGGCAACCGTTAACGATCAGTCAACGCAAACTGCGTCAGGCAAAAAACCGGAATCCCCATATCTTCCAAGCGTTGCGAGCCGCCCAGCTCCGGCAAATCAATAATCGCCGCCGCTTCGAAGACCTTGGCCCCCATGCGCCGTACCAGGTTCGCCGCTGCGATCAAGGTACCGCCGGTGGCGATCAG